>JAJYTP010000037.1 GCA_021792955.1 archaeon | reverse complement strand
ATATATTTGCTATTTAACCTGATATATCTAAAGAGCCCCAAACTGAAAATGACGGTATCGATAAGACCATAGACGTGTTTGCTCTTGTGCAGGATGAACTTGTAAGCATCTTCGTATGCCTTGAATGTCTTCTTGAGGGTTGACGAGTAGGAATACCTGTCAAAATCGGTCCGCATTAACATATCTGCGGTTAGCATGCTAGGAAGTATACCTTCGCCAACCAGAGGGAAGACCGCGCCCACGGATTCTCCCACTCCTATCGTATTCATATAATAATGAGGTGTGGCCATGGAAGGTGGTAATAACCTTATGGCCTTTCCTTTGCGGCTGTTAGGCAGTATTTCCCCCCTGAACTTCTTGATAAAGTTCATCACTTCCGGTTCGTGCGTGTTGAACATATCCCCCCCTCCAACAAATGCGGTATTGCCCCCAAGGGGGAAAAACCAGAGATAACCGCCGTAATTCTTGAAGATGCTTACAAAGAAGTCGTCGTAGGGCATTTCGTTGAACCTGACCTTATATTGAATTGTGGGTAGCAAAAGGTCCTGTTTTAACGGGGGGAGAAGCCGCCTGTATACACCGGTAGCATCAATTGCTATTGAGGAACGGCTTTCAAGGTAGCCAGGGAACACCCGAGTGTTATAATGTACGTTTATACCCTTAGTGATGTCCTTAAGCAGGCGCGGCTTATCAAATGTAGCAAGCCCATCTGACTTGGCCTTAAGAAGCTTCTTGCCAATTTCAATATACGTATGCTTGCTTTTGTACAGGATATATTCATCGAAGTTGAGCCCAACCTTTCTGGTCAACTCTACAATGCCGCCGGACCCTGTCCCCCAGGCGCATATGGACGAGAAATTCTTTTCGGTCTGCATTTCATAGATTTCAATATCGGCCCTGCCGCTCATGGAGGCGCCAAGATAGGCTCCAGCCGGGCCCATGCCAGCAATCGCCAGTTTCATGTTTTAATTCACCGGATAAGCCCTAGAATCAACTGGATTATAAAAGGAGCGCGGTAAATTGTTATGATGGGCATTTCGTCAAGGATATTAACGGGTAGCGTCGATCGCAAGCATGGTCCTAATAATAGTTGGTGGTGGAGTTAGCCCTCCGGAGACCATTACGCTCGCTGGGATGGCAGATCTTAAGGGATGCGATAAGATATTGATAGATATCTATACGACTCAGTGGGATGCGGACGCCTTGGAAAGGACTCGTGCTATATTTCCTACAGCGGTAAATAGCGATAGGACGATGTTGGAGGATGTGGAAGGGATCATCAGGGAGTCCAGTGCCAGCTCAGTGGGCATTCTTACATGTGGCGATCCGTTCATAGCTACTACACATCAGTCGCTAAGGGATGCCTGTATCAGGTCCGGTGTGAAGGTGGTGGTCCATTATTCTTCGAGCTTCCTTAACGTGTTATTGGGGGAACTGGGGCTGCATATATATAAGATAGGTTTCGTTGGGACCGTGATGAAATCCCCGCCGGATGCGCTTTACCCGATATATGCAGGAGTTAAGGGCGCGTACTTGGCCGGTAAACACTCCATTCTTCTGATGGGTTCTGACGGTAACGGAGACAGGTCGATTACGCCCAACATGGCCATTGATATGCTCATGAGCCTAGATGTCCCGTCTGGTGAACGTATTTTTACCCCAGATCTTCCGGCTATAGTTTCCAGCAGGATGGGCCGTCCAACCCAGGAAATTTGGGTTGATACCCTTTCCAAGCTGTCAGGGCTGAAATTCGGCGAACCTCCTTACAGCATGGTGATACCGGCAAGGTTGCACTTTACAGAACTTGACATTCTGAAAAGGGTTTGCAATGTTAACCAAGAAGTAGGAGAGCTGATGGGGAGGGAGATGAGGTCCACCGCCCATATTAGAGCGGAAGCTACGATAGCCAAGACAAAGAGCGCCCTTTTATATGCCAGGGCAAACGCCGGGCTTGGTCTCACATCTTTGCTCGAAAACGTGGGGCTTTATCTTGATGATGCAGAAACATTTCTCAATCAGGGGAAGGATGAGCTGGCTCTAGTTGAAAGCAGCTACGCAGAGGGGCTGCTCGATGCTCTCAGGTTTCAGAACGTCATGGATATAAAGTGGTAGGATGATGATAGCTCATCAGAAGCGATCTGGACATGTATGAAGGGATGTTATACCTGTTTGATTCATACCTGAAAAGCTTCGATGCTACAGTAACGGTCATTGACTCTGGTGTCAGCGGTGATATAAAGGTCATTATGGATAGGACGGCGTTCTATCCTACCGGGGGCGGACAACCCTGCGATACGGGGGTCATAGTTATGCCCAATGGGAAGTCCATCAGAGTTTTGAGGGTTGAAAAGGCGGATGATGTAATTTTTCACTATATTGAAAATCCAGCAGGGCTTGCTTCTGGGGACGTCATAAGGGGCGAGATAGACTGGAAGAGGCGTTACGCCCACATGAAGCTTCACACGACGGTGCATCTTATAGATGCGATAGTGAAAAGAAAACATAACGGAGCGTTCTTGACAGGCGGTCAGATATATGATAACAGGGCCAGGTTTGACGTGGATTGGCCTGAGCTTGGGAGGGATATGCTTCCGGAATTAGAGGCTGAAACAAATCAGGAGGCGCTAATGGGTCACGCCATACTGGTGAAGTTTGTAAAACGCGAAGAAGCCAAGAAGATAGAAGGTCTAGCCCGGACCAAGCCAGGGGAAGAACTGCTCAACAGGCTAGAAGTGGTCCGGATTGTGGAAATAGAGGGGCTGGATCAGCAGATGGACGGTGGAACGCATCTCAATAATACGAAGGAGATGGGAGAAGTCAAGTTTATCAATTATGAAAGCAAGGGGAAGCACAATAAAAGGATCGAGTTCACCCTGGCCTCCATCTGAACACTAAATTTTAATGGGAAACTATCTGGTGATTAACGAAATCAATTTTTACTAGGCTGTAAATAGACTATAAATACTGGCCTCCACACACGATGGGTATGGTCAAGTTTTATTTTATTGGCGTCGACGGCGGAATGGGTTCCTTTATACGCAAATATGCCAAGGAAGGGCTATTACCAAATATTTCTAAATTGATAGATGAAGGAACCCTGCTAGATACGGTGCCATCAATACCAGTTGATACGCCTACCAACTGGTCTACCTTGATGAGCGGCGCTTCCTCCTTTACCCACGGCGTAATCAGCTTTTCAACTCATTTGCTTGGCGAACAACCTCAGGAAGGTCAGTATGTAAGGAGGACGCAGGAGTCCAGCTTCAGCAAGGCAGAGTTTCTATGGACTACCATGGAAAGGGAGGGCCTCAAGCCAGCAGTTCTAAACTATCCCGTCGGGTGGCCATCCCAGTTGCACAAAGGGTTCGTAATAGGGGGAATGACCCCTGGGGGAGGCCAATGGAGGCTATACAAGCCTCAGATCTTTTCAACAGTCGAACCCGTGTCAATGGAAAACTGGATCAAAGGAGATAAGCCCGATTATAAAAAGATAAACCTTGGAGGTGCCGGTTCCAAGTCCACGGTCTCCATAGATTTAGGAGGCCAGCTGATCGCGGGGGAAATAAGCGCAGATGGGCAATCCATCCTTTTGCATGGGAATGGTATATCGGATAGTGGGTTGGTGTTACGGGAGGGTGAGTGGTCACCTTGGGTTTTTATAATATACAAAGGCGAAAAGGCGACCTACAAGTTGAAGTTGGAACGATTGAGGAAATCGAGCTCAGGGCAACAGGAGGTGACCATATATGTTACACAGATCTTTAAGGTCTCCGGCTGGGCTTATCCAGCCGGCACGGAGGACATGATCTGCAAAGTGGCTGGGCCTTGGGTTGAGGGACTGGATACGCCTTTCATCTCAGACCCTAAAAGGGCATACGGACCCACTAACCTCAGCCCGGAGCTTCAGCTGGAACATGCGCATATGCATGCTGAGTGGTTCGTCAGGGCCGCCGCGGCTCTACGTGAGAACGGTGGTTATGACGGCCTGATAATGCATTACCATCTAATTGATTCCATAAATCATACTTACTTGGCGTTGCTTGACAGGGAAAATCCAGAGTACGATGAGAAGAAGGCCGCTGCGGTAGAAAGGGTTTATAGGGAATCATACCAGATAGTTGATTCGATGGTGGGTGGCCTAGTCCAGGATAGGGATCGGCAGGCGCCCGTCATAATTACCTCGGATCACTCGGCACTTCCGTGCTGGAAGTACGTGTCGCTTGAGTCAGCCCTCACCAGAGCCGGCCTTATGAAATACGAGGATAAGGGGAACGGTAAGTTCACCGTGGACCTCGCAAGGACTTCTGTTTTTCCATATCATGACCCCGTGCATTTATGGATAAACCTAAGGGGGAGGGAAAAGGGTGGCGCGGTGGATAAAATGGATTACGATAGTGTCATGGATGCGGCAATAGATGCGCTTTACTCGATAAGGGACCCGGATGACAATTCGAAGGTGATTAAGCTGGCTATGAAGAGAAGGAGCTGGAGCAGGGGAAGAGCTGAAGACCGCTTCGGTGATATACTTCTGTTCTTCAACTACAGCTATTCTAACTGGGATGGAACAGCTGGGTCGTTAAAGTTTGATGAAATAACTGAGGAAAGACTGCGGAATGAAGTTGTAGAAAAGCATGATGTAGCAGGTCACCATACCACCTATCTACCCGAGGATTTCAGGTCTGAATTTATGAATAACTCATTTACCATATTTTCCGGAAGCCAGATAAAGCAAGGTTCAAGGGCGCGACCGCAGCTCCGGGACGTAGCTCCGACGATATCCTATTTGGTTAATATAGCCGCACCAGCTGATGCGGATGGTAACATAATATATGATATCCTGAATTGATTTTCCTTTAGCACGCTAGCCCTAGGATTAGTGAGGGCTGCGATAGATTATAGGGGCTTAGATAGTTGGCGTATGTGCTCCCTTACTCTTTTCTAGAATCTCGATGGCCCTAAGCGCCACTTGGGTTTCCTTCTTCCACCCTTCCTTCAACTGCTCCGGAACCTGTTCCGGAATCATGATCTTCCTTGAGAAGTTCTCTGACGCTGCCATAATGCTGCCGGCCTTCAGTCTCCTCAATCGCGCGACAGTAAATATAGCCGAACTTTCCATATCGAGGCTCAGGATGCCCAGGGCTGTAAGCTTCCTGATAAATCTCTGATCCTCAGCGTAAAAGGCATCGTCACTGGATGATATCCCAACGTGATATTTGAAGCCAAGCGTATCTTTCTTATCTTCAGCAGCTCGAATCAAAGCGGTCAGCACATCGGTGCTCGGGACAGCCGGTATTATCACCGGTTCGTACATGCGCGTGGTACCTTCGTTTTTAACCGCACCGTTTGGTATTATAAGATCCCCTAAATCTATTTCAGGCTGCAGCGCCCCCGTGCTTCCGGTCCTTATGAACACCTTTGCCCCTATATTTGCAAGTTCCTCTATCGCTATCGCAGCGGCAGGACAGCCCATCCCCGTGCTCATTATAGTCACCTTTATATCGTTGAAATAGCCAGTCTTGGCTAGATATTCCCTGTTGCTACCGCTAAGTGTCACATCCTTCAAGTATGCCGACATGAGATCTACTCTGGCTCGATCACCTGGAAGTAGCACATAGTCCGCTACATCACCATTCTTCATCTTCAGATGATATTGTAACCTTCCCTCGCTTATACTCTTCTTTTCGCTCATAGTTTACCGTACTCTTTGATCATATTTAAGCGAAGTGGTAGGCAAGGGTGTGGGACTTAATTCTACGATGCCAGGTTGAACAGGTTGTGCCAGAGTTCCATGGAGAACAGCGCGCAGCCGATCCTGTCATCCCTCCTCTGTGCGACCGTCCAGCCCAGCAGCTTCTTATCCTGTGCAAAGCAAGCCCGATTCCGAGTTGCTCCTCCTATGATATTCCTCAAGGTAGCCCATGGTGTCCTTTATGAACTCCTTCATGGTGTCCTTCCACTTCTGTGAGCCCTTCAGGGTGGAGTTCCTCTTCGGCATGACGTACACTCGAGTCTCCCCACCAAAGGCGTTTACATAAGTCGGGTAGGAGTAGTACCTGTCAAGCCTCATGGAGCTCAGCTCTACGTCGGTATGTGACAGCATCGCCATTGCACCTTCGAACGCCTCCTTCTCAGACCTGAGGCTGTGCCCACAGGCCAGGTACAGCCTGGTGTTCAGGTCCATTATGGTAAAGGCATAGGCGAAGAGCCTCCTTGGCCTGGCATCATCCCCTTTGTTATCCCCGTTCTCCTTGGCCTTGTCCTTCAACTTCTGGGCATATGATTCATAGATAGTTCTTCTTGATTGTCAGGGAGTAGCCCGTGCCATCCCCTGTTGCATCGGATATTTTGACCCCCTTCTTCCTCAGTATAAGCACGTGCAGGTTGTGCAGGGCCATCATGACCATATCGTCTGAGTAAAGCCTCTCG
>JAJYTP010000036.1 GCA_021792955.1 archaeon | reverse complement strand
ATCTTGCCTCTGAACTCCTTCTCAAGGCCTCCCGTAATATATTCTTCTGGCCGCGTGTCAGTAATGGTTGACCTGCCTCCATATCAGAGGGGCATCAACATGTCAAGGACTATGATAGGGGTTACTGACCGCATAGGTGAGGGCAAAGCTGACCTTGAAGAACTTGCCCCATCGATGGCGAAAAGGCTGCTGGAGCTCCATGAATATTCAACGAAGAGCAGAATAAGGATCGGCGCAGATGGGTACCTGATATCATCCTCGCCCATTAGCGGGCTTGAGTCTCACGAACACTTTGGAGTGAAGATCGGCGCGGTGATGACCAGAAGCACATTGCTAAGGATCATAGGCGTAACAATCACCGGCATCTCTACCTGTCCGTGTGGCGCAGAGCTCATGAGGTCCGCGCTGGAACATGGGCCTGAAACTTCAGGCCTGATGCCTACCCATATGCAGAGGGCTAAAGCTACGCTTTTGGTTAGCCTGCATGGAGAAAATAGGATAACCATTCCACAGTTGCTGACGGCGGTATCCGAGTCAATGAGCGGCTCAACCCATAGCGTGTTGAAGAGGTCGGATGAGGGATTCGTGATATATTCAGCCCTGAAGAACCCAAAATTCGTTGAAGATATATACAGGTCAATAGCGAGAGAATTTATGACCAGATATCCTGATCTGGACGAGAGCACTAGGGTATACATATCTGTGGTAAGCGAGGAGAGCATACATAATTTCAACGCTTCTGCGTCAGGATGGTCAAGCTACCGTGATCTTAAGGAGCTGTTACACTAGAGTAGGCCTGCCTCCCTGTTCATGTCTTTTGTAAATCCCAGCAACGGTTTCATGCCTGTCGACCCAAGCTCCTTGGCTATACTGCAGATCCTGACGCCTGAGCCGGGGATGATCAGGCTCCCATCCAATTCACAGATGCAGGATGCTAGATAGGGCCTTACAAATATGTCAGGGTCGGGCACCTTCAGTTCCTCTATTACCATCTGCCCGTAGAGCAGCAGATCTATATCGATGACCCTATCCGAATACCTGTCTGTAGACCTGACCCTTCCAAGCGAGCCCTCCAGATCACGCAGTATGGAAGTTTTCAAAAAATATGGATCGCTATCGCTCTCGGCTTTTACAACACAGTTGTAGAACGCGGCTGCATTATTCATACCTATTGGCTCTGTAAGGTAGACCGTGGAAATGGCGGTCACCACAAGCCGGGAACCAAGCGCCCTGATAGCTCTGCTCAGGTTCTCTCTGGGTCTTACGTTCGATCCTAACGATAGGAAGCAGGTGGGCAATTTTCACCGTTTACCTGGCCATTTCCAGCTCGAAGGCCACGCTCCTAGCATAGCTGAGCGCACCAGGCTTGTCGACTGTAACCTTTACCTTCTCGACCCTCTCTTCGGAGAGGCATATCTTCGCTATGCTGTACACAAGGGCCTCCAGCAACCTGTTGGAGGAGCTTTCCACGACCTTTACTACCTTATCCTTAAGCTTCTTGTAGTTTACGGTGTCGGCTATCTGATCGCTCACCAACGCCCTGTCGACGTTCACCCACAGCTCAATGGTCACCATTACGTTCTGCCTTATCCCCCTTTCCCACTCGTTGTCACCTATTATACAATAGAGGCTTAGATCCCTGATCACTATCCTAGAAATCAATTAGATTATGCCCTCCTTCAACAGGTGAGCCCCACCATCCACATATATGACCTGTCCCGTTATATAGTCACTGGCCAAGAGAAACATGATGGCGTTAACTACATCGGCTGGGCCGCCGTGGACCTTCAGAGGGACGGTCCCGGCCACCCTGTCCAGATATTTGTAATCCTTTCCCTCAGGCGGAAGGATGGGGCCAGGGGCCACGGCGTTTACGGTTACGCCGGGGGCCAGGTCAAGCGCTAGGGCGTAGGTTATATGCGTCAGGAGGTCCTTGCTAAGGGAATAGGCGTAACCCTTCCTGCGCTGTAGCCACGCAAGGGCATCAGTTATGTTGATCACCCTCTTGAGCCCTGCGCCCTCAGCCAGGCCCACTGTCAATAGGTAGGGTGCCAGCGCATTGGCCTGAAGGACCGGTGCCATTGAAGGTATATCTTCCTCCTTCCACAATGTAGTCTTTTTGAAGACGGACGCATTATTTATGAGCACGTCTATATCCCTGCCATAGCTCTTAGAAAAGGAAAGGACCTGATCTATCCCTTCTGGCGTCGAAAGGTCCGCCTTCAACAGGGTAGCTCTGACCCCTCTCTTGGTTAGATCCTCCCGCAAGGAGGTCGCTTCATCCGCCGATGACATGTAGTGGAGAATTATGTCTGCGCCATCCTTGGCCATTCGTGTGGCTATTGCCCTCCCTATCCTCCTGGATGCGCCGGTTATGAGCGCTGTCCTACCCTTTAGATCCAAACTGGTGCAGATATACATAATGGGGGTAATAAGGGCGTCGCTGGAATATGTAACCTAGATACTGTTTTAAATTATATTCATACACTACTCAATGGCCGGATGGTTACCTAACCTTCATCGCCTCCAATAACTTATTAATAGGCTGTAAGTTATTCATGCCGGATAGGGATGTCTCAGGAGGTAATGTGGGTGGAAAAGTACAGGCCCCTCAAGCTCTCGGAGCTTCTGGATCAGGGCGATATAGTAGAGCGGCTCAACGGTCTCCTTAAAAAACCAGAAGATATGCCGCATCTCCTCTTTGCGGGCCCGCCTGGAACCGGCAAGACTACAACGGCCATATGCCTGGCAAAACAGCTTATGGGGGATATATGGAGAAATTACACGCTGGAACTTAACGCCTCTGATGAGCGGGGTATAGACGTAGTGAGGGAGCGGATCAAGACCTTTACGATGTTCGCGGACAGGGTTCAGGGTATCCCGTTCAGGCTCATCATATTGGATGAGGGCGATGAAATGACATCATCAGCCCAGACGGCCCTTCGCAGGATAATGGAGGAGTCTTCGGCGCATTCAAGGTTCATAATAATAGCAAACTACTCCAGCTCCATAATAGAGCCAATCCAGAGCAGGTGCGCAATCTTCAGGTTCAAGAAGATCGAAAAGGCGGATATGGTAAAGAGGCTAGAATTCATATGCAAAAATGAAGACGCTAAATATGATGTTGCTGCGCTTGGGCTGATATACGAACTGAGCGGTGGCGACCTAAGGCTGGCCATAAATCAGCTTCAGGCGGCGGCTGCAGTTGGCGAAGTAAGCACAGAAAATGTAAGGTCCATATCTGGCATCTCCCGTACTAAGGAGATCAGGGAGCTGTCAAAATTGGCGCTGGACGGAGATTTCAAGAAGTCACACGAACTCCTGACCAGGCTAATGATGGTCTACGGCGTGCCCGAGGATGACATACTGAAATATATGTACGCGGAGGCGATGACGGTGGCCGATGTAGATAAGGCGAAACTGGCCAAGATATTCGCTGAATATGACCTGCGGCTGGTGCGTGGCGCTCATCCCGATATTCAGCTTTCGGCGCTCCTTGCAGAGCTTCCATCTGCAAAGGTGAAGGAGGATGGATCTGGTTAGGGGCCTCCGTGATTACGATCCGGACACATTCGAAAGGCTGGAGATCATAAGGCGTACGTTTACCGACAACTGCAGGCTCTACGGCATAAGGCTGATGGAACCTTCAAGCCTCGAGCTCCTGGACACCCTTAAGGCTAAGAGCGGAGACGAAGTGACCGACGAAATATACGCGTTTACGGACAAGGGCGGGAGGCAGCTGGGGCTCAGGTTTGACCTGACCGTGGGGATCACTCGATTTGTATGTTCAAGGAGGGATATGCCGCTTCCGGTCAAGCTTGGGTCGTTCAGCTCCATGTGGCGCTACGACGAACCGCAGAGAGGAAGGTATAGATGGTTCTATCAGTGGGATGTGGAGGTATTCGGGGCAAGGGACAGGCTCCTCTCCAACACGGAGGTAATTGCGTTTACCGCCAGCATGTTAAGGGACCTTGGAATAAGGGACTACGTCATCAAGGTGGGGGATCGCAGGTTGCTGGACCATGCGCTTAAGGCGTTCGACGATAGAAAGAGAAGCTACATGTTCGGGCTCATAGATAAGATGGCCAAGAAGGAGGAGGCTGAACTTGTGGATGAGTACCTGCACAGGGGACTTTCGGAGGATGAGATAAAATATGCCTTCGAAATAGGGAGGATCGAGGGGGATATAGGGAGGATCGAGTCCATAACGGGACAGGGGACTGCAGATGAGCTGGCCTCTATTTCATCGAAATTAAAGGAGGTGGGGGTAAAACATGAAGTGAGCATGCAGGTGGTCAGGGGGCTGGACTACTACACGGGGGTGGTCTTTGAAGCGTTTGATGAGTTTAACCCATCGCTTCACGCCCTCGCCGGCGGGGGTGAATTCGACAGGCTGCCGGCCGTCTTCGGCAGGCCGGAGCTATCCGCCCTAGGTGTGGCAGGGGGGGCTGACAGGCTGTTGCTGGCGATGAAGAAGGAGACGGAGGAGAAGGGTGGTGTATATGTGGCATACGCGAAGGAAATGGGAAATGAGGCCATGAAATTGGCCGAAGAACTCAGGGAGGCAAGGCTGGCCGTCAGGATAGACCTGGATGGCCACGCGCTAGCAAGGCAGCTGGCCGATGCAGAGAGGTTAGGTACTGTGGTCACCGTCATGGTACTGCCGGATGAATGGGAAAAGGGGTACGTCAAGCTTAAGGTTATGTCAAGCCGATCAGAAACGATCGTCAGATCTGACGAGGCGCTCCAAGCTTTAAGGAAAGCGCTTAATGAAACAGTATAACGCCGCCAGGATGGCGGTTTAACCGCTACATTTTGCCATTGCTTCATGCCATGAAGCATTATAACAGTCCCTCCAGAAAGCGTTAAGAGCCAGCTCCAGCATGATGGTGGTATAATGATGGAAGACAACCCTCTCTTGATCAATGGTAGCCTGGACAGAAGGGAATACCAGCTCAACGCCGCGAAGGAGGCAGTAACCCAGAACACCATGATCGTGATGCCCACCGCGCTTGGAAAGACCATCATAGCCGCCCTAGTAGCCGGATATATGCTTCTGAACCAGAGAGGGAAGCGGGTACTGATGATGGCACCAACCAAGCCGCTGTGCGAGCAGCACAAGGAAACCTTCGGCCGGCTGTTCAGGTTCCCAAACCGGGAGTTCAAGCTCCTTACCGGGATGACCCATCCTAAGCTGAGGGAGCTCGCCTGGAAGGGCGATGCCCGGTTGATGTTTGCGACACCTCAGGTGGTCCAAAACGACCTTTCAGCAGGCAGGATAGATCTGGAGCAGTTCGCGCTTGTAATATTCGATGAATGCCACAGGGCGGTCAAGGACTACGCGTACACCGAAATAGCTAGGAGATATATGGAGAGCTCATCGTATCCCATCATCCTAGGCCTGACCGCCTCGCCTGGTGCCATGAAAGAAAGGTTGAAGGCGATAAGTGACTCCCTGTTCATTGAGCGAATAATATACAAATCAGAGGATGACGATGACGTTAAAAGCTATATCAATCCCGTGACCGTGGAATGGAAGAAGGTGGACCTTCCGCTTGCCTACCGCCCGCTGATGGACCTGCTCGGGGGCATGCTAGATACAAGGTTAAAATGGCTGGCAGATTATGACTTCCTGAGGACCAAAAACGTTTACAGGAAGCAGCTGCTGGAGGCAGGGGATGAAATCAGGCGCAAGCTGCAGAGCGCCGGCGCTAAGGGGAAGGGGTTCTACTTTACCGCAATCCAGCAGCAGTCCATAGCGCTCACCCTGTTTCATATGCGCGAACTCCTTACAACGCAGGGAGCTCAGACTTTGATTCCATTCGTAGAGAGGATGGGTGAGGACAACAAGAGGGCGCATTCTACCATTGAAGCTGACCCGATGTTCAGGAAGTTCAAGGAATTGCTCTATGGACCATGTAATGTCGAACATCCAAAGGTTAAGACGCTTATTTCATTGATCAAGGCTGGAGCTACACCGGCGTCGCGAGTTCTCGTCTTTACGCAATACAGGGATACTGCATCATATCTGGTCAGCAGGTTGTCCAAAGAGGGAATCAAGGGCGAGCGTTTTGTAGGCCAGGCCACAAAGGAGGCTGACGTTGGTATGTCTCAGGAGGTACAGCGACAGACGCTTGATGCGTTTAAGAGCGGTGCCCTTAGCTGCCTCGTAGCGACTTCAATTGCTGAAGAGGGACTGGATATCCCGCAGGTTGACATGGTCATATTTTATGAGCCCGTTCCGTCAGAGATCAGGTTCATACAGAGGCGCGGACGCACTGGCAGGCGGATGGCGGGTAAAGTGTTCATCCTTGTGGCAAACGATACCAGCGATGTAGCGTACATGTACTCCTCACTTAGGAAGGCCGCAATAATGAAAAAGGTAATAAAAAATGTTAATTCAATTCTAAAGCCCATTCAGCGCCGCTCCCCATTCTTCATACCGGATCCCATGACAGAAGAGGAGAGATGATTGCTTCCCCGATCCCC
>JAJYTP010000035.1 GCA_021792955.1 archaeon | reverse complement strand
GCTGACAACTGCATGAGGTACCTCACTGGCCTCATGACTATAACTGAGAGGAAGAACGTATCGTCAATCAACAGGCCATTCCTTGATTATAGGAACCAGGCATCTCTCAACAACTTCGTAACTGATTCCACGTGGAATGATGATGCGTTGCATCAATCGGCCATAAGGATGGTTAAGGATGAAGTTGATAGGAGAAACATCAAGGGAGGCACGCTTGTAATAGATGATACATTGATAGAAAAGAGTGGGAAGCACATGTGGGGCGTTGGCAACTTCTGGGACCATGGTCAGAAAAAGTATATGCTTGCGCAGAACTTGGTGAGCACAAACTACTTTACTGGCAAGTTTCACCTGCCTCTTGACTTCGACGTTTACAGGAAGGAGGATGACTGCAAGGAAGGAGAGTTCAGGACAAAGGTCGAGATAGCAAAGGACCTTGTAAGCAGGGCAGCAGGCTATGGCCTGCCAATTTCCTGTGTAGTATTTGATAGCTGGTACAACAGCAGAGAGCTTATAGATGGAACACATGAGAAAACTTGGAATCAGAGCTTATGTCACTGAGGAAGAGAACGCCAGGCTTGTCATTTCTGATGACAGCAGGACAAAGATGACGCTTGCTGAATTTGAAAAGGGCGTGCCAAGGGACAAGTTCATGCCCGTTAAAATATACACTTCAATGAAAGGGGAGGAGAGGATTTACTACGCTTACTGCACCTCGGTGAGGATGGTACACCTGAACGGGACCAAGGTCAGGCTTGTCATTTCATATGATAACAGGGAGCTGGCCGGGAAGCCGTCATTTTACGTGAGCAACATGAGGATATGGGAGGCGAAGAAGGTACTTCAAACCTATGCACTAAGGTGGTCGATCGAGGGCTTCCACAGAGATGCGAAGGAGAGCCTTGGGCTTGATGACTGCCAGATGAGGAAGATGAGCGGCGTAAAGCGCCACATAGCCATGGTCTTCCTCGCAGACACCATCATGCAGATAAGCTCTGGCTTCAGCAACATCGTGAAAGGCCTGAAAGTCAACCTCAGGACGATCGGCTCGAAGTGCAGGCTGGCAAACACTGAAGCGCTCCGTTCCCTGGTCCTGCATGTAGCGGAAATGGCAAAGGAGGGGCTAAATGCAGACACCATATTCCAGACTATAATCGAGCCACTGGTGAGGTCAAAGAGCTGGCTCGGCTAACTTTGCCAAACTTTAGTTACAGATTAATTTAAAGAAAAGAGATTTTTAGTTGTCGATAGAATTGTTTATTAAATGCTGAATATAATAATTAATTATGGATGCATCGTCTAATCCATTTGAAGAAATATTTGAAGAAATCATAAAGTCTGCTGCAGCTCGAGATAATAAGTCTGTTAAACCTCTTGAAAATATTAGAAATTCAAATGCCAATGGACAAAAATTATTGATAGTTTTACCTGATTGTATATTAAAAAGGAATGGCAGTGTCATTAACGCTACGATAGGACTTTCTCCTTTAGGGGATTATTATACCGATAGTCAGGATGGCAGGGAATTGTTTGAAGGTAAACATATTTACACTGATATTAAAGGCTGTAACGTGTGTAGAGATTTCCTAAGCGTTAATAACCTGCAAGAAGCGGAAATTAAAAAATTTCTAAATGGGGATTTAAAGCAGATCGAGCTGCAGATGATAAGATATGCGGCAGGCGGTGCGATTACGGTTTTAAAGATAAATGGTAAGGAATATGTTTTGTTGATAAGGAGAGATGAAAGTGCATCAGTGCATGGCGGGCATTTAACTACCGCTTCAGGCCTGTCAGAGACTGTCGAGGAATTAATGGACCCAACCCTGCTGATAGGAAGAGAGTTTCTCGAAGAGGTGATCATATTTGACAGGAATTTTAAAAGGCATTTTAATATTGAATTTGAAAAGGAAAAAAGGTTTGAGGAATATTTAAAAAAACGCGGTTATGGTAAAGAAGAAAAAATAGGTAAAGAAGAAAAAATACTAGTCCCATACCCAGATAAATATGATAAACTGAAGAAATTAATTAATTATTCTGGAAAAAATGAAAATGATAATGAAGAAATAAAGGAAATAAAAGTGGATGGTATAATGGAGGCATTAGGCGAAGATACTATTACATTAGAGAAAAAATTTCAAGATAAACTTCCTTCAGAGAAAAACGGCAATAAAGCTCCAATCAAAGGTAAAGTGATAATAGATTCAGCTTATGGCGCCATTGACCTTATAGGCATGATAACAGTTGATTTGGGTAATGATGGACTAATAAGCGGTCCTGAAGATTTGAGGGTTTTAGACTTTGATACTGATGAAAGCAGCAGAGAATTTCTACACAGGGAAATGTTTTTGGTAGATCTGGATAATCTTGGAAAACTTATAAAAGGAGATCCGTTTGATTGCTCAGTATATTCTGTATCTGTTGGAGATAAGAAATTGGCTGCTAACTATAGTTTGATAAAAGGGCACTATAAACGGCCGGCATTATCCCCTCCCCTGCGTGGCTCTTTGGATGCCTGTTATAACAATTTGAAAAAAGGCGAACAGAACAAGAGCTTTGGGTACGATGTAAGCCAGGAATATTTAGTAGATAGTGTGACCCACACGTCAGTGCATAGTAATCAAGACTTGCCAAATGTAAAGATATATCCATATCATTACGCTCCGATTTTAACTTATGAAATAGATAACTGGGAAGACAATGCAAAGTACAAGTGGGATCAGTTCATACCGATGATGCTAAGTAATGAGCCTAAGGAAGTGCAAATTATAGTGAAAAACTTTGCAAAGATTTTAAACCGTATGTATGTGGAGTATTTTGCAAGTTTACCATATTATACAGAACACTTTTCTACTCATATAAGAAACGTAACATGGTTTTCATATAAAATAATGCAGCTCAACAGGACACCTTTCACCGAATTAGATGTATTGCTTATAACGCTTGCTGCAATGATTCATGATCTGGGGCAGTTTGATCCTGAAATTCCGCATGGGTCTGATCTGGCTAGAAAGGACCCACGGTATCTGATTAAAGTCTATTTGCAAATATTACAGAGCTGGAATAGCTGCAATGATTGTTGGGATAAAAATAAACAACAGTACGGGTATATTTTCGGTAAGTACAAGAGTAAGGACTCATACCAGATTGAAAATATAGATTATAGTAAAATTAATGATATAACTAAGTTGAATAATAAGATAAAACAAATATTTAACAGCACAAAACTAACCAAATTTGCCAAATTGATCCTAGCAATAGCCATGTACCACCCCAAAGATATGGTATTTGATAAAGGGTATCGACAAAAAAGAATGAAAAAATTAGATAAAAGTGTTTTTGTAGAAAAAATTGTTAGCCTTGAGGATATATTAAAGCTTATAATACCTAAAGAGAATGAAGATATAGAACATTATAAACTTCTAGCCTCAATTTTACAGTTGGCTGATGCCATGGACGCATGGAAATATAGGGATGTATCATTAGATGTTTATGTACAGAAATTAAGGGGCATGATGGCGTCTAGGCCTGACGAAAAGAATGTCAAAAACGAGCTCAACGCGTGGATCAAGGATTTATTAATAGACAAGGTTGGAATAGAATCAAAAGATGAGGAGAACTATATAATTTTTAGACTGGACAAAGAAATTAAATGGGATACCTCTGCTTTAAAGCAAGAATCTGATGATAAAAATATCAAAGAAGATAAAAGTGATGTCCATAAATTTTATAAAAATATTGTAAAAGAAGTTGGAATAACAGTTAAAAAAGAAATGGATAAATATAACTTTCTTATAGAACCAGGTTCTCCAGGTATAAAAGAAAATGAAATTAAAACAAGAAAATATTTCTGCGGTCTCTTGAAAAAAGAAATAATTGATAACACTAGCGCTGAACTGGAACTTGTAAAAGAATACTTGGATGATAATGATATAAAAATATCTGGGATTAAGGTATTTTGTGCCGAAAATGAAATAGATATAAATAATTGCATGCAAATTGAATGCGGCCAGAACAGTTAATGGGTAATACAAAATGAAACTTGCCGGGAAGGTGGCGATTGTGACGGGTGGAGCAAGGGGGATTGGAAGTGGGATCGCTAAGGCCTTTGCATCTGAAGGGGCCAATGTGGCTATTGCCGACTTGGATTATGAAGGCGCGCTTGCAGCTTCAATGAAATTTGGGGAATCAGCTTTTGCAATAAAGGCCGATGTTTCCATAAAAATAGATGTTGAAACCATGGTTAAAAGCGTGATTAAGAAGTATGGCAGAATTGATATACTTGTAAACAATGCGGGGATTCAGACAGTCATGCCCTTTCTTGATTTGAGCAGGAAAGATTGGAAAAGGGTTCTTGATGTCAATTTGAGTGGCGCCTTTTTATGTTCCCAGTCCGTAGCTAAGGAAATGATAAGGAAAAGAATAAACGGTGTTATAATAAACATATCATCCATTCATGGTTATATACCGCGTAGCACAAAGTTACACTATGATGTTTCCAAAGCCGGATTAATTATGCTTACAAAGGAAACGGCTCTAGAACTTGCGCCGTACCATATAAGGGTCAACTGTATAGCGCCAGGCATCATTGATACACCAATGAATCAGGAGTTACTTAGAGACCCTGAAAAAAGGAAAATGATAGAACAGCGGGTCCCACTGGAAAAGATAGGAAGTGCGGATGATGTTGCTAGGGCTGCCCTTTTCCTAGCTTCAGATGACTCAAGCTACATAACCGGGGCGGCGCTTCCGGTTGACGGCGGCCTTTCACTGAACTACAACGGGCTAAAGCCCGTTGGGTCTAGCTGAAATCTGTCAGCTTTACCTGCCCGCGGGCGTCTCCTTGTGGGAGCGCAGTCCTGGACGCAACGGGGGCAACCAGTGCTTCTTCTTCTGACTGTTCTGGACATAGTACCGCACGGTCTCCGCTGTGGTCGATCCGACTGACCTGTAGAAGTAGCCATCGCTCCAGAACGAGTCGCCCCATAGCTTACCCTTCACCCGGCCCCAGAGCTGATGCCTGATCACGTAGGCCGGCGCTCCCTTGAGCCTCTGCGCCATGTACGGCACGGAGTACTTCCTGCACCCGCTCACGAACAGGTGCACGTGATCCGGCCCGAACTCGCAGGCTTCCATGCCTATGCCGAGCCCTTCGCACGTCGTCCTGAAGCTCTCCCTGCAGAGCGCCCTGGCCTCTTCGTCCAGGAAGACATCCCTCCTATACTTACTTGGGCGTGAACTGCAGGTGGTAGTTGGCCTCCCCGAAGGTAGAGCCTACGCTAGTCAACAATTGCATTTATTTCGTCCAACCTCCTGTGGCCACAGGGGGTCGGAGCTATCAGGTCCAGCCCCCTGTTAGAGATGGATTACGCCGGAAGATAAGCGTTTTAGACCTCGGGCCGAGGCCCGAGGGATTCTTTTTATACACTAAAAACAGGGGTCCACATCACAGGTGACGCCAGACCCTCTCTTCTTTGTGATCATAACCGGGGAACTTCTTCTGGCAAACCGGGCAGGGCCAGAGGAGACCCTCACCGTGCTCGAGATAGACGTCCACCCTTTGCCCTTTGACGTCCAAGGTCACTCTGGCTACCTTCCATAAATATTCGAGTCCCAACAACTGTCCGTAGAGATATGCATCCTGCGCCCAATCCACCTGGGTACCGGATACCTCACCCTGTTAAATAAACTACCCACCCGAAACCCGGAAGAACCGTTTAAATATGGGTTGTCGCGAATTAGTAACATGCAGCACATGGTTGAGAGAACTGTAAAACGCATAAAATTATCAGGAATCATTATTACTATTAATTATGCTATCGATTATTTTATTAAATCTATAACTTTTAATTTATTCAGAAGTCATATCTTTCCGCCTATTAAGGAGTTTTCAATGCTAAATACTAGAGAAAACGCAAATGGTATAATTCTGGCCTTTATTGATGATGGCATTCCTGATTATATTAAGATAGAATACAATGGTCTTTCTATGTTTTTAAAAGGGGAATACAACACTAAAAAGTTAAAATATTCTGAAGGACATAGGATAGAGAATGAATCATCTTTCTTACTATACTCTTTTGTACGGTTATATAAGCCCATTAAAATAGTAGAAACTGGAGTGGCAAATGGCCATTCTACATTTTTCCTTTTAAGTGCTCTCAAAAAAAAACGGTAAAGGAAAACTATATTCAATCGATATAAGTTCTAATGTAGGTTCTTTGATACCTGAGGAACTAAAGGGATATTGGCAACTCAAAATCCTCAATAAAGTAAACAAAAAACACTTAGAAAAACTGCTTACAGAAATAGGTCCTATCGATATATTTATACATGATTCTGATCATACGTATTATTGGCAAAAGTTAGAATATGAATTAGCTTTAAAATATATAAGTGAAGGTGGTTATATAATGTCTGATGATGCTGACGCTTCCTACGCCTTTTTAGATTTTTGCAATAATCATAAATTAAATCCAGTTTTTCTTTATGATTTAA
>JAJYTP010000034.1 GCA_021792955.1 archaeon | reverse complement strand
TATAGATAAAGTTTATCTCCCTCGTCTCCGATCTAGCGCTGATTACTGGCAGGATAGGTAAAACGAGATTTGATATTTAGCATGTTTACGGCTTAAGGATGTAAGTATAATTACCCTAAAGGTCAATTGAAAGTCAATAAAAAGCTTTTAAGCGGAAATAAACCTGATCCGATGAGGAAGATGGGAGAGTTTAAACAAAGGCTTTTCGAAAGGATCAAGTTCATAGATGAGGAGGAGGAATTGAATTATGGTTCCTCCCCTGAGGGCAGGAGCGTAAAAGATCTTCTTGAATACGGCTTCATACCGCTTGATAAGCCGGTTGGGCAAACCAGCCAGCAGGTGGATTCCTGGGTAAAACACATGCTTAAGGCGGAAAAGGCTGGCCACAGTGGTACTCTAGATCCTCAAGTATCAGGCCTTCTCCCTATAGGCTTAAACTCGGCGACAAAGGCGCTTGGCGCACTGCTGCTCGGTTCAAAGACGTACATCGCCGTTATGAAAGTCCACCAGAATATTGATGAAGCCAGTGTAAGGCGTGTCCTGAAAGAATTTACAGGCCCTATATATCAATGGCCGCCAATGAGGTCCGCCGTCAAAAGACAGAGAAGGATAAAGAACATCTATGAAATAAATGTTGAAGAGGTTGATCAACAACTTTTCCTTCTTACCATCAAGTGCGAGGCCGGCACTTACGTGAGGAAGCTGATATACGATATAGGTGAGGTCCTTGAGACGGGCGCTACTATGATAGATCTAAGGCGCACACGCGTTGCAGACCTGGATGAAAGCCAGGGGTTCGTAAAACTGCTCGATATACGAATAGCGCAGGATGCGCTGGAAAGACTGGGAGACGAGGGGCCGCTTAGAAGCGCGGTCAAGCCAATTGAAATAGCTCTAACGCATCTTGGTTCCATAGTCTGCAAGGATTCCGCAGTGGAGTCGCTGTGCCAGGGGGCGTACCTGGCCATACCCGGGGTAATAGGGTTCGATCCGCGTATCAGGAAGGGTGATACCCTGGCAATTTATACACAAAAGGGGGAAGTAATAGCCTTGGCCACCGCACAAATGGATGCCCACGACATAGAGGAATCCCCTCGAGGGATCGTGGCCACGGTCAACAGGGTCATAATGAAAGCTGGAACCTACCCAAGGATGTGGAAGAAGTCAGATATGAACCAATAGCGAGCGCGATTTAGATCAAAAGGCTTTAATTAACGACATCCTATTTTGGCAATTGGATGGAGTCCATAGCTTCCTTTACCATCTCCGTCGCCAGCTTTACGAGCCTTTTATTTCCGCTCCCTTCGGCTCTAATTTTCAATTGAGGCATGGTATTGGACATCCTGATGAGCACCCACCCATCATCGAAGTAGGCCTTTATTCCGTCGATTTTGCTAACCTTTCTGGCATCCAATGTGAGCTTATTCCCTATGTTCTCCATTATTTGGGCCTTCCATTCACTGGGCACATCAATTTCAAGCACAGGTGATGATGGAAGTGTCGGTATATCTGCAGCCAGATTCGAAAGAGGCCTTCCATAGTGCTTGATCACTTCTGCCATCACTATGGCGGCGAACAGCGCGTCGTCCAGTCCATAGACGTCGGAAAAATAATAATGACCGCTTATTTCGCCTCCCAGCAACGCCCCCTCCCTGATCATTGTGTCCATGATATAGGCATGGCCGACACGGCTTTCGATCACTTCTCCGCCTAGGCTTGCCATGTACGATTGAGTAGCGGATGATATATTCACTTCAGTAACAATCCTACCCGCCCAATTATTCCTCTCCAGATAATATCTTCCAATTAGCGCCAGAGCGACGTCCCCCGACAACGTCTTGCCCCGTTCATCTACGAAAAGGGCTCGATCGCCATCGCCATCAAAGGCCACGCCAAGTGCTGCCCCAGTGTCGATAACGGACCGCTTTAAAGCCCCTATTGACTCATCCTTTGGCTCAGGAGGACGAGATGGAAATGACCCATCGGGTGTGTCATTTATAGTAGTCACGCGTGCTCCGACCACCTCCAGGGCTAGACGAGCTGCCCTGTAAGTTGCTCCATTTCCTACATCGAGCACCACCTTCATTCCCCCAAGAGGTGGCACCCTTTCAGATATGTAAGGGAGGTATTCCTCTTCCACGTTCACATCCACAGTACTTCCGCCGGCTTTGGCAGACGGCATCTCCGTTCCAGAATCGAATATACTCTTGAGCCGTTCCATCCCCATGCCGGCGGCAACGATATAAGCCCCCTCTCTGCATAGCTTGAACCCATTATATTCGGGAGGATTGTGACTGGCCGTCACCATTATCCCCCCGTCTAACCTTCGATGGGCTATCGCAAAATAGAAAAGCGGGGTGGGCACTATTCCCAAACGCTCAACTGTATTGCCGGATCTGACGAGCGAAGATATAAGGGCTCTGCTAAGTTCATCGCTCTGATTTCGGACATCCATTGCGACGGCCAACCTTGACCTTTTACCGAGGTAGACAGAGAACGCTTCCCCAAGCCGCCTGGCAAAATTTTCATCTATTTCCTTGCCCACTATTCCCCTTATGTCATATGCATGGAAGGCCATAGCCCTGGTTCAAGCTCTGTACTAATATATATTTTGAATTTTTCTCAGGAACTAGTCCAATATGCGTTACTGTTTCCGATATCTTGGCTATATCAACGTGGGCAGTTCTATTTATTAGTAGGATAGCATAACCGACCTTAATGGTGATGGGCGTGGAGGGCAACGGATGGCGCGGGGGCATGAAAATAAATGAAATACTAGAGATGCTAAAGGAACCCCTATGGCAAAGGCGGTGGAGCCCTGGAACGCTTGCGGGAACCACTCCCCCAGCCACGTTTGTAGGGGAAAGCGGGTACCCTAGGGTTTCGGTTGGCTCGGCCCTGCCCCAGCACGAAAGACAATTATCCATATATGAAGATCCCAGATCATGGCTTGACATGACCATTGATGAAATTGTGGCGCTAAGGACTTATGCCGTGCTTCCCGTGAAAAGGGCAAAGGTAGCCCCTATAGGCGACCGCGATATCGAGCTGTTTCAGCAGATGACAATGGGCGATAGTCCTGTGGATACAGAACTAAAGGTTGGAAAGATCGTCAGGAGATCACCGGTCTTCAACGGTTATTATGCGCCGGTCGGTACATCAATCGAAGCATTGAAGGTACTTTACATGGCAAATCCGAAAGTGCCCAGGCCTATAGAAAAGGTGGCAGGTGACAGGGATATGAAGGCCTCTGATGGGGCTCTGGCCCTTTATAACTCTGACATTTCAATTTACAAAATACAAAATCTGCTTTCGATTGGCCTTATAGGGCGGAAGAGAAGGCTTGTCCCGACAAAGTGGGGGATAACAGCAACCGATTCAATGATAGGCGACGCCCTTCTAGATTTAATAAGGGACTTCCCAAGGATAGATCGTTATCTGGTAAGCCATGGCTACTTTTTGGGAAACCGTTTCGTGGTTATCCTGACTCCCGATAACTGGCAGTTCGAGATGCTGGAGAGCTGGTTGCCATTCTTCGGCCGCCAGAACACAGACACCACTATAGCCGCTGATCATGAAGGTTATTTTGGCAGGTCGGCTTATGCTAGCAATATTGAAGGTGCTTATTACGCTGCAAGGCTGGCTATATTGGAGTACCTTAGGAGGATCAGAAAACAGGCAGGGGGCATAGTCCTTATGGAGGTGGACAGGAACTGGACGACTTCGCTTGGCGTATGGAGGGTAAGGGAGGGGATCAGGAGGGCGCTGCAGCAGTTTACAACCTATGACGAACTTGATAGTGCTAAAAATGCGGCGCTTTGCCTTATGAGCACTAAGAAAGATAACTGGATAAGAAGCTCCTTATTCCTGACAAAAAGGCAGCTCGATATTACGCAGTTCTTGTCCTGAACTATTTAACGGCTACTCCGTTTAATGAACCCGTCGATGAAGGCTTCGATGTAACCCTTACCTTTCCGATTTCCGTATTAAGGATTGAGCCCTTTGTCACGATGCCGCGCCTTTCGTAGTCCCGATTGGCCTGGTTACTTATGAAGGCGGTTATCTTTGCCTTCTGCACTTTGTTATCGGCCGTGGCTACGTTGATCGTGGCAGCCTGAACCAGAAAATCCTGGTAGGCGCCACCCTTTATGCGCCTGTTCTGAACCACCTGCTTGTCGACTACTGGTTCCTTTGGTAGCCGCTTTGATTCCCTTCTCCTCCGACCGCGGTATGCCTTTCTCCTTCCTCCAGTGAGCTTACGCTTTGTCAAATTTTCGGTATTTACCATTAAAAGGGGTATCTGTATACTCGATTTAAACGTTGCTGAAAGGAAATGATAAGACGAACGCAGGTCTAAGCTTTGCATCTACAGGCAGGTAGCAAGCTCCTTCAATCGTTTATAAAGGGTACTCATATCTTCCCTGCTGTTCATAAGAGTATCTTCGACGTACACCTTAAACCCCATATTTCTTAGAAGCGATGCAAACTGGGAATCAGCGGCATCTATGACCAAAATATCAACTAAACCCTTGTAGAGCTTGGCCAATCCCATTGCTGAGGCTTCAAGGCCAACACCTTTCATCATGCGTTCTGCAGGCCCCTTGACAGCATGACCTCCTATAAATGGGGATACCGCTATAACGCTAAATTTCCTTTTTAATATTGTACTTCTTATTCCATCGATTGAAAGTATTGGCCATACGCTAGCGAGCGGGTTACTAGGGGGGATTATGAGGAGTTCCGTTCTCTGCAAGGCGCTCAACACCTGAGGTGTGGCCCTGGCGTGGTCGCTACCCTGGTACGTAACCGCCCGAATGTCACGTTCCCTGGAGTATCTGATATAATACTCCTCGAACGACGTTTTCCCTAGGTCCGTTGATATCACCGTTGTTAGCCTATCGTTAGTTGCCGGAAGAACGTGTATTTTAAGGCCGAGGAGGGCGGCAACTTCCTGTGTAATATCGGTTAGCGTATACCCATGCTCTAGCTTCCAAGATCTATATACATGTAATGATATATCCCTATCGCCCAGCATTATCCAGGGCTGTACGCCCAAGCTCTTCCACATATCGAAGGCGTTAAACGTATCGTCCTTTATGCCCCAACTCCTATCAAAGTCTAATAACCCCGCACATGAATAAATGATCGTATCCAGATCTGGTGAAACATACAGGCCCAGCACTTCAACATCATCCCCCACGTTGGCCACTACTGTGACATCGTCATCTGTGGCTGATGAACCAACCGCCAACTTTGATCCGGCCGTTCCGCCGGCTAACATAGTGATATTCATACAATCGGGTTACCATGGCCCATATTTATCGTTAAACTGAACATGTGCTCCTTGCCAACGCCATTTAACTGGCACGAAACCCGATGCTGTAGTCCGTCTCACCCGAATTTATAGCGCTGTGCTTTACCAAGTAAGTAAATAAACTGAAAATCACTTCAACTAACACAGCGCTTCCTTCGCTGCAATTGTTTTTCATCTTGCAGCAATATATAAATAGCGTGATCGCCAAATATCATCAATGAAGCCCGCACTTTTGATAATTGACATGTTGAACGATTTCATCAGTGGCCCACTTAGGACGCAGGAAGCCGCCTCTACGGTAATGCCCACCAGCGTCGTCCTGAATCTCTGCAGGTCCCGTGGTGTTCCAGTGTTCTTTCTAAATGACTCACACCTAGCCTCCGATTATGAAATCAAGTTATGGGGGGCGCATGCCATGAAGGGGTCGGAAGGCGGCATGATAATAGCTGAGCTCAAGGCAATAGATGGAGAAAATGTAATTGAAAAACACACCTACAGTGGGTTCTTTGACACTGCCCTTGATTATCTGCTCAGGAGCATAGGGGTTGATACGGTTATATTGGCAGGCCTAGATGCTGATATATGTGTAAGACATACTGCAGCGGACGCCTATTTCAGAGGCTTCGGCATTGTGGTAGTTCGTGACGCTGTGGCTGCAAGATTGGACAAAAATTGGGAGTCATATTTTAAGCGCGTTTACGACGCGATGGTGATCGAATCGTCGGAACTAAATTCCTTACTTTCCACCGGCTGAGAATTCATTTTTTTCCCATGGAAATACTATCCAGTCGCTGGAAACCTCGACCGAAAAGTTTGGCTTGAATTTGCTCCATGGTTTAGTGAAGAGAGCTGCGGTCAATATTTGCTTGGGCTTGAAGGTTGACTGTATATGTTCGATTGCCACCTTCATGGTATCCCCTTCATCAACTATGTCATCAACGAGCAGCGTTACCTTGCCTGACAGGTTTTCGTATAGAATGGAAAGGATCTGCGGGCTCTCTCTGAGGCCTATGCCCTTATATGATTTTATGTTGATGAAATCTATAGGTACCCGCAACCTGTCCGATACAACCATTGAAAGTGGGAGCCCACCTCTTGCTATGCCTATCACTATATCTATGCCTTGGCCTTTGCCGTCAATAACCAGCTGGGCAAGTTTTTCACTATAGTCGCCGAATTCCTGCCAAGTAATAATCCTCTTATCCAAGTACAATGGTTATATTGGTAATGAATTTAACCATATCGGACCGGCATGCTCTCCTGCCTTACATCTTCGTTATTCCGTTGATGTAACTTATAGCGTTAATAAGCTCTTCAGCATGTATACATATGTTTACGTGTCTGTACTCTTTGACCACAAATCCCAGGGGGGATATAAGGTATGTAACCCTCCTGC
>JAJYTP010000033.1 GCA_021792955.1 archaeon | reverse complement strand
CATGTACGGCGGCATGTGTATCCTATCCGCGGAATAGCGTCCCACACCCATTGTAACCATAAAATATTTATATACTCAAATTTCCTTTATTAGGGGAACATAATAAGAATGAGGAAAGTGGCTATCCTAGGCGCTACGATGACCAAGTTTGGAAAGCTCACACAGGGGCTTGATGAACTATTACTCGAACCGTCGCTTACCGCTATAGAAAGTTCCAAATTAAGTGAAAAGGACTTGAACCTTTTGTATATTTCCAACATGCTGGGGGGCGAACTTACAAAACAGGTTTCATTAGGGACAATGCTTGCGGACGAGCTTGGAGTAAAGATAGGAGCAGATAGAATTGAAAATGGTCCAGCCGCAGGCGCTTCAGCAATTAAGGATGCATTCATAGCTATTAAGTCCGGCCTCTTTGATTTGGTGCTTGTGGCTGGAGCCGAAAAAATGACACATATGGCGACCGAGGTCATATCGGAGTATATTTCCTATATGCTTCATCCGGTAGAAAGAATGAGTGGAGCTACGCTTCCTTCCCTAGGGGCTATGCTTGCTAGGCTATATATGAAGCAGTACGGTGTGACCTCTGAGGATCTTGCAATGATTGCTGTTAAAAATCATAAAAATGCCTTAAATAATCCATATGCTCATTTGCAAAAGATGGTGACAGTGGATAACCTTCTTCATTCAAATGAAATGGAGAAAATAAACCCTATGGTTGCCGACCCGTTAAGAAGGTTTGATATATCGCCAATTTCCGATGGAGGAGCGGCGGTAGTGCTAGCCGAGCTTGAAGTGGCTAAGAAATATACGGACCTTCCGGTGACTATTGAGGGGTTCGGTCAAGCCACTGATTCATTAGCGTTGCATGAGAGACCTGTACCTACTGATATCAATGCAGTAAAGGAAGCATCCAAACAGGCCTTTAAAATGTCTGGCATCTCCCCAGATCAGATAGATGTTGCAGAACTTCATGATGCCTTTACAATTCTTGAACTGGTAGAAAGCGAAGATGCAGGATTTTTTGAAAAGGGAACCGCGCATAAAATGGTTAGAGAAGGGCAGACCGAAATAGGCGGTAAGCTACCCATTAATACTTCAGGCGGCCTTAAGGCCAGAGGCCACCCGCTGGGTGCAACAGGCCTTTCACAAGTAGTTGAACTTGTCTGGCAGCTTAGAGGAGAAGCAAGAGGCCGGCAGGTTCCTGGTGCAACATATGGATTTTCTGTAAATCTTGGGGGATTTGGATCAAATGCGGTATCATTGATCCTGAAAAGAGGTGATTAAAGATGGAAGGTTATAAATGCGCCAAGTGCGGTCGCGTATATAGTATTAAAAAGGCTATATGTCCCGAGTGTACATCTAGGGAGTTTATAACAGTTGATATGGGGGAAGAATGTATCCTTTTAACCTATACTGAACTCTGGGTCACCCCTACTGGGGTGAGCGAAAAACCGCTAAGATTAGGTATAGTCGAATTTCCGAACGGGGGAAGAGCTTTTGGGCAGATAATTACGGAATCCCCAGCCATAGGCATTAAGCTCAGGCCCATATGGAAACAACTGAAAGAGGAGGATGGGAAGGCTTTGTGGGGATTTGCATTTCAAGATCAGAGGAAAGAGCCGAAATAAACCTCATAATTAATTTTTAGCGAACAGGTAAGGTATAGCCACTAGGATTACATAAATGGTTGGCGCAATTCTCAAGTCTGTTTTACGGATAAGGGCTGCCAAATAAGTTTTCTATAGCAACACAACCCGCAGTTCTTTATTTTATATTTCGATGGCAGCATATAAGCGCATAACCTCTGATCACCGATATGCTTCTTCTACCCTACTATTCAAGGAAGGTATTTTTGATCTGACCCTTGGGATCATTGACAGATTTATGGGCGCCATCACCACGCCTTCCTCATCACCCGAACTGGCCAAGGGGTTTCCCCATGGATCTATTATTGATGTAGCGCCAAAGTATGAGCCAGTTTTATCCTTCCCGACCCTGTTGACCGCAAGTACATAGATCTGGTTTTCAATAGCCCTTGCCTTTATCAAGGTCATCCAATGGTCGATGCGCGGGTGTGGCCATTCTGACGGAATAACTAGAATCTCAGCCCCCTCAAGCGTTAGCCTGCGGGCCAGCTCGGGAAAACGCAGGTCATAACATATCATCATGCCTATTTTACCGTATTTTGTGTGAAAAATAGGAGAAGGATTTTTGCCTCCTTTAAAATGGACGTTTTCACCCATCAATGGAAAAAGGTGTACTTTGCTGTATTTGCCTAACACCCTACCAGAATCATCTATGAAAAGAGATGTGTTATAGATGCCGTCAGTACGCCTTTCCGCGATGCTTCCGGCCACCAGACACATTTTTAGCTCCTTTGCTTTATCACAAAGTATTTGGATTTCTGTGTTTGGTATCGGCTTTGCGTGCCCCCTTATAAAGTCATAATCAAAACCGGTAATCATAAGTTCCGGTAAAGAGGCTAATTTTGCTCCTCTATCAGCCGCTCGTTCCAGAAGTTCGATGGCCCTTTGAACATTTCTTTCAGGATCCCCAGGTTTTATATCCATCTGGATTCCGGCGATAAGAAATTCATCCAATTTCAGTTTCATGACCCCTTGCCTTCAAGTTGATGCATGGCTACAATAAGGTATAAGGTTTTCTCGTTGTAATCAAACCCTTTTACCAAGAAACTTTTAAATAGAGCACATCTAGAGGCCGAATTATGAACTTCTCCATGGTAAAATTTAGGCTAAGTATGCTGATAAGTCTAGCTCTAATAATAGGGGCCACTACTCTGATACTTCTTATAATATTGACGCTAATGGGCGTTGAAAGCATATTGCTGTTAGGTTTGCTGGTCGTCGGCATAAATGTGCTAGAATGGCTCTTTGCGCCTAAACTGATCGATAGAATGTACAAGACTAGAGAACTGGGTCCCGGAGATCCCCTGGAGATCAAGGAGATTGTGGCGAAAATAGCTTTAAAGGCCAACATAAGCCAACCGAAGCTAGTAATTGCAGAGACCGATTTACCAAATGCTTTCGCATATGGAAGCCCGTTAACCGGTAATAAGGTTGCAGTTACGAGAGGCTTGATATCAATATTGAATTATGATGAAATCGAGGCTGTACTTGGCCACGAACTTGGACATCTAAAACATCGTGATGTGCAAATAATGATGATAGTTTCCATGCTTCCTGCAGTGCTTTATTTTATCTCCTTTTCTTTATTCTTCAGCTCGATGGCCGGTTCAAGGCAGAATAACGGACTTGTAGCACTGATAGGCATCCTCTCTTTCATCGGGTACATCATCATAAACCTCCTCGTGCTGGGATATAACAGGATGAGAGAGAGCTATGCTGATAGGCATAGCGTAAGTGTAGTTGATAACGGGGCACGGAAGCTAAGCTCGGCCTTGGCTAAGATCTATACATATTCCGCCAGAATGGGAAACAGGAATCGAGCTAAAAAGGGGCCAAATGCCAACAGTTCTTTCAGGGGGTTATTCATAGTCGATCCATCCTCTATCAATGTAGATGATCTTAAAGCATTAAATGGAGAGGAGCTCATCCAGTCCATCGTAAACAGAAAATTGAGCTTAACCGATAGGCTGATGGAGATAATGTCTACACACCCAAATATAATAAAGAGAATCAGGACCTTAGAGAGTTACAAATAGAATCTTTGATAGTTACTTCAAATTTCTTATTGATCATCATCTAACTGAAAGGTCTTCATTTATAGCGGTTGATGCCCTTCTACCCCAACCCATAGCTTCAATCACAGTGCCCTCGCCTGTAACTATGTCGCCTCCAGCGTATACGCCTTTAAGACTGGTCCTGCCCTGCCCATCCACTTTGATTCTACCCATATCATCAGTATCAAGGCCATTGGTTCCTATTTTCAAGGAGGGGTTTGGATTGAATCCTACGGCGGTGATCACAGTATCCACATCGAGCTTGGTCGTATCACCAGTTGGAACCACCGCCTTGCGCTCACAGTTACTGGATTCGATGAGTTTCATTTTCATAAGCTTGATCCCGCTTACCGTCCTTTTATCATTTGAAAGCAGCTCTATCGGCTCTAATAGGAACTCAAATTTAATCCCCTCCTCTTCTGCGTTTAACACTTCTTCAGCCCTGGCTGGTATTTCCTGCCTGCTGCGCCTGTACACCACGATAGCTTCTTCTGCGCCTAACCTTTTGGCTGTCCTCACGGAATCCATTGCTGTGTTGCCTGCACCAATGACCGCAACCCTCTTCCCCACATGCAAAGGTGTATCATACTCAGGAAATCTATACCCCTTCATTAGATTTGCTCTGGTCAAGAATTCGTTTGCGGTGTACACGTTAAGAAGGTTCTCACCAGGCACATTAAGAAATTTGGGATGGCCTGCCCCTACTCCTAGGAAGACCGCGTCATACTCCCTTGCAAGCTCGCCTATGGTAATGGCCGTACCAACCGGTACACCTAGCCTGATGTTTACCCCCAGCTCTTTTAAGCGATGAACCTCCTTCCGCACTATTTCCTTTGGCAACCTAAATTCCGGTATTCCATATACAAGCACGCCACCAGCCATGTGAGATTCCTCAAACATATCGATCGAATAACCCAATCTAGCTAAATCTGATGCTACTACTATGCTCGCAGGGCCTGAGCCTACAACGGCCACCTTTAAACCGTTTGGTTTTATGGTGGCTTCCTCCTTTACATTGTTAGCTAAGGCCCAATCACCAACGAACCTCTCGATCGCCCCTATTGATATAGGCTTACCAGCCTTTGCAAGAACACAAAACATCTCGCACTGCCTTTCCTGAGGGCAAACCCTTCCTGTTATAGCTGGGAAAGGGGATTTTTTTATTAACCGGCGGTAGGCCTCTTCATAATTGCCTTCGGCTACCAATCGAAGCATTTCCGGTATGTTTACCCCCACCGGGCACCCCAGCATGCACGAAGCCTTGCAGAACCTTATGTCACGACTCGCCTCTCGAATAGCCTGATCCTCCGTGAACCCCAGTTCCACTTCATCAAAATCTCTTATCCTGTAGGTCGGAAGACGCTTTGCCATCCTCTCCCTTTCGGTCAATTGTTTCATTGTATTTCTTTCACCTCAATTGGCTGACCTTAGTATATATCTGCCAAGAGCCCTCTTCTCCTCTTCCTTGTAGGCTCCCAATCTGAGGATCAATTCATCCCAGTTTACCTCGTGCGCATCAAATTCGGGTCCATCCATACATGTGTACTTCGTTTTACCGCCAACCGACACTCTGCACGCACCACACATACCGCTTCCGCACACCGTTATGGAATTCAAACTAGCAAAGGTCTTGATCGCATAAGGCCTAGTGACCTCGCTACAGGCCTTCATCATCATGGCCGGTCCTATTACCCAGACGGCATCCGCCTTTCGCCCCGAATCAAGAAGCTCGCGCAACGCGTCCGAAGTGAACCCCTTCTGCCCCTTCGATCCATCGTCCGTGGCGATAATCACTTCGTCGCTGACCTCCCCGATTTCCCTTTCGTATAAAATTGAGTTCGCGTTTTTGTATCCTATGATCGATATTACCGTGTTATTGCGTGAGAGAGAGCGTGCTATTGGATAAATTGCTGGTACACCTACTCCACCTCCCACCAATATGATTGTGCTAGAATTGAGTTCGCTGACTGGATTGCCAAATGGCCCTGCCAGATAATAAAGAGTTTCACCGACCTCCTTGGACCCCAGCTTTAATGTGGTTAGTCCTACCTCCGAGATTACGATCTTTATCCAGCCCTCAGTTGCACTCCAGTCCACCAACGTCATCGGCACTCTCTCCCCTTTTTCGTCGGTCATAATGGTTATGAACTGGCCTGCCTTAGCCGCCCTTGACACCATAGGTGCAAATATTATAATCTCCTTTACTCCGCTAGCTAGCTGTCGTTTCATAAGTATTTCATTAACTTTAAACAAATTGCTCCCTACCCCCGATGTAGACTAGGCTCCACGCATCGAAACCCATCACATCTCCTTCTTAATTGCGCATTATAACGTTATCTCCAGTGAACTGAATTTATCTAGATTCTGATATGAAGAACTTACTGTTTGATTTCCTCTCCTGATGTAAATTGATCAGCTATTAGAGTGGTTACCGAGTTCAAACCCTCTCCAGTTAGGGCCGATACGGGCAACAAATCCTTCATAAGGCCGTTTTTCCTGAGTTCCCTATAGAGCTTCATGTAGGAAATGGCGTGTTCTTGGTCGCCTAATTCAGATTCAATTGACGCGATGGATTTGTCCCATCCAATGACGCGAGCAGCCCTCTCCGGGTCCATATCCACTTTATTGAGGATGTGTATAGAGTATGTGCCTAGCCTTAACATCACTGAAAGGGCCAATACCTTAATGCTCAAGAAGTTCAGCGGTGTGGACATCATAAAGGAGTCAGATATAAAGATGGACATCTTACCATCGCACTGTAGGTTATCAATTAGGTACTTTCCGCTCTCTCTGTAAGCGAATAGCTCCATCTGCCCTGGTGTATCGACTATCAGATAATCAAGCTGTAACGCGTCTAACTCTTCCTGAATTTTTGGGAGAAATGATGCAAGGAGATCAGCTGCAAATATCATGGTACCGTTTGATCCCAATCCATATTGTTCACTAATAGCATGGATGTCTATAAAATTTCTTACATCGGACACTGGTTCATACGGTAGATTAATGGTGGCTGCATCAGTATTCAAAATTCCAGTGGTCCATCCATTTTTATCAAGGGACTCCGAAAGGGTTTTTGAGAAAAGGCTTTTGCCTGATCC
>JAJYTP010000008.1 GCA_021792955.1 archaeon | reverse complement strand
GTCTCCTCCATGCTCGCCGGCCTGCTTGTGCTGTTGATCGCCGTAGCGTGTGTGCTGGCCATTTCATTCTTCGCCGTGGGCATCTTCAGCAGCCTGTATCAGGAACAGCAGACCACAAACATGCTGCACTACAAGGACGCCGAGTACCTGTCCATGGCCATCAGCGGCTCCACCCTTGAGGTCACGAACGGCGGGCAGTACACAGCCAAGATAACGCAGATAATGGAGTGGAACCCGAACACCGGCAGCCCGCCCACATTCATCAACGAATCCATAACGCTGTACCCGGGCTCCAGCTACAACTTTACGTTGCAGACGCCGTACCGGTATGCGATTTTGACGTCCTACGGCAATGAATGGTACATCCCCTTTGACATAAACAACCCGACCCTTGATGTGTACGCCCTAACCATCACTTCTACCCCTGGCGGGTCCACCAACCCGGCGCCGGGCACATATTATTACACCTACGGCGATAAGGTCACGGTGACCGCCGCACCGGCGCAGTACTATTCGTGGGGCGGCTGGACAGGGAAGGGGCAGTACAGCTACAGCGGTTCGGATCAGACGTTCTCCGTGTATATGTGGTCTAACATAACAGAAGCCGCCACATTCAACCCAATATACGCTACAATAACATTCACACAAACAGGAATGAGTTCAAGCGCTAGCGGAACCGTACTAACCGTGGATGGTAATTCTTACACCTATTCACAATTACCAATCAGCTTCACCTGGCAGGAGGGTACAACCCATTCATTCTCATGGATATCCCCTGTTTCAGGCGGCTCAGGAGCACAATATGTATGGGAAAGCACTAACGGATTATCATCTTCGCAATCCGGCTCGTTCACTGTAACCGGTAGCGGCTCGATAACCGCAACATACCAACTCCAGTACTACCTCAGCGTGGGCGTAGCCAGTGGCTCCGGCTCCGTATCCGGCTCCGGCTGGTACAACGCTGGCTCCACAGCCACGGCCTCAGAATCTCCAGCGGGCGGATGGCACTTCATCGATTGGACTAACGGCAATACCGGTTCAACCTATTCGTTCACCATGAACGGGCCCAACTCCATCGGCGCAAACTTTGGCATCAACTCTTACTCAGTCACTTTCCAGTCAAGCCCGGTTAGCGGTGCGCCTGTATCCACGAATTACGGCTCTGGAACCACGCCTTACAGCGTTTCGGTGAACTACGGAAGCACGATAACTTATACTTTCGGGAGCTCTTTCAGCGGCGGCTCTGGTGTGCAGTATGTGAACCCGAATCCTTCGAGCGGCTCGCAAACCATCTACGGCTCCACCACCATCACGGCCTCATACACCACACAGCTTTACGTTAATGCATATGTAAATTCTGGCTCTGGTTCTGTATCTGGCGGGGGCTGGTATAATGAGGGTACGCTGGTGACGGTGACGGCATCTCCATCTGCTGATTGGTATTTTTCATCGTGGACTGGTGTTTCGGGCGGCAATCCATACCAGTTCAACATATACTCACCAACTTCTATCGGCGCAAACTTCGCTGAGGATGGCGAATTGTTTTACTCTGCGTTGGATTACGGCACTTACGCGAACGCGTATTCTACAGCTACCTTCACGGGCCCGGAAACTACGAGCATTACGTGGTCTGGCGGGGCCGATGGGCAATACGTTGCGCCGGGCACATATTCAGTTTCTTATGGTAACTCACAATACGGTTTGGGTGTATACAGCGCACCTTTTTCAGTACCAGTGAGTTCGGGCGGCGATACATTCGTTTTCGCTACGTACTACACGCCAACTGGATTGAGTGCCGGCTTCACCGTTGGCGTTGGTACATACACGATTTACGGATATCTAACTACATCCGATAATGGCGCAGGATTAGGAGGGCAAACATTAACTGTATATTTCTATAGTGGCGGAGGCGTTAAATTAGCTAGTGGGAATACTGTAACCTCCAGCAGCGGGTATTACTCCTATACTGTGAACGATCCTATTGGTAATACGGGAATATCTTACGCAAACGCGGCTTTTGGTGGGAATGGCGGTTATATATCGGCTACAAGTCCTAATACTTGATGGGTAAGTTAATTTATTTGTTAACTAGGTTTTGAAGCTTGAATTTGTAAAAAGAATAGAAGGTACTGATACATTTACGTTATCCAATATGGATGGTTCAAAATTAAAGATTGTACTATCATCAGCACTCCGGCCAAAACTTACGGTACTTCCTGTAATAATAACCAAAGTTGTATTAAACGGCGAAATCCCAGAAGAAGGCGATATATAGACTAGCACATTTTCTTTTGGATAACGAAAGGTATAATTCATCGGAAGTAATACTAGAGATGTATTCAGTACATTGCCTGCGCTATTTTCAACTTTAATCGTTATTGGGAACGTATAATTCATGTTCGGTTGTAATACAAGCGGCTTATAATAAAGAAAATCGGAACCAGCAGGCGCAATGCTTTGTTCAAGTGTGGGATTAGTTGTAGTAATAACTATTTGCGCTGGCACGTTTGAGTTGGCTCCGCCGCCGTTTCCACCAGTTCCGATTCCAATGTTGCCCAGCCCACCAGCACTAAATATAATAAATCCGGCTACGGCAATGATTATGATTATTATCGCCACCGCAAATGCAGTCGCGATTCGGCTAACGCCCTTCCCCCTCGTTCTGGCACCTAAAGGCATACACCTTTTCTTGGGCAAAACGGGCTTAAAAAGATGATGACGGGCTGCCGCTGGCTATTTTTCGTTCCGAAGAGGGTCGTCAGCTATGACATATCTTAGTTTAAAAGTGCCATGGCTTGATATATATTCCTTAATCCCCAGGCTTTCGATGGGCTCATTCCCAGAAGTCAGCAGGACCCGAACATGTATAAGCTTATATCTGTATAATCTTATCCCCATCTTATGGGATTCAGGCTCACGACCGTAACCGGCCCGGCCCTGGTGGGCAGTGATAGATGCCAACCAATCCTATCTGGAATCTGTTGATCGCTGGCATTGCGCAATCAGGTTAACAGCGCCTTTTTATACGATGAAAAATGGATATTCCGCATAATAATGAATGATAAAACGAATCTGATAATAAGTTGCATGGATTACAGGATTCAGGATGCAATAGATGATGCAATTGATGGTAATGATGAAAAGTTTGTCATAATGAGAAATGCGGGAGCCAATGTAAAGGAATTAAGAAATTCCATAGTAGGGATGATTAAACAAGGGGGCGTTAAGAGGATTAAACTGATGCCCCACTCCGATTGCGCAGCAATGAAAATAGTTTACTCTGCATTAAAGGAAAATAAGCACTATGATGCCGTTATATATGAAAGCCTTGTAGAGCAGTTCAATGGAAAAAATTTTAATTCATTGAAAGAGCTTGAGATCATCAATAGAGCCATGCAATATGATAATATAAAAAACCTGTTAGATGAGAATAATGTTGGAAAGAGCATAGAAGTAGAAAGCATATTTGTGAATACTGAGAAACTGCGATATTATCAAAGAAATGGTTCATTCGTATTATCCTTCCCAGTGTCAGCCAAATATAGCGATCTGTTTAATAAAATAGGTAAAATCCGCGGCTCCTATTTCCTTCACTCATTAGATATCGATGATCTGGCAGCGGATATGATCATAGCGAATAAACTGGTGGGATTAAAAAAACTATTCCTGCTATACGCAAATGAGGAGGAGAAGGAAACCTTAAACGAACATATTGAAAGTATGAAGAAAGGAAATATTTTAGTCAGTGACATAGCAGTGGAGATGCTGCAAAAAGGGCTTTAAAGGATGGATGCTGTTGCCTGATATCGTAGGAGAGAAACCGATGTTACCCAGGGGCTAATGCCAGATTTCGATCGAGCCCTAGCAGGATTGAAACATGATCTTGCGTCCTAATTTAGAGGGTTTGACAAGAAGCGTTTGAATATCCTGGTTATCCTTTCCATTGTGCTCAATCTGACGAACTCGTCGGGCCCATGAATGTTGCTGTCATCGTCTATCACGCCCAGGCCGACCGTCGGTATGCCCTTTCTGCTAGTATACCTTCCATCGTTGCTGACCAGCTCCCCTACGCAGCCATTGCCGCAGCCCTGCATACAGGGAGGTTCTCATCTCAGCCGTCCTGAAGATGGGCAGGTGGCTGGGCGCAGACGTGTTGGTATCCTTGTCCCTCTCATCAAGAGCTAAAACAGGAGCAATTTTTGCCCAAGTTCAGTTAGTGATAACCGACGGGATATCAGTTGGATAAAAACCCGCCATCAACCGGTAAAATTGCACCCTGAATATAACTTGCCATATCGCTCGCTAAAAACAGCACCGCCAGAGCTACTTCATCAGGGTTCCCCATCCTTCCCAATGGCAGCCTGCCGCTAAAGTTCATACCGGTTTTCATAGTGTCGAACTTCATTTTGAAAATTGTTTCCCTTTTTAATTTATTGACCCCTTCAGTTTCTATGCCGCCCGGGATGATTGCGTTTACCCTGATTCCCCTTTTCCCGTATTCGCGAGCAAGTGCCCTTGTCAATGCAATTATGCCCATTTTGGATATATCGTAATGCACCAATCCGGACGCAAAGGGAAGAACGGCCTCTATTGATGAAATATTAATGATTGCGCCATCCCTTCCATCCCTGTGTTTTATAAAGTGCTGGCTGAGCCACAAAGGCGCATACGTATTTATGCCCATGGTTTTCTCAAGCAGGTCCCTCCCCATTTCCAGAAAATCCTTAAAAATATAAACCCCGGCATCGTTGACTAAAATATCCGGGTCATGGTCTTTTATTTCGGACCAAAGCCTGTCGATTTCTTCCATTTTAGACAGATCGCACGTGTGAGTTTCCGCGGTGACTTCAAACTTTGAAATTAAGGAAGCCGTATTTTTTAAGCTTGTTTCATCTATATCAACAAGGTCAAGGTTAGCCCCCGCTTCCGCAAAACGATAACTTATAGCTCTCCCAATTCCAGACGCGGCGCCTGTTACAACTGCCCTTTTCCCTTTAAAGGAAATAAGCGTGCTTAAAGGCCTGATATCCCTTTTCATATATGTTTTTTAAACGCATGCTAAATAATAAGTTTATGGGCCTCTTTTCCGTTGTATCTTGTCCCATTTGAAAATGCCACCTGGGACCACGTTATTCCATAATTTATATATGGCTTAAAATACATTCATAAGTAAATGACTAAATATTGCCCCAGATGTGGAGCACCAAATGATGACGACTCTCTATTTTGCACCAAATGCGGGAACCCCCTTACCCCAACCTATGCTGCTCCACAGACAGTTCAGCCGGGGCCCAATCCGCCTAACAGATTAAGCAGGCCCACAGGGGTTACAATATTAGCTGCATTACAGATTGTTTTTGCGATTATCAATCTAGCGCTTGCAACTGTTCTGGCTCTTTTAATACCTGTTCTAGGGGTATTGTTCTATATAGTACCTATTCTAAACATTATATTTGCAGTTGCATTATTCGGCGGAAGAAACTGGGCAAGAATACTTGTGATGATAGGCGCTGTGATTGAACTTATTGACATCCCCATAGGAACAATAATTGGCATAGTGCTGCTCTGGTACCTTACCAGGCCAAGGGTAGTTGAGTATTTTAAGCGAAATATGTAAAGCAAAAAAATTTATTAGAACGTTATGGCACAAACTGATCAATGGCGCCATCAGGCCGAGGAAATGGCGGGCTGATCCTAGTTGGCATCTTCGTTGCCCTTATTGGTGCCACACTATTTGTCCTGGGCGTCCTACCAGCCCTTTTCTTAGATGGATCCCCAAGCACCACTGAAGTTATAATTGGCATCCTGCTTATGCTGGGGGGTTTTGCGCTTATCGGTATCAAGGGAACAAATTGAATGGGGGGGCACAAACCTAAGGGCCCCCGCTTCCCATTCTTTACCCTCAAGGAATGGTACTTATCATCCAGCATATGTAGAACGATCATCTGGCTAGATCGATTTTATCTATTATGCATCTTCTATCTATATTTCTTGTAGCGCTAAAATGGGCCGTTTTGGCCTGAATTTAATCAGTTAAAGTTATTAAAATAGTGCCTAACCCTTAATTAAAACATGTTCAACACCTATACCGTTAATTCCCTGCGGGAGCTGGTATACACCGCTGAAGGTAGAAGGAAGGCGTCCCTTGTAATAACCAATACAAAGTTAGTGAACGTGCTGACCCACGAAATTGAAGAGGGAGTTGATATAGCCGTGCAGGGAGACAGGATCGTTTCAGTCGGCAAGGCGGATAAGCTTGTGGGCGAAGAAACCATCACGATAGATGGAAGCGGGCTGTACACTGGACCGGGCCTGATAGACCCCCACATGCACATCGAATCCAGCTTATTGACCCCCGACAACTTTGCAAAACTTGCCCTCCCGGCAGGGACCACCGCCATCTTCGCTGACCCTCATGAAATAGAGAACGCGTGCGGGCTGGATGGCCTTAACTATTTTGTCGATACCGCAAAGGTCCTCCCATTGAAGATATTCATAACGGAGGCTTCATGCGTGCCCCCTATGCCCGAATTTGAAACCGGGGGGGCGGCGTTAACGGCTGAGGACGTGGATTCCACCATCGACCTGCCGGAGATAATCGGCCTGGGGGAGGTAATGAACTATCAGGATGTGCTTAATGGGGATAGAAGGCTGCTGGGTGAAATAGTTCAAACGCTGAAGAGGGGCAAGGCCGTGGAAGGGCATGCACCAACGCTTCGTAATGACGATTTGAATGCATACCTGGATGCCGGCATAACGTCTGATCATCAATGCACGACGATGGGCGAAGCGCTGGAAAAGCTCAGGAGGGGGATGATGGTGTACGCAAGGGAGAGCTCCATATCGCAAAACGTTAAGGAGGTCATAAAGGCCGTTACCCAGACCGGAATCGACTCACGAAATATGTCGCTGTGCACGGACGACATAACGGCCAGCGATATGTACAACGTAGGGCATATGAACCATGTGCTGGCACGAGCCATAGAAGAGGGCGTGGACCCGATCACCGCCTTCCAGATGGCCACCGTCAACACCGCGCTTCATTATAAAATGGCCGATACGTTGGGCTCCATAGCCCCCTTTAAGATGGCCGACATGATCCTTTTGAACGACATCACCGTTCCTAAACCCAGATACGTTATAGCCAACGGAAAGGTGGTCGCAAAGGACGGAATGCTTGTGGTCAAATTGCCATCCACCAAGGTTCCACATAAGCTGTTGAACTCCATAAAACTTAAGGGTGTCAACAAGGATGCCTTCAGCTTGCCCGCAGGCGATGGCAAATCTGAAAGAGGGGCGCGGGTCATAGCGATAAAGGAAAGCACCAGCCACACAAAGCTTCTGGAGAGGAAGGTCAATGTCGTAAATGGGCAGGTCGACCTTGACGGCGAACTGGCCAAGGTGGCCGTGTTTGAAAGATATGGTAGATCGGGCGATGTGGCCCTGGGCCTGGTCAGCGGTTTTAACATAACAAAAAGGGGAGCAGCGGCTTCATCCTTCTCCCATGATACCCATAACGTAATAGTTGTGGGTTCATCGGATGACGATATGGCATTAGCTGTGAACCGGATTATAGAAATACAGGGGGGGATGGTGGTGGTAAGGGACGGTAGGGTGGTGGCACAGCTGGAGCTTCCCATAGGCGGCATACTCTCAGCCGAAGAGGCCAGCAAGGTAATAGGTAAGGAGGAAAGGATGGCAGATGCCTGGAAGTCGCTGGGCTGCGACCTTAAATCTCCCGGAAACCATCTCTCCAGCTTGACCCTTACCGCCATACCCGAGATCAGGATAACTAACAGGGGGCTGATCGATACCGTCAATTTTAAACCGGTCCAGCTGTTTACCTCCTGAAAAATCACATGACATCAACTTCATCGCCCAGCAGGCCTATGCAGCTACAGCATGCCATAAACAAATAACGCAGGCATCGTCCGGTGAATATCCCCGCCTTCGGGGTAGAAGTTACGCATTCTCCTGCCTTAGCTGAGGTGATGGCTTCACTCCACTATCCTTCCCCAATCCGCCATGGTCATGGAGGAGCTCGCTTACGGCGCTGGCCCTAGGCATGGCCTCCGGCCTCCCGGTTAATGCTGGCGCTATGGCAGGCCAGGTTTCGATCTATCAGGCGAAGTTTTTCCCTGAACCATGTGGCGAGCCAGCAGATGCCGTTTCCACGTTTCCAACCGAGCGCTTCATATTGTACAACAAAGAACTGCTAGCAAATGTTTATATACAAATACGATAAATAGCGCGCTATGGATGGAGAAAATAAATACCCCTGGAGTATTTATACCCTTAAATGGGGCAGTGGAAAGGTAAGTACAACCAGATATGTGCTTTATGTTACACAGATAGCGGTCCTGGTTATACTGGCTTACCTTAGCATCGTATTCCTAGGCCCGTTGAGTTATTCCGGCATTTCCTTTTTCTACTTCGTGGCCAGTTTTGAATTGCTATTCACCATGTGGTGGGGGATATGGGGAGTCATAGGGTCCTATTTAGCGCTGGTCATAGGTGGCGGCCTACTGGTGGGAATGGGTATCGTTCCCTCGCTCTTGACAGCGCTTTCGGCCATAATAGCCACAGCGGTGCCCTTTGTGATATACAGAGGCCTTTTGGCCAAAAGGGGATATGACCCGTTATGGAGGGACTTGGTATTTAAGGAAATAGATGGGGTCAAGGCAAAAAGGGCGGGTGCGTGGGCCTGGTTCATAATAATCAACGGCATAATAATCAACGCGGTAAGCACGGAAGTGGGCCTGGGTTTCAGTTACCTGTTAGGGCTTGTTCCACCGGGGGCCTTCTGGTTCTGGTGGGCAGGATATTTCGTGGGTGATATACTTCCATTTATCGTACTGATGCCTATACTCGTAGCAGGCCTGAGCGGTATAGTAACTAGGTCCGGCCTTGTTAACAGCGGATGGCTGACTTGAAATAGCCAAATTTGCCTACCCGGGCTATGGGTTATCCATATAACCCAGCCAATTGAAAGCAAGAGCTTAGCGCTTCGCACAGGGACAAGCAGTTCCCTGTAGCGCGCCATTCTGCATCCATTTCCTCCTCCATTTATCACCGTATTGAATGGCGGATGATGCAGACCATTCTCTCACGCCCAGCCTTTTGCGGTTGATTCCCTTTCGTTATCGTGCCTTTTTCCGATCCCTCTCGGTACCCTTTATTTCAGGCCTGACCTTCCCGATGTAGCACCACGTCAGATGCCCGCGGCCGTGGCTGTGGGCAAAAAACCAGTAGAAGTAAGGGACCTTCTGGTGGTTCAGGACGCTCTTCCTCTGAAGGCTGCCCTCCTCACCGCACCGGGGACACCTGGCCATGCACTGGGGTTATGTAAAGCATCCTGATAATGTTTTACATAACCCCTTCCTCGGATTTTGACCCGTTCAATTTAGCGGTAAACAACCGTACATTATTTGCTTGCTCAATCGATCGATAAACCGTGCCCTTTGGGCGCTGTGCTCTGGATATGCATACGCATATTGGATAAGTGGTTGATCTGCGCCATGGCCTACAAAAAGCTCTTTTCGGAAATAAGGTTCGGAAGGCTTTAGCCCGGATAATCTTCGCACCCGTATCGACAAACCTTGCGGATGCGGGTGGGAACGTAACGCCGGAGCTCGTATAGCTTTACAGTCGAGTTCTATAATACACCTATAGTTGGCGCTAACAGCCAAGCCACTATAAGCGGAGGGATTAAATTGACGTCAACTTATCCTCAGATTTTTACCGGGGATAGTCTTGAGGTCACATTCAACTTTGGTCAGGCACAGATAAACAACGACGGTGGATATACTATATCCGCTCCGTATAGTCCTGCAACGGTCATAATCAATACCGTAGCTGGATAGTCAGGCCCCAGTAGCTAGTATCATCCTACAAGGTGGTTCGGAAATCCAAACTCCTTTCACGTTTGAACCTTCACTCTGCCTTATCTTTGTACTTCCATCTTTTATTAAATGCACCTTTATGCCGGATGTCCATATCTTTACTCGGAATATTTACTTGAACCATTTAAGGCATATATGTTTTGTTTCTTCTTGGTTTGTTTATCCTTATCATCCGTTTCTCTTTTTCCTTGGCTCGTTCTAAGGTCTTCGTATGAAAGACGTCAAAGGTATAATAGCGGCTTCCCTCGTGCTCTATCAGTCGCCTCCTGATGTTGCCAGATGATCCGATGTAAGTTGGCTTTTTAGCGTTCTTAGCATATAGTTTGTAAGCACCGGGCCCTTTCCTTACCCTCCCTATTTCTTTATGAGCAAACCGCCTTCTTACCAATTTAATATTTTGATCATTAACTCCTTAATAATATTATGTTTTATAGTTATGACTTTGATGGGCGCCCTCCATACCATATAGCCGTGAGGCTCTTGAGTTCAGGTACATCTCCAACAGCGCCCGTGTCGTCCTGCTCGGCTGAATGTTGGAGCCGCCGTTCCAATAGGCTATATGTCTGGCGTCCGATCTGGGCCTTGGAATACCTTCAGCTTTGATCAAGAATACCTTATGCAGATTCCTGATCTTCCTGCCGTCATCAGGGTCATTATAGGAAAACAGGTACTTACAGTCCTTTGCTACTAGGCCCGTCTCCTCCTTCAATTCCCGCACCACAGCATCCATACGCCGCTCCCCCTTCTTCGCTCCGCCTCCCGGGAGAATCCATGGCCCTTCCCTTCTTCCAGCGACAAGAATGATGCCCTTCGGTGTTTCCACGATCGCCGTACCCCGTCTTCTTACAATCTTGGCGCGCCTCCCGTGGAGCGTCTTCTCATTGAACACGGTGAGGAGCCCGCAGAATTCGCATTTAACCACATGGCTCAGCGTAACCTTCAACGGCGCGCCGCAGCCCGGGCATTTCAGGGGTCCTGAACCGCCATATCCTCGGTCCTCAAGAATTTTTGATGCTCGGTCTATGTCGGAGCGCGTTATGATCCCGATTACCCCTCCTGTCCTTGAAACAACGACAATCCTCCATAGACCGGCTCGCGCCATCCTTTCCAGCGCGTTTGAAACTTTGCTATCGGCGTAGGCAGTTACCACCTGCTTCGTCATGACATCCCCAACCTTCGTCCTATCCATCATTTCGCGCTGAACACCATGCACATCCTTCCCAGTTATTATCCCGACCAACCTTTCGTCCTCCAACACTGGAAGTCCGCTTACATGATTCGACTTCATCATCCTGTGCGCATCTCTTACAGACCGTTCGGGCGAAATGGGATATATTTTAACCGACATTATTTCGGAAACGTCTATTTGCTCCAATAGCGACGACATAGACAAATTCGGTATGTGGATATCATATTTATACCTGCCTTTTTAGCGATTTCTGAATTGGGTGCTTCTCTTTTCGCCATCCCAAGGTGTAACACCCTATACACTAACGATTATAATCCTGCCAAACAGTAACATGTCAATATACATCATTGCAAATAATATTGCCGGTGTGAATAGCGTTTTTGCTAAAGGTGAAATTTTTGTTAAAAGCGCTTAATGATTACCGAACATTTAGGAACTACTTTTCCAATAACTTGCTTGTATATTAAAAACGGCTGATGGTGAGTTTATGCCAGCTACGTACCTGAATGAATATTGATATAACCCGCTACTATACGTTGTAACCGTTTGCGAGTATTCTGCGCTATTATTCCACCAATATACTATTGAACGGCACCACGAATTTGCAAAATAGATTTTCCAAATTCCGTTAAAGAAAATATGCAAGGCTTAATTTTCTTTTCATCATCAAGTTTTTTAACTATTTCAATTGACATCAGATTTTTGAGCCGTCTAGAAACCAAAGATTTATCAATATCATTTGAAATCGCTAGCTTAGTTATCGTGTTTTTCCCGATTGAAATATCTTTTATTATATTCAAATATCGCGGGTCAAATATATTGATCTTCTGCAATTTTTTAACATCCACTATAGCGGTCTTGCCACTATCCTTTTCATAGACGACCATTTGTATGTTATGTTTAATCGCATGTATCGTCAAGGCAGTCATTCCTATGCCACTTCCGCATGAGACGTTAACCCACGTTGGAGGGCCTTCTTGAATACATAAAACCTTAACTGTAAAAAAAGTTTGAAAAAAATTCGTGATATCGTCCACGTATACGAAATCAGCAGTAACATTGACCGTTTCCAGAAAATCAACCAGCTTTCTTTTTAATCCGCCATCGCTTGAGTCTTTATTGGAGATGATGATCAGCTTATCTATCTTTGGAATGTTTGAAAAAAAGGGTTTTATGATATAGTCTCCTTCCTTGTTAAATATGGTTATCGCATATCTGTGTTCCATAGTTGGCGATTGTCTAGACTATTAATTAATTTTTCTAAGGGGCATTCCAATGTAAGTATGTTGCAAAAAATATGCATATTTTCAGCAACAATGCAAAAATTTACCATGTTTTTGTATTTTAATAAAGAATAGTTTATAAAATGCCATTTATATATTAAGGTCTGAGGTCTATGACTTCTCAAAGTGAAAAAAGAGATATAAGAATATTCTTAGTGGCTACAGCGATACTATTCGCAGTATCCTTGTTTATGGTCTTTGGCGGAATATACATGCAGGTTATCCTGCATGTGAACAAAGCTCCTTTATTGCTTGGCATTGTAGCGGGTATTTTACTGGCAATACCTCTGGAGCTATGGAACTTTTCTGATCCGGATACGCTATATAGAGTAATGTCCTTTCAGGACCGATTTTTGATGGTCTGTTTTGGGTTTGCAATTGGTGTAGGTGCAATATTGCTTTATGCACTGAACCTGATAGTGCCAAGCCTAAACTTCGGGATCAAGGATTTTTTCGTGCCGGGAATAATAATAGGTGGAATAATTTTCGGAGCAGGCGTTGGAGTAGCCGGTTATTTTCCAGGGACAGTGTGGATAGCGCTAGGGCAAGGGCGCAGAGATGCAATATGGGCATTATTAGGAGGGCTACTAGGAGCATTTACATGGTCTGTCATATTTGGCCCTGTAAAATGGTTTTTCTGGAACACTCTGAACTATGGGCCTATTACGTGGGCCAGCATATTCGGAATAACATCTAAAATCGGTATATTTGATGTCGCATTGATCTTTGGGATAATATTACTGTTATTGTTTTTGATATTGCCACGGTATCCGGGAGAGAAAGTAAGAGATTCTTGCGGGTCTCATATACTGGGATTGAGCAAGAACGTAGTTCACTTTGATGACTTAATAAAAGAAGAAAAGGAAAAATATCCACATGCAAGATCCTTTGTAACAAGAATTACAAATGAGAGCAGTATCTGGAACGCCAGATACGTAATATTTTTAGGGGCAGAATTCACGATAGCGGCAGTGGCTGTAATAGTGCTGCACCAGATATTTGGAGAGTCCACTACCTATTCCTGGATCGGCGCACAGTTATCATATATTGTAAATCCAACATGGGCCGCTTCAAATCCTTATTTTGAGCTTTTTGGAGGAATGCACATAATAAACGGATTGGCAATAAACAATCCGTTTAGCGAGATTGGCTGGGAACCGTTTTCAGACCTGGGCACCTTTTTAGGCGGGCTCATATCTGCAACTATCATATCAAAACGATTTATGAAATACAAGCCACAGATCCCGAAGGTGTGGGAACACAGGTTTGGAACAAGCAAGAACAAGAGAGCAATAGGCGCGTTCATAGGCACATATCTAGTATTATTCGGCGCGAGAATGGCAAATGGCTGCGCTTCCGGGCATATACTGAGCGGTAACATACAGATGGCCATATCCAGCTTTGTATTTATGATAGTAGTACTGCTGAGCTCTTGGGTTGTGTTATATGGAATGCTGAGACTGAAAATTAACAAGAGAGGGTATCGGTAAAAACTTCTTTTTATTTTTTTGTAAAAATTTAAATTTGAGGATACATATAAGGTAAAAGTGAAATAATATGGCAAAGTTGTTGGTTATGGTTTTGTCGGGAAAGAGCAACATTCAAGCGGAAATGGTAGCTTTTAATTTCTCCATTAATGCTGTAAAAAATGCGCATGCAGAAGTAGAAATGCTGTTTTTGGGGCAGGGAGTGCAGGCTGCAAATAAAAAGCAGGCGAATGCGCCGCAGTTCAGAGAGCAGATTGAAAATGCGATCAAGGTGGGAATACCTGTAAAAGCTTGCTCTGTAAGCTTAAAAAACGAGGGATTGGCAGAAGCGGACGTGTTTCCGGATGTGAAGTTAGTGCTTGGCGGAGTGGAAACAAATCAGAAGGTTGAAGAAGGATATAGCGTAATAACGTTCTGAGCAATATGTTAGACCTCACCAGCATTCAGATAATTCTGTCTGTCATTTCTGGATTGATTGTAGGATTCTCTCTTGGATTGATAGGCGGTGGCGGCTCGATACTTGCAATACCCCTTCTCATCTACTTTGTAGGATTTGACCATCCGCACATAGTGATAGGTACTACCGCATTGGCAGTGAGCATAAACGCATTTTTGAATCTGGTACCTCATGCAAGAAAAAAGCATGTGAATTTCAAGAAAGGGATATTGTTCAGCATACCCGGCGTTATAGGCGTGCTGATAGGAGCCGAGCTAGGGCTTTTAACGCCAGGAAACAAGCTTTTATTTATCTTTGCAATTCTTATGATTGTAATAGCAATATACATGTTAAAAAGAAAATGTATTAACGTAGCTGTAAATCCAACGCACAAAGAGTCTTACGCGAAATTATTGTCAATGGGATTACTTGTTGGATTTGCTTCAGGTTTCTTTGGTATCGGGGGCGGATTCTTGATTGTGCCGGGGCTCATATATGCCGGTGCATTAAACATCATACAGGCGGTAGGGACTTCACTGGTATCCGTAGGAGTATTCGGAGTGGTAACAGCCATAAGATATTCATTGAATGGTGACGTGAACCTTATTATTTCAGCACTTTATATTGTAGGTGGCATATTTGGAGGCTGGATCGGCACTTATTACGCTTCTAAAGTGTCCAAAAGATTACTCACAAAGATCTTTGCGATCATCATAATTCTGGTCGCAATATACATGCTATTTATGAACCTCACTGCATTCTTTTAATTCAATATATTATTTTTTAAATAATTTGTATCTTTAAAGTCATATAATAATTAAAAATATTAAATTAATTAGATTATATTTGTCATTTTAAGATTGCCTACCTAATAATATGGTGCCGTTCAGCTGCCGGTTAGCTAGACTTCCACGACCAACATCGCTTCCTTATCGCCATAACATATCCGCTATGGGGGGAGTGATTGCTTCATCCTCTTTCCTCGGTCTTATCATTTTCAGATCGGCAACTCCCAATTTATATCGACTTTGGTTTGTTATCGGGTTGTGGATTATACCGTAACGAGTATGTCTAATACTGGTTAAAATTGTCAAGAGCCCATGTCAAGAACCCCTGCAAAGCTAAAGGCCTCTCTGCAAGGCTTACCCTGTTCTTACCCTTACTAATGGTGAATACAGAATCCTTTATTGTGGCGAGGATGCTTTTACCTGCTACGATGCCTGTCCTGATTAAAGGCAACCTGATGGCATACTTTATCCCCACTTTTTCCCCATGAAATTGGAGGTTATGCCCACCCTGAAGTTCCCGGCCCGTCAGAGAGGCGGTAGGCAGGCAAGATATCATTAGTTCTCATTTTGCGATGGCGTAGATCATATCCCAACCCGCGAAGCGTTGAAGCCACCGTATGGCTTTCCCAGCCAACCTATAATGGCAATACGAGGATAATCCTATTTATCGCTTTCTACCCTTTCAATTTCTCTCTTAACATCATCGATTTCCTTCTTTGTTTTGGTTTTGATCTCCTTCAGGGCCTCGCGCGCTTCCGGGTCATCTGAGTAGTCCTTTAACGCTTCAATTACTTCATCTATCCATTCGCTTGCAGCAGTGGCCATCGTTTCATTGGCCCTTTTTAGGTCTGTTTCAAAGCACTGGTCACACACCGGTAGGAGGATGTCGCCCGTCGCTTTATCCCTGGTAAAGGGTTCGTAGCCAAGTTCTTTATGACATAAAAGGCACTTTGCCATGGCCCATTGCTGATCGACTCATTATTTTTGTTTTTCGGGCCCTAACCTTCGCTAGGGCTACGGCATCAGCCTTCCATCTCGGCATGTCGTTGTAATTGTGTTTAAGTATGGCATGAGACATTTCATACGCAAGCGTGTTCAACGGCCCCTTTGATTAGTTGGGCACTTTCATTACTACGATCTTTCCTATTTCGCCGTTGCTATATACACGTGTTTCACCCCTTGCCCTGCCCAGGGCCTCCTCCTTAACCCTTGGCCCTCCTTTTAAGCAAATCTCCGCATGGGCGGGCGCTATGGCAAACATAGAAAATGAACTGGGAACGGAAAGGAATATCGTAAATGACCCTGTCAGGCCTTCGTGCTAAAGTATCTCCTTAGTACAACGTTGTTCTTATTCTCGTCAAAGCGGATGTCGAACGTTCGGGAGAGGTAGTCCCTGCCTAGGATAACGTATGGTATAGAGCCATTTTCTATCAGGACATTGACCTCTATCTTCCCGTATTCTTGGATAACTTCCCTCCCCTTCAGAATGGATAGTTGATCTAGCCTGGCACTGTATGTATGGAATACACCGCCAGCCCCCCTCCCCGGGACGGCTTCCTTGCCTGTAAGGGGCTTTAATTGTAGGATTTCACCGAAATCCGATGGCAGAAATGTGTTCGTGGAGCCGGAGTCAATCAGCCCAGTGGCCTCGGTTTCATTATCAAGATGCTTCAGCAATATCGGAACAAGTGGTATTTTGATATCCTTTGAATTATCATCGATCTTAAGCCGGTAGGATAGATAATTGTACGTTATTGTGTTGTAGTTAGCTCGAAACCCGCGCAATGCGCTCACATAAGAAGGACGGTCTCACGCGGAATCTGCGTTATCAGGGGCGTCTTGTGCGGATACTGCGTTTTTGCTTCATCGTAAGCCTTCTTCCCACTCTCAGCTTGGGCCACTACCTTGTTATCTACGATTGCTATCCAAAGGCCTGCGTATTCCCCCAACCTATTGCCGATGCTCATCAGATAATCATATTGGCTTTCAGCTTTCTTTTTCATGATCCCACTAATTTCCTCTATCTATAGGCTTATATAAAAATACTTATATTTTTCTCCTTTGTTGCATAAATTGAGTCTTCCGTTTTATTGCATCCAAGGGGGTCCGCTAACGATCTATAGCGTCTGTTCCCTACAACCTGCACGCATTTCTGTTAGCCTCCACGATGTTATACGTGAACACCTTGGAAATGATTTCATTGTATATTCCAATGTTTAGTACTGATGTGAAGTGTTCTCCCAGCATCCTCTTTAAAGAGGAAAACACAGTCTCTACCTGCCACCTCTGGCCGTACCTGTGCTTCTCCTTCCATGCCTGCGGGTCCGATAGGAATTCCCTGACTGTCTGTGCCCTTACATAAGATCCTCTGGACCTGCCTGTGGAATTCATCCTTGGCTTGATAACAGGTTCGGGACCTACGCCTGCAGCGTAATTGAAGATGACCCTTGAATCGTATGCCGAATCACCAAAAACCCTGCTTAGCTTTCCAACAGTATCCTTTGCTCCGTCAACAAGCAAGCTTGCCTAACTCTTTCCCGTCAGATTCATGCTCATCTATTACCTGAACGCTTGTTATCAGGCTGTTTGCTGTATCACACGTTACGTGCAGCTTTATCCATTCCCTCCTGACAGCCCGCTTCTGCCTGATCCATTCACCCCTGTTGAACGCCTTTATGCCTGTAGAATCTATGCCATGTCAACAGGCTTATCCCTGTCATATTTTACACCAGGAGGTATATTGATTTCCTTCTGCCTCCTGCATATCTGCGTGTAAGACGGTATCCTTGCCCCCCATATTCCGCCTAACATCCTGGCAAACCCCTCGGTCTGCCTGTAGGGCAGGCTGAAGTATTCCCTTACAGCAAGAATTATGAGTATCAGCGCATAAGGATAACGATAAGGCCTACCCCTCTTATCCTTGTTCATCTGTTTAAGCTGCTTCTCCTGGTCCACAAGCAGGTCTGTGCTTACAAATACGTCAACTGCTTCATTAACCAGCTTCTTGTTGTATTCCGGCCAGTTTGTCATAATTTGACATTATGCAACCTGGTTAAATTACTATGAAGTCAAAAATTTTATGCAGTGTTATCAAATTTGTGCAACAAAGGAACCAAATAGTAATATTTATATATACAGATAGATAATTAATGAATGGCGAAAAAATGATTTCAGTGACAGCCCCTCTATGGATTGGAATCTTCATTGGGGTGATTATTGGTGGCGTGGCTGAATTGTGGGGAATTTCAAATGCTGATGTCCTGCTTAAACTCTCCACGTGGGAGGATAGGCTATTTGTGAACTGTATTACCATTGCGATAGGCGTTGGCGGGGTTCTGCTTTATGGACTTTCTGTGTTGGGAATTGGATTCCACTTTGGGATTAAGCCTGACTATGTTGTGGGCGTTGCTATTGGCGCCCTCATATTTGGTGCTGGCATCGCTATTTCCGGTTATGTTCCTGGAACAGAGTGGATGGCGCTTGGCGAAGGAAGAAGGGAAGCCATTTATGCTGTTGCGGGTGGTCTACTCGGGGCCGCAGCATGGACACTTTTATATCAAACATCCGTCGGGCAGTGGCTAATAACAACATATAACTTCGGCCAGATCTATCTGGCTGGAAAGGTTGCTACAAATCTAGTTGTCGGTTTTTACATCTCAATTGCCTGGCTAGCTGCTATGCTGTCAATCGCATATTTCCTACCAAGGTTCAAAGGTGGGAAAAGCTGCGTTTATATCGGGACACACTCTGATTACAAAATGCCTCCAATCGAATTGTCGGCGCATAGGGAAGCAACGGAAACGCTTATTGAGGGTAGCGCCATGCCAATCGGCCCCAATGATAAATTAGCAAAGGACGCAAATATTCACTGGGCGCCAAAAAACGATCTGAGATGGCTATTGACATTTGTCGGTGCAATAATAGGCGCTACTGTTGTGCTTGAAATGTTTCTTCATCAAATATTTGGCGAGTCTACAACTTACAGTTGGATAGTTGGATATCTCTGGCTGCCTGGATATAACTACAGCAAACTGGTCTTTGCAACCATTGGGTGGGAGCCATTCAGCGATATAGGGACACTGTTGGGGGCATTCATTGCGGCCATATTTATCAGCAGAAGATTTCAGGCGTTTAATAAATGGGTTCCAAGAACATGGAAAAAGAGGTATGGTGGAAGTGAGCTAAAAAGGGCATTCGCTGTATTTGGCGGTTCATTCATGGTGTTATTCGGAGCGAGAATGGCCGATGGGTGTGCTTCCGGGCATATATTGAGTGGCGATCTTCAAATGGCAGTTAGCAGTATAGAATTCCTCATCATCGTGATGATAAGTTTGTTAGTAATGGGTTGGTTCCTTTATAAGAGGAGGTAATTAATTAAAATGATAGATGAGAAACCCATTGAAAACAAGAGAAAGAGTGAGAAGGGAGTAAAGGCATTTGTTGCAGCCATATCCATCCTGATCATATTGGTAGCAGCGCTGACCGTCAGAAGCTATAACGGATACGACCCAAATCCGAATTATGTAGCGCTGACCGGCTTTGTATTAATAGTGGCAGTATTGCTGACTGCGGTCTGGTACAGGACAAAGTACCCAGGGTATTCAAACGATGGGACTGAAGAGTAGATATGCGCTTCCTTTTTACTGATATAAGTGGAGCTGAAAGGATATGTCCAAAATGCTTGTAATGCTGACCACGGGAAAGGATGACGTAAACAGCGAGATGGTCGCATTCAGTTTTGCGTTCAACGCGGTGAAGAACGCAAAGGCTGAAGTCGAACTCCTCTTCCTTGGGAGAGGAGTCCAGGCTGCAAATAAAAATCAGAAGAATTCTCCTCAGTTTTTAGAACAGGTCAACATGCTCAAGGCTGAAGGCATACCATTAAGGATATGCAAGGTGAGCATGGCGGGTGAAGGCCTTAAAGAGGATGATATATTCCCTGACATAGATATGGTATTTGGCGGTGTGGAGACCGATAGGAAAATAGATGAGGGGTATACTGTAATAACATTCTAATAGGCCATTACAATGTATCCAATAACAGATCTTCAAATAGTGCTGTCGGTCATATCGGGCATACTCGTGGGCTTCTCCCTTGGCCTGATAGGTGGCGGAGGCTCTATCCTTGCAATCCCTCTCCTTATATACTTCGTAGGATACGATCATCCGCACCTCGTCATAGGAACGACGGCACTAGCTGTCGGCATAAATGCATACTTCAACCTTATACCGCACACGCTGAAGAGGAACGTCAGATACAGGACCGGCGCATTATTCACGATTCCTGGAGTGGCAGGCGTCCTCGCAGGATCTGAGCTCGGTCTCCTAACCCCAGGTACATTCCTGCTCTTCTTCTTCGGCTTCCTCATGATCGGGATAGCGCTATACATGCTCAAGAGGAAGTGCGTCGATATATCGGAGAAGGAGCGAAAGGTATCGAAATCCTATCTTAACCTTATACTCACAGGCACAGCCGTGGGTTTCGCCTCAGGATACTTCGGGATAGGCGGCGGCTTCCTCATAGTCCCCGGCCTCCTCTTCGGAGGCGGCCTCAATATAATTCAGGCAGTCGGCACATCCCTTTTATCAGTAGGAACCTTTGGCGTTGTCACAGCGGCAAGGTATGCGATCAGCGGCGACGTCAACATAATCATATCCGCTCTTTTCATCATAGGCGGAATCCTAGGTGGGTGGGTCGGTGCAAGGTATGCGAGCAGGGTGCCGAAAAGGAGGCTGACACAGTTATTTGCCATAATTGTGATCGTCGTTGCGATATACATAATATACCAGAATTATGGCGTAGTCTTACACATATAGATAGATTATTTTTCGACCAGCATTAGAAAACTATTTCTATGAACATTGTTGCTTTTCATAAAATTGCCCTGATACCGAGGGGGTAGAGGATAGTGATGTATTTCCAAGACCGAGATTTTTAAGAGCAGGCATATATATCATGCCCCATCGTCAAGATGAAAATCCCCAAGGAAGGACCAATGAAATTTTGGCCAAAATATTGCCAGAGCTGTACGCCACTTCACCGTGAGACACATGCCCCAAGAAATAAAATATACGAAACTATAGAAAGGCTCGCTAATTCAGGATTTGTTGAAATTCAGCCAGGGCGGCCGGTTCTGTTTAAGCTAAACGATATAGAAAAGATCCTTTCACTGATTATCGAGGAAAAAAGAAAAGCCATTGAAAAAATAGTACAGTTTTCCAAATCAAGGATTCTGGAAAACAGAGAAAAAGAAGATGCATTGGCTTGGATTTTTCGTGCGAGAGGTGCTATAAGGATACAATTATCGAATTTAGCAAATTCTGCATCCACAAGTATTTTTATGATCGGCGGCTACCCGAATTCATATATTGAGCATGTGGCATCGATGGCAAGAAATATCACCAAAGATGGAGCAAGTGTTAGGTTAGTTTGCATGTTAAGGCCTACTGACGAACCGCCAGATTCCAAGAATCGTGTCAAATTAATAGAGTACAGAGCGATTAAATTGAATGCCGTTAAGAGTGGAAAATTAGATGAACACGACGCCAAAATGATCAACGGATTTGAACAGACTACTGGCCAGGGATGTACTGTGGTGATAGATGAGTCGCTGGCCTTTAATATAGTGGACAGTTCAGGAGATCCAACTAAAGCAAGAGCAATACTATTCAAGTTCCCAGGGGTTCCGGTTATAGAAAAGGGCACAATAGAACGAATTATTGTCGTTGCCACAAGAAGATGCTGAGCACGGAAAACATAACTCAATTTATAGCCCTGTGGTACCCTGAAATTAATTATTATATATGAACTGGAGGATAAACTAAACACAAACGATACCGGGCACATGTTCGCAGGGCTGGATCTGTATAAGAACTGCATGCAGGCCGCAGTGGTTAACTCAACGATAGCAGAAAATCGCTCAAGAGGATACCGAAGGGGGTTGGGAGGTACTGAGCTTCTTTGAAGACGAGGTGTTCAGGAATGGGTCCGAGACAGTGATGGAGTCTTCACCCGCCTGGTACCACGTCTATGAGCTCCTGCCCAGGGCCTCCTCCTTAACCCTTGGCTCTCCTTTTAAGCAAATGGCTGCATGGGCCGGCGCTATGGCAAACATAGAACTGAATGAACTGGGAACGAAAGGGGAGGATATCTCTCCATCCGGGAGAGCGGGGCTTCGCAACCCCGATGACAAAGTGGCCCCAGTGGGCAAGGAGACCACTGGATTCGTAAGCGAATTCATTGACAACACATGGGCGAGCTACGGCATCCGCACAGCGATTGGGGCATTCGATCGTGCCGGGCTGACACCGAAGAGGTACCAGCTCGTGGAGATCGAGCCAAACGCGCAGAGGCATAATCGCATGACCATCGTCAAGGGCCTCTCGTTTAGGTTGATACCGAACGAAGTGGCTCTGGAAGTGGCCAGCACCGTGGCCGAGAAGCATGGCTTCAAGCAGGACAGGGTGGAGTACGGCAAGGGCGGGCTTTCCGTCTATGCCAGCTACATCAGCAACGACAAGCCGAAGGAGGTCAAGGTGGGCGACCTGGTCGCCGTCGGGTTCCAGATGAAGAACTCGATAGACGGTTCGGCCGGCTACCGCTTCAGCGGCTACACACTGAGGCTTGCATGTACAAACGGCATGACCGTGCCAGAACGGAGGAACACGGTTTCGCTGGCAAGGACGGCCGACGTTGGGCAACTGATCAGGGATGCGGACGCAGCCATGGAACCGCTGCTCGCCAGCATGGAGGAGCAGCTTGAGACCTACAGGCGGTGGACCCAGATAGACCTGAACATGCAGCTGGCAAACATACTCGCCGTCTCGCTGCCGAAGAAGTACCTGCCCTTCATAGACTTCGCAAAGAAAACCAGGGCGGTTGTTGGCTTCCAGCACATGACGGTGTGGGATGCCTTTAACCAAATTACCGACCCGCTGACACACACGAAGCTTGAAGCGAGGCACAGGGACTGGTTCAGGGCAAGGCTCAACAGGGCGGTAGAGACGTGGGCCGAGGTCCAGAACGGGGCCAGGTCCATGGACGACGCGCTGCTGATGGTGGGATCGTTTTGACAGACATCGAGTTTGGCAGAGAGCTCACCAAGTACGAATTCGACCGGATAGCGCCCGGCTATCTGAACAAGTTCACCGATGCTTCACAGCATCGGTGGAGGCTCTCAGAATTGCCAGACTACAGGGACAAGGAAGACAACCACCCGTTTAAAGCGCTGTACGACTGCGCCGGCCAGTGGTACCGGTACGGCTTCGTATCCACAGCCGACATGAACGTTAAGGCATACAGTAAGATCATGGCTGAACACAGGACGGCAGCGAAGGCAATGCTGGCGGAGGTCGAGTGAACATGTCCCAACTGGTGATGGATGACGCCAAATTTGAAGAGGCGCTCCAACGAGTGGCTAAGATGTTTGATGGCGTGGGCTTTCAGTACGCCGACTTTGAAGACGTGGAACCCGACATGAGGGCAACGCTGGAAATCACCAACGGAAAGAAGGGGCTTGCGTACAGGAGCAGGATATTCGCGCTGACCTTTGATGGGCGCGGCTATGTGATCCAGAAGGACGGCTTCGAGGAGCACAGGTTCGTAACCGTCAAGAGGGCGCCAATGACATGGCTGGAGATGCTTCAGTATGGACCCTAAGGGGAAGGAATACGTCCTTCAAAACGCCACATGTTTCAAGTGCGCCCACATGGCCACCTGTCTCGTGTTCAGGGACATGCAGAGCATCCAGGCGCAGTTCCCGCCTACCGAGGACGGCAAGGAAACAGCGCCGTTCAAGGCAGACGAAGCAGCGAAGATATGCATCTATTATGCGCCGCCCACAGTATCCGGAGCATGGACAAAGTAGAGGGCTCTCCACCCTCGCATCCTCCCCATTTTTTTGTTTTTGGTCTTGCTTTAGGTAGCTGTTGATGGAGCCTAACATCAATGACAGGGTCGTCAGGGGTTTTAGCCAAAACTAATAACCATCCCCGGCACGTGTCTTCACTGGCGATGGTATGCCCCCTAGCCTCGTAGTATGAGATGGCATGGGGCATCAACTATGGCTAACGCTTGAAGGGCATCTATGATTTGCTTGGAAAGGAGGGCTAACGGCCTGGCATACCGGCCCTGTAAGCTACCTAAAAGGTCATCGGGGTAGCTGCTGGCCGCTGGTAAAATACATGCGCCGCCTCTGGGGTATGCAACGATAGTCCAACCTGACCGGCGCCATTGGGAAGGGCATCGAGCGGCCAAGCTGTGTACTCGCGGCCAATGGCTGATTACTTCGAAGATTTAGTCAAGCATATTGGGCGATACCTGTTCCTGTGCAAGCGCTTCTCTATGGGCTATATTTTTACAGAAGAGTTATAATGCGGCCCGATAAAGGAACGGTGATATAATTTGGTATCAGAAAAGGTTATGCATTTTCAGAACAAAAACAGGGACCTTGGGCAATTAAGCCAGCAGGTCGTCCAGCAGCTTCAGGCTGATGGATATAAGGTGCAATCTACGGCTGCGCCGTTAGGAACCATAATTCAGGCGCAGAAGGCCGGCATTCTTAGGGATATAATTACTGCAGACCGAGCCTTTACCATAGTAATAGCTGGCCAGCCCGATGACTTTACGGTGCACATTGGAATAGGCAAGCTGTTGAAGAACATAGCAATAGCGGCGGTGGAGACCATTCTGCTCAGTGAGCTGTTCCTTGCAGTTGATGTGCCGGAGATGCTTTGGACCAGGCATGTGGAAGGCGGAATAGCAAAGGAAATAGCCCAGATGATCGGATAATCCAACGAAATGACCGATCTGGCGGCTTGGGTGAACGCCGCCATGGAATGTCCTTAGGCCGCTCCAGCTGAGAAGCGGCTACGCTGTATTTTTAATGGGACATCTGCTTATGGGCGCGCGTCCAATTAACCCAGTTTCATAAATTTTCTCTTTTAATATCTATTTCGATGGCTCTTAATGAAAGTATTATGTGCGAGATGATGAATATGCTTCCAAGGAACACCGATAAAAGGCTGAAGACCAGGGAGATCAGCATCAGATCGGTCAATTGCACCCCACCTATTATGGAGATGATGGTGGAAATGCTTGAAATTATAGCAAAGAATACCGCAAAATACATTGAAAGAAGCGCGTTCCGAAGTATTCTGGCCATTCTTATTAAGCTGAGGATCTGCCTATTGTAGGAAGCCTCTATTTTTCCGTTTTTTAGTTCATCGCAAACAAGTTCTCTGTTCAGGTTCCTTATTCGTTCCATTACGTTTGAGTACCTTTCGTTAATGCCAAGTATCAGCAGCGCGACACCGGTTATCAGGGCCATCGGGACGAATGCATCATTCATGAGGCTCAATATGTCTATCAAGGGGTTCAGGATTAATCACCTTACTTCCCGTTTATAAACATATTATATCAGCATCCCTTCTGTGGACCGATCGTCATTGCCTCCCCCTGGTTTATACCGCATGCATAGATCGTGGCCATTGACCTCCTTGGCCATAGGTCCGCTAAGTTGATTATCCGAACACAGTAATTCAGGTCCAGCCCAGCTCCCTCTTCATACTGAATTTATCCTTGTTTGTACCTGTCATTTCCACATTTGACTGGGCCCAGCTCCCTCTATACCTCGAGTGACCCTTGGGAAAGACCGACATTGATAGCGGATAGGTTAGGACGCACGGTCAGTATGATAATAAATACAAGTAACCTAGAACTGATCCCTGAAGTGGAGGGGTACAATCGGTATTTTATCAAGCACGCTCAGGGCTGTCCATGGCAGGATCATCAGATGAAAAGCTCTTGTGCCGGGCTTTCCGCTGACAGGATGTTCAGGAGAGCCATGCGCCTGCAAGGGGATAGATATATTGTACATGCTGTACATCAAATCGTTCTTTACCGTGTCATATTGCAACCCCTTCAGCCGGGAAGGCCGGCAGAAATCAGCTCCTGAGGCCTGGTGGTGGTCAAAATTTATATATGGTCAAATGCGTAATGCAGATTCACAATGAAAGAGGTCCCCGTGGATAAAGCTCTGGGAATGACGCTTGCATATGATACGACCCTGGTAACAAAGGAGGGCGCTTCGGTGCTCCTTCAAAGGGGTAAGAAATTGACGGCAATCGACATGGAAAGGTTGAAGGATTCGGGAGTATACAGCGTCAGGGTTGAGGACGGGGCTGACAGTGGAGACGTTCTCTTTGAGTGGGAGATTACGTCGACCATAGCCAGGTCCATCGTTGACACAGAGAGCATAACCATAGTACAGGGCAGACAGGGCGCAAGCAAGCTGTATTCGTCGAAACCCGGGTTGCTTGAAGTGAATGTGCAGGCCCTGGTCGATTTCAACCTAAACCAGAAGGTGCTGTTGATCACCAGAGATAGATTGCACGCCGTGGGCCTAAACGATTTCATTGGCACGGTAGAAGTAATACCGTTTTCAATGCAGCGCAGTGAAGTGGAGAGGTTAACATCTGCATCCAGGCCGATCATCAGCATAACCCCGTTCAAATACAGGAATGTGGGCGTAGTGATAACGGGGACGGAGATTTATGAAGGGAGAAAGGGTGACCTGTATTACGATCTGGTAAAGGGTAAATGCGCTAGATACGGATGGAATCTGGTTTACAAGGAGATAGTTCCGGACGATGAAAAGAGGATAGAAGCCGGCATCAGAAAGGCCATTGATGCTGGGTCAGAAGCGCTGATAGTGACCGGTGGCATGTCGGTGGACCCAACTGACAGGACACCAGTAGCCATAGCCAACCTGGGGGCGAATATCATAGCATATGGAGTTCCGATCAAGCCAACCACCATGACGGTCGTGGCAGAACTGGGGGCGATACCCATTCTTGGAGTTTCAGCTGGTGGAATATACTACAGCGACTTTAATTCAATAGACCTTCTGTTTACGAGGCTCATGGCAGGGATGAAGCTGACCAGGGGGGAAATAGCAGCCCTGGGGCATGGCGGCATACTGTACAACTTCAAGGCTGTATAGATGGGCTGATATATGATGAGGACCGTGCTCGTGATAAGCTGCACATCAACATCAGGGATGCCGGGTTTAGATTACTGCAGCCATACATAAGCATACTCAAGGGTGAAGCATCAGGCTTTGAGAGGTCAGCCGTACGGTATTTCTAAATGGCCATATCAGTGCGGCCTTTAAAAGGTCTCCCGGATACAAGGAAAGAAAATAGGGGATAAAATAGAACCGAGTAGAGAGCTCAGCTCTTCGTTATAGCCTGATAGCCAGCGCCCAACTTCAGCTCCAATTCCTTTTTTATCTGCCCTTCATCCATCAATTTCCTGACGGCGTCCTTAACGCCGGCGACGCTGGGAAATGATATCGCGTTCCACAGGCACGCCACCTGGCAATTATTACATCCAACCATGCAGTTATCCGGATTTAGCACCACGGCCTTCTTCTCCTTTTCATCGAAACCGAACACGTTTCTCTTCTCTGAACATGTTACCACGCACAGCCCACAGCCCACGCATTTGTCTTCGTCTATGGTGGGGCCCCATGGTATCTCTGACCTTTCGATGCCATGCCATTTAGCAAAGTTACTCGCTGACAACCTTTGCACCCTCCGAAATTCGATGGTCGGGAAACTTGTCCAGCCTTGCCTGCAGCTCCTTCCTCACCGTCGGGAATATCTTATTGTCCTTGATGACCTTTGCTAGAAACTTCTTGGGGTCATCCTGGAAGCTTATCGCATCCTCAGGGCATACCTTTCCGCACGTAGTGCAACCCAGCACGCAGCTGCCCGGGTTCTGAACCGTGGGGAGGTTATTGTTCATAGACCACGTAAAGACGCTATTTCCACAGGAAAGCAGGCACAGACCACAGCCGGTGCATTTATCATAATCTATAGCTGGAAACCAATCATATGCTGCCCGGTTTATCCCATGCCAGGGTTTTGTTGCGCTCATGCCATACATTCTCATATGTGAATATATAAGGATTGTCAGCTTGTTATCCCTTTCAAACTAGAGGCTTACAAAATCTGAGCAAGCAGGCTCAGGCCTCAGGGGAGATACACAGGCCTCCTCCATTTTCTGCCTGCGGGTCCGCATAGCCATCAGGCAAGCTCACGCGCTTTAGCGTTGGAGGATGTCGCACTGAATCAGCAGCAGCATGCGCCGTCGTCATCGGTTTCGGCTTCTGTCATTTCTGTAGCGTCCAATTCTGATCCGATATCCTTACCAGTTGGAAGTCTGCCTGATTCCTGTTTTGAATATAACGTTTTGCCGTCCAGGGCTACATCGAACTGGCCTGACGCCCCCGGCATGAGCCTGACGGTGAATCCCTCGTCGTGGGCATGTTTCTCCAAAAGCCCATCCGCCATATTCACAGCATGCTGCAGGTAGCAGCTTACACAGAACTTAATCGTATATTCCATGCCAATGCTATAAAAACCGAAGTATTTATATTGGTGAGTTCGAGATTATGTAGCAACTATGACTGACAATACCAACGGGGACATCTGTGTGTGCGCGCTGGAGGGCGCGATGGACCTTCTGGGCAAGAAATGGACCATTTTTACGATCAACGCAATTGGGAACCACGCTTCCGTAAGGTTCAAGGACCTCTATAGCGAGCTCAGGGGCATCTCCCCCTCTACGCTTTCCTCAATACTTCATGAATTAGAATCACGGGGCCTGATCAGCAGGAAGTCGTTCCCGGAGATACCGCCCAGGGTTGAGTACAAGCTTACTGATGCCGGGATGGATCTGAGGGAGGCCATCATACCTCTTCTGATATGGGCGAGCAAGCAGGATGAATACGCCAAACGGGCCGACGAATGCGACCCATCCCAATATGTGAGGGTTTCGAGAACCGCTGTCAGGTGACTTGCCTGATAACTATGCGCGATCTTCGACAAGGGAAGGGATATCCGGTCATCGGCTTAACGGCTGAGGCAGGTTGCCACGGCGTGTAAAATGCGGGCGCGATCGTATAGTTAGTCTATCGTTAATTGCGGCCTGCGTTTATCAATTGCTTCGTCCATGGACCAGTTCCAGACTGTGGCCGCCCGTATGACGCGCATCTCAAGTCCACGACGGTCAAACGGCAGCGATCACAGTTGCATATGCGTGGGAAATGAGCCCGCTCTATGCCGCTAGCTGGCCGATCAATTATTTATTATATATGTATATATTTAAATATATGCCATATTATGGCCCGCTATGCAAGGTTTGAGCTTTGATCGCACGGAGAAGCTTAATGAGAGGGCAATGGCCTTATGAAACATTCGATAAAATCCATATCGGGATTCTTACGCAAATACCTTCTTCTGTTCACGCTTTTGATGATAGTCATAGCCGTCCCCCTAGGATACGCAAATGGAAAATGGGTGGCCGAGAACAAGTCGTTGATCTCCAACCTGGTCATCCTGCTCGCTATTTCAACCATCTATCCATCCATGATTCAGCTCAAGACCGAGAACATGCTCAAGATGTTCAGGAAATGGAAGCTGATAGCGATTTCCATAGTGTACGTCTTCATCTTTTCCCCCCTCATGGCATATGCGCTTGGACCGACCATAGGCAATCAGGAGCTTGGGGTTGGCTTCGTTACAGCTAATGTAGTGCCCGCGTCCAGCGCCTCCCTGGGTTACGTGCTCATAGCAGGAGGGAGCATCGAGCTGGCCACGGCGCTAGCCGTCATAAGCGTGATAATCGCGGTGCCATTTATCCCGTTCTTTCTCGGGCTTTACAGTTCACAGGTTTCCGTGAGCATCCCTATAGCGCCCATATTAACCTCTGTCATATACATCCTGGTGCTCCCGATGATAGCCGGACAGCTGACGAGATATCCCCTGGTGAAGATGAAGGGAGCCGAGCACATAAACGTCAAGATCCACCCCTATCTATCAACGGCAACCATGATGGGCATGCTGGCCCTGATCTTCGTACTCGTCCTGAAGGTCGGAACCCTGATGGTTCAAAAGCCCTTCCTCGTTGGCACCGTCATAGGCTACCAGTCCCTGATCATCGTATCCCTGCTCATCATATCCGTGTTTGTAAGCAGGGCTATGCACGCGTCATATGAAGATCACCAGGCGGTGGCCTTCATATCGGTCAGTAAGAACCAGAGCGTCGCCGCGGCCATCGCCATACTTGCGCTTACACCCATAGGTGCCCTCGCCCCCGCGATCATCCCCATGATCCAGCCGGTCCTGATCATAGTATACATCCATCTGGATAGATATGTAAGGAGGCTCTTCAGGGTAGATACGGCTAAGGATATGAAGGCGGGAGCGGCTGAGACCGATAACGGGCGCCCATTGGCCCCGGTGAGCCCCGGCTAGATATGCCTGGGAACTAGGGGCCCTGGCGTTTCCGGCCCAGGTCAATCATCAGGCCCAGGCATTTGAGAATTGAAGAAGAGGATTTTGCCCTGTAAAACGCCCACCTCCCCTTCTTCTCCCTTTCGACCAGGTCAAATTGCTCCAATAGCGTAAGGTGATGTGATACCGTCGGCTGTGGAAGCCCGAGGGCCTGCTGGATTTCGCACACGCACATCTCCTCCTTTGATAGGAGAACAAGCATTTTGATCCTGTTTGAATCGCCCATCATTGAAAATAGCCTTTCGGTATTTCTTATCATCTTCGTTGTCTCAGGAGACGATAGCCATTTTGCTTCACTTAGAAATTTATTGACGTGCTTGTACGAGCAGGTGCCGGAATCGATGAGCCTCCTTACGGACCCGTTAAGCTCAATCGTTTCCCCACCCCTTCCGGAATCTGGATGTACCATGATTGCGGTGTTGCCCGCCCGCTTAAAAATATTATCAATTATATTTACATATGTAGATACCAAGAGGCTGTATCATATCGTCCTCATGAAATCATACCGTTGTCCACTGGCTGGTCAGTCCGTGAACGACATGTTTTATTGCAAATCGATCTGGCGCCTATCTTCACATATGGCAGCCTGTGGCCGCATGGGGAAAATGTGAAGGCGCTCTTCAGGGCCGATGGGTGCTGACTGACCTGGCCTCTGGAAGGCTTCCTGGGGGCCGCAATCTACAGTTTCATTAGTAGGTTGAGATATGAAAGGGGTGCTGGGCCCCTGCTTACAAATGAAGCTTCGTTTCCATCCTCCCTTTTCCTGATATAGATGCGTCTATCTGAGGTGATGGTGAGCACCAGTTGCCTCACTTCATTTCCTCTCCTGCTGTTTAACAGCACTTCCACAGCGCGCGGGTTTGGAACGTCCCATAGTCGGGCTGCTGTGAATTCGACGCCCGTGATGGCGTCAGCCACAACAGGGCCCAGCCTATCCAGTTCTTCGTCTTCGATCATCTTCATGGGCCCTGCCGTGATGCAAGGCTGTGTCAATTCCGGGAGAAGGTTGTTCATGCCTGTTCCTCCCTTATGACGGGCACGGGGCGCTGGATGAACGCATCCTCCATGGAACTCTCTTCAAGCGGGCGCAACTTGGTTTCTGGGAGGAGCACCATGGTGAGGGCAAGCCCAGCAACGGAAAAGAGCGCCAGCAACAGAAACAGGCCGCTTTCCCCGACCGTGGCTATTATCACCAGATTGAGCAGTGTGCCCAGGAACGCTCCGATCTTTCCCCCTGCAGCCGAAGCCCCCGCCCCCAGTCCCCTCACTGATACGGGATACACCTCTGGCGGGTATATGAAGGTCGTAACGTTGGGCCCAAACTCTATGAAGAAGTAGCTTATTCCGTATAAAGCCAGGAATTCGCCGACCGCCGTTGCGCTCATAATGCCTGGGAGGAGGCCAAGCAGCCCAAATGAAATGGCCATGGCCAGAAAACCGGTCATCTGTATAGGCTTCCTCCCTATCCTGTCTATTGTAAAGGTGGCCAGCCAGTATCCCGGAAAAGCGGCGACGCCGAAGATCAGCGCCGTATACTCAGTTGTCATGATCAGGTGATGGATTCCCGTTATAGAGCTGGGGACAAGGAAGGAAAGCATTGTGGAGGACATTATCGAATTGCCGTAAAGGGCCCAATCCATGAGGAACCAGGTGCCCGCTGTGCCTATGATGAGCGCAAGCAGCCTGCCGTTTGTCAGCAGCTGGTACCATTTCGCGCTTACCACCGGCACTTCCTTCTCTGGGTCGACGTCAGCGTTTATTCCAGTGAATTTCTTCAGGTCTGAGGACGCCTTTTTCACGTCCCCTCTTACCCCCAGCGAATATTTTGGCGTCTCGGGTAAGCGCCTCCTCCAGTAGATTACAAGGAGCGCAGGCAGCGCTCCTATGGCAAGAAGCAGCTTCCATGCTAGGGCCGGGGCGACACCGCCAAGGAGGAGGCCCAGCGTTATCAGCGGCCCCGCCAGCAAACCTATGCTCTGCATTGAAAATACCATTCCAACCAGCATCCCCCTTTTCTTCGTGTTAGAGTATTCTGCCATGATCGTGGAACTGGTTGAATAGTCGCCCCCTATCCCAATGCCCAGGAGGAACCTCCAGGCCATCAATATGTAGACGCCATTTATAGGAGTAAGGAAGGCGCTTCCAAGGGCGCCAACCACGAGTATGACCAGTTCCAGGCCATAAACTGCCTTTCGCCCCAGGTGGTCCAGCAGCCTGCCGAATACCAGTGCGCCCAGGACGGCCGCTATCAACGCGGTGGAGGCCAGGAGTGAAGTTTGTAATGTGGTCAGTGCTCCCCATCCAGCCAGGGGCAGTAAAGTAAGGACCGCGCCTATTATAAAAAGGTCATACGCGTCTGTAAAGAAGCCCATGCCGGACATTATCCATGTTTTGTAATGAAACCCGGCCGTATTGGCCTCATTCAGCTTATTTAGTATGAGCTTTCTGCTATCAGAACCATCACTCAATTTTTAATTACCTGTCATCAAATCCACTTTGCTAGATATATATACTTATTCTCTATACTATATAGTTAGCTCTATATTATATATAGAGATAAATTCGGGCCCGTTCAGCATCATCTTGTGCTGGTGCAAATGGCGCAGGCACTGGCCCTGCGGGCACGGCCCCCTGTACTGGGTGCATCGGCTTTCTACATATGAAAACAGAAGGCCATTGATGCCGGCCGCACTAGCCCGGATATCACTGCGGGTAGCGTAACCTACTTACTTATGATCGGATGACGCATTCGATACCTGCCGGTTAAACGCCCCACCATCCTGGTATAGAGGCTTCCCTCTAACAGAGCTCATGGCCACGGCCGCCAGAAGCAGCACGGTGGATATCAGAAACGCAAAGCGCTGGCCGCTCAGGTACGCCATCGATAGCGAAACGCTCAGCCTCCCTGACAGGTTCCCCACAAACAGCCTGTACACTATGGCGGATGGTATTACGCTTGTCGCAGCGACCAGGGCCAGTACGAAACTCATGACCATGCCAGTATTCCTGAAAGTATTCATCACCCCAGAGGCAACCCCGTACCTTTCCCTGCTAGAAGAGGACATGATGGCGCTGGTATTGGCAGGCCAGAACATGCCGCCGCCAACTCCGTAGATGGCTTCTATAGCGGCTACATCGTATATGGACGTATGTAACGTTAACATGGCAAGCAGCACCAGCGCTACAGCCTGGATGGCAAGGCCCACTGTGCCTATTATCCTGGCTCCCACCCTATCGGACCACCTGCCTGCGAAAGGGCCTATCACGGAGGACATCAGGGCCATGGGTAGTATAAGGTACGCCGCTGTAATTATGGGGAGGCCCACTATCCCTTCAAAGAAGAACATCAGGAGATAGTTGACGCTGAAAAGTGCAAGGGATTGAAGCAACCCCACCGTAACCGAAAAGCTAAACACCCTGTTCCTGAACATCCTGAAATCTATGATGGGGTCCTTCGATAGCCTCATCTCGTAAAATGCGAAGATCGCAAATGAAATGGGGGACAGTATAAAAAAGGCAAGGGTAAGGGGGTCCGTCCATGAATAGAGGAGCCCCCAGGTAGCTCCCAGCAGTGCGAACAGAAGTCCGCCGGTAAAGGAAATGGCCGCTATTATATCGAAGCTCTCCCTTCTACCGCCGTTGCCGTTGCTGCGCTTTATGAACCGGTAGGCAAGGTAGGTGCCAGCTGCGCCTATCGGCACGTTGATGAAGAAGATCATCCTCCATGTAGTGTACGTTATTATAAGGCCGCCCAGAATTATGCCAAGGACGGAGCCGGTCCCCCATACTATGCTGTTCAGTCCAAAGGCCTTACCCCTTTCCTGTGGAGGAAAGACCTCGGAAATGAGGGCAAATGAGTTGGAGGTCAATAGGGCGGCACCTATTCCCTGTACCGCCCTGAACCCTACTAGCATAAGCCCGGAAGTCGAAAAGCCTGAAAGCGCGGAGCCAATAATGAATACTATAAATCCGAAGTTATACAATCGCTTCCTTCCGTATATGTCGGCTATCCTTCCAAGGCTCAGCATTAACGATGTATTTACGAGTATGTATGCCACTATGACCCATATTATGGTTATATAATCGGTCCTCAGGTCCTCTGCGATGGGCAGGATGGCCAGGATCACTATGGTGCTATCCACCGCGGCCATCAGGCTACCTATGACCACGACCGACCACACCGTCCACTTATATTCCATGGATGATGCCTTTAAATGCCAATTTAATATGGTTTACATTTAAATTCCTATACCGGCACGTCATATCCGACGGCTAACGATTTTATCTCAATCAGCGCGCGGCGAGAGCCCCTTAAGGCCAATCAGGGCTCTAACTGCTGATGGTGAGACCTGCATAACATAACATAATATATAACCACAAACCACCTTTTAGAAACATTAATTAACGGATCAAATTCAATCAAGCTTTTAGTATGCCCGTAAAATACCGCGTGGGTTTCTTCGATATGGATGGAACCCTGATCAATGAGAACACATGGGAGCTAATCTATAGAAGGCTTGGATGCAGGGATTCAGGCTGGCTTGATAAGTACCTTATGGGAAAAATTTCCTATCATAAATTAATGAAGATGGACGTTGGAAGCTGGATTTCAGTGAAGGGAAGGGTGAGCCTCAGGGAGTTAGAAAACATGGCGGATTTAATTTCTGTTAAGGAAGGCGCAAAAGCTCTCATGAATAAATTGATTTCAAATGATATAGTTCCAGTAATGGTTACGGCGGGGCTTGATATATTTGCAAAAAAGGTAGCTGAGGAGCTTAAAATAGAGAATATATATTGCAACCGTCTCAAGACCGACGAAAACTATTGCCTTACAGGCGAGGGAGAAGTGCCGGTCGAACCGCTAAAGAAGGATCAAATAGTGTTGAAGCATCTCAAGGAAAACGGGCTTGATCCCCATGAAAGTTTTTCTGTCGGCGATACGGAATATGACGGCAGCATGTTTAAGGTGACAAGGATGGGATTCCTTTTGACCAACGGGCATAAAATAAATATTAAGATGAACAACGTTATAAAAGTAAAGAGTTTAACGCAGATTGCAGATTTTATTTTAAATTGAGCAGCGGAGGAAAGGGTTTCGCTCGCCGGTGACACTTGCCGAATATGACGATAACGGGTGGCATCCTTCCATATTAAAGCGAGTGAGCTTGCCTGAGGGCTATCCCCTGCGGGCTCGCAGGCAGAAAATTGAGGAGGCCCGCGTGCCCCCTCCCCGAAGGTCAGAATTCTACAGCTTCCCCTGAACCCCTAACTTTCTCCAGGATACGCTAAAGATTAAAACTGCCCCGTAAAACATCTGTGCGCCGGTGCAGATGAGTTGAGTTCAAGGACGTGGCTTAGCAGTAAAGGGATGTTATTTGTCTTCCTGGTTCTAGTGGCCCTGGGCTCGGTGGCGGCTGCCTTCCTGACCTTCTATTACCTTGTAAGCACGCTTGGATTAGGGCCTGAGGCGCCGGGCTGGTCCGTAGCAGCAATACTTGTATTACTTGTTATCGACGTGCTTTTGATAGCTGTATTTTGGCCCAGGACAAAAAGGGGGATGGAGGACGGAGATCATCGGCCATCAAAATTGAACTCTGGCGCGCTTTCCTAGGCTCAGACATGGGGTCCCTGTAAAACATATCGGCATACTTGCTTGCATATGGAATCAGATGTATAGTATTTACTGTTTATACAGTATAATTTATTAACTGGTTTGATGACGGTAATAACATGCCACAAAAGGGCTGGTCAAATTTCATGCTGCGGCAGGAATATGCCGACGAATTAAGGGCGATCTATGAAAGGAAGAAGCACCCGCTGTTGGACGCTGGAATAAACACGTTCACGGGGTTCGTCAATGACCTGATCTGGCACGTGATCGAGGCGGACAGGGTACTCGCCAGCAAGGCTCCGTTCCTATCAGAAGTGGGCATGACCGAGGACGGCGTCACCCTCAGGGATGCCAAGCTCGATCGGATAGTCGAAGTGAAGGTCAGGAACGGTGAACTTGTATGCGATCTGGACAATTCAAACGACTGCGTTCACGTGGGGTTTGCATACGCCATACCTGAAGTGTACAGGATCATAAACATGATCGGCAGGAAGTCGTCAAACGTCCGCTGACCAAGGGCCGATGGCGATGTCGGTAGGCCGGTTCCCAGCAGAAAACCCGGAAGAAGCTGGAGAAGCGATGAGTAAGGAAGCGAGGGGGGGAGGTTACAGGCTAAACCCAGCGGTTTCAATGGTTAAAGCTTCAGAGCTATTGTTTAATGACGGCGTTATTTCAACCGGTTATCCCGAACTGGACAGGCTGATCGGGGATGGGGGGTTGGCGAAGGGTCAGATTTACCTGTTCTACGGTAACCAGAGGTTCGTTGATGACATGATACACGGCCTCCTCGTAAGGGGCAGCGCAATGGGAAGGGTGGCCTACATGAATAACACGGATTACTATTCGGACAAGACGTTTGTAGACCTCGATAAACTGGCACGCTATGCTAAGGCCATTGGCATGGACCCGTTCATGGTATTCAGGAACGTGTACTTTTCCGCCGCATATAACGAATTGAGACAGCCATACGCGGCCAGGGCGCTGGCCGAGATGATCGAACGAGAGGCCGGCTCCACCAGCCTGGTGCTGGTTCACAGGCTTTCCAGGTTCCTTGGAGGCCGGCTCCACCGGAGGGTGGGTAACATCGACCTTTCCTTATCGCTCCTAAAACGCGTATGCACGGCACACGGGATCCCCATGGTGATAACGGTGGACTGCCGGGTAGGTGAAAGGCCCGCTATATCCACCACGATGATGCTGCATACGGCGGGGGTGATGGTGGCCTTCCGCGAGGTTGGCCCCGGCGTGGTCCAGGCCGAGCTCGTCAAGCATCATTCGAAGAGGACGCCCAGCAGCGCCATGGTCATCCCTGGGGACTATGCTCAGCTGGACGGATGGCAGGGGTGACAGGATGGGAAGGGTAACCCCTGCGTTCCGGGAGGAATACAAGGACGTCCTGGGCAGGTTAAGGAGGGGATATGTGCAGCTCCTGAGGGACTCCGGCGACAGGAGGGCGTTTGAAGAATTAGTGGCCGAGGCCTGGGATCTGGAACACGCGGCCATGACCAATTCCGAGATGGCCACCATCGTTGATTCGCTAAATCTCACTGCCAACGTTCACAACCGGGCTGAGATAGACGACCTTAGGAGGCAGCTGCTCGAGCTGCAAGAAAGGCTCCACGCGCTGGAAAAAAGGTAAAATCAGGCCAATTGAATCCGGTTAGCGGCTGGTTGCTGGACGTGTATGTCGATGGTGAAAGGGCGGTAATATGGATCAGGACCATCGAAGGCGAAACGCTAAGGCTTATCGACAGCTACAGGCCGTTCCTCTATGTAGAGCCGGCGGACCGGGCCGCTGAGCAGGAGCTCCTGTATATGCTGACCGAAGCCGGATGCACCGTTGAGGTGGAGGCTAAGAGCACGACACTGGGTAGCTCTGCAAGGAAGCGGCTTCTGAGGGTGGAAGCTCCACCGCACCTGTTTAAGGGAATACTGAATGGGTTAAGGCGGAGCAGGTTCGTCAGGGGGTTGTACGATTCGGACCTGCTGGACGTACAGCGCTATCTCTTCACAAGGCTGAAGGTAGAGCCTACGTCCAGGGTATCGGTAGAATACCATGATGGCCGGCTGTTGTCGATGCGGAAGCTGGACGACCATGCCGAGTTGGCGCCGCCGCAGTTCAGGGCCCTGGTCGTGAATAGTATTCATGTTGAAGGGCGGGATATGGAGATGGATGCCAGAGCGGCCGGGGTGGAGAAAAGGTTCAGCGGCGGCATAGAAGCGGTCCTCACCTCCTTTGCTGAACTGGTGGCGGACGCCGATCCCGATCTGATCGTCTTCAAAAGGCGTAAGGATGAATTTAAGGTGGATGGGCAGCTCTTAAAGCTCGGCAGGTGCTCGGCTGATGGTGCTCAGCTCAGGGCACAGGGGTCCCTTGCGGGCCGGGTGGTGCTGGGCAGCGTGTTCTATGGATTCAGCGCGGACGAATGGGGGATGGCCGGCCTCGTCGAAAGGACAAGGTTCTCCTTTGTGCCCATGGGCCTCGCCACCAGGTGGCTGAGCAACAAGAGCATAGATTCTAGGAACTGCTTTGAATTGATGAGCAGGGGCTACGCGATACCGGAGGAGGGGTACTTTGAGTATGCCAGAAGCCTGATGAGCCTCGTAGAAAGGGACAGAGGTGGCGTAACCTTCACCCCGCTGCACGGTTTACACGAAAACGTGGCGTCGCTGGACTTCGACTCTCAGTACCCCAGCCTGATAATGAAGGGAGGGCTCAGCTATGAGCCTGAATCGGATGATCTGTTCCGGCTCATCCCCACGGTGATGGGCCCATGGCTGAGCAGGAGGCTGTGGCTCAAAGGCATCAAAAGATCGCTCCAAAGGGGCAGCCCAGAGCGCATCTACTGTGAGGAGAGGATAAGCACGCTCAAGTATATACTTGTGAGCCAGTACGGCATAGCCGGCTGCGCCAGCAACAGGTTCGGCAACATGGTTACGTTCGAAGAGATAAACAGGATGTCCAGGGAGGCCATCATAAGGGCAAAGGCCATAGCCGAGTCCCACGGTTTCACCATAGTTTACGGCGACGTCGATTCCCTCTTTGTCAGGAGGGATGGTGCAAAAAGGGAGGATTATGAAACGCTCGCCGCGACCATAGCGGCGGAAACCGGGCTGCCCATGTCCCTGGACAACCATTTCAGGTTTCTGTCGTTTCTACCTCTCAAGTCCGACGAAAGCACTTCAGCCCTTAAGAAGTACTTCGGTATAACCACGGATGGTGAAGTGGTTGCAAGGGGGATAGAATTGAGGAGATCTGACGTCCCCCCATTCATAAGGAAATTCCAGGAGGAGCTCGTGGCCCTGATCCTTGACCGTAGCACACTGGGTGATATATACGGCGCCGGCATGCGCGACGGCCTGAGGTTCATCGAAAGTAACCTAAAGATGATCGGGGGCGGCGATTTGCCGGTGGAATCTCTGGCCATCAAAAGGAGATTGAAGAAGAGGCTTTCGGCATATGTACACAACACCGCCCAGCGCGTTGCAGCGGCGCAACTGTCTGGCCTTGGAAGGGAGATCGGCGACGAGATAAGCTTCGTTTATGTAAACGGCGATAGCGCCGATCCTTACGAAAGGGTGAAGCCCCTTGAACTGGCTGAAAACGGCGGATATGACGCCGACCGGTACAAGATGCTCCTGCTGGAGGCCGCAGGCACAATATACCGTGGGCTCGGCACAAAATTTGATTCCAAGGGCATGACCCTTGACGAATTTGGCTGAGCGAGCAGGCATGATGCGCCTTTATGCAAGCGCGCAAGCTTCCGTTGTCGCAATACCATTATGCATGCAAGCCCCAGAGCCTCCGCCAACCCTTCTGCTGGACGCCTTCCTGAACGGCTATCTATGGAGGAAGGATGAATTGAACAGATCGTATAATGCCCCAGCGCAGGGCACTGCGGCTCTGGCCATCCCCATTTAATAACGGCCCGCCCCGGTTTTGATGGCTGATACTTGCCTGGAACCGGCTAACTCCCCATCGTGCCGCTGCACATTCAAATCTGGGTCCCCTGCAGGTGCGGCCGCACTGTAAGGGGCGCATGAGGTAAAAGTACATGGCAGGCGACCAGGGCGCATGAACACGCTGATACCTATATCGCTTCAGTTATGTAGAAAATTCTGGTATACGTCGTTCGGATGGATAAAATGCGTCAATGGCTTTCAGGCAGAGGCGTTCTCACACATATGAAGCAATGGGCCACGGCAGATATAATCGATCACCATACATAAATACCCAGGTCATCAAAGACAGGATAAATGCACATATATCCGTTAAATAATAAGAAGCCCAGGTTCGATAAAGGAGCGCTGGTTCACGATACCGCCGTGATAATAGGCGACGTACATATTGGAGAAAATTCGAGCGTATGGCCCAACGCCGTGCTCAGGGGCGATATGGATTCAATAACTATAGGGAAGCTTAGCAACTTGCAGGACAACGTAACAGTACATACAGACAATGGAATTCAGGTCAACGTAGGAGACGGAGTGGTAATAGGGCACAACGCTATAATTCATGGGGCCACAATTTCAGATAATGTGCTGATAGGCATGGGGGCGATAATCATGAACGGCTCCATTATAGGCGCCAATTCAATCATCGGCGCGGGAACAATTATACCGGAAAAAAAGGTGATACCGGAGGCCAGCCTGGTGATTGGGAGCCCTGGAAAGATAATTAGAAAGGTGAGCGAGAAGGAAATCGAAAACATATCAGCGGACGCAAGGGGCTATTTTGAACTGGCCAAGCTAGAACTGTCCAGGCCCCTGTGATATCCATCTGCCGCTAACGATCATCCATCAAAGGGGGCGGCAATCCCCCATAATACATTGACCCATGATCAAACTGTGTGGCCGGCTGGATCACAGATGAAACCCATACCGATAAGCCATTACCACCAGCAGCAACAGGATAAAGAATATAACATATCTGATGGCCTCCGACCTGCCCAGCCTTGATACCTGTTCATATCCGGTAACCTTGTCCCCCCCGTTCAGCCGTCTCAACGCCTTGATGAAGGGCTCGATAATGGGGATAATGAAGTACCATGGGTAAAGGAGAAGCACCAGCAGCGCCGGCGCCAGGGCGAGCAGGGGGACATGCCCGCCCACCTTCCTGAAACTCAGCCGGCTCTCTACAAAGAGGACCTCAGCCAAATTATATATCAGAAATAAAAATCCGACGGATACGGCCAGAGGGCTTAACGCGTTCATCAGCGCTGAAAAGCCGAAGAAGAATGTCGCTAGAGCGGTGGAGCCAAGCGCCAGGGCCAGCGTTTCCCTTCCCTTCTTCCTCACTGCCAACGCTATATATACGGAGAACATGACGACCGAGGGGACCATATATATCAGGACCCTCAGCCCATAGAAAGCCATTCCAATAAGGTAGGCAGCGAACTCAAGCATTAC
>JAJYTP010000032.1 GCA_021792955.1 archaeon | reverse complement strand
ACCAGGCCTCTTGAACGGGTTTTCATCACTGACCTTTATTGCCAAAGCCATAGCCTGCCGTTCAGCAGGCGCTGGAACTTTGATAAAAGAAGGTTCGATCATCCTTTTGACATTAAATGTATTAAGCATCCACGCTTCCCTTTTAGGGGGGACAACCTCAGTTAGGAATCTTCCATCCCATGTAACAAGTGAACCGTGAGATATCACCCCCTTGATGATCACCTTTTCCATATCGTTTAGCAGCACTATGTCTGCGTACCTTCCAGGCGCTATGATGCCGATTTCATCGTCTACCATGTACATTGCCGCCGTATTGATAGTAGCCATCTGATATGCCTCTATCGGCGGCACGCCGGCCATGATGGCCATTCTTATGACGTTATCCAGATGCCCCCTTCTAAGTACATCATAACTCATCACATCATCTGTGCAGAATCCCACCCTGCTTGACGGAATCCCGTACTCCGTTATTATCTTAATATTCTTATCCAGAAAGTGCGTTACAGTGGACTCCCTTATCATCACGTATAGCCCATTCCTTACCTTTTCTCTCATCTCATCGGGGCTATAACTTTCATGGTCCAGGCGAACGCCTGCTGCGGTCACAGCATTGAGGATATTGTTTCTGGCCAGCGGGAGACAACCGAACGCGTGTTTATGCAACCTTTTAGCCATTGAGAGCGCCTTTAACTGGTCCACGTCCTTATTTGTTATGAATTCTGTAATAGTCTCCCACAGGCCATATGTGTGTTCCATGGGCAGCTGTCTCCTTACTACCTCGTAGTTAACGGTATGATTAAGGGTTGACGAAGGAATTGTGTAGGGTAACTTGGAGGGTATGGCAAAGAACAGCCTAAGAGGTGATGCAGCAGATTCCCTTATGGTACTGTAGACGCCGTCCTCACCTAATACGCTATATGTTTCATCTACTCCACTAACTATTGATGTTGTGCCATGAGGTACCAGAAGTTTAGACAACATGGTAAAGGATAGCTTGCTCACTTCAAAATGCAGATGGCCATCTATGAATCCTGGGGAGAGAAATAGGCCTTCACCATTGATTTCCCTTGTATTCGGACCCTTATATTTTGATGAGTCGCCTGTAGAAACTACCTTATCCCCGTAAATCGAAATGTCAGACTTGTAGACCTCTTTTGTGAATACGTTGATCAATTTGCCGTTCTTGATTATTATATCGGCCTTCTTGTTTCCCAGCGCTGCATCAATCAGATCCTCAAGTTCCATGCAAAGGAGGACATCGATCTGCTAGATAATTGTTGCGCCGTACATTTACTGGGTCTGACGTTTTTCACCCGTCGCTAGTGTATAGAAACCCATAAGGGACGGTCACCAACTTCGGCGCCGCATATTTATATATGACATCGGCGCATTAGAGTCATGGGTCCAAAATCCACCGATTTAAAGGAGCTTGCGAGGCTTCTGCCCAAGGCTGAGTTGCACCTGCATATAGAAGGAACGCTTGAACCTGAGCTTATGTTTGAGCTGGCTCAGAAGAACCGCGTTAAGCTGCCCTATAAATCAACAGAAGAAGCGAGAAGGGCATACAATTTTAGTGACCTTCAGGATTTCCTTAACATATACTATAATGCAATGAAATCTCTGGTCACAGAAACCGATTTCTACGATCTGACTATGGCTTATATCAGGAGAGTTGCTGAGCAAGGGCTGGTTCACGCCGAAATTTTTTTCGATCCACAAGCACACCTATCTAGAGGCATTTCATTCAAGACTGTGGTATACGGGATTCATAGGGCCCTAGAGGATGCAAAAAGCAAGTATGGGATATCGTCCTATCTAATCATGTGTTTTCTAAGAGACCAGAGCGCCGAATCCGCTATGGATGTACTTCAGGAGGCCAAGAAGTATAAACCTTGGATTAAGGCGGTTGGCATGGATTCGAAGGAGCTTGGTAACCCCCCTCGCAAGTTTACAACGGTATTTGAAGATGCTAGAAACTCGGGGTTTCTTGCAGTAGCGCACGCTGGTGAGGAGGCACCTGCAGAATATATATGGGAAGCATTAGACCTTCTTAAGATTTCAAGGATAGATCACGGTTATCATATGTTTGAGGATCCAAAGCTTGTAGAAAGGGTGGCAAAGGAAAAGATCCCGGTCACCGCCTGTCCAATTTCGTCGGTTGGTGTAAACTATTTTAAAAGAATAGAGGACGTCCCAATAAGGAAGATGCTTGATTTGGGAATAGTTGCGACGGTTAATTCGGACGATCCGGCCTACTTCAAGGGCTATCTGGCTGAAAATTATGCCGCTGTTATAGATGGCTTGCGGCTGAGGAAGGACGAAGTAGTAAGGCTGGCTAAGAATTCTATTGAAGCCTCGTTCCTACCTAACGGCGAAAAGGGAACGCATATCAAGATGGTGGATAAAATCCTAACCGAGAATGGCTGATCCATTTTCAGTTTTTTCACTGATCTGATCTCTTCTACTAGCTTGGATAAGAGTAATTGTAATGATCATTGAAGTTTAATATCGGATTTTTCGTAACCAAGGTTAGTACTGCAAACTTGTGAATGATCGGGGTGAGTTCTTAACCGAACCCGATATTCTAATTTGTAAGGGTTAAGAAAACGATTTAAGGTATTAATTAATACCGATGGGCATCATGGGGAGCTCCGGCGAATTTGTTATCTATTATGATGAGAAAATCGAAGAAATATCTAATAGCATATCGGCTTCCCTTAAGCTGGAGTCTAACGCTGTCAAGTTCAGTTCGGACTCGGGGCTAACTAGCAATATAGGCGGCTCATCTGGAAACAGGCCCATCGTCATATGGAGTATTGTCCCTCCATATGACAGGGATATGTTCAAGTTATGCCTTACACTTTCGAGGCTCAATTCTACAAGCGTGCTTATCCTTCTCCCGATGGCCTATCAGAAGGGAGGTCTACCCGACTCAGAGGAAGGATTTACTCAATACATGGATTTAATAAATCAGTTTAAGGTACAGAGATTAGTGTTTGTGGACCTGACGCCTATAAAGAGGTTGGGGATAACTGCAGCTGAATCAGTTAGCCTTTCAACATTTCCACTCCTGATAGAACAATTAAAAAGGGATAATTATAGGGCCAAGGTTATAACCTTCAACCCGGACCTGAACATAGCAGTTGAGGTCATCGAACATCAGGTTGGAGTTGAAGACGGCAATGTACTCATTATTGATAACCTTGTAAGCCGTTCAAGTGAGCTGAAGCCGGTAGCTTCAGTGTATCTCAAAAAGGCTAACAATGTGCGCTTTTATGCCACCTATTTTCTTGACGATCCATCTGAGTTAAAGAGCTTTGGCGAGGTTACTTCTACAAACACGATAGCGTGGGATGTCAGAAAACTCGACCTAACCGGCCAACTCATTGATTATATCAAGACGCTATACTGATGTCAATTACCATGATCCCAGGATAGAGCTACTGGGAACACCGTCGACTTAAATGGATAAGGATATTTCCTTATCATCGGGCGTATGAGACTTAAAATGCCATTCGATCGATATGGCGGCGATAAAAAAGAATATTGCGGCTAGGAAGTATGTCATGAAATAACCCAAATAGAATGAGATCAAGCCCGATAAGTATGATCCGAAGAAGAGGCTCAGGCTGCTGATGGCGCTGTAAACGCCCAACATGCCACCCCTGCCCCCACTTGGCAGCCTATAATAGAGGAGGGAGTTCATCCCTATAAATATGGGTGTATAAGCCATACCGAGCACGCTGTAGATGATAAACGTATACAGCAGCGTATTAAATCCAAATATGTAGGCAGCGAGCAAGGCAGCGGAAAGGGCTCCGAGCGCCCTGACCATGATCATGTTTACAATGAATTTTACATCGCCCTTCTCTGCTGGGGCCTTAATTGGCTTAACTGTGCCTATATAGTTGATGATGGTTAAATAGAGGCTTGAGAGCATTATCAGGCCGAATGATATATTGTTCGAATAAAGAAATGGAGTGTAAGAAGTGAAAAGGAGGTTCGATGCAAAGAAGAACAGACCTGCGCTTAGCATGATGACGGGCAGGTCTCTCGTCATGCTATTTTTACTGGACCTGTATATGGCCTTAAAGTCCAGCAGCTTTGGAAGGCGCAAAAAGAGCACTGGATATTTTGAAAGCCTCTCTATAAAACCACTGAAATTGGAAATCTGGGTACGCCTTTCGAAGGTAACCAGTGGTTCCTTTATAAGCTTGACTGCGAAAAGAAAACCCATTATCAGGAAAAGGAAGGGTATGATGAAGAAATCGTAGAATGGAAGATATAGAAGGAAAGCTATGGCGGGGACAAGCCCCAATATATAGCCGATGATCATAAACCTAAATGAAATCGAGTTGCCTTCGCCCCACTTCTCCTTTGGCAGCGTTTCCATCACCAATAGTCCGACAATCGGTATTGTAATGGAATAGCCGAATGAATACACCGTAAAGAATCCTTCTATGGAATAAATGGACCTTAGCAATGACATGCCCACTATACTAACGGCCTGAAAAGCTAGCCCGAGCAGCGCGAGGGACCTTCTCTTCCCTAAAGTATCGGCAAGTTTGCCTCCAATGATTGAGGCGGGCATATATGCGATGCTGTATAACGCCACGGCGATGCCGACATCAACAACATTGCCCCCGAGGTGCAATATGTATATTGGAGTGAAAGTATATATTATCTCTTGAATAGCATAGAAAGGTATAAGAAAGTAGAACCATCCCGGAAGTTCTCTTGCCAAGGCACCAAGAATAGCTTTAAAAGCGGCACTAATAAAGTTAACAGCGCAGATTGAAGTGGGTTCTAAATCCAGGGTCGATAAAACCCATTGTATTCACCCTCATCATCGGCGCTATAATCGGGGGCGCCGTATCGATAGCCTACAGGGTATCACTGGCCGTATGGAATGGGTTCTCCCCTCTGCTGACGAGGGAACCTCAGCTTTTCTTGATATTTGCGCTCATGGCGCTTCTGATTTCGAGCCTGCTGGTAAGGCTCTTTCTAAGGAAAAAGGCGGAAGATTCGTTCGAAACGTTTCTCGAGTATTACCATTTATCTCCTGAAAAGCTAAGATTAAGGGATGCCCTTGTTTATTCGCTCGCTTCCTTAGGCGCTTTTATGTTCGGGGCACCGGTTGGCCCGGAAGGGGCATCAGTGCTGATGGGTGCCGGCATAAGCTCCTGGTTCAAGAGGAGGTTCGCCATAAATATGACCTATCAGGTCATGCTGCTGACCGGTTTAGCAGCAGGCTTTTCAGCCGTATTCAAGACGCCTTTGAGCGGCTTCCTGCTGGCTCTGGAGCTACCCTATAAGCGGGACCTTGAAAAGGAGCCATTCATTGCAGCAGCGATAGCCTCAGCCGCCGCGTACCTAGTTTCATTCTTTCTTAATACACCATCAATAATCAACGTAGCTTTTACTCTTCCGCAATTAAACGTTGGACTCATCCTACTGACCATCCTGTTTGGCTTTATTGTTGGTGGGCTTAGCATAGCCTTTGTCAAGCTTTATCAGTTGTTTGGCAGGCTCTCCACCCTTTTGGTTTCGAAAGCCAGCCTGCCTCTACTGGTGTTGATCGGCGGCCTTATCCTTGGCACATTAGGTTACTTAGAACCGCTATCGATAGGACCGGGCTTGAACCTGATCTCCATCACCATCGCGGGCGGCTTGGCGTTAACTTCCATAATAATTATCCTCCTGTTTAAGTCATTCGCGGTCATTACCACGCTTAACTTCGGTGGCACCGGTGGAACCTTTTTGCCGGCTATAGAAATGGGGATGCTCATTGGGGCCGCCTTTGGCCTTCTCTTCTCGCCAATCTATGTACCTTTTTTTGCACTCCTAGGAATGGGAGCGGCAGCCTCTGGAGTGAATAAAGTGGTCCTTGCGCCGATAGCATTCGTTGCAGAGATAGTTGGTTCAAATGCTATCATACCGGTGTTGCTTGCCTCCATAATAGCCTACTTTGTTTCCAACAACTTTTCAATTTATCCTGTACAAGGCACTTCGAAGAGGGAACACGAAGGTCTGGCCCTGGAGAGGTTCTATAGAAGGGCTATCTCAATGGATCCGCATATAATGCTCAACAGGAGGGTGAAAGATGTTATGACGCGTAACCCGCTGGCTGTTGAAAGCGGCAGTTCAGTTAGGGATACGCGAAAGCTCTTGGAGGAGAAATCTATAAGGGTAATTCCGTTGGTCGCCGAAGGCGGGCTATTCTTTGGCTATACCACTTTAGAGGACCTGTCGGCCCTGCCCACTTCTGCCTACGATAGACCGCTATATACCCTGGCTATCAAGAAAGGGTTGACCTTTACAGAGGATGCCGCACTCGAGGAGGTAATACAAACTATGATAGAAAGAAATGAGGATCATATCTTTGTTATAAATCTAACAGGACAGCTCGTGGGCATAGTAGCCAACATAGATCTGATCAGGATGCTAATGAATGTAGTGGCATCCTAAACTGATTCCAGCACGCCTTTTACATCAATGCGAAAGGTAAGTCCTTGCGCCGTTATAGGCGCTCGTTATTAAGGGAGAATCCATTTGATAGGACCAGCCGACGGTACAAGCCAGATAACAACCGCTGCATCTATCGATCTCCTTCATTGCTTCGGCTCCATGCTCATCAAGGAGCTCCCAGAAGCCCTTCTCCAACAGGCTGCCTAGCTTGATGTCATGCCGGGGTGGGCATGCAGTCAACTGTCCCATCGGGTCCACTGCGAAGTAAAGTTTGGTTGCCTCGCACACCTTGGTAAAATTCCCATCGAAGTAATCTCGAATGCCCATTATATACTTGTAATCCAGTGGAAGCTTTCCCTTATCTTTCATCGAAATCAGCGCTCCCATAGCTTCGTCGCTGAACTTAAACCTCACAGATGGGTTCACAGGCTGTACTGTTATGAAATCCACAGAATCAGCAATGTAGTCGAAGAATTCCTGAAGGGTATCGGCGTTCCTTTTGGTTATCACCAAGTTTATACCTACCCGGAGTCCTGCCGCCTTATACAGCTTCATTGTGCCAAATGACCTTACGAATGCTCCCTTTATTCCCCTCTGTTCATCATGTACATCAGGCAGGCCGTCCAAGGATATGGTTACTGTATCCAGATATCTGGATAGTTCTTTGATCACAGCTTCCTTCCTGATCAGGCCGCTGGTGTTCATCGTGGCCAACATGCCATCCTCCTTGGCCCTTTTTGAAAGTTCAACCATATCATTCCTTAATAGCGGCTCTCCTCCACTGAAGTCCATCATTGGGACTCCAGATTCTGCTATGCGATCCACTATTTTCAAGGCGTCTGCGGTTCCCAATTCTGGGGGCTCGCTCTTCCAATAGTCACAGTACGTACATCTTGAATTGCACCTGAAAGTTACGTTGTATGAAGCATAGAAAGGCCCTCTCTTGAGATACTTGTATTTAAGGAAGCCGCTTACCAGACGCGCCTTCTCCAGCATGCTTCGAGTTTACCCTTTAGCCTTTTAAAGTTTGACTAATTTTTCCTAGGATAAGCTGGTTCTAAATGACATCGAGGCCAATCCAGAATGGCGTTGCTGCAGTAAGCGCATTTAAATGGCTTTAGTGGCTTTCTGGCAGATTTAAGGCGAAAATTTATGGCTGAGATTGCTCAATGAATAGATGAACCGCCATTTATCAGCGCTGTTTGCCGT
>JAJYTP010000031.1 GCA_021792955.1 archaeon | reverse complement strand
CCCGTCAAACGCGGCCCTTTCCGACTTCATGCTGGAGCCGTAAGCCAGGTATAGCCTGGTCCTGAGGTCCATGATCGTGAACGTGTATGCGAAGAGCCTCCTCCTGTGGGCATTTGGTCTGATGCCGCCGCTGCTACCGCCTTCCTCCTTTGCCATATCCTTCAGCTTCTGCGCATAAGATTCGTAATTCTTCTTCACAGTAAGTGTATACCCGGTGCCATCACGGTCTATTCCTACGGATTCCTTTGTCGTTATCATATTCCCTTTCTTTCCATTCTTCCCTTTATCCATTTTTTATCTGCCTCCTATGGCGGCTCCCCGGTTGACTGGGAGCCATAACAAGGGGACGGCCGTTCAGGACATATCAATGAAAATCCTGCTATGCTTTCAGATTAAACAGGCCGTGCGATAAGCGGCTTTATACGTTTAACGATTTAAAACAAGAAATCGATCTTAAAGCTTTTCCCACAGGTTTTCCGCTGACCCGCGAACAGGCAGTGTTCTGGAGAATTTTTCGATCAATGGCTTTAGATCGTCCCATTCCTCTTTATCGACCGGGGGGACCCCTACATCGTCCTTTATTCTCTTCATTAAATTGATAGAATGCGTGTATCCCTCTTCGGATTTTGGGATTAAGAACCACATGTAAATTAAAAGCGGAGAAAGCTTGAAAGGCTTTGTCTGGGATCCCATGAACTCCATTACAGTAAGATCATCTAATTCCTGTGCTTCTGCAAAAGAAAGCTTCTTAAAATAACTGTACAAAAGAGAGGTAGGAAGGAAAAGAGCCTCCAACAGATTTTTCATGATCTGCGTGTTAGAAACAGTTATCGAATTTTGTCTCGAAAACGAATCGAGCAGCTGAGAAGCCTGCTCTCTATTCAAAAACGTTGAGTTTTCTCCGTATTTTTTAAGGATCTTCCCAAACGGCTTGTCCAACATGCCTATTGCATAAACCTTTTTCGCTCTGTTAAAAAAATTGCTCCCGTAATAAAGCACGTATGGTTCATAACTCATAACTAACTAATTAAATTTTAAGGGTGCTTAAAAACGTTCACTTTTCTTTCCTTTGTTGCACAATTTTGACATAGTTGGACAATATTTTTGACTTTATTTTTGACTTCATAGTAATTTAAGCACATTACATAAAATCAATTATGACAAATTGGCCAGAATACAACTGGAAGCCGGTTAATGGAGTAGTTGACGTTTTTGTCAGCATCGACCTATTGGTTGATCAGGAGAAGCAGCTGGAACGCATGAACGACGGCAAGAACGACAGGCCCTATAGTTACTCCAATGCGCTGATGCTCATAACGCTTGCTGTCAGGGAATACTTTGGCCTGCCCTACAGGCAGACTGAAGGATTTGCAAGGATGCTTGGAGGGATATGGGGAGCAAGGATACCGTCATATATCCAGATCTGCAGGAGGCAGAAGGAGCTCAATGTGCCCCTTGGTGTGAAATATGACAAGCCGGTTGATATAGCGGCTGATTCGACTGGAATTAAGGCGTTCAACAGGGGGGAGTGGATCAGGCAGAAGTGGGCTGTCAGGAGGGGGTGGATAAAGCTGCATATAACCTGCGACATAGACAACCACCTGATAACCAGCGTGGAGGTGACGGACGAGCATGATTCCGATGGAAAGGAGTTCGGTGGGTTGGGCTAAAAGGATGTCGTTTGAAGGATAGGCATGGTGTTCGGCGATTCCGCATACGATTCCAGGGCCAATTTCAACACCGCTGTAAATGCAGGTGCCGAGCCGGTGATCAAGCCGAAGATGAACTCCACCGGAATGTCAAGGGGATCCTATACCAGAGCACAGGCAGTAAGGGAGTTCCTGTCAAACCCGAAGGCGTGGAAGAAGAAACACATGTATGGACAGAGGTGACAAGTAGATACCGTATTTTCCTCATTGAAGAGGATGCTAGGGGAACACTTCACATCAATACTGAGCTCAGGGATGTTCAACGAAACCATGTCCAAAGTGTTCGTGTACAACGTCGTGGAGGCCAACAGAAATGGATGCAGGTTATAGAACAAATACATCTATATGGTCTTTAGGGGACCCCTTTGATCCAAATATCAAGTATAAGATCATAAATTATGCAACAAAGGAATTATTTATAAATGATTATAAACAACTAGTGATATGCAAAACTTTGCAAAATATAGTGCAAAAAATAGTATAACAGAATTAAAAAATAGACATGCTGTAAATCAAAATATGGCATTACAACTTTTAAGCAGTGATATTAAATGGCTATTGTCAACGGCATCACAATTAAGAGATCTTGGTCATGGTAGGACAATTACATATTCAAGGAAGGTATTTCTAGCCATAACAAGCCTCTGCAGTGATAGGTGTGCCTATTGTGGTTATAGAAAGGAACCTGAGGAAGGTGGAGGGTATATAGGTGAAGAGGAAGTAATCAAGCTAATTCAGGCTGGCAGGTCACTTGGTTGCACAGAAGCGCTGATAATGGCCGGTGAAAGACCAGAAAGCAAATATGTACAAGCAAGAGCATTTTTGAGAAAAAAAGGGGTCAACTCTACCGTAGGCTATGCTTACCATATTGCAGAGCTTACGCTGAATTACGGCCTTATACCACACATAAATATGGGTGTGTTATCGGCAAATGAAATGAAAAAACTAAAGGAGGTTTCAGCGAGCATAGGCCTGATGCTTGAATCCACATCACTAAAGCTTCTTGAGCCGGGTGGTGTTCATCACTTCTCACCAAGCAAGAATCCGAGGCTGAGGACCAGAATGATGGAAATTGCTGGTAAATTACGAATACCATTCACAACAGGCATAATTTTGGGCATAGGAGAGAGGCCGAAGGACATAATTGATTCTATTTTTGTTATAAAAAGGCTCAATGAAAAGTTCGGGCATGTTCAGGAAGTAATTATTCAGCCATTTAGGCCTGAAAAAGGTACCCCCATGGAAAAAGCCCAAGGCCCGTCACCGGAGATGGTTCAGAGGGTTATAGCTGTTGCCAGAATTGTACTTGGGCCAAATATGAACATTCAGTCCCCACCGAACTTGGTTCCAGATTGTAAAAGCATTGTTGATGCAGGGGCCAATGATCTGGGCGGCATTTCGCCTCTCACTAAAGATTATGTTAATCAGGATTATCCATGGCCTGGTATTGAAGCCCTGTGCCAAGAATGCCATCATAGTGGCTTTATCCTGAAAAATCGGCTCCCCATTTATCCGGAGTTTGCAAGTAGGGAAGGTTTCATGAGTGGGCGAATTATGGCTTTACTTAACAGGAGGGGGAACTGAATGAAAATTGGCCTGTTTGAGGATGAAGAGCGCGCTAGGGCTGTCGAAAAAGCACTTGCTGGACAGGACCTTAACGATTTGGAGGTGGAAACGCTGCTGAAATCACGTGGCCATGACCTGTTTCTGCTCGGCCTCGCAGCAGACCATCTGAGGAAAATCACGGTTGGTGACACGGTAACGTACGTGGTTAACAGGAACATAAATTACACGAACGTATGCATACTGAACTGCGAATTTTGCGCTTTCAGCAGAAATTACAGGAGCCCCGAAGGGTTCTTCATACCTGTCGATGAAATTGTCAGGATGGCAGAAGAGGTTTGGAAGCTCGGCGCAACTGAAGTATGCATCCAGGGCGGTCTCCCCCCAAAAATGGATTGGGGGTTTTATCCCCGGGTCCTCAGGGCCATAAAGTCAAGGGTCCCGGAAATGCACCTGCATGCCTTCTCACCCGAAGAGATATGGTATGGCTCAAAGCTTTCGGGGATGAAGTACAGGGACTTTATCAGGATGCTGAAGGAAGCAGGGCTTGACAGTGTGCCGGGCACATCCGCGGAAATTCTTGATGATTCCGTGAGGCGGGAAATATCCCCTGGCAGGCTAAGCGCCGATGAGTGGACCAGCATAATGCGGGAGGTTCACAGTCTGGGCATACCATCTACAGCCACGACAATGTACGGGCATGTGGAAAGTGAGGCGCAGAGGGCCGGGCATATTGTAAAGCTCAGGGAGCTGGAAAAGGAAAGCCCCGGGTTCACGGAGTTTGTGCCCCTGAGCTTCATACCATACAGAACGCGGCTGCTAAAAAGGGTCAACGGACCCCCGAGTGCCGCTGAAGTGATTGCGCTGTATGCGACATCGAGGCTGGTGCTTAATAAGTACATAAGGAACATACAGGTCTCATGGGTAAAGGAGGGCCCAAGGTTCGCCCAGATGCTGCTGAACTTTGGCGCAAACGATTTTGGCGGCACCCTGATAAACGAAAGCATTTCCTCGGAAGCGGGTGCGGGGCACGGGCAGTTTTTGTCGCCGGCCGAAATAAGGAGGCTCATTGTTGAGGCTGGAAGGAGGCCCGCGCAGCGGGATACAGTGTACAGGATAATCAAGGAGTTTGATGGCGTTTATGATGCGAGCCCGGTACCCCTTGAATCGATAAACTACGATGACTCCAGGTTTGGCAATTATAGCACAACGGTCAGGAAATGGCGGTACAAGTGAAGGTCATAATCACCGAGCTTATGGATTATGAAGGCTGGATATCCCGCCTCGGAAATGATAGGGAGTGGAAGGTTCAGGCGGTGCAGCACAGGCTTTATTCAGAACTGCAGGAAGCAGTGGCAGGAGAGGGAGGTTTCCTTGTACCAGCTACCTTCCATCATATGCTGATCATAGCCAATGGCATTGAAGAGGATGGCTGCAGAAGGATATTTGACACGATGAATGCGGTTTCACCAGTACCATATAGGGCCTCAAGCGGGTCAGGCAGCACTCCTGTAGGTGCTATAAGGGAAGCGTTTAGGGGCATTGGCACGCTTGCCCCGCGTGAAACCCGTTTCGGGGTGCCAGATTTCAGCAATATTGTTGTGGCGCACTTTGATGTAAACTCGTACCTGAAAAAACTTGAAGCTGGAACCCTTGTTGAGGGAATATCTGAAGTGGATAAGCTTGCAGGTTCAGTTAACATTCTGTCCAAAGAACTCGGGGGCATATCTGTATACCTAGGCGGGGACAACGTTATAATGTTTGCCGGTGAAGATTCGCTTGGCAAGTTGCAGAACATTAAACTGGATGGGTCGAAGGTGGGAATCGGGGTTGCCGGCAATGCCAGGAGTTGCATGAGGCTGGCCGCAGAAGCGCTGCATTTTCTGAGAAGAAACAGGGGGCAGGTTGTGAAGGCCATTTATGATAAGCCTTGACCTGGCCGGCGCTTTTACAGGGAAGGACCTGGAGTTTGAAGAAAACGTTACAATAGAAGTCAACGACGGCATAATAACGGACGTTTATAAGAGGAGGAACAGGGGGCCGGACCTGATAGCAATGCCATCCCCGGTCAACTCCCACATGCATACCGGAGACTACGCATTTCCCGAGGCGGGAAACTGGCTTGGGATTGAGGAACTGGTTGCACCCCCGAACGGCCTCAAGCATATGCTCCTTAAAGATACGGGAACTGAAACAGTAAGGAAGGCTAGGGTGGAGGCACTCGAGTTGAGCTGGGCTTCAGGGGTTGCTGCGGTGGCTGACTTCGTGGAGGGAAACCCTGATGAAGCCAGGGTGCCTGCGGTGCCAAGGCACATAATTCTCGGGAGGCCGGGAAAATGGTCCGGGCGAATGGATGGCCTGGGCCTGCCAGACGTCATATCCTATAATACGGATGTGCTGAGGGAAATTTCCGCCGAATTCAGGGATGCGCCAGTTCTGGTCCATATATCGGAAACCAGGCGGCTGCATGAAATGAATGATTTTAAAATTGCAATGGACGCGCTGGCCCCGACGGCGATAGTGCACGGCACGCACCTGACTAGGGAGGAGATCAGGGAACTGGCAGGAAGAGGGGTAGGCGCTGTGCTGTGCCCTAGGTCCAACGCTTGGTTTTCGGTGGGAAATCCGGATATAGCAGGCATGCTGGACGAAAACGTGCTGCTGGCTCTGGGAACCGATAATGCCGGATGGATAAAGCCTGACATATGGAGAGAAATTGAGGCAGCCGCGCTGTTGCTCAGGTCTCAAAAACCCTCATTTAATGACCCTGTGGAAATAATAAAGATGGCAACGCTAAATCCGCTTAAAATTTTCGGGCTTGAAGATACATCCATAAGTAAGGGAAACAGGGCGTCATTTATACTTATTAATTCCGGGCCCCTAGCTATTGAGAGGTCAAGGGATGTGGCATGGTCAGTTATAAAGAGGGCTGGGCCCGAGTCGGTATCTAAAATTGTGGTGGGATAGCTATGAACGTGCCCTATATAACCATATTTTCAACCATGACGGTTGATGGACGGATAGCAAGCTATGTTGGATACTCAAAACTGAGCTGTAAATATGACCTGTTGAGGCTTCACCGGTTAAGGGCGGAAAGCGACGCTGTGATGGTCGGTGCAGGCACGGTAATAGCAGACAATCCGTCTCTGAGGCTGAAGTATTTTAATGGCAAGGACCCTGACCGCATAATTGTTGACGGCCTGCTAAGGTCGTCTGTAAATTCCAGGGTCTACACGGAAAACCCTCAGAAGACCGTGGTAATGACTACAGGTTTGGCTCCAGAAGCTGCAATCGGCGCCCTGATGGCAAGAGGGGTCAGGGTGGTTGTTGCGGGCACGGGCCCGCAAATTGACATGAAGGTTCTGGCCGGCAGGCTGTGGGAAATGGGCTACAGGAAGGTTATGGTTGAAGGCGGCGGCAGGCTTAATTGGTCGCTGATAAGTTCTGGCATGGTTGATGAAGTCAGGATAACAGTTTCACCTTACATATTCGGGGCGGGAAGGAGCATTTTTGACGGCGAAGGTTTCAGGACTACCCTGGACGGGCCGGCACTGAAACTGAAGAGCTCGCAGATATGCGAATGCGGGAATGAAATACATGCCATATATTCTGTGAACCACTAGCTGGCCTTTGGCAGGCACCATGATCCGGGGAAAATGGTCCGCCGATTGCAGGTTAATCTGCATGCATGGCAGCGGCGTTTGGCGGAGGCTTTTGTGCCGATGCTGGCTGCGGGTCTTGTGCCTGTAATCTCCCTAGGGCTATACTTTCCTGCAGGTTTAATGTTCCGAGCTGGTTCGTGGGCTTCCCAGATGGTCCCAGTTATATGCAGGGAATCATGCACGCCAGAGTCATGGCTGATCCAAGCAGGCTACCTTTTGATGCTAGGCTTGTTCATGATAGGGCTTGGGCTATTTTACATGTGGCGTTTCTTAGGTAAATCCAATGAGGTATTTTGCCTTTCCATAGTCAGGATGTAATGGCTATAAGTCGGATGAAGCTGATGAGCTTTCGGTGTGAACCATCAGAAAAGGGATAGGAGGGCGAACGTTATATAAGAGAACACAAAGGCAAGCCCCAGTTGCACTGCCAAGCTCAGGAGCGCCAAGAGCCGGCCTACCACCATTGCCAGTGCGTAGTCATTCCTGCAACACCTGTCCGATACTAGGCAGGAACTTCTTCCTCCAATTGCCCGTATAGCCTTCCTTATGCCCTTCCAGGACAGCTCTGGAAGTGTGTTCTGATGCCGCAACCATATCATCAAAGTCCATTATCTTGCTGAGCTCCCTCTTTATGTCCTTCCAGCTGAACTCGATGGGGTTGAGGTCCGGTGAATATGGTGGGAGGAATATAAAATATATCCCCAGCTCGGGTGTGGGACGCTATTCCGCGGATAGGATACACATGCCGCCGTACATGGGTACGGCGTTTGGCCGTCGCTACATGTATGGACGGACGAATTTTTTAACTTGGCTTTTTATAGTAAGGCATGGTTGAGCTGCGCAGCGCCGACATCCAGGCCAGGCTGAAGGACATACAAAGACGATTACATAAGGGGGGAGTACCTCAAGGAGCACCCGAAGAAGGAGAGGGACTGGAGGACGTATGAACAACAGTTCACCAGGAGGATATACACGGCCATGAAGTCGCTGGAGCCGCTCATACATGAAGCGGTATCAACGCT
>JAJYTP010000030.1 GCA_021792955.1 archaeon | reverse complement strand
GTCAGAGGTCTCGGAACTGGAATTTCTGCAGCTGGTGGCAAGACCGGAGCTTTCCTTGGGACCCTCCTGAACCTCACAATAATAGCCCTATTTGGCGAGAGTGGCCTTTTCATATTATTGGCCATTTTTTCGGCAGTTGGGGTTATGATGACCTTTGCCCTGCTCCCAGAGCCCAAGCTTAGAACGCTAGAAGAAAGCTCCGCAGAAGGCAGGTTCCTTAAACCCAAAACATAGGTGGCCACCCAGTAACGGCCACGGTTGAACGCAATATCACAAAAGGCTACTCCATTTCATTGCAACAGTGTTAAGGACCGTTCAGAAACGTTTAAAAATTTAGCGTATAGATCAGACCTTGTGCTCCTAGACCAAGAACTGGCTTCTTACAACCATGTTATGAATGTCATGACGTTCAGTGTTAAATATAATACATATGGAGACATCGTGCCTGTGAGCACCGTAGTAGCGGGCGATTCGGTCATGGCTAAACATATATTTAAAACGATTAGTTGGCGTGAACGCGGAGGCTTGTGGTGCGCAGGTCTGACAGGGAAACTTGGCCGAGGCATACTTGATCAATATAACATGAAGGGAGTGTCTTGAAAACCGCATATGCCCAATTTATACTTGGTATAATGTTGGTATCGGCCGTGGTGAGCTCCACCATGGTAGTTGTAGCCGTAGGCGAGCAGCAGCCTGTAACCTCGATTTATCTTCAGGCCGATGGCTATGCAAACGTAGTGGAATATCTAAACGTGTCATCGTTTATACCTGTCAACGTTACATTGTTGGGGGTTCCCCAAGGTTTAACCGTAACTTATCCTAATGGCGGGCCGGTCCTGTATAATTTATCGGGTGATACCGTTCAGATTTTGCCTAGCGCAAATTCCACGATCGAAATCAACTATTTCACCATTTCAATAATTCTAAAGAACGATGTATCATGGACAGCAAATTTTACATCAGCCAGCCCGGTTATCCTTTACCTTCCACAGGAAGCCACCTTATTGTACGTTAACAGGCAACCCACTAATATATCCAATCAAAACGGCCTCCTGACGCTCGCACTTCCGGCTGGAGGCTGGACAGTTGGGTATATGCTGGCTGCTGGCAAGGCCCCCCCTCCCGGCTATCAAATTGCCGAATGGGTCTACGGATTGATAATAGTTGCCGCAGTTGCCGTCGTAGCCCTACTGGTGATATTCCTTAGGAGAAGGCATAAGGCTGTTAGGGGTGGGGTTGGCCTGAACGTAGCAGATAGCCAGGTCCTGGATTACCTAAAAAAACGAGGCGGTTCGGCCCTCGAAAGTGAAATACGCAGGGACCTGATCATCCCGAAAACAAGCGAATGGCGAACCATCAAGCGATTGGAAAGAAATGGGTTAGTCAGAGTTGAAAAGACGAACAAGGAAAATAGGGTGACACTGATATGACAGTTCATAATGGTCGCGCCATCGTTTCACATCGTTCCTGCGTACGCCTTATTAACGATCCACTCAATAATCAAGCTTCAATGATGGCGAAGGTCCTGTTGATCATGATCCTGACCTTGGGAGCTTCCTATCCCTTCATTACAGCCGTTGCTGCTCAAAATCAGGTTTCACCTGCATCCACCCAATCGCTGGTCGTATCTTTGCAGGCGGGAATCAGGGCAGCGCTCACTGTGCCTGGGCAGCCTTCCATCTATTATTCAAGTTTGCATAACGCTTCTAGCCAACTGCTTTTAGCTCAGAATGACCTGGCTGTCGGCAATACCTCCGGCGCGGCTGTAGAGATAGGGCTGGCTATGATCCTGACAGGAATGATAGCAGAGCAGAACACTACCCCGGTGGCCGAAAGTCCAGGCATCGCGGCGGCCATTGTAGGCAACTACACTTCCAGATTGAGTTATATGATCCAAGGGATAAACGATTCAGCCATCCGTGATACGGCCGGCGGTCGACTGGATGATATAATGGCGAACATATCGATTATAACGCACAGCAAAAACATCAGCCCATCCGCCTATTCTGAGGTCTATGAACAACTGGATGAGTTAAATACATATATTTTACAGAATTATTCCCTGCCCCAGTTTTCAAATGAGTTTCAGTTAGAATACTCAACCCATTACCAGGGCTATATTAATTCAAAAATACACAACGCCGAATCACACGGCAACAGTAGCCTATCCGATGAACTTGGGGCATTTAATGATACAATCAATTCGATCGTCGGAAACCTTACATCAACCAACTCCCTAAATGGTTACATGCATGATTATAATCAATACTATAAACAGATCGAGAACTTCAACTATACACTGCATGGTGACTTTAGCAGCGGTTCTCGCTCACCGGGTTCAACTTGAGTTATCCTTTAGCTGAAGGAATGGAGCCATAGAAGGCCGGATATCAGGTCAGTTCCTGATCGGATAGGTTACGTTTCTCCATGTGATGGCTTTCATTCTGGACCCCACTATCAGGTTGATTATGTAGATGTAAGGCATTATCAGATAGACTAGAAGCAGCTTGGGCGTCTTCCTGACGGATCTTTTTAAAAGGCCATAAAATCCCATTAAAAACGGCGTTATGAGGATCAAGAAGTATGGAGAAATGGTAATGGCGGCTATTATCGACGAATATAGCAGCGCTATATAAAATATCTCATAGATAACCCCCAGCAATGGCAGGACCGGGATCTGCGTAGTTAACACCGCTGTCTGCCTATTTGACCATTCGAAAAACTTCTTAAAATCGTCATCCGAATTGATGATTGGGCTACAGCTCTCCGTATAATATATCGTAAGCCCTTTTTCCTTGGCTATATTAGTTAACGTTATATCGTCCACTATTGCGCTGGAAAAGCGCTTAAAGGAAATATCATCCAAAAGGTCCCTGCGGAAGGCTATTGAGCCACCCCATCCGAACCTCGTCAGATTACTCCTCATGAGGGAATAACCTATGAACCCCCATGCCATCTTGGTGAGAGACCAGAAGCCACCTTTAGGGTTGAAATAGGGAAAGGTTGTGCTAACGCCTACCCTTTTGTCTGCAAGAGGTGATACGAGCGTACTCAACCAGTGATGGCCCACCAGCGCATCCGAGTCCGCGATTACATATACTTCATACTCCTGATATAGCCGTATAGCAGTCGAAATGGCCCTTACCTTACCGCTTCCCTGCTCATGATGTTCGGAAACTATGTATTTGATCCCAGCCCCTTCTATTATAGGTACAGAAGGGTCATCCCGATCGTCCACGACGGCCAAAAGTTCGTGTCTCCCTCCGTACTCCTGATCCTTGATTGATAACAGGTTATCCATTAGCGTAAGGTCCATTCCCTTACACGGTACTATCACTAGGACACTGGGATAAAACGTTGCGGAGGCCTTGTGTGCTGAACCAGGCCCTTTAAACTGTAACGACATCATAAAAAGGAAAAAGAGGGAAGCCCATATAGTATAGATTAGCACAGATAGATCCATTGGAATAGTTTTTACAATGTCACTTGATAAGTATTATGCGCAGGCTAGCTACGTTTTACTTTCAGACAGCCTCTGATATTTGCTCCATATGTATATAGATTATTGGAAAGATATATATTTAGGTCTTAATTTATTAAATACAATGAGCGAAAGATCCATCCAACTGGTTGGCAAATCCACCTATATCGTCTCCTTACCGAAGGAGTGGGTTCGGGAACGCGGTTTGGGCCAAAAATCTAAGGTTATATTGACACGCATGTCGAACGGGACGCTTGCCATAATTTCTGGAGCATCAGACGTCAAGAGGGCGACCCTACCTGTCAATCAGGACCCGGACCTTGCGGTCAAACTTCTGATCGCAGCGTACCTTGACGGTTATGATTCTGTTACGTTCACATCCGACAAAGCGGAGATAGCCGAATCCGTAAGATCAGCCCTGCGTCGGGCGATGAGCCGGCTGGTGGGCTTTGAAATACTCCATCAGACACCTACCGAGTTGGAAATCGAGCTCGCAGCTGAGCCAAAGATGCTAGCCACGGAAAGCGGCCTTACAAGGATGAGCTTGCTGGTTGAATCTGCAGTGAACCTTGGCCTTGGTTCATACAGCGAGGCGGTATCCGAGGACCTAGATGAAGTGGATGAGGATTCAGACAAGTTGAATTTCATGTATATAAGGCGGCTAAGGCAGAGCCTTACAAATCCCTCACCTTCTGCGTCCATCAACCTTGACCCGTTGTCGATCTTTGATATTTTGATGACCTTTAGGACGCTTGAAAGATGCGTAGATCACTCTGTAGCGCTCTCAAAGGCATGGCTGGAGAATAGAAATACTATAGACGATGATACAAAGGATAAGATAAGAAAACTAGCATATGCAACGGTTGATATGCTCAAGTCCGCTGTGAGTGCATTTATAAAAAAGGATGTAACAAAATGTACGGAGATATCTAAGAGACGTTCGGCAATGAGGAGCGGTGAATTTGCTGAAGTACGGAGGATACAGGGTGTCGATCCTCTTCTGACATATCATATATCCAGGATTGTGGACTATTCAGCGGATATTGCAGAGACGGTTCTTAACGAGGGGTATGGTTTCATTAGATAGCACGACCGGTAGTCCTGAACCGTTCTTTTTCTTTAAATGAAGCTCATTAGCTAATACGAAGGTTACGTTTTGAACATTTAATCATTATCGTGCCTACATGAAGCTCCTGTGAAGCTACGCTATAACCATAGCCATTCAGGATGGCCTTGATAAATTCAAAACTGCATTCGGTGGTTTCGATCATACGGCCGGCTCCGATGACATTCACCTCCAGTGAGTTTCCATCGGTCCTTCGTATGTCTATCTTCTTAGTTGGAATGATCTCCGCAAAGTGTATTGCAAGGTCCCCCAGCTGTTCGATATCCGGAGCAACCATCTTCATAAGGCCAACAAGGTCCTCTCCCAGCTTGGCAAACATATTCAGTAAATTTTCCTTTTCCGTAGCGTAGAGCTTCGATATCAATTCTTCTACAAAGTCAGCTGGCAGAGTGATAATTTCTACCTGTTTTAGAATAGAGCATACACGCCAGTGTCCCAAAACGTCCTGAGCGGTTCCGCCCTCAGCGGATATCTTGGATGCCACTTCCATCCATTCGTTAGCAAACGCGTAAAGCGTCTTTCCCTTATGTTCAGCCTGAGTGGAGAATTCGTCGGCGATCTCCCTGTCAACTGATAAGCTAGCCCGCATTGTACACGGTTTTTTCAGGCGTTCGATATAAATATTTCTTAGGCTTCAGGTTTATAACGCTATTCCTCCGTAGCATCCGTCCTTCCAATTTCTCTTTATGGTGTCCAAGAATTGACTAGGGCTAGGCAGTTGATATTGTAGATTGCGCAAACCTGCACCATTATCAGGACAATTGCAAACATATCAAGGCAGAGGTTTATAGGCAAAATACATCAGATATTGCACCGTTAAGGTGTTATCCGTTATGGAATTTAAAATGGAAGTTGATAAGGGTGAAAGGCGCTGTCGGCAATAGAAAATAGGGGTAAGCTACAGCATGCCTTGAGCCGTATATTTAAGAACGTCCTCAAGCCTGAGCGCGTAAAAACTGTAAAGATTACAAGTGTGAGGGGGAACGTCGTGTCAGGATTTCTGCTGACCTATTGTCCTGTTGGTGATCGGGATAATTGGAAGGATTTTGAAGCACATATACCTGATAATGAAGCTGATCCAGCAGTTTATATGATAGTAGATGGAAGAAGGTTTAAATCAACCTTGCTGGATAAAGAAAAATATGAATTTAATTCAAAAACATTTAAAAGCCAAAATGGAAATCAGGGTGGCTTGGCCAGCTGAATTGTAGTAGCTTCTAGTCAGTTTTGCGAGTGCTAGCGCTTATAAACGATGGGGGGTTAGCCGGTAAGCTAGTTTTTTGACCAGCTTTTAACACAGGTTCATAATTTTCAGAGTATTTAGACAATTGTTTAGCCTTTGAACAAACGTCCTGCCTTATTTGACGATTTATGGTAAAGGCCGTCGTCAAAGGATCATAAATATTGTGAAGAACCAAAGATATGTTCATCTATAGAAATGCCTATATCAGTTCTTTCTCCTCAATGCATCCAATTACTGTGTATATCTTCAGGTTGTTTCGATATATTGGCGAGCTCTACTTAGCCATATAGCTAGTGGCCTGTACAGAGCATGCGCGAACTTTGTAAATGGCGCTACCACGAAAAGGTCGAAGACAACAGTAAGATGGACTGTCAGAAGGGCGTATGTCAGCAGCGGTGAATTGACATAATATGCGATCTCGAGAGAATAACCGGTCAGACCGGCCAAGAGCAGTAAAACCAGGAATGCCCAGTCGGTGAAATATGTATGTGATGAGTAGATTTCGGATTTATTGACCCTGTTGATGATCGCCCTCGTGGCACCGTATACAAGAAGCAATCCGCTTAGAGTCCCCAGCAACCTTATGGGTTCGGTCACCGGTATGTAAAGCCCATTAGTGAGTGGGACGCTTATAGCGCTGGGTATGAGGAATCCTAGGGTCGTGGTAATAAGAAGACCTATGAACCCCCAGAATATAGTCATATGAGTAAACCACTCCGAATTAAAGCGTTCCCTCCAGCCCTTGCTGTTTTCGTTACACTGATCAAGCCTTTTCTGTATGAAGACCTCTTTGAATAACGTATTGATAAATTCCTGTAACCACTTGATACCATTAGCGGAATGGCCTTCCCCTTGAAAACCTGACATCCCCTTTGTAGTCATATAGTACATCTTTCCGAGGCCATATAACATGACCCCGAATATTATTACGCCAAGGGTGATCCCAATATAATCGATATAGTGTTCCGGGAAGAATGTGAACATCAGCACAGAGCTTGAATTTATGGGCCCGTGTAAGCCCAACATCAGCACCAACGGGATGAGCGATACAAGGATCATTGAGATCCACGCAAAGGCGCGGGACCTATATATCATCGTTGAAAAGGAAGAGAATCCTGGTGGAGCATACTGAGAAATGGCGTACCTTCTTAGCGCCATCATCGTCTCGGCGGGATCAGCCTCTCTCGGGCAGGATTTTGAACATTCACCGCAATAGTTACACAGCCACAGGTCAGGGCTCTCTAACACCTTATCCTTAAGGCCCAGCTGAGTGTACGTTATCATCCTCCTGGGGAAGCTGGAGTCACCGCTCGAAAGCGGGCATACGGCGGTGCAGGTGCCACAGTTAAAGCATGCTTCTACGTTTATGCCCCCTAGCGCCTTAATCTCATCTATAAAGCCCGGGTCCGATTTTATTGGTTTATCTGCCATCACAATCACTTCTTATTATTTAATTGATATCTGTAGTAGCCATCCTCTGTTTTTCCAGCGACGGAGACCAACCCTCTCTTATAGTAGGTCATAGTATACCAGAGGATCGTCCTTGAATCGAGGCCGGTGGCGCTGGCAAGCTCGGGGACGGTCTTAGCACCGGCCTTCAGCGCCGCATTGATCTTAGAACTTATTTCGAGCTGGGACCTCCTCAGGTTAAGCAGCGCCTCCGAGGCCTTGGCGCCGGTGCTATCTCGGAAGAGCTTGCTTGTATAGACCTTCTTCTGCGTAGTCATCTTGCCAACTCCTCTACCATGGATTTTATCTCCATGTTGGTGTAACCCTTAAGCTGTATGGCCTCAGTAGGGCATACAGCTACGCATGCCCCGCAACCCTTGCACTTCGCACTGGTCACCCTGGCCTTCTTCTTTCCAAACTCCTCAACGAGCTCGATAGCCCCATACGGGCATTCCTTTATGCATTCCTGATGTGCTTCACAGGCTTCGGGATTGACGAAGGCGACGAACGGGTCAAGCTCCAGTTCATTCTTCAGTACGAAGGAAGCGGCCTTGGCGGCCGCGGCTGAGGCTGATGATAGCGTTTCCCTGACGTCCCTGGGCGCCTGCGCGGTACCTGATATAAGCACCCCTGTTATGTTAGTTTCAACCGGCCTTAGCTTCGGGTGGACCTCCTTGTAAAACCCATCACTGCCTGCCGGCAGCGATA
>JAJYTP010000007.1 GCA_021792955.1 archaeon | reverse complement strand
ATATCATAAGAGGAGCAACTCGGAATCGGGCTTGCTTTGCACAGGATAAGAAGTTGCTGGGCTGGACGGTCGCACAGAGGAGGGATGACAGGATCGGCTGCGCGCTGTTCTCCATGGAACTCTGGCACAACCTGTTCAACCTGGCATCGTAGAATTAAGTCCCACAGCCACGAGGGAGATAAACTTTATCTATAGCATTACGTGCTTTACCAACCATGAAGCCCGGAGGACGCAAGCTAACCGGTGTTAGCGAATACGATCTGAACATCTCATCATTCTTTGACGACCTTATCTACAAGGATGAAGATGAACTCCCCGTATTTAGATTATTCATTGATGGCGAGTGGCAGGATGGAAACGGGGAAAGAATAGAGGTGATTACCCCCTTTGACGGAGGCCATTTCGCCTATCTGGGCACTGCGTCCTTAAACCAGGCCGGCCATGCTGTAGATGCTGCCAAGGAGAATCAGAAAAGGATAAGGGAACTTGCTGGGATAGAAAGGGTGGAGATACTTCAGGAGGCAAGGCATATACTGCTTGAAAGAGAAGAAGAAATGGCCAGAGCCCTTATGCTCGAAGGGGGAAAAACCAGGGATGACGCAATAGGTGAAATACGCTCATTAGCATCAAGGATGAGCTTGACTATGGAGGATGCCAGAAAGATCTTTGGAGAATATATGCCAGGAGACTGGTCCAAAGATACGTCAAAGAAGATGGCGCTGGTAATAAGGGAACCTGTAGGAGTAGTCTTAGCTATAGGCCCTTTTAACTATCCGCTCTACATACCCGGATCAAAGATAATACCGGCATTACTTGCCGGTAATAGCGTCATAGTAAAACCTGCCACCGAGACCCCGATATCCACCATCCTGTTTACCCAGATCCTAAACGCTGCGGGAGTCCCTAAGGGAACAGTGAGCGTTATAAACGGACCGGGGTCGACTGTTGGAAAGGCTCTAGCGTCAAATCAGGATGTCTCAATGATAAGTTTCACCGGAAGCACCGGCGGAGGAAACAGCATAGTATCGGTTGCCGGGATTAAAAAGCTGCACCTTGAGCTCGGCGGAAAGGCTTATGCCATTGTCCTTAGCGACGCTGATATTGACCTAGCTGCAAAAAAGATCGTAGATGGTAGTTTCAGGAACGCCGGCCAGAGGTGTGACGCCATAAGCGCCGTGCTCACGGTGAAGAAGGTTTCAAAGCAGCTCACCGAACGCATCCTTAATTATGGTAAGGAATACAGATTGGGGGATCCACTTAAGGATGATGGGGTCAAGGTCGGTCCTCTGGTCAATGAAGACGCCGCAGTGAGGGTAAAGGCCCTGATCGAGGACGCCTTGAAGAAGGGCGCCAGCCTGTTGATGGGCGGGAAGGTTCGCGACTGTTATGTTGAGCCCACGATCCTGGGGGATGTTCCAGTATCAGCAAGGATATTATGGGAGGAGACGTTCGGCCCGGTCATACCAATCCACGCTGTAAAGGACAGGGAGGAGGCCATAGCTGTCTCCCTGCAGAGTAAATACGGGCTTGATTCCTGCATATTTTCAAATAACTTCTACGATATATGGAGAGTTTCAAAATCGTTATCGGTGGGAGAAGTCACCGTAAACGATATGCCTAGACACGGTATAGGCTACTTCCCGTTTGGCGGCACCAGAAGCTCTGGCACGGGAAGGGAGGGAGTGGGATTTAGCATAGATGAAATGACGAACCTTAAGACCATAGTGTTTAACTTGGAACCAGGAGCTATGGGAAAGAAGGTCTTCTGACGTAACACAACTGTCTTAACATCGATATTTATCGCTGGAATTTCAATTTGCTGTCCTTTTTATCTCCTTTACCGCCAGCAGGTATGATTTGATAAAATCGATGGCAAATGCATCCGCAAACCTTTCCGTACCTCTGTGGACCCCGGTTATGCTTCTAAGATGGTGATAGAATTCATGAATTATAACGAACGGATCATATAGGTACTCACTGCTTGCTGCCATGATCTCTTTCCTCCTTGATATGTAAACGGCCTTGATGCCCTTTGTCCTTCCCTTGATTACGCCGACCTTTAAACTTGGCCGATCCACCTTATAGTGATCGCTCAGCATCTTCAGCGCGATTTCCGGATGCGAATCCAAAATTAGGGCTACAACTATAACCTTAAAGGGATCCGGTACATCGTCGTGAATCTTCATTAACAACTTAACGTTTAACTAATATAAATAGCTCCCGGCAAAGCTAGTTATGCATCTGATCTGTTCTCCAATGGTACGCGTTCCGCTAGAGTTCTGCGAAAGTATTACCCCACTGATCCTCTGTTCTTTCAGCCTTTCAATCAATTCTGCGGTTCCTGCTCCAGAGCACGATAGTATCGGCCTTTCTTCCCCCTGCGGATCCCTGTAGGATCTCTCCTTCGGGTCAACGCTCAATGCCGCTCTTACATATATCGGCTTATCCTTTTCGCTAGAAATTTCACGAAACCTTTCCACTAACTTTTCAAATACACCAATATTGTAGAGGTTCGGATGCCACGCGTCCCCCAGCCTGGCCGCCCGCGACATGGCGGCCTCGGAAGCTCCAGCCACCCATATGGGTAGCCTTTCCTGCACCGGCTTCGGAAGGAAGATAGCATCGGACAACCTCTCCTTCAAGTGCGCTGATTCAAAATTGGCCTTGCCGCTCCATAGGGCCCTGATCAGCCCTATCGACTCACTGGTCCTTGTCCCCCTGTCATGAAAATTGGCCCCCAGACTAAAGAACTCCTCCTTGTTCCAGCCTGTACCAATCGCTACAGTAAGCCTTCCATCGCTCAGGAAGTCAATAGTGGCAAGCTGTTTTGTCGTTATTATCGGGTTTCGCATGCTTATTATCAGTGATGATATGCCGAGCTTTACCCTCCTTGTTGAGCCAGCTATATAGGCCAGTGTGGTAACACTTTCTACAATACTTTTGTATGGCGAAACGCTCTCTGTGTTTAGGAGTATATGATCCGTGGTCCATACCGATGTATATCCTAGCTCTTCTGCCGCAATGGCAAACCTCTTTAGGCCATCTGGCGATATATCATTACCATAATTTGGAAGACAAACACCAAACTCCATGATCAACAGGCATATCATGTTCCTTAAAAGGCGATCTTGGTATTATTTGATGTCCTGCAATAAGATCCGTTGCGTTAAGCCACCGATCAGTGGTATTTTAGCGCACATACCCCTTCCTTTTCAGCTAATGTATACAATTTTGCCGTTATCAAGCCGTTCCTTTTTGGATACTTGATCACCCTTTAGGGAAGTTTATGAACATTATTCTACATTTTTCAGTAGGCCCTGAAGGTTGCGGTATACACCGTTATGAATGCTAGCTTATCTTTTCCCTTAGTAGGCACGTTGGCCTGTTCGGTGTGTCTCAGACCGTTTCTGAAAGGCTATAATTTCTTCTTATAATTCTAATTCGGAGCGTTGGACTTCTCAGTCCAGTCCGCTGCAGCCATATCAGGCCTATGGCTGACATACAGGTATTCATCCTTCATCGGAGCCCAAGAGACATCCGCACTCACACATCTGAGTTTTGTAGCTCCCCCCACTCCAAAATCTCCAACATTTCTATAAATGTTAAATAATGCGCGGCCATCAAGGTCAATTATGACATCCAAGGCGGTGAAGATCGCCAGCGCCGGATACCTTGATGAGTCAGGAAAGGAGGGCTTTGTCCAGTTCCAGGCTGAAGACGGCAAGCTATTCACTATGAGCTCCTTTGGGGGTGAAGTATCCTTCCATATCAATAGATTCATGGCTTCGGATAGAAGTTCTGTGCCTACAATCTATAACCTAGTCGAACAATTAGGTGATAAATTTGGTTATACGCTTGGCAGGGTAGAGATATACCAGAGAAGTGGCGTCCTTAGGGCCAGCTTATTCTTTAATGGAAAGGGCGGAGAGATCATATTTGAGAACTACAGGGCATCTGACGCCACTGTACTTGCTATACTCTACGATGCCCCAATATTTATGGATGAAGACCTGTTCGAATGATGGTCATGGCTAGAAACCGTTCTGTAACCCTCGATCAGAGGCCGGCTTTCAGACAATTATTTGTATGATCTGCCAAACGATCATTGCCCAGGCTTGCAGGAGTCCAGGAAGGAACAGGCATCACATTCCCAGTTACGGCCTTCAATGTAAGCCTCTTGAGGAGGCGCTTGGCCAGTGCGCACAAAATAGTCAAGCATTATACTTCTTTCCATTATCTTGTTTTTCCATTCATCGGACTTGGTGGCTTTGAAGGCCTTGATCTCTCCATTTCCCTTATTCCAGTAAAGGACAAAACCTGTGTTTATATCCATTGCAAGCAGATATATTTCTAGCTGCATTATATGGGAATATCTTGGGATTTCCGGTATTGATGATGTTGACTTCACTTCTACTACGTATTTTTCCCCAAGCTGGTCAGATATAAGCAGATCTATCCTTCCACTCAACGCTACCTCTTCATTAACTTTGAGCCTTGTTATCATCTCCGTTCCCTCAACCTTTATGGATCTCTTAAGGGCGCCAGCAACGGCTTCATGAACACCTTCGCCTGTCGCAAATATTGCAAGCGTCTCAGGAGAAGGCTTCTCCCCTATGGTATAGATGTAAAATTGTTTACGGATACACATCCCGAGGTAGGATGGGTAATATACCCCTGGCCTGGCAAGGTGATGTGAATTTTCAAATCCCCACTTGTCAAGAAGCCCATTACGAAGAGCTGTTTCAAGTTCTTTTTCGTCCATTTATTTTACAGCACTTCAGAACTGACTATAAAGGTTACGGTGCAATATCATCTACCTTCTCGAGCTAGCACTATCACATCTTGTATATATAACCAGGGAGCAGGATATGAGAATCGGGTGCGCATATAGCATAGATTATTTTTATTGTGGCTGGCCACGTGTTAATTGTATGCCGTAATCTCCAAAACATTTTTAACTAATACATCGTTCACCGGCACATGGTCGAGAAAAAGGACGTGCTGTCTATCCTGAGCAAGATCAAGGACCCCGAGCTTGGTAAAGATATAGTGAGCCTAGGGTTTGTCAAGGCCATCACCATAAATGGTGATAATGTAGTAATTGACCTAGCACTTACCACCCCAGCCTGCCCTCTTCGGGAGAATTTCATAAATGAAATCAAGTCCGGCGTTGAGGGCAATCTGGGCGTAAAGCTGGATCTGCGAATGTCGGCCGATGTGCCAAAGGGAGCGATAGTTCGAAAGGAGGGGTTATCAGGGGTAAAGAACATAGTTGCAATAGCCAGCGGGAAGGGTGGAGTGGGAAAATCGACGGTGACACTGTTGACCGCCTTCGCCCTGACAAAGTTGGGAGCAACTGTTGGTATTTTGGACGGTGATATATATAACGCAAGCATACCTCAGATGCTGGGCAGGGCTGGCTCCGTAGAGGTAAAGGATGGCCTTATTCAACCAGCTTTAGTTGCAGGTATCAAGCTGATATCAATTTCACAATTCAGTACGTCCGATGGTGCCGTAGTCTGGCGGGGGCCTCTTGTCGCCAAGGCAATCCGTGATTTCGTTGGTTCGGTCAACTGGGGGAATCTTGATTATCTTTTCATAGACCTTCCCCCGGGAACTGGCGATGCGCCTCTTACGGCAGCTCAGGACGCCTCGCTTACAGGCGTAGTAATAGTCAGTACCCCTCAGTGGGCCGCGCTTTCCGTAGCGCTGAAGGCTGCTGACATGTTCAGAAGGCTAAAGGTTAACATAATTGGGATAGTCGAAGATATGAGTTACATCGTTTGCCCCCATTGCGGCACAAGGATAGACCTATATGGGGAAGGGCTGGTAGAAGGGAAGGCCAAGGAACTGGGAATTGATTATCTGGGCGCTCTCCCCATGTATCCCGATATAAGGAAGCTTGAAGACCTAGGATTCACAAATGCCAAGGAACTGAACCTGGCTGAGCCATTCATAAATCTCGCTAAAAGGATAGCGGCAAGGATCAGCGTCATAGATATGTCAGAGAAAATCGAAGGTCCAGATGAGAAGGCTGCCGCGACTGGCTGAGAAACGATGTATTTCTAGCGCAAATTAGCCCATCGCCTATAAACCGCACACTTGGCCATGCATAAAGGATATAACCCTTTACTTTTCAATTCTATTGTATGATACCAATTAATGCTCCAATATTTGACGAAGAAGAGCTGAAGATGGTTAAAAAGGTAATACAACAGGGCGCTATGACTGATGCATCATATAATGGCGGAAATTATGTGCGTGAATTTGAGAGCGGAATAAGGTCCTTTGTTGGGGCACGGGATGCGATAGCCGTAAATTCTGGCACCGCAGCCCTTCATGTAGCCTTAATGGCCATAGGGGTAGGGCCTGGCGATGAAGTCCTTCTTCCATCTATGACTTTCATCGCATCTGCGAATGCAGTAAAGGCAACTGGCGCAAGGCCCGTATTTGTGGATGTAGATGAATATTATACCATAGACAGCAAAAAAATCGAGGAAAAGGTAACCAGTAGGTCAAAGGCTATAATGCCGGTGCATCTTTATGGCCATACGGCTGATATGTCAGCTATAATGAAGATCGCGAAAGAGCGTAGCCTATATGTCATAGAAGATGCAGCGCAATCCCTTGGAAGCGTATATGGGACGAAGATGACGGGTACCATAGGGCACATCGGTTGTTATAGCTTTTATCCTGGGAAGGTAATGACTACCGGTGAAGGGGGCGCTCTGGTAACCGATGACTATGAACTAGCCGATAGGGCAAGGATGCTCAGGAATCATGGCTATGATGCACACAACTCCCTTTCAGGTTTTGGGTTAAACTACCGGTTGAACCAGTTATCCGCGTCCATTGGAATATCACAGCTGAAGAAGCTTCCTGGATTCCTACAGATGAGGGCCAGCAACGCTTCTGTACTTAACATGCTACTTGATGAACGAATAAGGCCCAAGGTAAGGGATGGAAGCCGCTATAACTGGTACCTATATACTATCAGGAGCGAAAGGAGGAACCAGATTAGTGCAGCATTACGGGCAAAGGGCATAGATAGCAGGGTGTACTATGATCCCCCTGTACACCTGACCAAGGCGTACCTGGGTCAGAAAGGATTGCCTCGCACCGAAGAATATTCGACGTCGGTCCTTTCTCTGCCAGTCAACCCTCTGGTCAAATCTGCCGATCTGGAAACAATGGCTTCCACAGTAAACTCCATTATTTAATACCACCGTATATCCAGTACCTGATCACGTCAATTCATCAACCAGCCGGTGACCCAAGCCTCAACCGGCTACCAGGTCAACGACAAACAGCTAATTCGGCTATCTATACATGATAAAAAATAACTGGATATGTTAATATTCTGTAAGGTGGCCTCGGCTTCGGGCTGGGAAGGTTTGTATCAGACGACCCACATGTCCCCCGTACCAATGTTAACAGAGCTGGCAAATTTCAAAGGATTAATATAGCCTCAATAACGGCCGAGATATATAACAGAGCTATAGAAGCAAACAGGAGCGTGAGGGACTTCTGCAGATATTTTTTATTTGATCCTTCTACTTCAAGGGTGTCTCTTTCACCGATCAATCTAATTAGGTATATACCTCCATAGGCGGCTAGCGCATACGAAGCCAACTCCATTGGAGTGTAGGGTGCCAAGAACGTTTGGAGCAGGCCCATGTACCAAGTTAGCGGATGAATATGATAACCGGAAAGGTTCAGCGCCCAGATCAATGAACCGGTGCTCATTACCGAATATCCCAACAAAAAAATACCGACGATGGGGATGTAGGAAATAAGATCAATTACTACGTTTTCAAGGAATAGATCTCTTGACAAGGAAAAAACGGAAACGTACCGTAAACGGGTAATCGCTATATCATTGGCATAGGCGTTCACCGTTGAAGGACTGCTCATCAAAAGGTAGATACCCGACATGCTGCTGACTATGGTTGCGATCAGATATAGAGTGATAAGGCCTGAAATATATATCCTAAGGTCCCCCGCGCGTATATCACGCCGGTATGACGCGATAGCCAGGATTAAACCGGTGCTTAAAGGGAAGGCGTAAAAATAAAATATACCGTACATTGATCTATAGGAAAACAGGGAAATGCCGAACAAAAAAATAGCGACGTTAACAACCAACATCCATACAAATAGACGGCCCGGCTTTGCAATATCCAGGGTACGTATTATTCTCCGCAGTACACCCTTTCCGCCGTCGCCACTTTCGGCCGTTGGTTATCCCTTTTTTTATGAGGGGTTAAGGGATAAATGTCTTGTGTTGAACTTGCGCTATTGAATTGCAGTCAAATTTTACAAGATGTTCAGAATACCCAGTATTTCTCGTCATAAAAATACCAATTTGGCCGTACTATCTAAATAATTAACGGATTTTTGAAGGAAGGGTCTGGATATAGCCATGATCAAATCAATTAGTGCTAAGGGTAGTGGGTCGAACCAAATTTTAACTCGGTTTTAACTTGAGCCAAAGGTAAGCAAAGTTTAAATTGCGTGATTTGAACAGCAGTTCAATGGCAGAGGATCAATACACCGAATCCGGAATTATATACGAATGTGTGAGATGCGGCACAAAGACCAGCGCTGAAAAGCTAGCTATGCTTCCTGAAATCAAGTGTATATGCGGTTTTAGGATTCTAAAGAAGGTACGGCCTAACGTAATTAAACAGTTAAAGGCCACCTAAAAGATAACTGCTGATTCTCTATTAAAGCTCTCCAATGAATCGCTAGCGTGAATTATATTATCAGTTAGGCCGAGTCCAAAGTCCCCTCTTATGGAGCCGGCTTGCGCCTTTGAAGAGTCGGTGGAGCCAATCATAAGCCTAACAGTTTCTATAGCGTTTCTACCTTCCAGTATTGCGGCAACTACGGGCCCGGATGTAATGAAATCCAACAGATCATTAAAAAATGGCTTCCCCTTGTGTATTATGTAGAACCTTTCAGCTAGCTCGCGGGTTGGCGTTATCATCTTAAGCTCTATGATTTTGAAGCCCTTTAACTCGAACCTGCTAAGTATGGTTCCTACCATCCCCCTTTTAACTGCATCTGGCTTTATAACGATTAGAGTCCTTTCCATCAGTTACCACGTCCAAAATAACTTTTAAACGCTATATAACTCTTTAAATTTCCTTTGATATATTAAAATCCGGCGACCGGGCTGCCCGCAAGCTGATTGCGTTAAGTAAATTTTAGTAAATCTAGGAGTGCTTGAAGAGTTGCCAAATAATTAGCGAGGTTGAAAACTCCGTATACGGCGGAGATCATATGAGCCTCGGTGCGCTTAAAGGCAAAGGAATGCATTTAACGATATAAATTAAACCGAATCTGTTCAAAGTATTTCGCATTTATTGAACAATTTAACAATTATTGAAAATAGAAATATTTATACGCTGTTATAATTACCCCATGTAAATCCAATTGGTGAAATTCATCCATGAATAAGCCTATTATGATCTGTCCGGTTATCAAAAGTACAAAAGGCCAGGTAATCACTTACATACTGGGAATTGAGGAGGACTGAACTGATTGATCACCCCTAACCTTATTAACAATATGTGGGTGCTCCTGTCCGCAATACTAGTTTTTATGATGACCGCATCCGTGGGTCTACTAGAAGTGGGAGAGCTCGGCGAAGATATCTCACAAAGCCTGTTAAAGGGGATCCTTATAACCGGCATAGGAGTGGCCGTTATGGCCTTTATAGGATTCAACACAGCATTCGCTCCAACAATTGACGGAATAATAGGTAATCCATTTTATACGGGCTTATTTCTTGGTGGTTTTTCAACACATGTAACCGGTATAATTTCAGGGGTCTGGTGGTCCATGACATCTACATATACCGGCACAGGCCTTACTACAGGTACGTATTTTCTATTTGAAGCAGCCTTCGCTGCGGTGACGTTTGCCCTGGTTGCCGTTATAGCGTTGAAGAAGCTCAAAATCGAGGCCTTAGTTGCCTTTGCGATAGTTTATTTCATATTTATATGGAACCTTCCAGCCGCTTGGATCTGGAATCCTACGGGTTGGATGTACCTCATGGGTGTGAGAGACTTCGCTGGCGGCCTAGTCGTTCACGCTGCCGCGGGGGCCACGGGCTTTGCACTGGTACTCAAGATATGGCAGGAAGAGCGCAAGAAGGGGCTGGAACGAAGCCCACAGTCGACCATCCGCATTAACCCTGGAATGCTTACAATTTCGATATTATTGCTATGGGTTGGCTGGTTCGGGTTCAATCCTGGCAGCGAACTGGCTCTAACCAATGAGACGACGGTGGTGGTTCTTACCACTTTCATTGCTGCGGCCATGGCCCTCGCATCCACCATGTTCTTCCAATACCTTTTCAAGAGGAGTAATCCTGGATTGCTCTATGCTGTAAATGGCATACTGATGGGCCTGATAATAATAACGCCATTGGCAGGATATGTGAGCCCTGCGAGCGCTGCGATTCTGGGCGTTTTGGGGGGACCGCTGTTCCTAGCCGGCGAAAGGTTCTTTGGGCGCTTTAAATGGTTCTCGGATCCAATAGGCCTGTTTCCTGGCCATATGCTGGGTGGCATCTTCGGAATAACAATGATAGCGTTTTTCACGCAGAACGCATTTGCAGCGGCTTCAGGTGCTGCCAATCTGCCAAACGGGTTGTTGTTCGGCGGTGGCTTTGCAGCGCTTGGCCAGCTTGGGCTGGAGGTCTTTGGGGTAGCGGTGGTCATGTCCGTGGTATTCGTGCTTTCATACGCGACAATATCACTAATAGGTATAGCTACTCATGGAATAACTACCGACTACAAGAAAGAGGGCATAATTTCTTAATTTTTAGAGGTACACATAATAACTTCACCAGTGGCATGATCGATGGCCCCTTCTGAGTTGATCAACCCCCAAGGACTTCGTGTTAATAGCTTAATAATATCTGGACTAGATGATGCGCGAAGGTTAACGTCCGATTTAAAGGGTTAAGAATGCCCAGTATACCAGGACGTTTATCGTTGTAAGTATTACGCCGATTCTAACAAAGTCCATAAATGATAGGGGTTCCGCCCCCCTTTTTTCCGTGCCCTGAATTATTATTACATTGCTAGCTGCGCCAAGTATGGATAAGTTACCCGCTATGGTGCTGCCTGCCGCCAGTGCTATAGCCGCCGAAGTCGATATGTGGGAGTAGGAAAGCAGCTTCAGGTAGAGCAGCACCATGGGCACGTTTGAAATGAACTGACTTCCTACCACGCTTACACCTAATACTATCGGTATTGACCCTATATCCAGATTCAGACCTGAAATCACGCTTTGAAAGAATCCTGATTGCCATACGCTACCCACCAGCACAAATAGTGCAAGGAAGAAAACTATGGTCGACCAATCGATCCCCTTGATTATTGAGCGCCTCCTGTGGCTAAAGGTTATTATCACAATCGCGGGGATGAGGGCTATATATGAAAGGTTAAAGCTGGAGGACCTTCCATAGTACAAAACCACGATATAGATCCCTATGAGGGCTAGGAGTAAAGCCAGCGCTACCCTGCTAAGCTTCGCTAACTGTGAATCATTGATTTCAATTGGATCGTGAGTCAATCCGCCTTTCTTAAATTCTCCCCTGTAGAAGAGCCTGAGCACCGCATATGCAATGAATAGGTTTAAGATGGTCGGAATTATCAGATAGGAGAAGAACGTTGAAAATGGGTTTCTAACGATTCCGCTGGAAGCTATCAGAAGGTTCTGAGGGTTACCAATAGGGCTCATGACGCTCCCCGTAGTTATACCAAACGCTAGAGCTAATAAAAGGAGCTTCAGATTAATATGCTTGGAGGAGGCTAGCATGACTATAATGGGTGTTCCTATTACTGCAAGGGTGTCATTTAAAAGGAACATTGAAGCTAGACCGGCCGCAAACAGAATGATGAACACCAAGGAGCTTACGGATTTTGCGCGTCTAAAGAGCCTGTATGACAAGTATTGAAGGTACCCGCTCTCTGTGAGCGCTTCACCTACTATAAAGATTCCAAGGAGGAATAGGATAACCGTTGGATCGATATATGATAAGGCAGCAGGTATGCTGATCTGCCGTGTTACTAGTACAATTATCGCCCCCACTAGCACTATCTGCCATATTTGGAGCCTGAACCTGCCAACCTGTCTGACAGCTATTGCTATAAACACGCCAGCAAGAACGATGACAGACAGCGGTACCGGAATGGCCATTTGATTGATCATTAAAGGCGTTAATCCCTTTGAGCTATAGCGCCGCCAAAAATATCATGTTCCTATTGAGTAGTTTGATAAGCGCTAAAGGGCATGCCTACCGCATAAGCTTCCCGAACTCATTCCTTATTTTCTCAACCTTTGGCGCTATGATCAGCCTACAATATGGTTTTGCTCCATTGGCCTGATAATATCCCCTATGGTACTTTTCTGCGGAATAGAAGGCTTCAAGCCTCCTCACCTCGGTTGTTATCGGTCTCTTAAAATGGCCCTGTATATGATTTATGTAATCCTCAATGATCTTAGCCTGTTCGTCTGAAGTGTAAAGTATTATGGACCTATACTGAGAGCCTATATCCTCTCCCTGCCTGTTCCCCTGGGTTGGATCATGCATCTTAAAGAATATTTCAAGGAGATCGATCAGTGATACGGTATCTGGGTCATATGCAATCCGTACCACTTCTGCATGGCCGGTTTTGTCGCTGCATACCTCCTCATAGGTCGGATTAACGGTTGTCCCGCCAGAATATCCTGGTTCCACATCGATTACACCATGTACCATAGAGAAAACGGCCTCTGTGCACCAGAAACATCCACCTCCTAAAGCTATTATGTCAAACACACCAGATCACACTTAATCGCTATCTATTTGAACCCTTTGAGCTGCCTTTTAATATATCTTTTTATGAACTTAATGGCCTACACCTTATTTTAACGCGCAACGGGTTCCGCTCCACGATGAAACTCCCGGACGGCAGGACAGGTAACTGAAGTCTAGGGTGCATACAAGCGCACCAGCTCCCTTCTGCACGCTGATTAATAGTGGAGGCCAAGGATGGTAAGATAATTGGCCATAGAGTACGTGGACGACGTCTCCTTAATGGCGACCGGATGGGGGGCAAGGATGTAAATATTAAAGGATGCATTAAAAATATCGGAAAACCGTACCGTAAGCTGGAGTAGGTCATCATGCCTCAGGACCCATAGAGACGATAATATGTTGAGAGCTCTTAGCGTTAGATGGTGTCATTCCATTTCTTCACGTTCAACTTCCATCCATTTAAATAAAGGAATCATCAATTTCCTCAATTCTAAACCTCTATCAGTAAGGGAATATTTCACTGTTATAGGCTTGGCATCTACGACGTACCTTGTCAAAAGACCTGCGTGCTCTAACTCCTTAAACCGAATGGATAATAGGTTTGACTGAGGATTGCCTATGCTCCTTTTTATTTCGTTAAAACCTATTCCATTATTATTACCAAGGAGCCCGATTATCAATAACGTATAATCCTTACCCAACAGCTTGAACAGTTTCTCTGAAGGGTAGAGACAAACCACGCCCTCATCCACAGCTATCATGCAAGCTTTTTCTGACATAACCATCGTTAATAGTTTAAATATTTAAAGCTGGTCTAGGTAGCTACTCCTCAACTGAAGCTTCGGAGCTTGTTGCTCGTATCCCCTTCGTTCGTAAGTGGGGTTTTATCGAACCGCAACTATTGACTGGCTGACAACAGCCTGAAGTACTCAGACCTGCCGAGCACTTCAATGTTCCTTGAGATATTCAGATCCACTCTGTAGTTATTACATAAAAGGCAGTATGCACCAGCCTGGCGATGTCCATTAACATGAATCGATATTATCAAATTGGGAATTGATCATATTCATATAATCACAGGGGCATATGACCCGTCCTCTAAGCCTAGCCTAACATTGAATTGGACAAAATTTTCGATTTGTAATATATCTAGACGACATATTTTTCTTGTTTATAATCCCATAATGGTGGGGCTGGGCGGATTTGAACCGCCGATCACCAGCGCCCGAGGCTGGTAGCCTGAACCATGCTAGCCCACAGCCCCTCCAGCACAACAAAGAGCCGATTTTTTACCTTTGAGGCGACTATTTAAATACATTGCCACCGGCAACAGATAGAAATGCGAATAGGGACGATGTGCTAATATTACCTCCATTGTAAACATTGTTGCCCATCCCACTTAGAATGACTTGATCATAATGATGATGCCAGCATCAGTTTAATGCCACTAAATGGAACTTGCGCTCTTTTAGCTACAGAAGAATTCCCTTATTATCATAGGCTTAGGAGTAACTACGTGTCATAGAGGACTATAAAAGGGCAGAGCGAGCCCGAACTATTGATTCCAGCTAGATGTCCTAGCCCTGAACCCGTTCACTGGGACGTTACCAGTTAATATATGCAATAGTTTATACCCTGCAGCGCAGCTTACACTTCCTAGCAAAGGCATCCGATTAATTCTAGATTCGTATTATACCGTGAAGCCTAATGCAATCACATGCATGTATACGGTGTAACGCACTAATCCGCATCCTATATTGGTTGTACTGGGCCGCCTTCGATTTATAGCATGTTTTCAATAAAGTTTTTAACGGCTTGATAAGCGCTCACCTTCCATGGAAAATGGCAGACAGTTACTATCTGTAACAACCTTCGCAGCGGCGTTGAGCGGTATGGCAGGCAGCGCTCTAATACTAGCCCTACCATCGATAATGGTTCAGTTTCACGTTAATCTGGTATATACGCTTTGGATAATTATTTCCTACTTGATAGCGCTGGTTTCAGTGCTTACAATAATTGGCGCGGTGACTGATAGGATCGGCAGAGCAAACACCTTCAGGCTTGGGATTATAATTTTCACCATCTTTTCACTTGTACTCGGATTTTCACCATCACCCCTTTTCATAATAATATTTCGCGTTTTTCAGGCGATAGGTGCTGCCTTTATAATGACGAATTCAAGCGCCATGGTCACTGAAGTATTTTCAAAAAAGGGAAACCTGGGCTTCGCGCTGAGCGTTAATCAGATAGCCGTATCAGCCGGCTTTGCGATTGGCCCAATAATTGGGGGAATACTTACGGTGATCTCCTGGAGATGGGTCTTTTGGTACAACGTACCTGTTGGCATAATAGCACTGATCTGGAGCATTGGCAAGCTCAAAGGGATACCAGAAAGTAAAAACGAATCCAAAATTGACTGGATGGGGGCTGCATTATTCTCCATCATAATCACCTATACGAGCATCGCGCTCACGATACTCCCGATGCTAAACTTGAATCCGAACATATACTATATCTCGATAATTGCAATGATAGCCTTGATAGGCGCCCTCTTTTACATAGAACGCAGGTCCAGCAACGCAATTTTTGATCCTCAACTCTTTTCAAATAGATCATTTAGCATTTCAATGGCGGTTAATCTGTTAAATGGAATAGCCACAGGGTCATTGATATTTCTTTTAACCCTAATATTTCAAGGACCGTATGGTATGTCGCCGCTTCAAGCGGCATTTTACATGATTCCGTTTGCGGCATCTTGGTCAATAATTTCCCCAATAAGCGGTAAACTGGCGGATAGAGGAGATGCGTCTATAATAGCTACCGTTGGACTACTTTTAGTCGCATCCGGTATGTGGATGCTATCTACGGTATCAACAAACACCTCACCATACAGTTTGAGCATTTACATGACAGTTGTTGGAATCGGTGCAGGCATGTTCAATTCGCCAAACAATAAATTTATAATGAGTATTCCGCCCCCCAATAAAAGAGGACTGACTTCAGGAATAATGTCCTTATTCAGAAATTTTGGCTCTATACTTAGTTTTTCGCTGCTAATCCCTATCATTCTGTTCTATGTGCCGCTTTCCTCCCTGCTTAGCATCTTTATTTTTGGAGGTGGAGCTCCAGCTAGCCTCATATCGCATTTTATGATGGGGATCAAATATTCGGCGGCCGTTGCCGCTATAACTGCAACAATCGCGATGCCCATGTCATTGTTGAGGGGAAGGACAAATCGCAACTGATATGCTCTCATGACTGAACTACAACGGGCTAAAGCCCGTTGGGTCAACTGAAATCTGTCAACTTTACCTGCCCGCTGGCGTTCCTATCAACGCCGATGTAGCTGGAGACCTGCTTCATCGGAGCGTCTGGAACGGTTACGGATATGAACGCATATTCCCTATCCAGCTCAATTTGGTTCACTTCGGCGAAGTCCTTACTGAAGGTTATCTACAATGAAAGCTTCAGACAGGCGATCTTCAGTTCGTCTTCCTCCTTTCTGATGCTCTGATTTGGAACGGTCAGATTTACGCTCCCGACGCGCTTCAATCTCCCGTTCCTGCTGTACTCCCTGAGGATCTGGTTTGAGATGGCGCTCTTGAGCCCAAACTACTTGACTCTGGCAGAAGACAGCGTGCTGGTCTCAAACGCAAACTCGGCAACCTGACGTGCCTTCTGAAGCTCTGCGGAGAAATCCTTGCTATGCCTGACCTTGAACGTTAGAATCATCTGTTTGCCTTTCTGCCCCTTTTATATAGCGTCTTGCTTTTATATAAGCAGCCTGGTGTTGCTCTCATCCAACGTCTCAAGACGTTGGCTTTCTGCAGAATTTATCCTAAGACCTAGGAATTCGTACCTTTTCAAAATCAGCCCCGAGCGGGGTTTGAACCCGCGGTCTCTCGCTTACGAGGCGAGTGCATTGGCCAGGCTATGCTATCGGGGCAGCTCGTGCGAATTGCAGCGCCCATATTTTTAACCTTATCGCAGCGTCATCACGCATATATTATCTGCCATTTAATGGAGTATAACTCGATCTGACCTACCCATTTAATTATAACAATGGCTGTTAATTAAAAGCAGGCAGGGTGATCCAGAAGGCGCTTATAAAACCACTATGGAAAGCCGGTCTAGTACGTTCAGGAACTAGTGTCTTCAAGTGATTTCCTGGACGTTTCTGGCGCCATGATCGCCGTTAGGGCTATAGCCAACAGGATGAACACTAGGAAGAAGACCGTTCCATAGACGAGCCCGTATCCCTTAATGATAGGAAATAGCAGTACCCCCAGGATTCCACCTACTCTGCTTACGCTGGTGCCAAGGCCTTGCGCCAGCCCCCTCACGTTGGTTGGAAAGAGCTCCGTGGAATATGAAAATGAAAAGATCCCGCCAGGCCACTGCTCAAACGAAGAAAATAGTATAAAGAGGGGGAGGAGGGCATACGGGGTGATGTTCACGAGCGGCACTAGAACGACCAGAACGGCCGCCATGACCGCAAACCCCACCAGCGAAAGATATTTCCTTCCGTATCTATCTATGATCCTCATCAACGCCAGATAAGCAAGGATAGGGAAGGGCGCGGTTATAGTGCCGAAGAGCACCACTGTACTCAAGCTCTTGATGCCCAGTTCATAATAAAGGGTTGGCGTATAGAACCCAAACCCGTAGGCCCCTACATCAAAGGCAAACCACGTTATAAGGACAAAAGCTAACTGCTTCCAGTGTTTCGAGAAGAGCTCCTTGATCCCCACCGCCCTTTGCTGAGGTATATTGTAATCCCCAGGGCCCATGGCCTTTTCCATCACCAATTCTGCTTCATCATTCCTTCCTACTGTGTTAAGCCATCTGGCTGACTCTGGCATGAACCATCTGGCCGCTATAACTGGAACTGCTATTGCAGCACCAACTCCCAACGCTACCCTCCATGATAGAGCCGCACCCAATGGGAGCGCAAAGTAGTTTACGGCTCCGGATACTAGGACTCCTAACCAATAGAACATGATTCCATACATGAGCAGCTTCCCCCTATCACGCTTTGGTGCGAACTCGGCTATCAAGGAAGAGCTTATGGGATAGTCCGCTCCAAGGCCTATACCCATAAGGACCCTGAATATTATAAGTTCTGGTACGTTGGTGGCTATGGCCGATAATAGGGTGAAGAATATAAATAGTATTATATTTATGATGAACATGGTCTTCCTGCCTATCTTATCCGCTATCCCCCCCAAGGTAACGCCGCCTATTGCCATGCCTATGAGGCCACTTGCTAGAAGCAATGCGTACGAAACACTTGTTGTCGAAACTTTAAAATAAGAAGATACCAGCAGCACGGAAAAGGCTATAACGTTTAAATCATAGCCGTCCAAGAATATTCCCATCGCTGCCAGCGTGCTGAGCCCCCAATGAAACCCTGTAACAGGCAATTCATCAATGCTCTTAGAGCCTTCCTTGCCTTTCACAGTTCATATCGGCGATAAGAGCATATATTTAGATTTCCTTTATAATATATATATTGATATATATTGAGCCTATTATTACGGCCTAGTACGGATCGGGTGGCGCCTTATCACCGGGCAAATTTAATTAAAACCTATCAGATTATCAACCCTTATCCTGGGTAATAAGGGGTTACTCAATAGGTTGATCTGGCTATTCACAAGAATCCGTTGGGTATAGGGAAGCCTGCTAATCTGGCAGCCCTTAACCGCATGATGCCGTGTAGTAGAAAGAGGGCTGTTAAATCATCTGAAAGATATTTATATCAATATAAATAATAAGAGCGCATGATTACTTACCGCAAGCTGCAACAGATAGGCGGCAGGTCGCTCTTGATGACCCTGCCAAGGTCGTGGGTTGAAAGAATGGGGCTCCAAAAGGGGTCTTCAGTGGTGGTGGAGGAATCAGCCTCAGGAAACCTGATAATAACCCCATTTTCCCAGGGGGACGGTCAGCCAAGAAATGTAGTCAAGCTTGATCTAGATGGAAAGAAGGAGGGGGTTATCGTGAGGCTTATATCCGCTGCGTATTTAAACGGTAGCGATGAGCTATACATCAAGCTCAAGCACGGTCCCGTAAGGAACCGTGTGCTCCAGTTCATTGCCACCCACATGCCTGGCTTCGAGTCTTTCAGCGAGGACGAATCAACTTTAAGTTATCGCTTTACAATGAACCTTAAATCGCTGAGCCCAAAGGAGATCATGCTGAGGATGGACAGGCTTTCAAGCTTCATGTGCGATGATCTGGTGGGAGGAAATACCGTGATGATTGAAAGGGAGGATGGAGAAATCGATCGCCTGTATTTTGCGCTCATAAGGCTCCTGAGAAATGCCGTTTCAAATTCGGATGTAGCTTTGTCTTACCAGCTTTCCCCAACCGATTGCCTTGATTACAGGCTGGTGGCTCATATACTGGAGAGGTTTGGCGATGATCTGGTTAACATATCTAAGTACGCGCCTGTCGGCAAACAGCTGTTTGAATTCCTAGACGGCCTTAAGGAATTCAAGACCAGTTCACTGAGCGCCTTCCTCGGTTACCGAGCCGAGCCAATTGAGCTGATCAGGGTATTCGACCTCCTGAGCGCCAAGCTGAAGGAGATGCCGGACATCGATGCGCTTAGGCCTTACCTTAGACACCTGCTTGAGCTCGCCGCTGATATATCCGACCTGTCGAGAACGCTATATGCCTCCTGAAAAATTCAAGGCCAGCGATCGGTTTATTATTATGGCCACATGGACTTTACAGAATGGAGCGCATTGGTGAACATGAATATGTTTTAGTGATGAGTGAAAGAGGTAAGAGCTGGCTCATCAAGGCTGAGAAGGATAAGAAATTCCAGACCCATATTTCAACGATCGACATGAACGATATACTGGGGGCTGCATATGGCAGCCGGATCTATTCCGGGGGCCACTACGTGCTGTTAAGGCCCACCCTTGAAGACCTTATCATGAGGTACAGGAGGGGGACGCAGATCGTTTATTCGAAGGACGCGGGTTACATATTGATACGGCTCGACGTGAGGGATGGGAAGAAGGTCTTGGAGATGGGCACTGGGAGCGGAGCGATGTCCTCATACCTTGCATCGGCTGTATCATCCAGCGGGCGTGTGTTATCCTATGAAATAAGGGATGATTTTATGCCAATAGCGAAAAGAAACCTGGAAATGTCGGGCCTGCTCCGATACGTTGAGCTCAGGGACATCAAGGTTCAGCCGGTCCCCGACGATGAATCCTGTGACTCTGCGTTCGTTGACCTTGGGGACCCGTGGGAACATGTCGGGGAGGTCTACAGGGCGGTCAGGCCGTCTGCTCCTGTAAGCTTCCTTATCCCAACAGTCGACCAAGCGGAGAAGCTTTCTACAGCCCTAACTCAGGGTGGATTCGGGATGATGGATACGGTGGAGATAATGATGAGGAAGATGAACATAGCGGAAGGAAAATCGAGGCCATCAGTATTTATGTCCGGCCATACCGCTTATCTGATGTTCGCCAAGAAACTGGCCTGAAGAGGACATCCAAGGCCATGGTGACGGTGCACAGAAGCAAGTTATAGATACATTTAAAAAGCTTGGAAAAGGAGACGTATCGAATTGACCAAAAAACGGAAGAGCCGTGGGCGGAGCAAGGGGGGAAAGGGCAGAAGCGATTATGTTGAGTGTAGCAACTGCGGGTCAAGGGTGCCTCGGGATAAGGCTAAGAAGGTTACTCAGAGGGTATCTCTTGTGGAACCAACGCTCGCCAGGGAGCTCAGCCAGAAGGGGGCCTATATTCCTGTATCATACGTAACCAAGTATTACTGCATCTCGTGTGCAGTCCACTACGGAGTTGTTAAGGTCAGAGCTCGAGAGGATAGGAGAACCTCCTATAACTCATAAATAAACGACTATAAAATGCAAAATAGGGTGAGGGTGGTACTTAGGGGCTTAAGGGGCCCCTCCATCGTATCCTCCCCATTCGCGGTCGTAGTTGGGACGATGTTTTCAAGCAACATAAACTACCTGGTCCTTGCACTGGAATTGATGGGTGTTACCCTTTTCCAGATGAGCGCAAATCTGGTTAACGATTACCAAGACCTCAGAGTGGAGAACAGGAAGGGCCTTCACAATTTCGTATTGCCGGTAAGAGAATATCAGCTTCTTTTAAGGACCGCATATGTGTCAATGGTCGTGGGCTCGCTCCTGGGGGCCTTTGTAATCTTGATCACCGGCGCGTACCTTCTTGTGATTCCAATGGGGATAGGTTTGGTCCTGGCTTACGGTTATTCCGGCATTCCATTTAACCTCAGCCGCTTCGGGGAGTTCATTGTGCCCTTCTCCTTCTTTCTGATTTCGCTTGCCGTATTTTATTCCCAAGCGCTTACCATAACGCTGAACGGAATTCTGGCACCTGTAGCGGCCTCTCTCTTTGTATTTCTGACATATATAACTCACCAATTCTCCGACTATCAAGAGGACCTGAGGACGGGCAATCCAACGCTTTTGCTTAAGGTTGGAGTGCGCATGTCAAGCATTATAAGCTATGCTGCACTGGCTGCGATAATTGTCCTCATGTATCTGCTGGGCCTCTATTATGCAATAATTCCGATGCTGGCGCTCCCCTATTTCCTTTATATAGCACACAAAAATATGGACCCTATCTCAGTAAGGCGTGCCCAGGTTTACATACTTGCCCTGGAAGTTTTCTTCATAATCAATGCCATACTTGTACATTAAAATGGCTATCGTCACACCATAATCTATTAGTCCCGTTCGGTGACGGGTTAAATAATCAAAAGCAAGCTTAAAGTGGATTGCTCACCACATTGTCATGAACGACACAAAGAGGTGAACAAGCCAGAGTTGGATATAAATTGGGAGAATAGAGACCTTGCGTCTATAATTAAAAGTGAGAGGATAGAATCAGCTGTAAGGTTAAAGGAGAGGTTAGAAGAGCTGCAGGAGCAGGTCATTCATGAAAAGGTCAATGAAGGATATGAAATGGCAGGATCATATCAAAGGAAACTTGAAACAAATCTGGGCGTTATTGAGCTAAAAATAATAAAGCTAAAAAGGGAAGATGAAATTACTTCCCCAATACTGGCTAGATTAGGTATAAGAAGGGGAAAATATTCTAGAGAAGTGAAGATGAAGCTGGCTGACATGGCATCTGTTGCGACATACGATGAATCGAGCAGGATGTTTAAGAATATTTCAGGCATCGATGTGTTAAAGAGCACCATACATGGATTTGTTCAGGAAGTGGGCCAGCTTATACGCTTTGACCAAAATGAGGCTGAAAATTCAGTTGTTGAGCATGATGGCACTGAAGTTCAATCAACTGACCATAGGAACAGCTCCATCAAGGTGGCCATATCCTATGTCCAGGAAGGCCGTCAAAAGAGTGAGTTTTATCAGCGTTACAGTAAATAAGGATTGGGCCAGAATGCCACAAGGAACATTTACTGTGTCAGATGCGGAAAGGGAGATGTAGAATAACGTTGAGCCCTCCTCTCATCAGCTGGACCTGGTGCATGCGTGCAGTGAGATATACACCGTTCGTGATGTGGATGGATCAAAGGAGGAAAGGGATCAGATAACCTGCAGGATGAAGGTGATATTCCATATGCTTGTCAATTCTGTCAAGAAGCATCTGGCAGATGAGGATATGGATGCCCTTCCATTGAGAATTGACAGAACGCTTGATGAGCTGGAGATGACCGCAGCAGAGCTCGAAGGCAATGGATATCGGAGGGCAGCCAGGTTCATAAGGGCCAGTTTTATGGTTACATTTGCAAGGGTTGCCATAAGTGAGGGGGAGAGAATACCTTGCACTTTAAACGTAATAGAGAGGCTGATGGCGGAGATAATGAGGTGATGCAAGCGCATCTGGGCAAGGTGGAGCGATGAGAGGCTTGGGAACGTACTCAGGCAGTTCAGGATAGTTGAGCCTGATAACTACATGAAGTTCTGGCAAAGATATATACATCCAGTGATAAAGAGGTGATGTAGGTCATGGCAGTGTGCCTAACCTGTGGCTGAACTGCACCAATCTATTAATGGTGTTCTGCTATCCTTCTATTTCACTTTATAATTGCCCTTAGCATTGATCAAGGCCCGCCCCCCTTCTGCTAATAATGCCACTTAGGCTGTGGCTTTGAATATTGAGTCTAGACCATCCTCTATGGTTTTCATGGAGCTCGCATATGAGAGCCTTACAAAGCCCTTGTACTTCTCTCCAAAGGCCCCTCCAGGCGTCGTACTTACGTGCGCTCTTTCCAATAGGAATTCGCTGGGCTCCATCCCGTCCTTTATGCGCCCCGAAAGATCGATGAAAAAGTAGAAGGCCCCCTTTGGCTCCACAAAAGGAATATTGTTAGCCTTTAGCCGTGAGATTATATACATCCTTCTCCGGGCGAACTCCGCCACCATTTCCCGGACCTGCCCGCCGCATGACTTAAGGCCTTCAAGGGCGCCCACTTGGGTGAACGGAGCTGGGCAGGTTGCTATATGGCCCTGCATCTTGACCATCTGAGAAATCACCGGCTTGGGGGCCACTGCGTAACCCAGCCTCCACCCGGTCATAGCATAGGACTTGCTGAAACCATCTATCAGGATGAGGCCGTCGTCGTAACTGAGGAAAGAGGTAACGCTGACGTGATGCCCTTCATATATTATATCCTTGTAGATCTCGTCGGAAATAACCCAGATCTTAGCGTCCTTGGCTATGTCGGTTATCCCTTTGATAACGCTTTCGCTGAACACCGCTCCTGTTGGGTTATTAGGGCTGTTCAGCAAAATGGCCTTAGTTCGGTCAGTTAAGCTGGAAGCCACGGAATCCAATACGGGTTGGAAGTCCTCCCCGGTATCTATGGTCACCGGCCTTCCCCCGCTCAGCTGCACCATCTGCTTGTAAGAGGGCCACGCCGGCTCAATTATTATGACTTCATCACCAGGATCGAGTATTGCCTCAAAGGTGTAGAACAGCGCCTGCTTGGAACCAGGAGTTATGATGACTTCAGAGGGGGACGCCTGATTCCCTGATCTTCTGGCTATCTCGGCCCTCAGCTCCGGAAGCCCCTGAGTCGAAGAGTAGTGCGTCATCCCCTTCTTTATTGCTTCATATGCAGCCCTGACTATGGGCTCTGGGGTGTTAAAGTCTGGTTCCCCAACATCCAGCTTCCATATCGATACCCCTTTGTCCTGAAGTTCCTTTGCCTTTTCACCCGCCTTTAGCGTAGCTGATTCTTCGATCTTTGCGAACTTGGACGGAGGCTTGTAAATCATATGGCAAGGGTTTGTATGTCATGTTATAAAAAGTTAGAGGTCAGGGAACGGTGATGTGTACGGCCAAGTTTATACCCTTCCCGAGGAGGAAGGTCCCAGCGGCCGCCCCCAGCCCTATCAACACCATTTCGAGCGCCCTTCTACGCGGGTTCAACCCACTGAACATGCCGGTAATATAGCCGGCAAACGCTAGCACTGCTGCCGTAAACGTAACTGAAAGGAGCTGGCTTAAAAGGATGGGCAGAGGTAACACATACGGTATTATCGGGATGACAGCGCCGATGAAGTAGAAGATACCCGTATATATGGCCGACGATGAAGGGCTTTTCAGCTCCTCAGGTGAAACGCCCAACCGCTCCCTGGAAAGGATGGAAAATAGGGTTCGCTTAATGTCCTTGGATCTGGAGAGTGTTTTCCCGTCGACCTCAAGTCCCCTCTCCTTCATTATAGCTATTAGCTCTTCCTCCTTTTGCTTTGTAAGGGCCTCGGTCTCCAGTTTCAGCCTTGTCAACTGTCCTTCTTTTACTCCCCTTTCCGACTTGCTTGAAATGTACGCGCCAGCCGCCATAGAAAGAGTTCCTGCTATTCCTACCACGAATCCGGCCAGCGCTACAAGCGCGGGCAGTGGGTAAATACCAGCGAAACCTGAAACGGCGGCCAGTACTTCCACAAGGCCATCGTTCATGCCGAAGAGGATGTCCCTTATATTTTCTATAACGTTGAACCTAGATACCTTCTGTTCCGCGAAGAAGGATTCATGTTCAAGTTCGTCTCCGATTATTCCCTTTAGCTGCTCCTTCTCCTCGTCAGTAAGATCGGAGTCCACTAGGAAACCAATATACTTACCCACGGCCGCTTGCTCAGCGGCCTCGAACACCTGCATTATGAATCCGACTCCCATTATCCTGCTGAGGAAGGCGAATAATTTGATGCGCCACCCTTTTACAGTGTTTTTGGGTTTCTGGCCTCGCTTTTCCATGACCTTCATCCAGTATTTCATGTGGCCCCCTTCAATGGCTGACAGGCTGGACAACTTCTCCTTGATGGCCACATCCGAATAGATGTTTGAAAGTTCCTTGTAAAGCATAAAATCATGTAATTCATCGTTATAGAGCTCGTTATAACTCATACAATTTATAGATAAATAACACCGAAATAAAAGCGTTATCCTGTATTTCCTGTGGTCATCGATTTTCATAAAGATGGGAAGTTTCCCGTGGTCCATTGAACTGATAAAAGTGTCTTTGAAACCCTATAGACGCTAAACTGGCCATATAATTCAATCAACCTATTCGAGAAAGATGATGTAGGACAAGATATGATCTGATGCCTTTAATGTATATAAAACTAATTTAATTTTATATTTACAAAAGGCTTCATAAATAACGCAAGCTGGCCATATGGTGTGTTGCTACGCCTCTGCCATATGTTTTGCGACTCGACTACAATTAAAGGTTTCCTAGCGCTCCAACCTACAATCCTTTCACAGGTTCACGTTTGGCTTTTACCATCTTATATATTTAATCTAATCCGAACAAGCTGAGTGTAGCTATGGTTGAATTAAAATCGATTATATCTTTTATTAAATTATATGAAACTAACTAAGAGCATGATTGCCGAGAAAGGGATATAACCATACACGCTTTATCATGTTATTACCTCTCACAGTGATTTCTTACAAGTGCGTAATATAATGCGGGGGGTGGGATTTGAACCCACGAACCCCAACGGGACTGCCGCCTCAGGGCAGCGCCTTTGGCCATGCTGGGCGACCCCCGCTGCTATCACTTCCAAGTAGTCGGATTTAATGTTTACGCGCCACGGAAAAGTATAGGCCAGCCTTACCTTCTGGTGAAACAGGGTATTAATAGGGTTCACCAATCTTCACAAAGTAATCATAAAGAGGTTCAAATATATTACAAATAATATACAGATGACAGGGAATTGTAAGATAGCCATCATCGGGAAGTATGGATTGATCCAGTATAAAGGATAATATGGGAGGATTGTTAATTATAAAAGTTCACACAGGATGCCTGCCAACTAGGAAACAGGTATATGTAGATTACTGATGGCGGTGACCCTCGAGCTGCTTAGACATTCTCATATCATACCTTATTGGTGTTGCAGTCTAGAACGGCCACTCATTTACCTTGAATTGATAAGCATTGGAATTAATAAGGACGGCTGGGTATAAAGAAAATGTTAAGCGGGCCCGCCGGGAGTCGAACCCGGGACCCTCGGGTTAAAAGCCCGATACTTTAGGTCTTTTACAAGTCTACCTGACTGAGCTACGGGCCCACCCATTAGCTCACTCACCTGAACTTCTACATGGATATATATTTTATCATATGAGCGTATTTCAGGAATTAGAACGAGTACGGTTATGGAGCTTCTATAATACGGTAATCCATATGAATAACTGCGGCCATTGCATATGATACATACGCATCAAGGAAGGAGGTATCATCTCCTGAGCAATGAGGAAACACATGAAAGGGAGCACAGGGCCATAACTTAGACTCGATCATACAGCGACCGGCTGAGGATCACCGGGGTTCACACCGTACATGACATATCTGAGAGGAAGGTAAATGCAGCAAGCAGTAGACTAGCAATGGCTGAACACGTTAGCTTTCTGCGAACAATATCGTAATTCTTTCAATATGTCTCTATAAGTTTATTAAACAAGTAAAGATAATATCAAGTCATGTTAAGGATAGGTCTTATTGGAAAGACCAATGCCGGAAAGACCACGTTCTTCAATTCAGTAACCCTTAAGGAGGCGGAAATAAGCAATTATTCCTTCACTACCAAGGAGCCCGGCAAAGGGATAGCCTACGTAACGGCCCCCTGTGTATGCAGGGAATTTGGGGTGCAGGATGAGCCGGTCAACTCTAAGTGCATAAATGGATGGAGGTATATCCCCGTGGAAGTTTGGGACCTGCCGGGCCTTATCAAAGGCGCTAGCGTTGGAAGAGGGTTAGGCACCAAATTTCTTTCCATTGCGGCCACAAGCGATGCGCTTGTACACGTAGTTGATATATCCGGCAGCATCGACGAAGAAGGGCATGCTGCTGAGCCGGGTAGCGGTGATCCTGGCCGCGATTACGAAGAAATCGAGGGCGAACTCATAATATGGTACAAGGGGATAATAGAGAAGAACCGGGAAAAGATAACCAAACTAGTTAAGGAGGCAAAGGGTGATGAAAAGGCGGCCATAAGGGCCATAGCTGCGCCACTGGGAGGTATAAAGGTGTCAAGCACAGATGTAGCTTCATCACTTATGTCTCTGAAACTTGACCCCAATGACTTCAGACACTGGACCGATAGGGAGTTGTGGACCTTCGCATCCAAGATAAGGGAGATATCAAAGCCGACCCTTGTGCTCGCGAACAAAATGGATATACCAATATCCTCTGTGAACTACAAATCCTTCAGGGAAGCGCATTCTGACATGATGATAGTGCCGGCCAGCTCTGACGCCGAACTCGTCCTGAGGAGGGCTGAAGAAAGCGGCATCATTTCTTACAATCCAGGCGATGAAAGCTTCGCAATAACCAATGAAGGGATCCTTAACGAAAGGCAGAAGAAAGCGCTCAACTTCATAAACAAGTTCGTAATGAAGGAGCTGATGAGGACCGGCGTGCAGTTCGCGCTCAATGTGCTAGTTTTCAAGCTGCTGAGGATGAACGTAGTCTATCCTGTGGCCGATGTGAAAAGGCTGGCTGACAAAAAGGGGCGGGTCCTTCCAGATGCATACCTGATGGCCGAGGGAAGCGATATAACCGATCTAGCCCGGTCAGTTCACAGCGACCTTGTGAAGGGATTGCTTTTCGGTATAGATGCAAGGTCAGGGCTGAGGCTGCCGCCTACTTACAAGCTTAAAGATAGGGATATCGTAAACCTGGTATCTTCTAGCAGGTAGTGTGCGCTACACACAAATCATAGGCTGTAACAAGGACTGACACGATGGTCTATTGCGGTCAGGGGATGCCTATGATGCCATCTATCAATAGGTACGTATAGATGAGCAGTCCTGCAGAGGCCGCTATGGATATTGCCCAGGCCGCCTTATTCCACCTGAACACTTTCAGGCCGTCAAGTATGGCCACCGGCAGCAGGTTGAAGGTGGCTATAAAGGCGTTAAAGTAGAGGGCCAATACGAGCACCCCGCCATATGGTGAATACAGTACGAAAGGCAGAAGGGCTATCGCCATTATTATATTTGTAAGGGGACCCCACAACGCTATCTTGCCCAGTGAACTTTCATCACCGGAGCCGTAGATCATGGTAGCCCCTGGAGCGATTATCTTGAAAAATGGTATTATAATGCTTATGAACGTAAGTATCGCCCCGAAGCTCTGCAGCCTGAACTGAGCCATGAACCCGCTTCTTATAGCTGCAACCTTGTGCATGTACTCATGAAGTATGAACGCGGCTAAAAAGAGCAGGCTATCTATTATGAATCCCCATGAATTAACTATCCCGAGCAGCCAGCTAGCTCCCACCCCCCAGACCAGTAATGAGCCTATTATCAGGTGCACCGCTTCGCTTCTCCTGTACTTTGGGCCCCTCACTTCAAAATAGTAAGTGCCCGAACTCCTGATAGCATCATTCTGCCGGGATTCTTGCTTGGACATTAATCCTGATCTATGAACTCCTCTGGCCTTGGCACTCCTTCCGGTAGCCCCTTACGTTTCCTTATTGAATTGATCAACGGCTGCAGGAGGCTGCTGGGCACCGGCGACCAGTTCTTGAAGCTGGTGTTCCAAACGGCCTTTCCGGCGGTAGCCCCCCTTATTATTTCGGCAAGGTCGAACGTCTCAGATGCAGGTATTTCACCCTGCATTATAGCGAAGATCTCCTTCTGCTGCATATCTATGAGCTTTCCCCTCTTGCTTGAAAATATGCTAGCCACGGGTCCTATGATGTCACTTGTCCCCTTAACCTCCACCGCAAGCACCGGTTCCAGCAGGGTAGGATTGGCCAAAAGCATGGCACCAAGGACGGCGCGTCGTGCGGCCGGCATGAGCTGGGCGTAGGTCCTGTGGGCCGGGTCTTCGTGAGGTACGAAGTGATGCAGCACGACCTTCAGCCCCCTTACGAATTCATATGAAAGCGGGCCATTTATCATGGCGTCAACGAAGCCAGCACGCAGACTGTCAATGCTTTCCTGAAGGAATTGAACCCCTTTCGTCTGGTCGATGAAAAGGTTGCCCCTTTCGTCTACGGTTATTACGCTCTTTGCCTCATCTGCGTCCCAGCCGTGATCCCTGAGTATCTTCCCTATCTGTTTCTTATCCATATTATCGTTTATCTGACCTGACAGGATCAGGTCCACTACGTCCTTCTGAAGCGGTTCAACCCTTATGAAGACCTTATTGTGCCTGTTTGGGCTCTTGGACATGACGGGCCCTGCCGCCCCGGTGATGGTTTCTCGATAATTTATCAACGGCTGGCTGGTAACTATATCGAGCCCCTGATCCCTTATCATGGTGGTCGCTATCTCCAAGTGAAGCACGCCCATTCCGGACATGAGGGTCTCCCCGGTTTCTTCATTGATCCTCACCACCAGATTGGGGTCCTCTATATGCATGTTCTGAAGCGCTTCAACCAGTTTTGGCAGGTCACGAGGGTTCTTTGGCTCCACCGCTATGGTCACCACCGGCTCGCTGACATATTTGATCCCCTCGAAGGGGTATGTATCCTTAATAGCCGAAAGGGTTTCACCGGCCATTGCATGTTCCAGGCCTAAAAGCGCTGGGATGTTGCCTGCGGGCAACGATCCCACCATCTCCCTGAACGGGCCCATGAACATGTTCACGCTCTGGACCCTTTCCTGCCTCTTGGAGTTAATCAGGTAAAGCATATCGCCATCCCTTATGGTGCCGCTGAAAAGCCTCCCGACGGCCACTATTCCAGCCTGCGGATCAACCACGACCGTCGTCACCATCATTACTACGGGCCCGTTTTCATCGCAATTTATGATCGCCCTGTAGATCTCGCTGTTCTGGTCGCCCTTCCATATTTTCGGTATCCTGTACCTTTGGGCTACGTGTGGCGGGGGATGATGCTTTACGACCATTGACAGCACCGCTTCATGCAATGGAAACTTGCTGGACATATCAGCTATGTTGCCGCCGGTATAGGCATCATATATATCCTTGAAACCGCCGTTAACCCTTTTGGCCATGCTTAACGTGAATCCCCATTTATCCTTAGAGCTGCCAAAGGCAACGCTGTCGTCCGCTATGTTCACCTTGAATTTATCCCTAAATTCAGGCTCGGCATATATGGTTATGAGCTGATTAACTTCTGCAATTATGTTCGATAACCAGGCCTGCATCTTGTCGGGCGTAAGCCTGAGTTCCTTTACAAGCCTGTCTATTTTGTTTATGTAAAGCACGGGCCTGACCCTCTCGTCCAGTGCCTGCCTGAGCACGGTTTCGGTCTGAGTCATTACGCCTTCGACCGCATCCACCACCACAACGGCCCCATCTATAGCCCTTAGCGACCTAGTCACCTTGCCTGTAAAATCGATATGGCCGGGCGTGTCTATCATGTTGAAGACATAAGGCTTTCCTTCGTATTCATAGTACAGGGTTACGTTAGCGGCCTTAATGGTCATCTGTCTCTTCTGCTCCAGCTCCATGTAATCCATGGCCAGAGCCTCGCCCGCAACCGACGGGCTCAGCATGCCTGCAGCCGCGAGCAGTGAATCTGAAGTAGTTGTCTTGCCGTGATCTACGTGGGCTATGATACCGAAGTTCCTAACCTGTTCCCTGTTTGTAACTATATTTATTGCTTCTCCGGTGGTCTTAAACCTTGGCAACTTGAGCTCCCTCCTTCTGTGGCTCTTCCTTGGTTACCTTCCTTTGAGCCTTGGCCTGCTTTGGTTTGGTTTCCGCTTTGGGTTTTTCCGAAGGTTGAGCCTTGGCTTCCGATTCAGCTGGCTTGGCCTGCTGGACTTCAGCCTCTTCGGTCTTCTGTCCGGGTAGCTGGCCTTCTACGATCACGGCGTTAACCTGATATACGTCTTCAGAGATGGAATTGCCCCTTATGAGCTTCCTCTTCCTAGCTCCCCTGTCCATAGGCCTGAAGCCCGGCCCCTCGTTAAGCACCACCCTCCTCTTGACGGAACCCTGAAGGTCAGACCTCAAGGGAACGCCAGACTTATCCGAGCCGCCGGTGATCTTAAATTTAACATTCAAGCTGATCATTGAACCATCTATAATATCCCCTATCCGGTGCCCAACAAGCACCTGTGATGCCGGGGGATTTACGTCCGTCTTGAACGACCTGCGGGTCTTTGGATCAGACAGAATAAGTTGAAAATTCGCCATTAGAATTAACCTTCCAATAACCCTTTTTTAACCTTTTCCGGTGCCCATTGCGAGCAGGTCCGGTAATACTGGGGTATAATTGCCGTGGCCCAGAAGGAGGCCAGAAGGACCACGTTACACCCACGGAATAACATAGAAATGTTTTTAAAATAAATTCTGTCATTGAATATCGATATGAATCCAAAGGTTGAGGAATTAATAAATGGGAAAAATTTCGGCTATATAGCATCCGTCAGTAATGGAGGTAACCCTCATGTGACTCCTGTATGGATAGATATGGAGGGGGAATATGTCCTAGTGAATACCGCCATCGGAAGGGTCAAACAGAAGAACTTGCGAGAAAATGCAAAGGTCGCAATAGCGGTATCGGATCAGGCTAATCCATACCATTACGCGCTGGTCAGAGGCAAAATTTACAAACAGACCACCAAGGGGGCTGATGAACATATTGACAAATTGGCGAAGAAGTACCTGGGCAAGGATTCCTACCCATGGAAATCACCCAATGAACAGAGGGTTATACTGTACATTAAGCCCGAAAGGGTAATTATACCACAGTAATTATAGGGCGCAGATCTTTAAAAAAAATTTAGGGGAGCTTAAAGCTTCCCCCCTATCCTAAAGAGTTTCGTGCCGCAAACTGGACAGACGCCTTTTACCGCCTTCCTGCCATTCTTCAAGGTTGTCATGACGGGATTTTTTATCTGTCTCTTTGCCTTACACTTAACGCAGTATGCTTCTACCATGCCCTTATCACGCTCATATACGAATGCTTAGCTTAAAAACAATTCGCTTTTCACAGTCACTGCGGCAATGGTATTTGACTGGCAGGTTAGCTTCCTTCTTTATTATCGCCTTGATCTGCCGCCGATGACAGTACGGGTGAAATAGAGTATCGCAGACAGCTCCAGCAGTGAAGCCAACACCATTAAGATAGACCCTACAATCAGGCTGGCGTATATCAAGTATCCTACGATGAAAAGTACTACTGGCAGGCCAAACAGCGCACCGGTCGTCACGGTGTATAAAATGATCGAAGTAAGACTGGCAATGCCAGCCCCCCCTTTCTTGTAAGAATATTCGAAATAAAACCCCGCGAACGCTACGAGTGGCATTATAGTGAACGTCAAAGTCCATATGGGCAGGACGTAAAGAAACCGCCCACCCAGAAATATGACCAGAGCTGACATTAATACAGCGCCTATCAGGTAGTCGCCAATGGTCACCAGTTCCTTGGCCAGCAAATTCATGTTACGGCTGAGCGGAAGCAGCCTGTAGGTGGCCTGTCCTCGCATCTCTGACATATAGAGCATAAAGCCTATAATCGATGAAATGAACGCCAATGGGACCATATAAGACCCCCAGAACAGGAGGTAATCGGTTTTTAGAAGGTTGGTACCACTTATCAGCGCCGAGATCAGCACTATAAAGAAGTACATGAAGGGCATTATAAAGAGGCCGGACATCCTAGACCTTATCATCTGCTTAAAGTCGGTGCTTATCACCGCCATAGTGGGAGAGCTCCTTTTTACGAATAGCTTCCTATTTGAAATGCTGGTGGTCATTTGCGCAGGTGAAAGCAGCTCAATCGCGGCCCTCCTGAAGAAGAAGTATGCAGCCAGTGCAAAGACTATCATATACAGGACAGAGGTATAAATTGAAGCTGTTTCCCCCTGAAGGATCCCCGGCAGATCAACTATGGGCAGGTAAGAATAGAGCGGATTAAGCGTTAGCGCGTAAAACTGCTGTATAAGTCCACCCGTCATGGCCAGGGCTATAATGGGCAATGACACGGCCAGCCTGGCCAGCGTATTGGTCCTGCTGCCGAGTTTTATCTGCCTGAAAGCTAGGATCATCAGATTTATCACCAAAAGGGATAGGGCTATCGCCGTCACATCGGCTATCATATAGGCCAGCAGGCGGTCAATTCCAGCCATAGCACCCAAGACAATCGAAATAGCCAGTGGAACGAGTATGGGCATATCTACAGCCCTGATTATCGACAGCTCTGAAATCGTCTTTACGTTAGCGCTGTCAATAGGGAGTATACTAAGGAGGTCCTTCAGCCTTGAAGAGGAGGACACCGAAAAGGAGAGCTGCATGGAAGAAGCGAATATTATGAAAAAGGACCAAAGGAAGAGCTCAAGAGGGAGCACGGAAGCATATTTGGCACCTAGCAGGGAGCCCGTGCTAATGAATATTACGATGATAAAGCCGTATATGACGCTGATCATGTATTTCTGACGGATGGAATTGTTTAGCGCCCTCTTTACGTTGCCGGCGCTCAGACCTGTGAGCTGGCTGGCTGCATAGCTCTGATACATCAGTTCCCTATAAATGAAATTAGCTATGTTCCATCTGCTGTACTTCAAAGGCTGTTCACTATGCTCTTTATTTCATCTTCAGCATTTATTGCCTTAAGGAATACGTCCTCAAGGGACGCCGCCTGCACCTTTTCCCTGAGCTCCGAAACTGTTCCTTCAGCGACCATTTTACCATCGTTTATGATTCCAATCCTGTTACAGATCTTTTCAGCCACCTCCATTATGTGGGTGGAGAACAGAACGGAGCCGCCTTCCTCAGCATGCTTGGCCAGAAGGTCTTTGAATATCCTCACCGACTTTACATCCAGCCCATTAAACGGCTCATCAAGTATTAGAAACAGGGGCTTGTGCATTAGTGCCGCTACGACAGCCACCTTCTGCTTGTTTCCCATCGAAAGGGACGCTATCGGGACGTTTAGAAATTGTTCCAGGTCCAACGCACTTACGAGGCCCTTTACGCGCTGCACATCATCCATTTCCCTAACTGATGCTACGAAATTTAGAAATTCATTCGGCGTTAACACATCGAGGAGGCTGGGCGTCTCGAGCACAACTCCAACCTTGTTCATAAGTTTGCTGGAAGGCTCGGTTTCACCGAGTATAGTTATGCTTCCGCCCGAGCGTTCCACAAGACCGGTCATGGCCTTGATGGTGGAGGTCTTCCCGGCGCCGTTGGGCCCGAGCAGTCCGTAGATCTCCCCCGCCTTGATATTGAAGCTAAGGCCGTTTACAGCCACCTTTGATTCATATCTGACTACCAAATTTTCAACGTTTACCGAAATGCTCAACAAAGGGACACCGGCCCTTCGATTTATAAGGGTTACCGATATATGAGGGAACCCATCGAGTGTTTGCGGAGTTGCCAAACAGAGTTTCCATTTCTGCGATGGGGACAATGATACGACACATCATTGAATATCAGAGCAGACCAGGCAGCAGTATTGCGGCTATCCAAATCGATGCTATGACCAGGTCCTTCCTCTTTAATTTAAGGCGTTCCGGCCTGAACTTTGGCTCCCCCTTGATCTCTAGCGCTATGGTCAGTAACATCGCTTTTCTGATGGTTATAAAAATCATCGATTTGATCAGCCTATATGGTAACCTGATCCTGTCGCCGATCGAGGCCGGCCTCCTGAGCCGCGCCACCGAATATAGATAGAGCGATTCTTCAAGTATCATGGGAGTTACCCTGACGGTGGCAAGAAACAGACGCTGAAGAAACTTGGGCATTTTGATCCAGCTAAGAAGCGATGACCATTCCCTGGGGCTCACACTCATGATGGTCAGCGCCGCTGCTAACGCCATTATGCCGAACTTCAGGCCCGCAAGCAAGCCCCAGTACAGCCCCTGAGACGTTAAAGCAATTCCCATCCCATTGGTGAAAAGGTTAATGAAGGCATTTGAGTTAGGCTTGAACAGGTAAAATAGCACATCGACCCTCAACCCCTGGTAATACCCCCAGTAAAAGAACCCCTGTGATAGGATCAACAGGGCTGTGGTTAACACTATGAATCTTCCCCACCATTTAAGCCTATGAAGGGAGCTCCGTGCGAAGATCAGGTACGGCAGGACCGTGATGGCCAGCAGTAGAACAAGGACAATCAGGTTCCACTTCATCAGGGTGACGATCCCTATGCTGAAAATTACAAATACCTTCAGCCTGATATCCAGCCGGCTCATAGGATCATCCGAAGCTACATAATCAAAGACTTTCATTCTGATCGCCCATTTCGGCTATTATCCCCCTTGTCATTAGAAGTATCCTGTCACAAACTGCACCAGCGAAGTCCATATCCTGGGTTATGATCAGGATGGCTGATCCCTTTGAAGCTTCATCCCTGAGCAGCCTGGCCAGGGCGTAGAGCCCGCGGGCATCTTGGCCCTGGGTAGGTTCATCTAGCACCAGGAGGTCCGGGTTACGCATAGCAGCCGAAGCTACAGATACCCTTACCCTCTGGCCCCTGCTCAGGGCGTGTGGCAGCTGACGGGAGAAGTCGTTTAACCCGAAAAGATCCATAAGTGCGCTAGCCCTGCCCCTATCGCCGTTGCTGTATAGCAGTTCAGATATTACGTCATCCATTAGGAATTGAGCCTCTGGTGACTGCAGGGAGAAGCCCACTTCGATGCCTTTCAACCTGACCGCCCTGTGCCTTATGAGCCCTATCAGGATCTTAGCGAGGGTGCTTTTCCCGGAGCCGTTTGGCCCAACCAAGCCAGTTACTGAACCCCGTTTTAGATCAAGCTCAATATCCCTCAGGACCGGAAGCCCGGAGTCGTATCCATAGGAAAGCCCTTTAAAGCTGATCAGGCTTTTACCGTCAACTATATCGCCTTCCTTGTGCGCTATCTTCGGTGGATAACCTGTTACCGTGCCAGTAAGACCGTGACCATCTAGTGGGATCTCTTGGTCCACCATTCCCCTGAAGTACCTTACCTTGTGTTCGGCTACGACTACCGCTAGGCCGGCCTCTTTTAGCCTCCTTATGGTAGAAATAAAATCCGTCCTTCCTTCCTCATCTAGGTTTGCAAGGGGCTCATCGAACATTAATACCTTGGCGCCGCTGAGAATGGCTGATGCGATGGCAACCCTCTGAACCTCTCCACCGGAAAGCTGCATGACATATCTATTCATCAACTTCTCGATGCCCAGTTCGTCGGCAACATCGTGTATTTGCTCCCTGGTGCTGCCGCGCCATGCTAATTCCGTATATACGTCATAACCTGCAAGCGCATTTACTGGATCCTGCGGCACATAAAATGTGAACCCCTCCCTTCTTGCTGCAGGGGCGGTCATTCCCCCTACACGCAGCTCCCCACTGAGATCTCCAAATATATGCTCCGGATAAAGGCCGGCCAGTAGATAAATGAAGGTGGATTTACCGCAACCGGTTGGCCCGCTCACAAGGGTAAGCTCTCCACGGTCCAACGCCATCCGCAGTCCTTCAAAAGTATGCTCTTTCGACCCCTCGTAAGAGAAGGACAATCCACTGGTGTCGATAAGTGGGCTCACACTGATACTGAAAACCAACGTTTATATAAATGTTGGTTGGATACTCCATCCATGTCGTCAGGCACAAGCAACGTGGGGATAGTTATAGGCTCAGCGGTAATTGCGGCTATATTAATTGCAATAAATTATACGCTCTTCAGCTTATACCATGGGAGCAGCATTGCGGAATGGGAAACCATTGCGGTAGCTAGTGCTCTAATTATAGGTGGCCTCGCAGTATCGATATCAAAGGGGTTTCCAAAGAACTTCTCAGAGAAGGATATGGCCCTTACTGTATCCTTCGGAGTGCTTCTCTACGTAGCACAGTTCGTGACTGGCTTTGTCCCGGCGTTCGTTTACTACGTCCCCCCCATCAGTTACGTAGCCACAGACCTTCTGATATACCTCCCCCAAGGGATCATATTCGCCGCCCTGATCACAATGGTGCACAAGCCCGGCAGCATCTTTTCCATGATGGTCCCATTCTACATCCTCTCCATGATTTCCTATTTCAATCCCATCTGGACGCTGTTTTACTTTGGGTGGGCCGGCGCAGCCGAACTGGTGATATGGCTTGGCAAGGATGGTCTAAGGCTTAGCGGCGCAGCCATGATTTCACTATTATTTGGGGTTGCAGATGCGGCGCTGGTGGCGATATTCTCACTATTCGTCATGGGTGTATATACTCTCCCTATCCTATCAGGCATTACGGCGGCATCGGCAGGCGTATTCTGTGCGGTCGGCGGCGCGCTAGGATACTTTGCCGGAAGGAAGGGAAGGTCGGTCTGGAAACCATAGTCATTTATATAGCAGTTTCCGGCGATCGGAACGGAACATTCGTTGATCCGATCGGGCTATGACCCAACGCTTTATAGCTTGACGGGAGACGGAGGAAGGCTTAAAATAGTTTAATCTGCATCCCATTCTCATGATCGGAAAGCTTCCAATTAATATGCAAAAAAAGTACATACTTTCCAGAGTTGGGGCAAAGGATGAGGCTGTAATAACAGGCGCAGGCGTGGGTGAGGACGCCGCGGTCATTAGAATAGCCGATAACCTATATCTTGTAACTCACACCGATCCCATAACAGAGACATCATCAATGGCAGGGAGGCTTGCCATGCAGGTCTCTTCAAATGATTTAGCTACCAAAGGTATCAGACCAAGGTGGGCTCTGGTGACGATCCTGCTGCCTGAGGGCTTTGGAGAGGTCGAACTGGACAGGCTCACCTCTGATATTGATGTAGCTGCCCGATCACTTGGTATAGCTATCGTGGGTGGACATACTGAAGAAACAAGAGGTTTGATGTGGCCCATCATCTCCGTAGCACAGATGGGGATAGGGAAGGGAAAGCTGCCTATAAGCATAGCAGATTCAAGGCCTGGAGATGATATAATAATGATCAACGAAGCAGGGATCGAAGGAACAGCCATACTAGCCTTTGATCATCCAGATAAAATAGAATCACTGGGAATTGAAGTTATTGCAGCAGCTAAGAAATATCTGGATGATGTAAGCATAATGAAAGACGCACTACGCGCAGCAAAGCTGGGGGTCATTTCGATGCATGATCCTACCGAAGGAGGGGTTATAGGGGCGCTTGTCGAGATGGCCATCAGGAGCGGCCACACCTTCCAAATAGAAAGGCCTCTGGTGCCTGTAAGGAAGGAAACCGCCCTCATATGCGATCTGCTAAAGGTTGACCCGCTGAAGCTTCTGGGCAGTGGGGCGCTTATCTGCACCTCAAGGAAGAAGGATACGCAAAAGATACTCAAGGCTTACGGAGGTAGGGCCGCTGTAATAGGTACCGTGAAGGTGGGTAAGGCGTCGGCCATAATCCTAAGGGGCGCGGAGAGTACCGAATATGATGAGCCCCCATCTGATGAAATAACTAAGCTTTTTTCTTAGATAATTGGGCAAGCAGACTTTCAGTCCGGCTTAATGGAAGCCCCGTTGTACCGTATTTGACCGTAAGGATCTCGGCCAAGGCACTCATCGCTATTTCTGCTGGTATCTGGCCACCGCATATGTCCAGACCCATGGGTGCCCTGATCCTCTTCAGGACCTCTGAATCGAAGTACTTCGAAAGGTAATCAAGGAACTCTAAGGCCTTGACCGGACTCGATATCAAACCTATATAGGCGGTTTCACCCTGTAGCAGCAGCTTAAGCGCCCTCTTTTCTATTTCCCCAGAATAGCTCATCAACAGGACGTAGGTAGTTCTTCCGAAGGGAATATCTTCGATAGCCTTTTCGGGCTGATTGAGTATGATCCTATCAGCGTCAGGAAACTTCTCCTGATTAGCCCAGTCTGGCCTGTCATCCACCACTATAACGTTGAAATTGAGCATTTTGGCCAACCTGCTCACCTGAATCGCCACGTGCCCGGCGCCGAATATCACCAGCGTATCCTTGGACGGAACCGATTTTATGAAAAGCTTGACGCTGCCACCACATACCATCCCCAGGCTGGAGGTTGGGCCAATGTCTACGGTGGCTGATTTATTTTGTTTGATATATTCAAGGGAGGTTTCGATGGCGAACTTCTCCAGCGCCGAGCCGCCTACGGTTCCGACGATAGAACCATCCTTCTTCACTAGCATCATGGAGCCTTCGTGTCTGGCGTTATGCCCCTTATACTCTGTCACAGTAACGAGGGCGTAAGGTTCACCCTTCTTAACAAGATCGGCTCCTTCCCTGAATATGGATTCCATCTCAATCGCTGACATATCAAATAGGAGTTATACCCTATAGTTTAACATTTCGGCGGCATGGCGTTTACCGGCCTTTAATTGACTTCTGTCATCGTACTATTGTCATTGACCCCCATAACTGAGACCGCCGACTAAACTTTATATCTTAAACTTCGAAATATCTTAACGTGATAACTGTAATCGGGGCCATAAATCTGGACATAAATATACGCGTTGGAGAGATAGTCGCTCCGGGGAAACAGGCCTTCATAAAGGAGATAACTAGGTCACCTGGAGGAAAGGGCGGCAACGTAGCCACGGCAGTGGCAAGGCTTTCTGGGTCTTGCAACCTGATAAGCTGTGTAGGCGATGACGAAATTGGCGCAGAACAGCTCAGGCTGCTTAGAAGGGAGGGAATAGATATTGAAGGTGTAAAGATATCGCACACTCATGAAACCGGTCAAGCTTATATATTGATAGACGATACCGGACAAAACCAGATCAACAGCTACCGTGGAGCCAACAGCGACCTTGATCAGGCACACATAAGATCTCCGCCCGTAGATAGGATCCTACAGGGGACGGATTTTCTGATTATGATGGACCCGCCTTTGGACCTTGCAAAAGCGATGAGCGGGTTAAGGGCAACGAAGATATTTGCGCCTGGTACATGGGCTACAACAGAGCCAAGAAAGGTGGCGGAGATCGCGTCCATAGCAGACTATCTTTTGCTAAATCAGTTTGAAATAGCGGGACTAGAGGATTATCTGGATGTAAAAAGGACTGTGATAGTGATTACAAGGGGATCGGATGGCTTCAAGTATATCGATTCATCTGGCACAGTAGATATTAAAGGGGTGGACCTCTCAAGGAAGGGATACAAGGTTATCAATACAGTGGGGGCTGGAGATTCATTTATAGGGGGTTTTGTTTCATTCTTGGCCTTGGGAAGGAGCCCACTGGAGGCCGCAAAAATGGGAAACTACTGCGGAGCATTTAAGGTGACGAAGGCGGATAGCAGAGGTAGCCCTACAATGCAGGAGCTTCTTTCATTCATTAAGGAAATCGGTTGACCTTATCTTCATATGTTCGTTCCAGAGATCCGGGCAAGCCGGTATCGTTTTAAAAGGCCGGAGAGATGATACAGCTGGATAAAATTTTCCCGTTAGACCAGGTCAAAGATAACTTTTTAACATGCTAGGTTTAACAGATAAAAATGCAACTTGAACAATATGATCTGCGCCTGGACATAGATAATGAGAAGCTATCGTATGATGGGATCGAAGAAGTTCTGGTAAAGGCCGATTCCGGCATTACGCTTAACGCTACAAAGCTAGAAATTAAGGGAGTTTCAGTGGATGATAAGGAGGTAAAATATACCTACGATGGGAATGAACTTGTGATCCCCGGCCCGATAAAGGAGAAGATTGGGATAAAATTCTCCGGAAATGTTTCCAGCGGCCTTACCGGGTTCTACAAGGCCTCATATGATGGTTCACATCTGCTCACTACACAGTTTGAAGCTATGAACGCCCGCCGAATGTTCCCGTGTGTGGACGACCCCTCTGTGAAAGCTAGATTCAAGTTAACCGTCATTATTGACGATGAACTGCAGGCTATCTCGAACTCGCCTATCGAATCCACCAAAGAGGATGGGAAGGGTAAGAAAGCGGTCGCTTTCATGAGCACGCCCCCAATGTCCACCTACCTTCTTTATGTAGGGGTTGGGAGGTTTGAGGAGAAGAGGGACAAGGTTGGAGATACTGAACTGATAGTTGCTACGATACCTGGCAGGTCAAACGAAGGAATGTTCGGCCTAACTATGGCCAAATCATCGATATCGTTTTATGAAAATTATTTCAAGATCAGATATCAGCTACCAAAGATGCACCTTATAGCTATACCTCAGTACGCTCACGGGGCTATGGAAAACTGGGGAGCCATTACGTTCAGGGAAACGGCCCTGCTGATAAGCCAGTCCAGCAGCAACAGGGCAAAGCGGAGGGTCGCTGATGTAGTGGCTCATGAGATAGCACATCAGTGGTTCGGCGACCTGGTCACGATGAAATGGTGGGATGATCTGTGGTTGAACGAGAGCTTTGCCACTTTCATGAGCTTCAAGGCTATAGATAGTTTCAAACCTGACTGGATGATATGGTACGATTTTATACTTGGAGAGACCGGGGGCGCGCTGACCAGGGATTCCATCTCGACAACCCACCCTATTCATGTTAAAATACAGACGCCTGATGAAGTGGAGCAGGTATTCGATGATATAAGCTATGGAAAGGGGGCTAGCATATTGAGGATGATAGAATACTATATGGGCGCTGAACGCTTTCGCCAGGGTGTAGCAGATTACCTAGCCGGACACAAGTACTCAAACGCGACGGCCGAACAACTGTGGGAGGCGTTGGATAGAGCGGCGACGCAGCCAGTAAAGTCGATAATGGACTACTGGATAACCCAGCCGGGTTATCCGCTCATAAGGGTTAAGACGGAAGTTGATGGGCTCAAGCTGACCCAAGAGAGGTTCTCCCTCGCCGGTAAGGATGGAGGGCAGATCTGGCCTATTCCGTTGACAGTCAGGATCAATGGTGAAACCAGGAGCATACTGATGGCTCAAAAGGAGCTGAAGGTTCCCGCTAAGTCAATCGAGTCGGCAAAGCTAAACGTAGAATCAAGCGGCTTCTACAGGGTTAAGTACGATGATCTGGACAGGGCGTGGCGCGCAGCGGATTCACCGTTAGACCGATGGGGTTTGCTGAACGATGTATTTGCATTGCTGCTCAGAGGTGAATATTCAATGGAAGATTACTACGTATTTATAAAACGTTATTATGAAGAGGATTCATATCTCCCCGCCTGGGAGGCATCATCCCAGCTCGCGGCTCTCTACTCGATAGCCCCAAGACGTACAAAGGAGGCTATGACCGACTTTCATAAAACCCAGCTAAACGTCCTAAACAGGAAGGCAGATGAAAATACCCTGATGTTCAGGGGGATAGTAGCCGAAAGGCTAGCACTGGTGGACGACTCGTATGCCGAGTCCTTAGCCCAGCTGTTCGATCAATATAACAGGTTCCAGCCTGATATGAAACAGGCTCTTTTAATAGGATATGTCAGAATGCGAGAAAATTCATACGATACCCTTATGAAACTTTATTCTGAAACAAATAAGGATGAAGAAAAGCTCAGGGTGATAGCTGCGATAATGAATACCCCTTATAAGCATCAATTCAGGAAGGGCATTGAATTACTGGAGTCCGGTAGGGTAAAGGATCAGGACCTACTGTCAGCCTTTCAGTATGCTTCCTTGAGCATTTATAACAGGGACGAGACGTTCGCTTGGTTCCAGCGCAACATAGGGAAGCTAAGGTCCCTGTACATGGGCACCAGCATACTGGGCTCAGCCATAGCTAGGGCGATACCCTTCCTAGGCATAGGGAGGGCTGACAGCGTAAAATCATTCCTTTCGAATACTGATATCCCAGAGGCGACGGTGGGAATCAAGAGCGCATTAGAGCTATTGGATATCTACCTGCGCCTTTCAGAATAGAGATTGGAGATGGAAGGCCCTAATGGGCCTTCCAGAATGTACCCAAAATGAGTTGCTTTACAGCCTTAGATAAGTTATTTAAACTGGTTACCAGTTTGATATATCAGAATACATTCCGCTAAACGATATATCAGGCTGTTTAAAGCTGAACCTTATACTGAGATCTCCTAGATCTTACAAATAGCTCAATTATCGATCTCCCCGCGCATCTCCAGATATCGCTTAAGGGCTTTTCATGTTTTATATGTGCAGCGCCTGAATGCTGAAAGCATATTGCAATGGATAGATCGCAAAAAGGACATATAAAGTCTGTCGTATTTATGAAAATAAGTTGGCTTGTTGAGGAAAGTTAGCGTATTTCGTCTAAAGCAATTGAGATTTACCGCTTCCTAACCTCCTTTTAAACTACACTTGAAATTAATCGATTCTACAGGGCTCTTCAGCTTCGGCATCAAAACATAAATATGGATGATATCGGTAAAGGGCGATGGTCAGATACGTCATAGCTACTGATTACGACAGGACTATAACAGATGAGTCCCTTAACCTTTGTACGCCGCTGGTTAACATGATTGAAAGCCTGAAAATAGAACATCATGTCAAGTTCATAGTATGCTCCGGAAGGAGGATGTCATTCCTTCACAAAACGCTGCCGGGGACGGCAGATGGGATAATAGCCGAGAACGGCGCTATAATAGAGTACGAGAACCAAAGGGTATTGCTTGGCGAAAGTGAAGGTAAAAGGATAAGGACCGTCCTCGAAGGCCTCGGCCTACCTATTCTGTTCGGCGAAGTGATCGCGTATGTGCCAAACCAGTTCGAGAAGCAGACCATTGATGCGATTAAAGACAGGGATCTGAACTGGTCTATTGAAAGGAACAGAAATTCAATAATGGTGCTCCCACGCGGGGTAAACAAGGGCCAGGGACTTAAAAGGTTGCTAGAGTTAGCTGAATTGAAGAATACCTATACAATCGCGTTCGGCGACGCTGAAAATGACTTATCGCTTCTTAATGCAGCAGACATGAGCATCGCGGTAGCAAACGCAGATCAATCATTAAAGGCCATAGCGAAGGTAATTACGCAAAAGCCGTTCTGCGAAGGCGTCATGGACTTCCTCAAGGAGTTTTTCGACGGTCAGCCAGATGCACCAGGCCAACACATTCAGACAAACTTCTGATTGCCTAAGTGTTAATGGCAGCTCAAAGGCAAGGGGGACAGCCTGCCCCGGTGCTGGCAGACGAAATTTAATATGTAATGTGATATGTTTATAGTTATGGTTATTAAACAGAAGCCATGGGTGAGATAGTACCAGGTGTGCATCTGGTGGATGGTACCAATGCCAATAGCTACATTTCA
>JAJYTP010000029.1 GCA_021792955.1 archaeon | reverse complement strand
GGGCTCTGGGAGCAGGGCAAAGGTCATCATAACCCCAACTGCCGAAAAAATGGCCAATAATATGAAAAGGCCACTCTCGCCAAATAGGGCTATTATTGTGAGGTTCAGGAGGGTCCCAAGGAAAGCGCCGGTCTTGCCACCAGCTGCAGAAATTCCAGTTCCGAGACCTCTGACGGATATAGGATAGACCTCTGGTGGGTATATGAACGTCGTCACGTTGGGCCCAAACTCTATGAAGAAGTAGCTTATTCCATATAAAGCCAAGAATTCAACTATACTTGATGCGGTAAGGAGCCCTGGAAGGAGCCCTAATAGCGCAAATGATATGGCCATGACAAGGAAACCTATGATCTGAATGGGCTTCCTTCCGATCCTGTCGACCAGGAGGGTAGCAAGCCAATATCCGGGAAATGCAGCCACTCCGAACACCAGCGCCGTATAAGCGGTAGTCATGATTACGTGCTGAACGCCAATTATCGAGCCGGGGACAAGGAAAGCTAGCATTGTAGAAGACATTATCGAATTGCCGTAAAGGGCCCAATCCATGAGGAACCACGTACCAGCTGTACCGATAAGAAGCGTAAGGAGCTGGCGGTCGGTGAAGAGCTGGTACCATTTGGCCTTTACAGTGGATCCATCGCCAGTTTCGGCACCATCTGGTCTGGCCTCAAATTTCATCCCTGTGAACTTTTTAAGATCACTGGACGCCCTTTTCGGATCACCATTTACCCTGATCGAATATTTGGGAGTTTCAGGTAAATGTCTGCGCCAGTAAATCACAAATAACGGCGGAATGGCTCCTATGGCAAGGAGAAGCCTCCAGGAGATAACAGGTGCAACTCCACCATAAAGAAGCCCCAGGGTGATGAGCGGCCCAGCCAATAGACCTATGCTCTGCATGGAGAACACCATTCCTATCAGCTTCCCCCTCTTCTTTGTATTAGAAAATTCGGCCATAATTGTCGAGCTTGCTGAATAATCACCCCCTATCCCTATCCCAAGGATGAATCTCCAAATTATGAGGATATACAGGCCGTTTAAAGGCGTCAATACGGCGCTCCCCAGTGCACCGATCACCATCAGCATCACTTCAAGGCCATAGACGGCCTTACGCCCAAGATAATCCAAGAGCCTTCCAAATATTATGGAACCTACTACAGCAGCTATTAGGGCCGTTGATACCAGCAGTGATGTTTCTAGTGTGCTGAACGTGGCCCATCCAGCAAGGGGGAGCAGCGCCGTTACCACCCCTATTATAAAGAGGTCATATGCATCGGTAAAGAACCCCATTCCTGATATTATCCATGTCTTATAATGGAAACCGGATGTAGGTGCTTCGTTTATACCATCTAGAATTGATTTTCCTCCATAGGAATTTCTGTCGTCATTACTCATCTTATAACGTTTAGATGGCGGCCAATCGACCATTGATATATCTTATGTATATACTATATATTGATATATATAATCTATATAGATAGGAATTAAAATAAGACAAATGGTAAATACATTTCATACAAATTAACGGTACTAAGTCTTCCTAAATTCTTGCATAACCATTAAATAGCTAACCTAGGCATTAGATTTAAATTGAGTAACCATATATCAAAAAATAAGCGAAGAGCTGTATCAACAACTATAGCGGCCATAATCATAGTCGTACTGGTGATTGTAGCTGGAGTTGGATATGGCCTTTACTTGACTAAGGGACCAACTAATGTAGCAGCTGCACCTGTAGACAATTCACAGGTAATAACAGGCTTGGCATTTGCGCACTGGACAGCGATAGGTGATACAAACTTGACTGCTACCATTTCACAATACTCTTCAAGCGCTTCTCTCTGGTGGTATGTACACGATAGCGCGCTGAATACGACAACCGTTGCATACACAGGAAGCGCCATATCTGCGACTTGGACGAAGTTCTTTAAGGCTGGTCCGACATATTGGACCGTATACAACTTTTCAGTGAGCTTCACCAGCAGTACCCAGGCTGTAGTTACGGCTGACGTCTGGTATGTAATAGGCAGCGGTGCAAACACAAAGACGCTATATCTACCATATGAACTTGATTATAGCTATCAGAATGGTGCGTGGGTTCTAACAGGGGATTGGTGGGGCCTGCCCAGCAACCCGGGCATGATATACAACGGCGTAGTGACACCGGCCGTTAGCTCTACTACCACCACCACCACAACTACAACTACTACCACTACTTCTACTGGCAGCACATCCAGTTCATCGGGATATAACTCATACTGAACACAAATAAGCATAATAACTCCCTTTTATCATTTTTTTTAACATAGCCAAGTCCTTCTTAAAATATAGCCCATCTGATCTATTGATAATTACGGATTGTATTACTAGTAATTTTTCATAATCTAGCCTGTTTAACCCTTCTCCATATAACAAGGCTCATTGCCGCCTGTAGCACTGAGGCCGCAAGCAATAGTACAAAGGCCAAAGACACCCAAAAGGAGGAAGCTGTGCCTGCCGCTCCGAAACCGAGGAGATATTTTACCCCGAAATTGGGAAGGGCGTTATAATAATCGCTTACAGGAAGGTTACCGAATATATCTATTAACATCAGGACAGCCATTAATGATGAAAATAAGGAGATAAGTGGTAGCGAATGGGTTACCCTTCTGATAAAATATGTACAGGCGAGAAATATCAGTATAGATATATAAATCAGCAGCACAACCCAGTGAAGAAAACCGGCCGTCTGCAAAGCCGGCACATCAACCAATAAACCGGCCCCACTAATAGTCGCTATTCCAATAGATATTATATTTATAGTATCCAATACGGATCTCTTGATTCTAGTGGCCCGTTTCTCCTTGCCATAGAAGAGCGCGAGAATGGAGATTACAAGTACGGCAATTATTATAATAGACGCTGTTGATCCAAGTGGACCTGATATTAACACATATAGTGATATATAAATTTGCCCGGCTTCATGTATGGCAATTGGCAACCTAGTACTGAGCGATCGGAGGGAACTTAGGAACATGGATATCATTTTAAATTGGGAGAGATAATATATGTAAGACATCTTATTAAAGTTAAGAATATCCTTTACTTGTAATAAACCTTGCTGGTTTTTTTTGATCATTATAATTATAAAGATTCTGCCCTGTTTCTACTTGCTTCACGTGGCTAACATCAGCTTGATGTTCAACCAGCGATATCTCAACAGGCGTGGTATTTAAGGGCTCTAATCGTTATTGTGGAAGCCCGTGTATCTCCCTCCGCACTGAGGCCTCAGTTTTTCGCTTCAAAAAAAAAGCCCCCAACATCTTTATAAGTGATAAAAGAAACTAAATATTATGAGTAAAATAAGTCGCGTGGAAGGGCACATTCTTGGAAACAAGGAGGGACCTGCGACGTGGGCGTCCGTAATGTTGTTGGTAAAGGTCGAAACTTCTGATGGCCTAGTAGGTTATGGAGAAGCTGTACCGACGCTAAGAGCTGAACCGATGCTCCACACAATAGAAGAGATTGGCAGGATATACACCGGCCTTGACCCATCTGAGGTCGAAAGGAACCGGGTGGAATGGGAAAAGAACGACTTTTACATGCACAGTTCATTTGAGTCTACTTCGGCCTATAGTGCGGTTGACATCGCGCTGTGGGATCTAATCGGTAAATCACTTGGGGCGCCCGTTCACAGGCTAATGGGAGGGTTGTACAGGGAACGGATACCGGTCTATGCAAATGGATGGTACAGCGACTGCAGAACGCCTGACGATTTCGCGAAAAAGGCTGATATGACGGTTAAAATGGGATATCGTGCGCTAAAATTTGACCCATTTGGAGGATATTATGATAGAATAGATAAAAACGGGCTAAAGGCCAGCTCAGAAATAGTCAGGGCAGTACGTGAAAGCGTAGGCAATGGAGTCGAACTGATGATCGAACATCACGGAAGGTTCAATTCAAAATCAGCCATAATGATAGCGGATGAAATTGGCCAGTACGATCCACTTTTCATGGAAGAGCCGGTTCACCCCAATGACCTGATGGGGCTAAGAAATTATAGAAATAGGGCCGATGTGAGGATAGCTCTGGGCGAGAGGATAATATCAAAGGAGCAGGCGATGGAGTACCTTTACGAAGGGCTTGTAGATATCCTGCAGCCTGACATATGTAATATCGGCGGATTTACAGAAATAAGGAAGGTGAGCGCACTTACGGAGGCCTTTGGAATTACGCTTGCGCCGCATAACGCCTTTGGGCCAATTCAAAATGCAGCAACGATCCAGTTTGACGCTTCAATACCTAACCTCGAAATACAGGAATCGTTTTATGACTTTTTCCCGGGATGGAAAAGGGAGCTCGTTGGGAATGGGACGCCTGTAATCGATGGGTACTATCAGGTCAATAAAGGGCCTGGGCTGGGAATTGACGTGAAAGATGGGATGATCAAGGAGTATGAATTCAAAGGAATGGAGGAATGGAACCCAGACGAACCGGTATGGGTCGTAAGGGGCACCTGGGACAAAGCGCCAGTTTAATCATGACCACTTGATGATCCTTTTGATTTCCCCTGGGACCTTGGTGTTCAATGCGGCAATACTGTCCTGTGGTGCCGCCTCCTGAGTGATCATATCCTCCAGGGCCCCTGGAAACATTTCTCTCCACGATGAGAGGTATGTTAGCGCCTCAATATAATGAGATTTTGAACCATCCACCGTACCCATTATCGTAACGTTCTTTTCGATCAGGCTGACTATGGCATCGCCTGTCAGCGGATAGCTTCCTCCTGTGCTTGTGCCAAAGAGTATCATGCGGCCATTGTGCGCCAGCCCTTCAAGCCCCTTTCCTATGACCGATGGGCTTCCTGTTGTATCCACGAATACGTCGAATCCTTCACTGAGATCGGGGGGCAGGCCTGTTCCTTCGGAAATTTTGAACCCTATACCCAGCCTCTTAGAGATCCTGTCAAGCTTGCCCAGATGGTCGTTCCTGTCAAACAGCTGAACGTCAAATCCGTATGACTTGAAGATCATTGCGAAGAGTATGCCTATTGGTCCTCCTCCAGCTACGGTCACCCTTCTGCAGTCAAATGAACCATCATCGCACTGCGCTATGCTTCGCCTAGATACTGTCCTGTAGACATCAAAGGATTTAACCACATTTTTGAGAGGTTCCGTAAGCACCGCCAGCTTTCCAATGGAATTGCCATTAACCCTGACCAGAAATCTTTCCTCATCCAAAAAATATTCCCTCATGAAGCCGTCCTTTCCCCTTATCCCTGCTTCAACGAAGTCGCCATCATCGCAGTTATCCTGCCTTCCTATCCTGCACTGCAGGCAATTGCCAGGCCTCCTTACCATCGGGACAACGATCTCCCCCTCTTTTATTGTTTTAACCATCCTTCCCACCTTCTGAACCTGGGCAAGTCCTTCGTGGCCCATTATCAGGAAATCGCTTCCAGCCGGGGGCCTTGCAAATTTGAGCTGCCCGCTGGTTATTCCCCTATCTGTGCCGCATATGCCGGTGTAAAGCGTTTTAAGCAGTACCTGATTGTCCCCGACATCGGATGGCGGCGCGGCATCTATGAGCCTGGCCCCAATTTCGCCAGTCCTGATCCCTAAGGCCTTCACTGGAGGTTCACCGCCCTGTCAAGCGCGTTCTCTTCCTGAGCGCTTAGGTCCTCTATCGGAAACGGGAGATAGTTCCTTGGCTTGTTGTTTTTCATTACCAACCTTTCGAAAAGGTAATAATAAGCCTTTGGAAAATCGGTCAGGGAGATCGTCCTCATAATTTCCGATAACCTTAACTGAATGGATTTTGATTCAGCCCAGGAGCTTCCCGACTCCCAGAGCCTAACCGCCAGGCCAATAAAGTTGGTCGTACCACAGACGCCACCTGAAACGCCTATAGCCATGGATGGAAGAAGGAGGTCATCCTGCCCTTGATATATGCACGCTCCATGGGGCAACGTGGAAATATACTTCTGAGTGGATCTCAGGTCCCCCGAACTATCCTTTACGCCTATTATGTTTGAATGCTCTCTCATGAGAGTAGATAGCATTTCTGCCGATATGGAATTTCCTGTAAACTGCGGAATGTTGTACGCTATTATTTTTGAATCCAGCGCACTTGCAATCCTTGAATAGTAATTTAACATCGAATTCTGGCTCATCCTTATGTAGAAGGGGGTCACGATGACAACTGCATCCGCTCCGGCATCGGCGGACATCTTTGCCACTTCAAGCGTTTCATCAATATCATTTCTACCTGCGCCAGCAAGCACCATCATCCCTGATAAGGCGTGCTTCACTGTTAATTCTATAGCCCTGATGTGGTTTTCCTTGCTAAATAGCGGAAAAAGCCCCGTTGACCCCATCGGGAAGGCCGCGCTGACGCCCTCCTCCTTTAGAAAGGCCATCAATTCGCTGATACGACCTTCATCAACATTTCCCTGACTTACCGGCGTAATCATTGGCGTAATTATTCCATTGATCGAATTCAATTGCCTTCACCATATGGCGGTATGGCCTCACCTTCCAGTGGCCTTTTGCTGTAATCAAGGTAAATGTTCTTGACCTTAACATATTCTTCAATGCCGTGCTTCGAGCCCTCTCCAGCCTGCCCGGATAACCTGAATCCTGTGTGGTACCCCTGAGAGGCCTCCGGTCCAGGCATGTTCACATAAAGTTCCCCAAACCTCATATTCACAGAAGCCTTTAGGGCAAGGGACAGGTCACGGGTGAATAGATATGACGCTAGCCCGTACTGTGAATCGTTTGCCATATCGATCATTTCATCAAACGATCCGCTGACCTTAATGGTGGGCAACACCGGGCCAAATATCTCTTCTGTAAACGCAGAGCTGCTCTGATCAGTCCCCTCAAGAACGGTTGGCATATAGTGGAATCCACCATTGAACGGAGCCTCTAACTGTGGCCTTTTCCCGCCATGAGCCAGTGTGAGCCCCTCTTCCAGGCTCCGTTCAACAATTTTTTCGACCTTGCTTCTCTGAGATTCATTTATCATTGGGCCCATCTGGTTCCTTCGCGGATCACCAATCGTTAATGTGCTTGCAAGTTCAAGGAATCTATGCATAAATTTATCATAAATTTTTTCATGAAGAAACAGCCTTTCGGCTGCTATGCAGGATTGACCGGAATTCCAGAACTTGGCCCACATGAGCGTTCTGGCCGCAAGCTCGACATCGGCGTCCTCCCAGACCATGAATGGCGCCTTTCCTCCAAGTTCAAGGATCAGCTTGGCCATAGTGAATGAAGAAGACCTCATAACCTCCTGCCCGGTCCCTGATTCACCTGTAAGCGTTATCAACGATACCTTTTTGCTGGAAGTGAGCGTGTTTCCAATTTCGCTGCCCCTCCCGGTTATCAGGTTCAGCACGCCCCGTGGAACCCCGGCCTCCTCAAATTTCTTTACTATCCATGCCGCTGTAAATGGTGTATCCGAACTTGGCTTTAGTACTACGGTGTTACCGGTCAGCAGGGCAGGAGCCACCTTTCTTGTAGTCATCCCCGCAGGAAAGTTCCAGGGGGTTATAGCTAGAACTACACCGTATGGAACCCGGTACTGGTGGATCAACCTTTCTGGCTTAGACCCTTCAACGACGTCGCCGGTTATTTTTCTTGCAAATTCGGCATAGTATCTTATCTGGTCGATCGTGCCGTCAACCTCCTGCCTGGCTTCAACTGATGGCTTGCCAACTTCGTCTATCAGTATTTCCTCAAGGTCTCTACGTGAAAGTTCTATAAGTTCCATGGCCCTAAAGAGAATTTTGGACCGGTCTACAGATGTCATCTTCATCCACCCTTCCTGAGAGCTATAGGCAGCATCTATTGCGGCCATTGCGTCGTCCCTTGAAGCCGCTGGAAATTCACCGTATATCCCACCGGTTGCCGGGTTCAGCTTTTTAAGATAGAGGCCAGATGAGGGCTCTTTCAGCTCTCCATCTATAAACAGGGACATTTTTCTCATGCATTTAATTAATCACAACGGTAATTAAGCGTTCTTGAAAAAATTACAAGGTGCCTTCAGGATCTGGAAATTTCGGCAACGGCTTCTATTATGCCTATATGTGTAAACAGCTGAGGATAGTTACCACGCGGTTCGCATGTTTTCGTGTCGACGTGCTCGCCAAGAAGCCCCAGATCATTTGAGCAGTTAATCAGCCTCATTATGTACTTTATGGCCTCCTC
>JAJYTP010000028.1 GCA_021792955.1 archaeon | reverse complement strand
CGCCCCTCAGTTTCAGGACCACCTTTGTGGCCGAAACCCCCTGCTGGTAGAAGGTTCGTAAATAAACGTCCTCAATCACGTACTTCACAGGCTTTGGCGGCAGGTCCTGCGCCTTCAGGTATTCGGACGGGCCGTATACGTCTTCTATGTTGACCATGATGGCACATGCGAAGGAGGTTTAAAAGGACCGAACGGGGGTCTGCATGATCGGTCCGGAAACGAATATGATGATTTAGTACGCTTCCTTGTTGGAAGTTCATGTCATATTGGGAGGGAATGGGCAAGCTGGGAACACGTGATCCGAACTACTGCAATTCCCTTACGATTTTGGGATGGGCTAGCCATGGCCTCTACTTGGTGCCGCCGAACAGGGTAAACACGCCAAATTTATAGAAACAATCCACATCCCTAAAACCGATCCTGGTAAGCAGCTGCAACTGGTCAAAGAGGCCGCTGGGCTTGTTCTCCGATTTTAGCTTAGCATTTCCTGGTATGTCTTCGACCTTGGCCGCGTTCTGCAACCTTAGAAAGGAGCCCATGTCGATTTCAGTGCCCCGTGCAAGCTCCTCCTTCATCCAGTCAGACCACATTCTGAACTCCCACCTCTCGCTGTCCTCTGAAGGAGGCAATACCATGTCGAAGTTGAGGAAGAGGCCGCCGAACTTCAGCTCCCTGAATACCTTCGCATACAGCTGTAATTTGCCAATGAAGTCAAGATGATGTATCGCGATTCCCGAATAGATGAAATTGTAAGCCTGGTCCTGGGCTGGCGAATTGATATATTCTTCAAAGGTCTGCCGCCTGTAACTTACGCGCGGTCCGGAGAAGTTCCTTCTCGCCCTCTGCAACATAGCTTCAGACCCATCGACCAGCAAAAAATCGTTGTTGGAATACCTGTCTGCGATAAGCTTTGAGATCGATCCATCACCGCACCCCAGGTCCAGCAGGCCCAGGCCCTCCCTGTTTGCAAAGCGATAACCAAAGATGTCAAGCATTATCCGGAGGAAGCGTTTCCTTTCCGCGACCACTATATTGGCGCTCTTAACATAAGAATCAGCCTGATCCTCTGCCCACGGGCCGGTCCCTGCTTCTGCCATCTCGCATTCCTCTCGGGCTATGGGCCAGGCTCATATAAACGCTCTCCTGGAAGTAAACATCTGACGATCTGGGGCCCATTTTTCATCAACCGTTGAAGTCTTAAACGGTACGTGAAGTTCCCCCTTCGACCGGCACGGCTGTCTTCTTCAGTGGAGTTAGTTCACGTCAGACTAATATATGGTTGAAACTTGGTCATCAGGCCTTGGCATGTTTGGGAAGGAAGCGTTCAGGTCAGACCGATTATCCTCTTCCTTGCTTCTTCTGTGAGATTATATGAATAAATTTTTTGATTGATTGATTGAAATATCCAGGCCAAATGCGTGATTTTCTTTGCAGCAGTGCTCAATTTGGGGATAGCTGAAAGTTTTTCCGCACTTTGTGCATTTGCAAACTCTCTCACCTACCTGTTTGATAAAGGAGCTTTTACAGGTTGGGCACACCAATCGAACCAGCGGATCGAACCTCCTGTGTATCCCGCAACCCATCGGCTGCCCTAGATAGTTCTTCTCAAGGGCCGGCGCTTCTGTCATTCCTTTAGGGTAAATTTCTGTAAAAATGGGGCTCAGCTCCAGCGCCTCTTCGGTTATACTGTAATTTATTTCGCCTTCGGGCCTTGTATCAAACATTATTTCTATCTATATCCATTTTTTTAATATCCTGAAGAAGAGTTACTGTTTCTTTTATGTCAAACCCATACACGTCTTCGATGTTGACCATAAAGGGATATGCAAAAATGGTTTAAAGGGCGCACCGCAATGGAACCTTGCTCAGGCAGGAGGATAAAGAAGATGCTTGCTTGGCTGCCGGGGCATTATACAGGGCTCTTCATACAGCCAACTGTGAGTAGTCGAGAGGATTATACAAAAAGGGAATTGAGCTCGATCTAAAAACGGTAAGAAGCCATATAAAAAAAAATAAAGGGGTAGGTATGCTTAGTTGGGCCCTGTATATTCTGACATATTGGGGTTCGTTACGGTTATGACCGATCCGTTCTGAGCGGTGTACTGCACCTGAGTTACTGTGATACTGGTCATATTATAGGTTGCTGAATCACCGACTATGTACCCGTGCATCGCTGCGTTGGAATTGCCCGATAGCATCGAAAATGTTGCAGGCTGATACAGCATGCCGTTCATATTAAAGTGATCTATGATGTAAACTGTCACATTCGCAGCCCTGTCCGCAGCCAGCGTGCCTTTGAAGACGTTAAGCACAAAGTGAGAGTTGGATATGCCCCTGACCACAACCCATGGAATGCCCAGTTGAGTATTGGCATATGCGAACCCAAATCCCTCATTTTCCCCAGCATCGGTCTGGTAAAGCGCATTCTGCACACCGTTGATGGACACCGGATTGGTCCAGTGAGATGACGAACTTATAACGCCGATCATTTCATTGGCAGGTGACGTGCCGGTTGCATTGGGATTACCGGTTATGTATGAATTGCTGGTGGAGCCCAGTATTCCAGAGGCCCCTTCTGCGATCTGCACTAGGCCTGCAGATGCCACAAGGTCTGCGATATAGGGAAATGACGAATTATTATCTCCCGGGCCATAACCGTATGTGGAGGCATCGCTTGGGGTAGCGCCGGTCTGTCCGTAGCCAGTTATTATTGTGCCGTTTATCAGTGAGTTTGGCGTTGTAACCATTTCGGTGGTATAGGGTATCTGCGTTCCGTCATAGGAGTATTTAATGGCGTCAGGGTTTACCACGAACGCGCCTATCAGCACATCGCCAGTATTGAGATTTGGATTCCTTGAGCCTGCTATTCCGGACATTATGTTTGCGACTATGTTGAAATGCGTATCCATGAGGATCGTAGCCAGCTCTGAAGCAAATTCCTTCTCGCCGCTCCTTACCTCTACTACCTGGTGATTTCCTATAGTGCCAAGCCAGAACGTGTATCCATCTATTTTCACAGAAGCCTGGACGCTCATAGCTGCCAGGATTGGCGCCTGCTCAAATGAAACTGGGTTGACTATACCTATCCTTGGTGTTTCCATCAGATTCTGCTCTAGGCTTATCAGCTGAGAATTCTCTGAAGTTATGCTTGAATTAAGTAGGGTTATAACGGACTGCTCGCCAGAAAGGCCATTGCTGAGGTTCAAAAGGCTTGAATTTATAGACTGGAATTCAGCGGTCATGGAACTCAGGCTCTGCGCCATGGCAGATATACTGGCCTCAGCGTTGTTCAACTGCGTCTGTTGAGAAGGTATGACATAGAACTGGTCATACGCGAATGCAGAGAAGCCTATCACTGTTAGGACTATCAATACAGCGGCTACTATTTTCAGATTCATTGATTCTTAATGCCGAATTAAATTTATATACCTTTCGCACGTAGAACCTATTTCAAAACCCTCCACAGTATCATGATGCAAGCTAATTGTATTAAGCTCAGAAATAAGTTAGGTATCCGCTCATACCTTATCGTTATCTTCCGATAGTTCTCCATCCAGCCGAAGAACCTCTCTACGTTGTACCTTACACCGTGATACATCGGTCTGTAGAACCCCCTTGGCCTACCCGGCCTGGCCCTTTTCTGCTGGCTCTCCGGTATCCGCTGCCTTATGCCCTTCCTGTCCAGGCACATCCTGTTCAGGGAGGCGCATGTTATATTTGTATCGGCATATACCGTCTTAGGCCTAGGCCTTCCCCTCCGTGCCTTATGCATATAGATTCCATCAGCGGTATGAGCTTCCTCCCCTCCCCCACTCATGCTCCCTTGCCGAGCCTATCAGGGCGGCCACCGGCAGGGAGGGAGCCCTCGGTTATCGCTACGTGCACCTTTGTCCTCTTTACCCTCTTGTGGCCGTCGAAGCCGAGGAGTTGTCCTCCTTTTCAGCAGGTATGGTATCGCTGTCCATGGAGAGCGTATCCATATCCACTGCGCCCATGGCGCAGCCTTTCGACACGAGGCGGTCCATGATCCCCTTCCACACCCCCTTCTCCTCCCACAGCTTCAGCCTCCTCCAGGCGGTTACGTCGTCACCGTACTCCGGGGGAAGGTCGTTCCAAGGGGTGCAGGTCTTGAGCACGTAAAGTATGGCGTCCAGGGTCCTCCTATCGTCCGCCCTGGGCCTCCCCCCCCTGGAGGGGGGGCTTGATGAACTACCACAACCCATCATCCATCGGTTTGAACTTCATATCAAATATGCTTAGGCAGAATTATTGAAATAATATCATGTTAATTTGATGAGACGCAGTGCTCAATTAGTTTTGAAATAGGTTCGTAATACTTAATATTTAATAGCAAGTTGTAAAATATATGTTTTATGCGATCGCATGGAGCAGCGGAATTCGCAGAGCTCCTCACAGAAAAAGGAGCTACAATAATAATAGGGGCAGGCGTGTCTTATGAGGTAGGTTATCCTCTTGGACACGAACTAGCTTCTGTTCTTGCCCAGGATTTTGGTGTGCATGCAGAAGATCTTGAATCGGTTGTAAATGTCATAATCGATAGGGGGATAAAAAGAGAAGAGGTTATGAAAAGGATAAGGAAGATATTCGCTGAAAAAAATAAAGAAGCGTCAAAAATAGATCCGCTGAGCAATCCCTATTTCCTGCTGTCTAAAATCCTGAAGTCGCTTGTAACATATTGGAAAAGCAGGGGTGTGCACCTCACGGTCAATATTATAACGACTAACTTTGATAAGGAGCTTGAGAGCGCTCTTGAAAAAGAATTCGAAAGAGGTCCATCGGGATACAGCGTCATGGTGAGCAAAGACGACTACTTGAAGCCAACTGACGCCTATGTCAAGGTTTACAAGGTTCATGGCGACATTTATGCGGCAGACAGCAGCGAGAAGGACTTGATGGTCCTTACTGGGGAAGATTTAATGTCATCTCAAGAATACAGAAAAGCTCTCTACAGCAGCATAAAAGGAGCAGTGGTTGAAGGCCCTCTGCTGCTCATGGGATACAGCTTCAGGGATAAAGACGTGCAGACTGTTTACGAGGAGGCAAAGGAAGCCCTAGGGGACATCCCTACGTTCGACGTGCATCCAGGGGGAGAGCAAAAAATAGAAGGAGCGGTTACAATCCCAGAGACCTCCTTAGAATTTCTCAAGGAGCTTATAGACTATCTGAGCAAAGAATTCAGTGATCTTTTGGCGTACACAGATTACGGGGTTGAGCTGAGTGTGGACAACGAGCTTGAGAAAGCGATAGAAAAAGCAAAAGAGAAAGGAGCGCCTTTGGTACTTTACGGCCGCCGCTATTCGGGAAAGAGCATGGCAGTTTTGAGGGCAAAAAAGAAGGGGATCTTTCCCGAGAGTTATGTCAACGTTGAACTGCCAAAGTATCCTGTAAATGAAGAGTACATAGAAAGCATAAAGGATAGTTTGCAAGGAAAGGCTTTAATTGAAACAAGCAGCTATCAGGTCCAGTTTTTAAAAGGCAAAAGCTCAGAAAAGAAAGGGTGGCTTTCTCATTTGTTCGGGAAGGTGAAAGAACAGACAAAGGGGTGGCTTCCTGAGGACAGCGTTCTTCTGGAGTCAAAAATAACCCCTGAGGACGCAGACAAGCTCTTTGACCACTTTTCTGTACAGATCATACAAAGGCATAAAGAAGAAGCCGGATACAAAAGAGAGGAGCTGGAAGAAAAGAAGGATAGCCTGCTGGAGCTCGCCAGCTGGGGAGGCTCACCATTAAAGAATGGCATGCTTATACCGCCTCTGCTTAAAAGGGTGATAGAAGACTACGCTGGAAAGAACAAAGAAGACCTAAAAAAAATAAAGAAGCTGGAGAGCGACAGGGAAAACCTATTGCTGGAGTCTTTCGGTTTAAGCCTCCCTGAAGCAGTTGCAGTTGCCTCTGAGTTTGGGGACTTTCTGAACAATCTCAAAAACGCGGTTATTCCGTTCGTATCAAAAGTCTTACTGCCTTCAGCAGTTGTCCTGCTCGGGGTATCGTCAATTATTAACTTTTACGAAGAAAAAAAAATTTCGGGATTAGGGAAATACATACAGATGCACAGGGCATGGAACGAGTACCCGAACGAAAAAAGGGAAATACTCTGCGAAAAGCTTGACGAGAAATACGGTCTAAACCCAGGGGAAAGCTACAGCTTCCTTTCGTCGTGGCTTTCCCCAAAAACGACGGAAAAAGAATATGATGAGTTCAAGTCGAAGCTTGAAAGGGTCTTCACAGATGATTTCATAAAAAAGCTGAATGATGTTGTCAGAAAGGTTCCAGAATTAAAAAGGGAGATCGATGAAATAAAAGAAGAGATAAACACCATTACGGAAGAGATAAAACATCTTGAAGAAGAGCTAAAGGTTGAGACCGAAAACAGGTTGAAGGAAGGCACGACAGAACTAAAGAATCCGGAGGAAATAAAAAGGTCCCTGCGCATATCCGATGAGGCTGCAAAGGGCCTTGTAGTATCAGGCGAAGTTGAACAAAAAGTTGATGATATACTGAGCGCGATTGAGAATAAAGTTTGCATAATACGCGGAGAAGCAGGTTCTGGAAAGACAACTTTGCTGTACATTATAGCAAGATCTCTCTTTGACAGCGGGAAGAGGGTTTTTACTGTAACAGACCTTGCTTCCTTTAATCCTCTTGAGTTCACAAAACTCACAAACGCTTACGCTATTTTTGACGCCACAGATGATGAAAAAGCAGATTCATTAAAGGCGAGGCTTAAATCAATAACGCGCGTTGAGGAACTTGAACGCATCGTCATTTCTATAAGAACAAGCTATATAGATAAAGAACTTGAAAATATTTTCAAGAACTTTTATGTATTTGAGCATGGTTACAGGGAGAGCACGCTAGAAGATATAGCTAAAAAGAACCTGCAGGAGCAGCTCGGGACAAAATTGAATGAAAAAGAAATTCAAGAGTACTCTAAAAAGCTTGCAAGCAATAGCGAGGGGCTGCCTCTATATATAGTTGAAGCGGTGAAGTATATTAAAGAAAAAGCAGAAGAAGGCAAATTTAACGAAGAGCTACTATCTCAAATCCCAAGGGGCATAGAATTTCTTTTGATAAAAATACTTAACTCTGAAGCTGAAAAATTTAAAGGGGGAGGTATCCTGCTCTATTATATAATTTCACATTACCCAGGGATACCTGAAGAGTATGCCAGAGATTTAGAAGAAATTCTAGGAGTTAACGTTCATCCCCATTATGTTAGTATATCGGGCTCCAAGCTGTTTTTGCATAGCTGGTACCGTGATATAACAGATGAAATAGCTAAAGCTTACGGTCCAGAAAACAATGAATACTCTGAAATCAAGGAAGCGTTAGAGAGCTGTACTTCTTCCTTGATCAATAACAATCTTATAAAAAATCATTATGAGAGGATTTACGTGCTTATGACGCGTCCAAAAAGTCGTATACCGCGCTTAAAGGAAATGCTGGTTGAATTTAACGATAAATTCATTTTAGGTCAAAAAGTAAACACTGAAGACGTTGCAGACCTTGCTATCCTTTCATCTCTCATTCATTTTGTTGGTAATAATATACATAAAACATCGGGTGGCGCGTTTAACATACTTAAAGAAAAAATAGTTTATTCTCAAATAACGCCAAACAAAGTGGGGCTTTATGATGGGCTTTTAGGTTTTTTTGTCAACAGCTATTTAAGCAAAGAGTCTCTGAACAACGCTATCTTAAATGATAGACTTTTCTACTATATTACCGTATTTTTCCTGAGCAGGATGATTCAGAACAAATTTATGGATAATATTTCGGGACAATTTATCGAAGGCAGCGATAAAGCAAACATATCTTTAGCAGAGATTTTTAATATTTATGTCATGATATCAGACTACGTTTCCCGTATATATCTATCTTCTTTATCCACAGTGTTAGAAAAGCTTGAGTATTTTAAAATTAAAACAAATTATGATAGATATTTGCTTTACTTATTACAAGGAAGATACGAAGCTGCTATAAAAGAGATAGACAAGGCTATCGAGCTAGACCCTAACAACCCGGACTATCATAACAGCAAGGGCGTTGCGCTGGCACAATTAGAACGCTATGAAGAGGCAATAAAAGAGTTTGATGAAGCCATAACGTTAAACCCTAACAACCCGGACTATCATAACAACAAGGGCAATGCGCTGGCACAATTAGAACGCTATGAAGAGGCAATAAAAGAGTACAATGAAGCCATAACGTTAAACCCTAACAACCCGGACTATCATAACAACAAGGGCGATGCGCTGGCACAATTAGAACGCTATGAAGAGGCAATAAAAGAGTACAATGAAGCCATAACGTTAAACCCTAACAACCCGGACTATCATAACAGCAAGGGCGTTGCGCTGGCACAATTAGAACGCTATGAAGAGGCAATAAAAGAGTACAATGAAGCCATAACGTTAAACCCTAACAACCCGGACTATCATAACAGCAAGTGCGTTGCGCTGTATGATTTAGAACGCTATGAAGAGGCAATAAAAGAGTACAATGAAGCCATAACGTTAAACCCTAACAACCCGGACTATCATAACAACAAGGGCGTTGCGCTG
>JAJYTP010000027.1:2479-8683 GCA_021792955.1 archaeon | reverse complement strand
AGATAGTAATTTATTTTATTACAAACATCATCTATGTTTACCGATATGTTGATAAACGAATGACGGCAAAGGTTGTTAACCTGTATATACCAGAGGAAGTGGATGCATTGCCTTATCAGGCTTGGAAACAAAAGGCGCGCAAGTTTGACCTTGCGGGACTGGTCTAGTCTGGTCTAGGACGTCAGCCTCCCAAGCTGGAGATCCCGGGTTCAAATCCCGGGTCCCGCATACTTCGCTATCTAATATTCAAGCTCCATTTATTAAATTGACTAGCCGCATATAACTGCATGATCCGTATCTATCATCTCCTGTCGTGTTAGATAATATATTCGGCGATCTAACGTTCAAGCTTATTTCGAATATATTCACTACATACAGTAAATAGGATTAGGTTAAGATTGTTTAAAAATAAATAACCCGGCGAGTGAGATCGCTGTTCATTGAAGCATGAGGTCCTGCAGTACATTCATGAAGCTAAGGAACGCGTAATATGGTGATTTGAAAGGGTTAAAGTATTCATGAACAGTAATATCCTGCGAGGTACCTGTCGACATATAGTAAAGATGGTCGGAAGTCTGCAGATTTCTCCATATTTGGTTCTTCTTATCGGTTTTGACCAGCGCATTGAACGCCTCTCTTTGCATGTCATTGCCAAGCCATGGTGACAGGTCCCTTCTAGTATCGGCCCAAGAGGTTATATTGGGAACGCTGATCGTTGATCGCTTTTCAAACCTTTTATCAGCCTCTTCAAGCGTAAGCATGTCTATGCCTCGTCTTTTGAACTCATGAGGTAACGCCCTTATAAACTCAAATATGCCAGTTTCTGCAACCTGATGCTCACCGAACGTTTCAAAATCCATAAACAAGTTCGCAACATCCCCAGGTGCGTCATCTATCCATTTGGCGTACTTGTCCGCTGTTAGAGGGTATTCAGACCAGTTCCAGTTAGAAAACCGGAAGGAAATATCATCGCTGAGCCTATAGTTCCTTAGGAAGAGCGTTGTACCCGATGTAGAACGATAAACGTGATTAGGCGAATTGCCCTTGATAACTGAATCTATGCCCTCCGCAAGCACCCTTTTAAATCCCATTGATCTTGCAACTCGTGCAATATCGTCGCTGTAGATGAGTTCTGTATTTCTGAAGGATTTGGGTTCAACCCCAAATTCTTTTTTCAAGGTATTAACCTGCTGATCAACCTGTTCAATAAATTCCTGCTCATTCCATACTGAGGCGAGGCTATGATAATATGTCTCGGCTACCACCTCTGAAAGCCCTGACCTGAAATATGATTTAAATGAATCAATTGATTCGGGCGCATATTCGTGCGCCTGCTCCATAAATGTACCTGACACAGAAACGCTTGCCTTTATTTCGTTTTCAATAAAGGCAGCTAACGTAGGCACGTAACACCTTCTGGAGATGCGTTGTAGGATTTCCGAATTTCTCTCATCCCAGAAATAATTGTGAGAATGGCCAATCTCCTTCATTCTGTACACCCTCAATCTCCTTGGTTGGTGGACCTCAAAAAATAATATGACCGCCTTCATACCATTCTGTACACCTTCAAGGTTTCCTCGGCAGCCCTTTTCCACGTAAACTGTTTGGCCTCACTCATTGCATTGCTTCCAAGGGTTGCCCTGAGGCCTCGATATCTCACTGTTCCCGCTATATATTCAGCAATGAGATCGGTGTCCCAGAACTCTGCCTTCAGTACATTTTTCAATGATTCGCCGACCCCCGTAGTTCTGCTTATAATGGTCGGGGTCCCGGAGCTCATGGCCTCCAGTACGGTGATGCCGAATGGTTCAGATACCGCCGGGAGGACAAACACATCGCTGTTCCTGTAAAGGGTTATCGCCTTATTGAGGTCTATGAAACCAGTGAATTCATAACTACCGCGGGGTAGCGCTGACTTCGCTGCCTCTTTCATTCTATTTAGAAGCTCCCCCGTTCCAGCGATTACAAACTTTACTTTGGGAAGCAGGTCAATTACCTTGGAAGCCGATTCAATAAAGAATGCCGGTCCTTTCTGTGTGGTTATTCTTCCGAAGTAAAGCACCTTTCCTGTGGGATAATAGTCTCTGGATGGAAGTTCAAGGAAGTGCTTTCCAACACCGTTGTGTATAACGGAAATTTTATCCGGCCGAATGTCGTATGTATCAATTATTATCTTCTTTGTGTAATGCGATACGGCTATAACCCTGTCCGCTTCTTTCATACCTTCTCGTTCAATGTCCATTATCCATTTCTGCGGATAGAAGCCGCCAGACCTATCGGTTTCCGTGCTGTGCACGGTAACTACAAGGGGAATATTGAACCTCTCCTTGAGTTCAATTCCTGCTTGGAAGGTTATCCAATCATGGCAATGAACTATGCTCGCGCCGTTAATGGTATCCATCTCCTCAAAGGCCCTGTTATATCTATTAATCGCTTCATAAAAATCATATGTAAGTGACTCATATACACCATTTCTTACGCCAACGCCGAGTTCAACGGTTCTGACATTGAACGGATAATGATCGTAAAGCGGCCCAATGCGTGGAATATATACATCGATGTCAATTAATTTGCTCATTTCCCCGAACAAATTGAACGTATGTATGCCTAACCCGCCCGAGAATGCTGGAGGCAGTTCCCAGCCTATCACAGCCACCTTCATATGTAACTAACACCGGATAAATTAAGGCCCTGTGTCATGAGAGCTATGGCAAGGCCGGAATCCGTCATCATCGCCAAGGCCCATTTAACAGCCTGCCATATGTGTTAGGATAAACCACCATAGTATACATCATCATTAAACCGATGCTAGATCTTCATAGTACGCCCTTATTATTTCTCCATAGCTCCATGCCTGCATTATGCAACCTCGTGGTTCATGGGGTTCATCTCCGTCAAATATCTCAGGAATCATTCTCAATGACAGTAATGGCTTAAAGTACGCGAGCAGCTCATCCCTGCTGGCCCCACTTCTAACAGATGCTGTAATATACGGGCCCACTAACCATGGCCATACAGAACCGTTATGATATGCCATATCCCTGTGGTATTGATCGCCTTCGTACTTTCCAACGTATTTTGGATCATCCGATGAAAGTGACCTCAGCCCATAATGGGTCAAAAGCTTTGCTTTAACTGCCAAGGAATACCTGGAAAAATTATCCATTACAGGAAATGGCAGTGAAAAGGAAAGTAAAAAGTTGGGCCTAATGCTGCTATCATCCGGGCCAGCTGTATCCAGCACCTGATCGTTAGTAACAAATCTTTCCTTGAATTCCTCCTTTATTGCCGGTATCATCTGATTTACATCCTTCGGGAACTTGAGGTTTAACTCACGTGAAAAGTATTCCGCTGATGCAAGGGCATTGTACCACAAAGCATTAACTTCTACAGGCAAGCCAGTGCGCGCTGTAAATATCGTATCCCCTGTCCTCGCATCCATCCAGGTGATGCCGGGCTTCTTTGCCTTTACCAAGCACCCGTCAAGTTCAATCAGTTCATTTCCCTTAATATATGATTTAATTATTTTCATTACGGCTGGGTAAACCCTCCTAACGGTGTTTATGTCTCCTGTATATTTATAATACTTGTATAGAGCATAAATGAACCATAGTGATGAATCCGCTGATGAAATGTTAGCGGGATCTGTAACGGTTACGGGCATCATGCCGTCCTTGATCATCTGAGCATATTTCCATAGTATTTTTCTGGCCAGCTTGAATCTCTTTGTAACTAGGATCAGGCCAGGCATGGAGATCATCGTGTCTCTGGTCCATGGGCCAAACCAGTAGAACCCTGCAATTATATCATCATTGGCTAGGAAAACTGTTGAATTCCCTACAATAGGTTTCAGTTCGCTATTTGATGCGGATTGCGCCATCATCATTCTGTCCTTTACCATCTTGAAATCCTCGGGCATGCCTTCAGAACAGGAAATCTTGACCTCTAGTGACGCTGAAGGATTATCGATTTTCAAGTAACCCGGATGGTAAAGGTCCTCCTCATAATTTGACCCCCTTTTCATATCAAGGGGGTACTGAAAGTTATAGTACCAACTGTCGTCCGGTACAAAACTCCCATCTACCATAATTTTTAAGAAGGTATCTCCTGATCTGAATTCATAAATGCCATCTAAATTATTGATGGAGAGGTTTAGTTCCCTCCTCCTCATTGCTAGATGATAACTTCTTAATGCAAAAAGCGGGTGGAGCAAGAAACTGGATGGGCGTTGGCCATCGAAATCATATTTTATCACCAGCCAATCGTTTTCAGGGTCCATCACCAACGATTTTGTTATGCTTAGCCCTTCAACCTTAAAGTGAAACGTAGGAATGTACCCCAGCTCAAAGCTGCTGAGCGTTCGATATCCTTCAGGATAAATCGCGTCCTTGTAATAATTTGTGTCGATGTTAAATGTGTTCCCTTTTCCAACTAATTCTTCGAATAGCTTTGATAGTATTACTAACCTCTCGTATTTGTCCCCTATTCTTTTAACGAACAGCCCATGATACGTCCTTAAATTTGCAAATGATGCAGAAGAAGACGAATAACTTCCGCTCATGTTACTTAAAATCCATTCATTATTATAATCTTCCAATGTTGATTTTAGTTAACCGTCGTAAAGATAAACGTATTGCTGTTAATTATAAGGTGCCATTTCTTTGTTCCAGTATAACGCATAGGTTGAGGTAAGCATATTGGCGACATGAGGATTGAAAAGAATGTTAGCCGTTTGTCTTTGAAACAGGAAACAAGTTCCCATGTTGCCGGCGAACCCTCAGTGAGGATTACGACATGTAAAGCTCACGGGCTTGAGCGTGAGAGGGTGTCACAAAATACCCGCAAATAAATTTGAATGAAAACAGTTTTAAACTACACAGAATTAAAAAATATGATGGTACGACATCTTTCAATCGGAAACAGCCGCATTCTATTAAGCTTTGATCAAGATTACAGGATAGTTGATATGTATTACGCTCATGATCAGGGAGATAATCATGTTGTGGGGCACCCATTTAGATATGGGATTTCGGTCGACCGAGATTTCAGGTGGATAGATAGGTCTATTATAAAACACATGGATTATTTGGATGACACGTTGATAAGTGACGTCAAGTACGCCGTGGGCAACATAAATCTGAGCAGCAATGATTTCGTTGATATATATGATGATATCTATGTAAGAAGGATCTTGGCTACAAATTCTGGAAACTCCCCACAGGAAGTTAAATTCTTCTTCCATCAGGATTTCTACATTTACGGGAACGATATAGGGGATACGGCTTTTTACTACCCTCAGCTCAACTCGGTTGTTCACTATAAGGACAGAAGGCAATTTCTGATATCTACATTCGATGATGCAAACAACTCAATGGACCAGTACGCCATAGGGATAAAGGGATTCAAGGGGTTCGAGGGCACGTGGAAGGATGCTGAAGACGGTAAGCTATCATTTAACCCCGTGGCAATCGGGTCAGTGGACTCGGTAATAGGGCACACTCTCTTTATATCGCCAAACGAGACCAAGGAGCTGTTCTATTTTATAATTGCGCAGGAAAATCTGGATTCTCTTGTGAAATTAACCCGTGCGCTCAGTGCGGAAAAGCTAAGAAGCATGTTCAGGCTCACGAGCAATTACTGGACCGTGTGGGATGAGAAGAAGCAGGTATCACAGCCTCAGGAGATACTGGCCCTGTTCAGGAAATCGCAGTTCATCATAAGAATACATATGAACAACGGAGGGGCTATAATGGCTTCGTCAGATAGCGATATACTGAAGAACAGCAAAGATGGGTACTATTATGTGTGGCCCAGGGATGCGGCCATTGCAGCATATGCCTTGACAAAAACCCTGCACTTTAGCGCAGCCAGAAAGTTTTATGATTTCGCGCTTGATACAATTTCAAAGGAAGGATACTTCTATCATAAATACCTGCCAGATGGAAACATAGCAAGCAGCTGGATACCTAGGATTATAGGAGATAAGACCATAATTCCTATACAGGAGGATGAAACCGCCCTGGTTATATGGTCACTGTGGCAGTATTACCTGCAGTCCCTTGATATTGAATACTTCTTCCCACTCTATGAAAATCTTATAAAGAAAGGCGCTAATTTTCTTTTATCGTTTGTTGATAATGATGGGTTGCCCAAAGAATCCTATGATCTGTGGGAGGAAAGGTACGGTGTTCATACTTACACGGT
>JAJYTP010000027.1:0-2469 GCA_021792955.1 archaeon | reverse complement strand
CCTATGCGGCACTTAAAGCCGCCTCTGAATTTGCCAAAACTTTCCGAGAGCCCGACCTGTCTAAAGAGTATGGACAGGCAGCGGATAACATGGCATCTGCGTTTGAAAACAGGTTTTATTCACCGGAAAAGGGGTATTATGCTAGGGGGATAATAGATGGAAAGCCAGATTTCACAGTTGATTCGCAGAACATGGCACTGTTCCTTTTCGGTATGAAGGATCCCGCCGATCCAAGGGTGGTAGCGAACATGGGCACAATAATGCAAAGGCTGTGGGTAAAACAGGTCGGCGGCCTGGCAAGATATGAAGGCGATGTTTACCAGAGGGTAAGGGATGATAATCAGGTTCCAGGAAACCCATGGATAATTACCACGCTCTGGGCTTCAAGATACTTTATCAGGACCGGCGATTATGATAAAGCCCTTTCGCTTTTAAAATGGGTAATTAATCATAGCCAGCATTCCGGTGAACTCCCTGAACAGATTAATCCGTATGACGGTACGCCCCTTTCGGTATCGCCACTGATCTGGAGCCATGCAGAGTATATAATAACGGTTGTCGAATTGAACGAAAAAAGTAAATGATAGATTCCTGATGGTGGATATTCGGAAAAATTACTAACTGTGCTTTTTAGTTTGTTTCAAACCGCTAAAGTGTAGGTCATATACGCATCCCATCAGCGTCCCTAGCAGTACATTATCTACAGCATACATTTATAGCCACATTTTTTACTCTAGATGTAGATATGGCACCCCAGGACAAGCATGATAGAAGAATCGATCATGGATTTATTTCAAATGGTTATGGCGCTGCGCTTATATCCTCTGACGCGTCGATCGATTGGCTAACCCTTCCCAGATTTGACTCACCACCGCTGTTCTGTTCATTGTTGGACGACGAAACTAATTACAGCTTTGGAATAGACTTTGGAGGCAATGTAACGTTCAGAAGAGAATACGTGTCAAACGCGCTGATATTACAGACCGCCGTGAAATCCGAATTAGGGAGAGCTCAGATCAGGGACCTTATGCCGCAGTCTGAAAGCGCCCTCATGAGATATATCAAGAGCACGATGCCGTTCAGTATTTTCATCAGGCCCACCTTTGAATACGGGCTGATACATCCATCGTTTTACCTTAAGGATAATGGGGCCATTTTCAGCGATCCCACCGGCAAGCAGGCCTTTGAAATTAAGTTCAAATGGAATTCCAAGGTAACATCCGTCGGCAAAGGCAAATGGAACTTCAAGGGGGGTGAAGGATACATCCTGATGCTTTATACAAATGATGTAGGCTATGGGCTTTTCAGTAAAAAAGGGGGGGTTTATTCAATACCACGGGAAGCAATGAAGTCAACAATGGAATACTGGAGATCAACCGTATCGTGGTGCCCCTTTGAACCGCCAGATTGGGCGAAGAGGGCCTTTAACACTTCACTGCTTGTAACCATGGGTCTGATTTATAGGCCATCCGGCGCCATAATAGCTTCGCCTACGACCTCTCTACCTGAGGTCGTAGGGTCAAACAGGAATTGGGATTACAGGTTCGCCTGGATAAGGGATGCCAGCTTTGCAGCACAGGCGCTCATAAAGGCTGGCTTCATAATAAAGGGAAGGGAAATACTGAACTTTTTGCTCAGCGTGCTCGATCCATCGAGGAAGCCCTTTAATCATACGCTGTATACAGTGGACGGAGGCCCTCCTCCTTCGGAAACAACCCTTGACTGGCTTTCAGGTTATCGTGGGTCGAAGCCCGTGAGGGTAGGCAATGCGGCGCATCTTCAGATTCAGCTGGACATTGAAGGTGAATTCATGAAGGCCCTTGAAACATACTATGATACTACTAAGGACAAAGAGTATATACTGAACAACTGGTGGGCTGTAGAAGCCATAGCTAGGTTTACTGAAATAAGTTACAAGAGACCCGATGCGGGGATCTGGGAGGAAAGGGGGAAGGAGCTCCAATATACGTACAGCAAGGTTATGATGTGGAGCGCGCTTAACACAGCTCTAAAGCTAGCCATCGAACTTGGAAAGGTCGAAAAGCATGATAGGTGGAAGCTACATGCAGATAGTATCAAGGCCTTCACTTTTGAACGTTCATGGGACAATGAAATACAGTCATTTGTGCGAAGTTTTGGGTCAAGAGAAATTGATGCCAGCCTCCTCACGATGCCACTGTACGGGTTTATAGAAATAAGCGATGATAGATTCAAACTTACGTTAAAGAGGATAGAAGACGAACTTGTTTCAAATTACATGGTGTTCAGATACAGAAAGGATTTCCTGGGCCGGGCAAGGCACCCGTTCGGCCTTGCAAGTTCATGGATGGCAAGGGTGAAAAACATGCAGGGCAACAGGGAGGAGGCCATAAAGTACATAATGAGGCTGATTAACTGCTCAAATGATCTGGGGCTTCTTGGCGAGCACGTCGACACGAAAACATGCGAACCGCGTGGTAACTATCCTCA
>JAJYTP010000026.1 GCA_021792955.1 archaeon | reverse complement strand
ACTGTGGCACCTATAGCTTTGATCTTGGTGACCATTTCTTTTAATATCCTTGCCTCTTCATCAAGAAAGCCTTTCATCTGGGTCGGATCTGTTATGTTTATCTTTTCATCGAACTCGGTCTTCTCGATCTCCAATGGGGCGTTCAAAAGGGCTATCTTGGCATTTACCACCTTCCTTGGCATACCGGCATGCACTACCTCCTTGTCCACCACCACACCGCTTATCAGTTGAGTATCAACAACTGAACCACCGGGCTTCTTCTCTACCTTTACGTTGTCGATGTCCACCTTATAATTGCCATTGGCCTTATCAATTACCTTGCTAACGGCATCTACAACAAGTGGTATCAAGTAGTTTGAGTCCTTGGTAACCATCTTTGTGTTCAGCGTCGTCTTTGCAATACGCCTGAGGACCTCCGTGTCCTTGGGGTCGACCTTAACGGCTATCTTGTTCAGAATTTCGACCGTTTTCCGGGCGGCCTTCATGTATCCATCTATTATAATCGTTGGGTGGACCTCTTTATCGATCAACTCCTGCGCCTTTTCGAGCAGCGCACCAGCGAACACTACCGTGCTGGTTGTTCCATCGCCCACTTCATTATCAACTGCCTTTGATATTTCCACCATCATCTTTGCAGCAGGGTGCTGCACATCTATCTCCTTAAGTATTGTAGCCCCATCATTTGTCACAGTTACGTCCCCCAGGCTGTCAACTAGCATCTTATCCATGCCACGTGGGCCAAGGCTCGTCTTTATTATGTCGGCCACTAATTGGGCCGCAGTAAAGTTGTTCTTCTGTGCCTCCTTACCCCTGCTTTCCTGCGTTCCTTCCTTCAATATTAATACGGGTTGACCTGATGAGGTCATAGCGGGTATAACGGTTTGGTTTGACATATTTCTATTCACCTTAAGTAAATATGTTGGGCATTATCTCTGGCGTTTATAAATTTTTCCCAGATGTTCTCATTCTCTTTTCTTGAAAAATATCAATTTTTGTTAAAATGTACCCTTAAAACCTAGCTCATATATTATAATTTATCTACCTTGGCAGAGGAAAATTGAGAATGGAATCGTTGATTTATTCATTAACTCAAGCTTTCTAGCTAGGACGATCATCTAAATCCTCCATATTTAGCATAAACGACGTATCCTTATTGGGAACTAAGCATATTTTAGCGTGATGCCAACTAATTTGAGAATCATATTTGTCGTTACCATTATGCTAATTCCTTTTATGATTACAAAAAAGGGTACTCAAGGGAGAGTGCTACCTCAGGGCTAAATACAAATGATGATCTCAGCCGCCAAAAGGGACATAACTAACTGTGTGTGACCGATAATGGCGAGGGGCTCAGAACAACGGGATAGTTACAAAAAATTTGTTACAACGTAGCTGGGGTCATAGATATGGCTTCAGAGGATTTCATGCAACGTCATAATGCTAAAATTTATTAGTTGCAATACTTCACGCTCATTGGGTGGCCGCTGTTGCGTAGTGGCAGCGCAGGGGCCTGTGGACTTCCCTAGGCGGAAAGCCCTTAGCCCGGGTTCGATTGGATGCGACCGCCGTTAGGTCGAGCATCCCGAAATTCCCGGCAGCGGCCTCCTTTCCATATTTCCTAAACTGATAGATGGATCTTCCTTTCATCAAGGTCCACTTCAGTCCAGTCTATGCCATCGGCCGGCTCCATTAGAATTTCCACTCGCTGAACTCTGACGAGAAAGGCTAGCCTGTCAAGTGAGCCGCGGAGCATATCGGCTATCTCTTCGTCAAGGCCTGCTATCCGCGCAAGGGGCAACACGTCCGTAGGGTTGTAACCCTTCTCCTTACGGAGATATTGAATCCTCCTTGCAACGTCGCGAACATAGCCTTCCCTTATGAGCTCAGCATCCCTTTTGGTTTCAAGCACCAATATGAGGTCCTTTTCAATTACCAGAGAAGTATCAGGCAACGGTTCATATTTTATATCAAGGGCTTCGGGTGGAACGTGAACCGTTTGTGAGCCCACTTCTATATCTACTCCTTTTGAAGGGTCCATTCTGCCTAAGTCGGTAACGTTCAGCTTGGCCTCCACTATAGACGACCTTTCCCTGAACAACCTCCCCACCTCTCTTCTGTTTACCCTTACCACTCGTTTCATAGGCATCGAAGGCGCATCGCTTACCTGTTGCACATCCCTTACATTTGCCAGCCCCTTTATCAGTTCCAGATCCTCGGGAGGAACCGTCGCGTTTGTATAGAATAACAGGCGCCCAATTGGCCATCTCCTCTTTATCCCAGCCTTCATTCTGGCGTTGTTGGACGCGGACACCACGGCCCATACGACTTGAAACCTATCTATCAATCCATAGTCCGTTTCCCTATCGATGGCAGGCATCCCCTCCTGTAGCAGGGACCCCCTTTTCCCTACGTTCAGGGAGCTGTTAAACAGATAATCCGTCAAAAAGGGAGCGGCAGGATGCAGCAGTACATCTATGGCGTGAAGGGCTGATCCGAGCGCCCAATAAATGGCGGCCCTTCTTTCTGCGGTTTCTGGTGAATCACTCCACAGTTCCCCCCTGGTCATGGGCACATATTTTTGACTCAATACCTCGATCACCATATAGTCTATTTCCCTCATCATCTCATTGAACCGTCTTTCATCGTACAACTTCATGTATCTTCTAATGAAGGAGTCCAGTTCCGTGAATAGCCACCTTTCCCTGTCTGTTAGATGTGTTCGGTGTTCGGGTGACCACACATACTTGTCATATGAGGAATTGATCTTATAGTAGGCGTGCAGGTTCCTCAGGGTATTTAAAACCTGATACGGCCTGCCCATCATCTCCTTATTGCTGAAATTTAATTCATCGATCGGACTGGACTTCCACAGAAGATAAAACCTGACCAGGTCCACAGGATCGCGATTGAGTATTTCCAGTGCGGGGATTATGTTGCCCTTGCTCTTGCTCATCTTTTCACCGTTTTCATCTACTACGTGCCCGCTAAATAGGAATGAGTTAAATGGTGCCTTCCCTTCGAGTATTACATTTTCAACGAGAAGCGTATAGGCCCATCCCCTGGTCTGATCTATGGCTTCAGTCAGGAACGGGGCCGGGATGAGCGTCCCATATTCGGTATCCGTAAGAGATGCGTATGGAGCCGCACCGCTGTTATGCCATGTATCTAGGACGAAGGGTTCCCTGATACAATCACCACCGCAAGCAGGGCACTTAAGTACCACCCGATCTATCCATGGCCTGTGCAGTTCAAAGTTTTCACTATCAGGCAGCGCCTTGGCCTGTGCGATGATGCTCCTTCTGTCGAACGCATACACTTTGTTACCGCAGTCCTTACACACCCATATAGGCATGGGCGTTCCCCAGACGCGCTCACGGCTTATGCACCATGGCTTACCCTCCTTTATTATTTCAAGGAACCTATTCTTCGGCTGTTCAAAGAAGTACGCTGCCGACGAGGCGGCCTCGACCAGCTGATCCTTTATCCTTTCTATTGAATAGAAATATTCCCTCCTGGCCAAATAGACAAGCTTGTGACCGGACCTCCAACAGGTGGGATATGTATGGTTAATCCTTCCATAACGCACCAGGTGCCCGTTCTTCTTTAGATCGTTGGCTATCATATCATCAGCATCCCTTACGAATAGGCCGGAATACCTTCCTGCCTCGGCCGTAAATCTTACTTGATCGTCAATCGGGTTAAATACATCCATCTTCCTCCTCTGAGCTACAGCAAAATCATCCTCCCCATTGGCCGGGCTCAAATGTACCAGACCGGTCCCCGTATTTACATCCACAAAATCTTCCGCAACCACTACAAAACGGTTCGCATGTCCTTTGGCCTGCTCAGGGACAAAATCGGCGAGCGGCGGCTCGTATGCTTTTCCCTCCAGCTCCGAACCCCTGACTTTACTAACTACCGTTCCCTTAAGCTTGAGCATTGACAGTACCTGGTCCATCATGGATGATGCGAGTATCCACGTTTCGCTTCCGGTTTCGTTATCTACCTTGACGTATACATATTCGGCCGATGGATTGACCCCAACCATCTGATCTGTAACGAGTGTAAACGGCATCGTAGTCCATACGACCAGATAGTTGACCTCCCCGTTCAGTTTAACCTTATAGTACAGGCTAGGGTCATCAACCTGAGCATAACCCAAACCGACTTCGGTATTGCTCAAGCTCGTCTGGCAACTTGGGCAATAGGCCACTACCCTGTAACCTTCATATAACAACCCCTTTTCGTAGGCAGCCCTTATTATCCTCCATTCCCTTTCTATATACTCATCCCTGTACGTCCAGTAAGCGCCATCATAATCGAAGGACATCCCAAGCAGCCTATCCGCCTCCAGCCATGACCTGTTGTATTTCATGATGATGGATTTACAGTATTCGACAAGGGCCTCCACTCCTATTTGCTGAAGCATTTCGTTCTTATTACCGGAAATTCCGAGCTCCTTTTCCGCCTGCAGCTCAACCGGCAACCCCTGCGTATCCCAGCCAGCCTTGAACCGGACCGAATTGCCCTTGAGCGTCTCCATCCTGAAATACAGGTCCTTTATCACCCTACCCCTTACATGGCCTATGTGCGGCTCCCCATTCATGGTTGGCGGCCCCTCGATGAACGCGATCCTCCCCTTGGTTACCTTATCAACCCTTACATTTGACCTGGTCTCCTCCCACAGCTCTCGAGCATACTGCTCGATCCTCAGATGCTCCTTCAGAATGTCCAGAAAGCCGCCTTCTTCCATGTTCGTCTTTAACCGTTTCACATATATTATATTACTTTATCGGTCATGTCACATCATCTCACTGTAATGCACGTGAGCCTACCTAAGGGCTATCCCTTACATATTCAACAACAGTTAACAAATTTAAATATAATCATGCAATGGGTCTGATATCATGTCGAATAGAGGAAGCATGTCAAGAATTTTCTCCCCAGAATGGTTTTCCATCGCCCTGGGTACGCTTGCCCTTTCTATTGTACTTGACAAGTTTGCAGATTTTTTTTCATTCAAGCCGCTGATCTATCTTGGCACCATCTTCCTGATACTGGGTTGCTTCTTTCTGCTAGTGATTGTCTTTTTAGTGGCTAGGAGGGCGGCAAACTTTAGCAGCGTAATCAGGGAGGATTGGAACGATTTGAACAAGATCAGCTTTATGGCTGTGCTTCCACTTTCTGTGCTAATTTTTAACGTCTCATTGGTGGGATATTTCCCGCACATAGTTAAACAGATTTATTTATTTTCCACTTATAACTATTTCATTGATTTCCTGGCCATACTGTTTATAAGCCTGTTTTTGGGCTATAAATTGTATACCAAGGAGCTGGCCATAGGTGAAATAACCTATGCGTTATTGATCCCACCGGTAGCATTATCGACCACGACTTTGCTTGGGGTAACGCTATTGCCCTTTCTTTCAAAGGGCTTGGACCAGTTGATATACTTCCAGATAATATTGGGGTTAGGCATCGCCCTCTTTTTGTTCATATTTCTGGGGTCTCTAGCGCTTGCTTCCCATGCCAAGGACATCAAGACCCTGGAGTCATCCCCTGTGATCATAATCCCCATGGGCGTGGCAAGCATCATTGTGATAAATATACTTGTGTTATCAAAGCTCAATAGTATCTTTATCATACCAGCTAGCATAGCTATCACTACATCCATGGTGCTCTGGGGATTTGAACTATGGAACTTTGGAACGGCGCTCTTAGTGAGCATAGCCAAGGTTCCGCAAATGCGCCCTAGTATCAGCGTTTGGGCATATACATTTCCACTGGCCATCTTCTCCATCTCTTCACTACAACTAGCGCCAATACTTTTCGGCTTAAACTACGTTTACCCTAGCTATCTCCTCTATGGAATATCAATAGCGGCAGCGACAGGCCTCTTTGCTGCATGGATATATTCATCTGTCTTTACAGTCGTCTTTTTATCCAGAATCCATAAACGGTTAAAGGGATAAACGGGATGCCCAACCTTTAGTAAATAGGGAAGGGCCTGCCGCGGATATTGAACAATTGATGCAACAAAATACTGCAATTATCGTTTTAATTAATGCGAGGTATATCGACAGCGCTGGTGATAAATATATTCATACAGGTCTCAATCCCTACCAGTCAAGCTTTTAAGCCCGTAATATTTTACCAAATCCGTTAGCGCACTTAACTTAGCGATTAAGCTTATAGTAGCGCAACATTGCATGGGCCCGTAGCGCAGTATGGATAGCGCGGCAGCCTCCTAAGCTGTAGGTCATGGGTTCAAATCCCACCGGGCCCGTATAAGATCTATGCTTGAACAGATAGTGATATTCCATTAAACTAAGGCTAGCTTTACAGACTCCCAAGCACTCAGCATAATTCTAGGATTTTCATGAAAGTTGTTATTTTGAAGGCAACCAGTAAATATTGCATGAGGCCTTTTCCAGTTCGTGTTAAACGGTTAACATCAGTCTAACTTATTTGAGCTTTAAGGAAAATTATGCTGATGAAGTAATTTACATCCAATGATTCTCCAGATATATAATTAATTAGCTTCAAAACCAAAAGACATTTTTCTTGAGCGCATGTAAAGACTTGCATGCTAATGATTACTCAATTTATTGACAAGATCCTTTCCGCAGCTTCAATTCCTGATATACCGCTGGAAGCTATCCCTACTCCATTGTATGATGCACCAGCAAGGTACATGTTTGAAGGAATTGTTTGATTTATCTTCTGTATTAGCTCGGCGTGCCCTACCGTATAGATGGGCAGCGCCGCATCCCAGATTTTTACTTGTGATTTTTGTGGAACACCCTTTGTTACGCCCATTTGTATCAATTCCTTGGCAGTTTGTTGGATATAGTATTCCTCTGATTTACCAGAGTCCCTAGTTATGAAGCATCTGACCAACTCATGATCTTCCATATGTGCATAGCCCCATTTACGGCTCATTAATGTGCAGCCGCGCAATTTATATCCGGAATAGCTGGGCACCAAGAAGCCGGAAAATTTTCCATGTAATTTTACAGAATCTGCTGTGTAAACTGAATTTATAACTGTTATTTCCGAGTATTTGATTGAAGATAATAATGATTCTAGCCCTTTATCAACATTATGAACAAGCTTGGCAGCTATATACGATGGCACTGCTAAAAGTACCCTTTTACATTTTATACCAATCGATCCGACCATTACAATCCAACTACCATTATTATTACTGATGCTATCGACAGCGTGGCCAGTAACTATTTTGACACCTATTCCCTCAGCATATTTTTTGAAACTTTGAACAATTCCATTTAGACCGGTAGGAGTTGAGCTTATTCCAAAATGTTGGTTCGTGCGCCTTCTGCTGAAATATAAGGAAACGCTTTTCTTCTGTTCAACTATCCTATAAATATACGGTATATACGATCTAGAGCTAATTATCGAAACATCAGCACCCATTATTCCACCGAATAGCGGGTCTACCACGTTCCTTGTAAATTCTGAGCCAAACTTCTTTTCAAATAGATCCTTGATGCTTATATCACTCTCCAATTTATTCAATTTAATTAATGGCTCTATCATAACACGGAAATAAGCCTTTGGTGAAAGTAATCCTGAAGTTACAAATTCACGTATATCTTTTAAATTGAATGATGGCACGCCGGTAACAAGCGATTCAGGAAATTTCCTGAGCCTATTTCTAGAATATATAAGAAAGTTGGATGTTTCTGGGGATATTAAGTTATTATATGTATCAGTCAGTTTTAGCATTTCATCAAATTTTTTATATCCAGTTATTAATTCGTCGGGCCCCTCTTCTACTGTTACCCCCATTATATTTGAAGTCCGAATTTTACCCCCTAAATCGGTTTGCGCTTCAAGAAGCAAAACTTTTTTCCCTGCCCCAGACAGCCTGATAGCTGCTGAAAGCCCGGATATTCCTCCTCCTATTACTACCACATCGTATTGCTGTTCATCAAACATAAGCGTTTATCCAAACCGCATGGGTTAAAATGATTTCTGAAACTGTACAGGACGTTTACCTTTAATGCGATTATGCGTCAAGTTATGCATTTAAAATACAAGCTGGGTCTGAACCAAGCGGGTCACCAAAATATGCAAAAGCCCTTGCCCTGCTGCCCCCACATTCCCATTTGAATTTACAGCTACCACAATTGCCATTAAATGCCCTTGCCCTGATGCTCTTCAATAAAGGAGATTCTCTATATACCTTTGCGATATCATCATGCCTTACATCTCCAATAGGCAAAGGCAGGAACCCCCCCGGATAAATAATCCCCTTATGGTCGATAAAAATTATGCCATCCCCATCGAGCGTACCGCTCTTACCCAAGGTGGATGATGATAAAGGTTTTCCCATTAGCTCGATAAGGTCGTCATGGAGCCTTTTATATATCGGTGATGCATAGCTCTTTCCTTCACCCCTTTCCTTCAATACCCTTCTTATAAATGGGCATTCTACCGTCCTGATCTGGATATTGTAATATGATGCATCATATAGAAAATTGCAGACCGCTTCATACTCTTCCTGTGTAAGATCAAGCAGTTCAGAACCCCTGCCAGTTTGTATAAGGAAAAAAATTTCCCAAACTTTTACCCCCATATCATAGATCAATTTAAAAATTTTCGGTAGTTCCAAATAATTGACTTTCATTACAGCGGTGTTAACTTGAAGTATGATGCCTGCTTTTATCGCATTATTTATCGCTTTTATTGTTTCCTGATATACTCCATTCACGTTTCTTATGGTTTCGTGCGTAGAGGATAGGCCGTCTAGGCTTATTGACATGAATTTTGCACCAGAATTTTTTAATTTAATTAATGCATCGGGATTTAGCCTTGCGGATACAGCTGGCGATATTGCCACAGGCAGGCCTAGATAAGATGCACTTGTTACGAGTTCATTAATGTCATCCCTAATTAAAGGGTTCCCACCCGTCATTATGACTACTGGAGGCCTGGCAAATTTAGTTAACTGATTAAATAGCCTTTTTGCTTCTTCTGTTGTTAATTCTTCAGGGGATCTTGATTCTATTGCCGAAGCCCTGCAATGAATACACTTCAATTCGCAAGCCTTAGTGGTTTCCCACACCACTATCACCG
>JAJYTP010000025.1 GCA_021792955.1 archaeon | reverse complement strand
AACGGCCGGGAGGTAAAAAAGGCCTACGTATTCCAAGCCCTGGGCGACCGTGTAGCCAGCTATACCAGCAACTATGAGCGGTACCCAAGCAGTCTTCGGCTTCGGAGTTCCGGCCAGCGCCCCGCTATAACCCTTGCTGTGCCCCCTGCTGGAAGCGATGTCTATGATGGCCAGGATCGCGAACCCGAGGGTATACCTCAGGGTAGCAAAATACAGCGGTGGCACCTCCTTCAGGCCCAATTTTATCAGCACAAAGGAGGAGGACCATAACATCGTCACTATGATAGCTACGGTATATGGAATGGCCTTTTTCACAGTAGTCATTAGACCATGATCAACCCATCACTTGCCTATCCCCTGATGCTAAAGGCCATTCCCGCTACCATGTACGGCGGAGCGAGATCGTGCATCTCCTTACCCCTTTGTCCCGCCAGAGTAGAGCCCCTTCAGAAGGTAGCTTTGGGCTATGACAGACAGGACTATCACCGGGATCGCAAGGATGATCCCCGAGGCGGCCAGCTGAACCCAGACGTTGTTTGACACGGAACCACCGGTGCTGTCCGGATCAAATATGACGGCGAAGGTGGTTACTGTATTCGACCCAACCGGGGGAAAGTGGAAGTTCCAAGGGGTCTGCGACATGACCAGCGGGAAAAGCAGGAGATGCCAGGCAAATATAAATGCGACCATGGCAGCCGCTATGAGTCCCGGCCTAGCCAGCGGCATGACTATCTGGAAAAATGATCTCAATGGCGAGTAACCGTCGACCAGCGCCGCCTCTTCATAGCTCTTAGGCAGGGAGTTATAGAAGTTGGACATAGTCCAGATCACAAATGGCACGGTAAAGAGCGGTTCAGTAAGTATAAGGGCCCACCAGGTGTTGAGCAGGTGAAGTTTGCTGATCATGTAGAAAGCCCCGAAGACGAAGGCGATGGAAGGTATAGAGAATACGTATATTATGATACCAAGGAGAGCCCGCCTTCCCTGCCGGGCAATGGTGTACGCGGCAGGGGCGGCAAGGGCTATGGTAAGCGCGGTGACCGCTATCGCTATGGCTGTGGTTGTTATGATCTCGGGGGTGGCTTGGGCTACAGTGGCTAGGAAGATGCTGGAGATTATCTTGGTAGGCAACAGGACAGGTGGGATAACATAGTCTAGTGCCTGAGGCCTGAAGGCAAGCAAGCCCATCCAGTAGATAGGGAAGAGGATGAATATGAAGACAAGTACAGAGACCACATAGATCAGGTACTTGAACGGCGCGTTCGGAAGGTGTGGAAGATGCAGGGTAGGGAAGTGCATCGATGGCAGGTGAAACAGCCGTCCTGTGCCGCCCTCCTTCCTACCACCCCCTAGGGTCACCCTAACCAACAAGAGCCCTGGTATGCTCACGATCAGAGCAAGTATCATAGTCGTAGCCAGTCCCTGTGATACAAGCCCCTCGTAGAACATCTGAGCATAGGAGAAGGTGACCAGCGTAGCCATGGTAGTCGGTGGTACCCCGCCGGCACCGCCTAGGATGAACGGCAGGTCAAAATCACCAAATGCAAGTATCATGGTCATGAGGAAAGCAGTTATTATCGCGCCCTTTGCCAGAGGAAGCGCCTCGGATGAATAGTAATCCCACATCCCCATACCGTCGACCACAGAGGCTTCCTTCACTTGTTTAGGCACTGATGTAAGGCCGGCTAAGGTGATCAGAAACGCGAGGGGTAACGTGGCCCAGATGCCGGTTATGGTAAGAGAATAAAGGTCCATGCCGGAACCCAGCCAGTTTATAATCGACAGCACCCTCCGCCTTATGTAGGTGGAGTGTACCCCTATTCACAGGTTTAAGGAATTCGGGGGATGTCTGGTGATACCCCGTATCGTTCTTCGATTATAAACCGTGCATTGGTGACTGCAGCAAGTTCTCAGGCTATTTCATGTTTGAGGGCGGGCCCATATGGTACAGTTCAAGGGGAACTGGCAGGAGGAGGGTTATCATGTACCTGGATGAATCGCTGAGGGTGGAGGAGAAGGACACGCTAATCAGGGATGACAGCAGGAAAATCTTTCAGGAAAAACAGTTCACCCTTGGCACGATAGCTGTGATGACTGACCTTGACAAGAGTGAAAGAGGGTGTATGAATTACTGAAGCAGAGGGCAAACGTCGAGCAGGCATTCGATGTATTAAAGAATGTGCTCAACGCTGACAGGACCTACATGATGGACGATTACTCCCTTGAGGGATGGTTCCTCATTAACTTCATAGCTCTTGAGGGATAGGGGTCTTCTTTATATGTATTCACCAATGGACGTTCTGGTGCACCTATCAAGGATCCACAGGCTGAGGGTAAAGAACAGGTGGGTCACTTCCGAAATTCCAAAGAAGTCAAGGCTAATAGCCGAGAAGCTTGGGTTGCATATTACTTAAAATGTGTTGAGTTATAGCTTAATGGTCGTCGAGTTTGGTTTACTCATCTATAGCCAATCTCTTGCCCGTATCGACGGCGTATAATAATAGGCCTTCTGGATCGAGCTGTATCTTGATGGAAGATCCCATATCCAATTTTATCTCCCCTGGGTACTGTAATATCAGCTGTGTTTTTCCTACGTTTACCGTTACATATGTCACCGAACCCAGCGGCTCCACCACCGATACGGTGCTATCTATTCCTCCCTTTCCCCTTTCCACAACCCTGACATGCTCAGGCCTTATCCCCATGAATACTTCTAACCCATCGGCATCAAGTTTGATATCCTTTAAGCTAACGCTGATATCTTCGTTACTGAACGTCCATGCATTTCCTGAAATAGCCCTGCGAATCACACCGCGCACCAAGTTCATCGCAGGAGAGCCGACAAAACTTGCGGTAAATACATCGTTGGGCCGTCGGTACAGGTCGTAGGGATTATCCACCTGGGTTATCGCCCCTTTGTTCAGTACGGCTATCTTGGTTGCCATGGTTGACGCTTCTGCCTGATCATGGGTCACAAAGATAGTCGTGATCCCCAGCTCCTTCTGAAGCTTTTTTAGAAAGACCCTGGCCTCCACCCTGAGCTTGGCGTCCAGGTTGCTGAGCGGCTCGTCCAGAAGGAACACCGATGGGTCCCTTACCAGCGCCCTGGCCAGGGCCACCCTCTGCTGCTGTCCGCCGCTGATCTGCTTGGGCTTCTTCTGGAGAAGGTCCTCTATATGGAGGGTTTCGGCCACCGTCTTAACCTTTTCCTTCACCTTTTCAGGGCCAAGGTGCCTTACCTTCAATGGCAGGGAGATGTTTTCGTACACGTTCAGGTGGGGGTAGAGGGCGTAATTCTGGAACACCATGGCCACGTTCCGCTCCTTGGGCAGCATATCGTTGACCTTTTTGCCGGCTATGTATATCGAGCCTGCCGTTATTTCTTCGAGCCCGGCGATCAATCGCAGCAGCGTGGTCTTTCCTGAGCCCGAGGGGCCCAGCAATACGAAATATTCCTTCGCGTCTATCTTCAGGTCTATATTGTCCAGCACCACGTTGTTGCCGAACTTCTTCGTCAGGTTTTCCACAACTACTTCAGACATATCATAACCTCCTCCTAGCCCTTTACAGCGCCCATTGTAAGCCCTCTGGCTAAATACTTTTGCGCGTATATGCCCAGTATGATGGTGGGCAGCATGGTGAAGATCCCGGCCGCGGCCAGCCCTCCCCATGCAAAGCTCTTTTCAACTATTATAAAACTCGTTAAAAACAGCGGGACCGTCTGGGCCCCTGCCGGGAACGGGGAGTAGGTCAATATGAGCGCATAGAGGAGTTCGTTCCAGCACGATATGAAGTTAAGTATGAGCGCCGCGATGATCCCCGGTATGACCAGGCGAAGGCTTATCCTGTAGAATATCTGATACGGCGACAGGCCGTCTATTTCAGCGGCCTCCTCCACGCTCTTCGGGATGTCGTTGAAGAAGCCCATCAGGAGCCACGTCGCGAACGGCGCAGTGAAGCTTATGTAGACGAGGATCAGCCCCCACCAGGTGTTCAGGAGGTTTATCTTAACCACTATCAGGAAGAACGGAACCATGAAGACCGCCTCCGGTATCATAGTCATGAACAGTATTAGCCTCCCGAGCCAGACGCTCTTTATGTACCTGACGAGCGAATACGCTGCAGGCGCGGCTATCAGGAAGGTGCTCGCAAGTGTGGCTATTATGGCTACGATCGTGCTATCGATCATCCAGGGAACGCTTCCCACGGCGGTCTGGCTTACGGCGCCGAAGATGTTCCCGGCGGTATAGAAGTTGCTGAGCGTGAACCTGGTGGGAAAGAATATGGGGGGATAGGTGAATATCTGGAGGCTGGTCTTCACTGCGGTCACCAGCGTCCAGTATATGGGAAATATGTACACTAAGGAGACTATGGTCAGCAGAATTATTACGACAACGGTCATGGCCTTCATTCCTTTAACCTCCTCAGGCCGAGATACTCCTCCACGGAGGTGAACTTGAGCATCACAAAGACGAAGGCGCCTATTATGATGAGGAACAGGATCGCCAGGGCCGCAGCGTAGTGCGTTTCAAAGAACGAAAAGCCTACGACGTACTCGTAGAAGCTCAGTATGTAAGTGGAGTACCCGGGGCCGCCGTTGGTCAGCACGTAAACGAGGTCAAACCCCTTCAGGACCCCTATGGAATTAAGGAGGAAGGCGATTATCATGGAGGCCCTGATGGATGGCAGCGTTATGTACCTGAAGGTCTGGAACCTGGTAAGGCCGTCCACGCTTGCCGCCTCATACAGTTGCTGGGGGACCATCTGGAGGCCGGCATAGATTATGAGGAAGACGAAGGGGGAGTACTCCCAGCCGTTTGCTATTATGAGCGATGGCATGGCCAGTGACAGGTTCCCGAGCCAGTTTACCGGCGGCAGGCCAAGGAGACGGATCATGTAATCGATGGGCCCATAGTTCGTATTAAGCAGCAGCAGCCACATCAGCCCGATCACCACGGGGGATACCATAAGGGGGAGGAATATTATGGTTCGAAATATCGACCTCAGCCTCCCCAGGTAATTATAAAGGAGGAAGGCGACGCCAAACCCCACTGAATATTCCAGGGCAACGGAACCGAAAAAATAGAAGGCGGTATTCTCAAGGGATATCTTCAGCACCCGGTCGGTCAGCATATTGGTGAAGTTGGCCAGGGTATACGCCCCCGCCGTGTTCGTAAAGGCGCTCTGAAAAAGCGTTATAAGAGGATAGATAAAAAAAATTAAAAAATAAATAATTATTGGTAATGCTAGAATAAGGCCCACTCTTAAAGCCCTGTTCACGCGCAATTATGTTCTACCCGCTGCCTGTTGTCGCCTGGCTTATTGCCGCCTGATAGGTCGCAGTTTCAATGTGAGTCATACCTGTGCTTATGCTCTCCTGTCCGGAATACATGGTTGGAAGTTCGCCCCTGAAGGCGGCGGATACCTGTCCCCAATATGCTACGTTAGCCGTACCAGGAATGCTTGTGCTCATCGTGCTGGCTATCGCGGACAGCGCTTCAGCGTAAGCTGGGTTGGTTTGTACCTGCTGGTTGAACACTGAATATCTGAATGGCATAAGGCTATCAAGCTGAACAAACTTTGATGCTTCGCTTGGGCTAGTGGCGAATTCAATAAATGCCACAGCCAGTGGCAGGTTCTGCGTATATTTGTAAATTCCAAGGCCTGTACCGCCAAGTATGCTAGCGCCGCCCGGCATTGTCGGGGCTACCGCCCAATCACCAACTATGGCGCTCCTATTCGGGTTGTTGAGATATAGTGCTGGAGGGTTCCAGTAGATCATCATTGGGGCATCTCCTGCAGCAAAGTATCCAGGTACTGTTTCATATGCTGATGTCATTGGATCCTCACTTGCGGCGGCCAATTTAAGATAGTCGCTCATCACTGTTTCGCCTATTGTAGTGTTGAATATAGGTACCCCATTGCTAGTGAATAGGTCCCCGTATACTGAATTTACCTGACCCATAGAAGATGTTGCGTTCACCCTTGCCGCGGCAATTAGCCCTTCGTAGGTCTGTATTGCGTCATCATCGCCGGAGCCGGTCATCAGCACTATCCCATATTTTGCACCGTGCTGACCGTTGAAGAAGTCGGCGACATTGACCAGCTGCTGCAGGGTCAGTGTAGTGTTCGCTGGATTCGGCAGCGCATAGCCGTATTCCTGCTGGAATAACTGTTGATTGGTTGCATTGTTGAAGTATGACGGCCTGTAGTAGAAGAGCATCGCGCCTCCCGCCTCAGGTAGTCCAACTGGCACTCCGCCATATGAATACAAGGAAATCAAGGATGTTATCATATCAGAGGAGTTCCAGGATGATGGGAACCAAGCGGAAGATGCCATATATGGGCCAATGTTAAGAAGGTATGGGCCCAGTTGTCCAAGGAATCCAACGCTTCCAAGGCTTATTACATCGTAAATTGATTGATTTGCTTGGAATGCGGTCAGCGCATCGGATACCACGTTTCCATATGGTATTTCATCTATGTTTATCTTTGTACCAGGGTGCTGCGCCATAAAGTCACTAGCTATCTGCTTAAGGGCGGCATCATTGTACCCAGCCATAGCTACAACGTTAATCGTGCCAGACAATGGTGGCGGAGGCGACACGCCAACGTACGCCGTCGCTCCAGCGCTCACACTTGCCTCTGTTATGGTGCTAGCTGCTTGGGCCACAGTTGCTGTTCCTTCGACTATATATGGAACTTCGCCCCTGAAGGCGGCCGAAACCTGTGGCCAGTACGCTACATTACCCGGACCCTGGACGCTGGTTTCCAGATTACTGAGTACAGCGTTTATTATTGGTGTTGATAGCAATTGGTGTGAAATAGCATAGGAGAAGCCTGAGTACCTGAAGGGTAGCAGGCTATCAATGGTCATATAGTTTATCGACTCACTCGGACTAGTTGCAAATTCTAAGAATGAGAGAGCTAGCGGCAGGTTGCGAGTGCCATTATATATGCCTAATCCCACTCCGCCGGTTTCACTGACCCCGCCCGGCATTGTTGGAGCCACGGCCCAGTCATTGGAAACCGAAGATAATGATGAGTTGCCAAGCGTGAGCAATGGAGGCGTCCAGTAGATCATCATTGGGGCATCTCCCCTAGCGAAGGTTCCTGGAACGGTTGTAAAAGTGGCGCTCAAAGGATCTTCGCTAGCCTTGATTAGATCTGAGAACGCCGAAAGGGCGCTCTGGAAGATCGATGTGTTGGAAAGGATCTGGCCATTGCTGCTGAACATGTCCCCATATGGTCCAGTCACGGGTCCGAAGGTCGCACTATCTGCCACCCTGACTCCACCGAAGAGCGTTAGAAAGGTCTGTATCATGTCGTCGTCACCGGGGCCTGTCATCATCACTATCCCATATTTTGCACCGTGCTGACCGTTGAAGAAGTCGGCGACATTGACCAGCTGCTGCAGGGTCAGTGTAGTGTTCGCTGGATTCGGCAGCGCATAGCCGTATTCCTGCTGGAATAACTGTTGATTGGTTGCATTGTTGAAGTATGACGGCCTGTAGTAGAAGAGCATGACATCTCCAGAGTTGGGTAGGCCATACAGGTTGCCGTTAATTTCAAATGGGGCTAACATTGAAGGAAGTATATCGGATACGTTATATGAAGCTGGGAAGTAGTTTGTGTTAGATAGGTATGGTTGCAAGTTGACCAAGTACTGATCTATTGTGCCCAAGTATCCAACATTAGGGAAGAATACCACATCGTATGTATCAGTCTTTGTAGAGAACGCCGTCTGATAATCTGTTAAAGCTGTATCAAAGGATAGCGTCACTACATTTATGGTAGTTCCAGGATTAGCGGCCATATAATCCTTGGCTATCTGTTCCAATGCGGCGTCATTATATCCTGCTTCTGCTGCTACAGTTATGGACCCGGTAATCTTGGATGGAGAGGGTACTAAGGTAGTAGTATAATAGTAGTATACTCCTACACCAGCTATAATTATTATTATTATGACAAGAATTGCTGAAAGAGCTTTAGATATACCTTTTATCTTTTTCGTTGTCATCGAAGGTATATACACATGCAACTAATTAAACTTTGCTTATTGCGCTCTATTGCTTAACATCTTGACCCTACACGTTTTGTTCAGTTAAATAGGCTCTTTACGACATCCTCAACATTTAAGCTTCTAGATTACCCTTAAAATTGTGTAGAATCTTGTGATAGTTAGCTTGCCAGTATCATCGCGTCAGCTCCCCTCCCTCCTTCTCCTACCTCATGTCGAACCTCATATTATCAATTGCTTAACTCCATAGCTCTTTTTATAAGTTGCCAGATTGCACATCCTAAAATAGGACTCCGTCAGGTTGATAATCTGGAAGAACTAGTTCGCTTCCAACACTTCCTCTGCGGGAAGTGGCTTTCCAGTTCGTGCCTTATGTGTTCAAACCATAAGTTTATGTTTCCCACCGCGTTCATAGTGTGGACCTGTCTTCTGACTTCGGATGAATAATCGAGGAAGGATCGAGTAAGGCTAGGAAGTTGTCGGCACTATCCCTGAGCCTATCCGTGTAGTGCTTATCCACCTTCTGTACTGTGAAGTAGGTTTGCTCGAAGTGCTTCAGCCACTCATCCTTGTTCGCGCTCTTTTTTGCGGTATATAAATCAGGCCTTGATCTCCGAGTAGTTCCCTTTTGAAGCTATTCCATAAATTCCTACGCATGCAAAGATAGCGAAGAGCTAACGGTTGCAGCTTGATACCATTATGATCTTCGCCTGCATACTGTCGAGGAATCCAAGTATTCTTTCCCAGCACTTCTCCACCTCCGCCTCCTTCACAACTCAGCACAGGTTGTCCTTCACAAGACCTAGGCCCGCCGTACCGGCATTCCTTTGATGTTAACACGTACAGAATAGCTTCCACGCTCTTGCCTACCGGCTGTGGGACATAAAACCGTTGACGATTTATGCACGCGGCCGTGCATGCGCACGGCTCACGCCTTATGTATAAAGGAACAAATTTTTTACTTTCACGTTTTATGGTAACGCATGGTCGACATTCATAGCGCCGACATCCAGTCAAAGCTGAAGGACATACAAAGACGATTACATTAGGGCCGAGTACCTCAAATCACATCCGCAGAAGGAGAGGGACTGGATGACCTATGAACAGCGTTTCGCAAGGCGGATAAAGGAGGCTATGAGGTCGCTTGAGCCGCTCATACACGAGGCGGTGACAACCATAAGGGTTTACCATGAAGCTGACAGGGGGGGGAAGCCGGAGTCCCTGACCCTGGAGCAAAAGGTGAAGCTGCTGCTGATCAAGCAGCTTGTAGGCGATTCTAACAGGGCCTTTGCCAACATGCTGAACCTGTTTTCAATGGTGTCCGGCATGGACGTCTCCTACAAGACCGTCGAGAGGCTTTACTCAGACGATATGGTCATGATGGCCCTGCACAACCTGCACGTGCTTATACTGAGGAAGAAGGGGGTCAAAATATCCGATGCAACAGGGGATGGCACGGGCTACTCCCTGACCATCAAGAAGAACTATCTATGAA
>JAJYTP010000006.1 GCA_021792955.1 archaeon | reverse complement strand
AAAATTTGCCGATAATGGGATACCATTATCGGATCAGGAACCTGATGGTGGAAGCGTGGAAACGAATGGCGGGACTATCGTACCGTTGTTCAGCCCCTCTATTACCTGGTTGAGGCTCTGCAGCTGCTGCGCGGTCAACAGGGTTGATGCAGCCGGGCCCAATGTAAGCGTACTAGTGTGTGGCACGTTGTTGTCTCTATCAACTATCTGCGACATCTGGCCATTCACAAAGTGATTTAACACAAACGTCAATGCTGCTGTGTCGTTGTATGTGTTACTCGCCACTATATGATCTGGGTTAAGCGGTGATTGGTCCAGCATGTCACCTATAGCATAGACACCTGCTGATGCGGCTGCCTGTTCTCCGCCAAGCGTCTGACCGTCACCCCTGAACAGCAGGACATCGGCTCCAGCTGAGATCAATGACTGAGCACCAACAGAGCCGGCCGAAACGTCAGACCATGTCCCGGGGAAGTCATAGACGAATTTGATGCTTGAATTTACAGATCTGGCCCCTGCCATGAACGCATACCCTATCTCTTCAGTGCTCGGAAATGAGAATCCAGCCTGATATCCAATGGTGCCTGTCTTTGATAGATATGCTGCAAGTACGCCCGCTGCGTACGCACCATATGTTAGATTGTAATCTATGGCAAGTACGTTAGTTTCAAGGGCCCCTGTATTGGGGTTTGTAAAGTTTGTTAAATCCGCACATACGAAATATGTGTTTGGATAAGCAGCTGCCGCCGTGAGGACGGGCACCTGCCAACCATCCGCCGCGGCCCAGACGATCTGATAACCCTGACCCGCGTAGTATTCAAGTGCAGCAGTGTCCGCGGTAGTTGCCTCCCCTACATTCTGGTCTATTGAGAAATTGTACCCGTAGATTTGCGAATCCTGAGCAAATGCTGTCGCTATATCCTGATTCCAGCCGAAGTCGTTTGCCTCCGACGGAAGGATTAGCGCTATCTTGAGCGTCTTGCTTGGCGTCGGTGCTGGCTTGCTGGGCGATGTGGACAGGTAGTATGCATAGCCCCCTATTCCTGCGATGACTATTATCACTATCACTATTATAGCTAATATCGATGATTTCATTGTCATGCATATTTACATAGTTCTTTTAAATATTAGCTCAAGGCTTGAGCCATAATACTGTTCAATAATATTATCTTCAACCCAAACTTAGGACGGCGCACTTCATTGACTTATATAGCGGGGGACTGCTGTGCCTTCAGCGAGGCGTGCACACTAGAGCTTGAGGTTCCACAGAGGGTGGTACCACCTAGCCCCGTCCTCCAGATTGAAGTTCCTTCTTTTAAAGCTAGGTTCGCCCTGATGTATTGCCTTAATATCTAAAAACTACATTATAGAAAAGGGAAATTATTCGGCCATCATGGGACGCAACGCCTGTACGCCCTGCTGTCTCATGACAGACAGATGGTGGGTTAATGGTGGAGTTTAAAGCAGATATGTCTCTCCTGTGCTCTTCCAGTAGAATCGCGGTGGATCGAAAAGCGCGTCGTTCGGGTCGCTGACACCCAGATCCTTACCGTTTAACCTTATGTGCTTAGTCGTCGGCCTCGCGTCGCGGCCGCGGAGCGCGACTACCTTTCCATCTACCATTATCATGGCAGTCCCCACCGTGTCGCCTGCCTCAATGGCCCCAAGGGCATCCTTGCCTACGCTGCCGGGCGGCCTGTCTATTATTATTGCATCAGCTTCATATCCTTTCTGTATCTTACCGGTGTTTATCCATTTGTGGTAAAGGTCATGTGTATTGCCCGTAGCCATGGCTATAGCCTTCTCAGCTGCAATATTGCCCAAACTGGATATTATGTTAACGGCCCTCTGCACAGCCACAGGGAAGTACCCCTGCCCTGTAGGCGTATCGCTCCCTACTAACAACCTGTTCAACTGGCCTTTCGTCTTCAAGTACTCGATTATCTGAACCGCCATCTTGAGATTCCCGTAAGGGACTATCTCCAGCGCCATTGAAGTTTCATCTATTAGTGCCCTAGTGTCATCCCAGCTGCATGCTGTGCTGCCGCCATTGATGTGCGCCAGCTTGTCTGGTTTTAGTTTCTTGATAAAATCGAGATCGAGCTCCACGGCACCCTTTAGCACTCCCGAGCCATAATTGCTGGGAATGAACATGCCGTACTTCCTTGCGAAGCTGGCCTCCTCTAATAGCTCCTTTACGGTTAGATCCGAACTTCCTCCTATCTGCGCAACCCTCCAGACGCCTATATCCGCCAGGTCCTTAAAATCCTGCTCCTTTAGCCCCTTTACCAGCGTGATACTGCCGGCATGCACCTTTTGGGCGCCACCGGGCCTGTAGTTCTTCCAGGCCCTGTATGCGGCTATAGCCGTCGCCTTGACGCCGGCCGGATCCGGTGGGTAAAATAGGGGTAATCCTTCGAACTGGTTGAATTCATCCATTACGGTTGTAATTCCCTGTAACAGAGCTTCCTCCATCAACCCCACCATTCTCTGCATGGGAGAGTAATCACCTATGGATATATGCGTGTGCGGATCTATATAGCCCGGCATGAGGACCATGCCGTTCGCATCTATGGTAACATCTGATTTACTGGGATTGGCCTCATCCCTGTAACCTATTCCGCTAAATCTCCCGTTTTCAATGGTTACTGTATCGCCTTTAAGTATACCCTTATCCCAGTCTCCGCTTACGATCTTACCTATGTTCTCTATAGAAACCTTCATATCAATCGTATCTATTTTCTCTACATATTAATTAAAGGTTTTGTAAAACTCGAAGCTTGTTGATGAAAAATTTTGGCGCCGTTCAGACACCAGCCGCATAAATTGCCGTGATCGACGCCTCCTCCTTTCCAGTAGATGTAGATAAATTTGCCTGGCTTAACTATCGTGAATAATCTTGGTTTGGACGTGTTGTCAATTGAAGTAATTATATCAACGATAGGCTGACAGCTAAGCATCAATGCTTAGGCCAGGAAGGCTAGCATTTTTTATTTTCATGATTTTTATTATATCACAGTTGGTATATTCGCTAGCGCCATTCGTGATGGCCAACCACGTATCGTAAACGAACTAACGCCGCCTCATCAAGTCGACAAAACTTAATTCTAGACACCATTAATCCAACGGAGATATGTCTGGAAAATAGTTCAACGACCTATATCAAGAGCACAGTATTTTTAGTCGACTAAATGGAAATGCGGTGGCTGACACCACATCATATAAGCTGAGTTTTAGGTTGCTGATTCTAACCTGAAAACATTTAAGAATTTCAAAGTGGACGGTAAACTTAAATGAGCAAGAACCTTCGAAGTTTTTTAGATTCTGTTAAGGATGAAACTGTATTCATAGATGAACCCGTGAGCCCTCGGTTCGCGATTAACGCATATGCGGAGGCATACGAAAGGCGTCAGATGTATCCATTGCTGTTCTTCAACAACGTAGAGAAGAAGAAGGTGGTCACCAACGTGTTTGCGTCAACATCGAGGATGGGTAGGGCACTAGGATGCAGGGAAGGAGAGAGAGTATCAGCTAAATTCTTCAAATTGGCAGCAGAGCCAATCCCGCCGGTTACCGTGACAGCCCACCCATATGACGTTGATGAACGCGATACATCCTCCCTGCCGCACATCGTGCATAACGAATTAGATGGAGGGGCGTTTATAGACAGTGGCCTCACCGTGTTAAAGGACCCTGAAAGTGGGGCACTGAACATGGGGATATACAGGCAGCAGATCTATGATGAAAAACACATCGGTATACTTGCTGACCCCGGACATGATGCGCAGCTGATAATCGAGAAGTATAGCAAATTGAAGATGGAGGTTCCGGTAACCATTAACATCAGCCTTCACCCAGCAGCTTACTTCGGAGCAGTATCCAGGCCCCTCGGAATAGGTGGGGAAATGGATGCGGCCGGCGGGTTCCTGCAGGAGCCGCTCGAAATAGCTGTGGGGGAGGAGGTCAATATTCCGTATCTGGTCCAAAGCGAAGCGGTGATCGAAGGCGTAATTGAAGACCCCAGCGTCGTCAGGGAGGAAGGGCCGTTCGGGGAATGGCCAAAATATTATTCCGGCAAGCAGCGCGTTCCAATCATTACCGTAAAACGGGTCAGGATGAAGAGGGACTTCATATATCTCGACATAGCGGCTGCGTTCAAGGACCATCTGAACCTAGGGGTGAATATACCCCACCTTGCTTCCGTTTATAACTCCGTCAGGGCAGTATCCCCATCTGTCAAGGACGTCAGATTTGGATATGACTTCGCGCCCCTCCTGTACATTCAGATGGAGAAGCTGAATGAGGGGGACGCCAAACGTGCCGCGATGGCCGCCCTAGCCACGGAAATAGCCATAAGGATGGTGATAGTCGTTGATGAAGACGTCGACATATACAGCGATGAGGCAGTATTCTGGGCTGTAACTACGAGAGTATCCCATGCCAGCGCCTTCACTATAATTGAAGGTTCTCTTGGCAATTTCCTCAATCCAGCTGGCTATTCAGCTGGCGGTGAAAATCGCACCCTTGATGACAAGGTGATCATAGATGCCACCAAGCCCATCACCGGCTTCCCCCCGGTTGCTGGTGCCCCCAAGGACCTGGTCGCTTCCATAATGAGGAAGATCGAAACTTCGTCCAAAGCTAATAATTAAATACGGTGAAACAAAAAGGTACTTTTATGTCGTTACAGCAATTCATAGATGGCTATTGGAAGGCCAGGCCTGATGATGTCCTTGAAATAGACGATAAGATCAGCGTGGATTACGAGCCTACATGCTATGCCAACGAGCTGAGGGACCGCAATCCGATACTGCTGTTTAACAGGGTCGATGGCTATGACGGCATCAAGCTAATCAACAACGTCTTCGGAACGAAGGAGAGGATAGCCTTTTCCTTGGGATGCGCTGAAAAGGACCTCTACGGCAGGTGGAACGATATAATAAGCAAGAAGAATGGCAACCCTTCGATCGTATCCGATGCCCAAGTAAAGGAGGTGATTTATGGAGAGGATTCGCTCGACCTGCTCAGGTTACCAGCGCCTAGGCACTATAAGGAGGACGGCGGAAGGTACATAAGCGGAGGGCTCATCGCCGCAAGAAATCCGGCCGATAACGACATAATAAATCTGAGCTTTGCCAGGATTCAGCTCCTAGAGAAGGATAAGGTCGCACTAAGCATGCACTCAAGGGGCCACCTGTGGAATTACTACCTCCTGTCTAGGAAGGCGGGCAGGCCGTTGCCCGTTACCGTCATCATAGGGGCCCATCCCATATATTATATGGCCGCGGCGGCCCGCATTGAGGATGAATATTCAAAGGTAGGAAGCGTCATCGAGCCCAAGCTTACCCAAGGGATCACGAACGATATACCGGTGCCGGCCGATGCCGAAATCGTGTTCGAGGGGGAGATCTCCGCAAACGAGGAGTTCCATGAAGGGCCGTTCAGCGAATATACGGGATATATATCCAACAGGTCAACAAACAACCTCATGCACGTCCGATCGCTCTACATGAAAAGTAACCCAATTTTCCTGGACATCAATCCATCCAACGCCAAGGAACACGTCCTGCTGTCCAGCGTCGCCAAGGAAGCGCCTATGATGCAGGAGATCGAGCGTTTCATGCCGCCCAATGAGTACCTCTTGAACTGGCCCACCGCTTCTTCACACTATATGGCGATAGGCTCCATAAGGAGGGCGGAGCCCGGGCTTGCCAAGCAACTGGGCCTCATCCTGCTCGGGCTGGACCATTATCTCAAGATAGTGGTCGTAGGCGATGGAGAGGGAAACACGAAGTTCAGGGAGCTCATGGGAAGGCTGGCGAGGTCCTCCAACCGGGTGGGGAACATGGACATACTGTCGGGGGTCTTCTGTAACAGGCTCGACCCGTCGGCTAGCCCTGAAGGCACTAGCAGCAAGGTCATCTTTGTGATCAATAGCCACGATAGTGTAACAGCTGCTCGTGGTGGGGTAGAGAACTCACTGATCCTTTCCCACACATACAGGGATGATGGTGGGTTGAACATCATACTGGATGATGATATAGACCTGTCGAATGATGATGAAATAATCTGGGCACTGTCAACCCGGTTACAGCCTGCTGAAGGTATAAGGACTGTAGACGGAAGGATCGTAATAGATTCAAGGAGGCCCCATCTGCTGAGGCCTACCATGCCTGAGGACGTAGTCCAGAGGGTAAGGGCTAAAGTTCGTTCACTAAGAGCTGTTTCTTAACAGAAGCGTACTCATTGACCATCGAATCGAGGATCCTGTGCAGATCGTAACGGTACTTGACGGCCTTCCTGTAATAATCGCCGCTTTCATTGAGGCGGTGTATGCTGGCGTCCATTTCATTGAGGGTCCTCCTCGTGGAAAGTATGAACATTTTAAGCGTCGCCGAATACCTCTCCAAGTCGGTCGGTGCTATCTCCTTCTCCTCCTTTATCTCCTTGGCCAGCTTCCTCACCCTTCTGAGCGATACCCGGCCATCGCCTATTGACGTCACCAGCTTCTCTGCCTGGTTGCCGCTCAGCCCGTGCAGCTCCGCCGCAGTGAACGGCGCCAGCCGGTTGCTGGCCACCATGGACCTTATGGAGTCCGGAAGCTGCAGTAGCTGCAATCTGAGGGATATGTAGGCCGGGCTCTTGCCAATGTTCCTTGCCAGCTCCGACGCGCCTCCCCATCCCTTTCTGTGGATGTAGCTTTGAAAGGCCATGGCCTCTTCGATAGGGTTCAGGCTCTTGGACTGCACGTTCTCCGTAAGCGCCAGTATGAACGCATCCTTTTCGTTGACGTCTACCAGAATGGCCGGGACTTCCGTGAAGCCGAGCAGCCTACAGGCCGCCAGCCTCCTGTGGCCGGCAAGCAGCTCATAGGCCTCCTTCTCGGGGTTTGCCTTAAGCCTCAGGATCAGCGGCTGCAGAAGGCCGTACCGCTCTATTGAGCCTGCCAGCGAATTTATGTCACCAAGGTCAGCGCGGAATACAAATTCATCGTCGTCCACTTCGCTAACCTTCACCTTTAGCTGCTCAAACCGTCCAACGCCAACTGACGAGCTCAGCATAGACGCTTATGGTCTGGGCGGTTATTAAACGGTGTAGGTAGAAATAGTTGCCACTATTACTACTGCTGGGATTTCATAATATTGATAATTTTTGATGCATCCTGTGAAGTATTCCATATAATATCGAACAGCTGTATAAAACCTTGAGCGAAGACCTGATCACGTATCAGTATATAACTGTCGTCCTCCCTGCTGATGTTAAGATCCTCATCATGCTGGATAGCGCCCAGGAGCACCTTGTCGGAATCAAATACGTTCAGCCGTATCTGCAGGCCGTTCTGGTGCCTGAAAGGGATCTTCCTCATCAGATACTCGGCCTCCTGCAGGTTGGTGGGCGTAACTTCAGATACGATCTCTATCCTGACCCCCCTTTTCTGCATATCAAGGTACAGGTCCATCAAGCCATGCCTGATGCTCCTGAGCAGGCCGTTACCGGACATTATGAGCCTGTATTCGTCGGTGGTCGAAAGGAAGAGCCTTGACAGTTCTTCGTAGAGCCGCTTCCTGTTGAATATAAGTTTGTACTCCTGTTTAGCGCGGGGGTTGGCCTCTACCCTTTCAATAGTTCCAACCTTATCGAAGAACTCCTTGATGGCCGACCTGCTCCTTTTGGCCTCCTGATCTATCATGCTTGATATCAGCGACATGACATCTGAGGCCGGCCTCGCAGAGTAGCTGTTTGACCTGTCAAGCTGCTTTTCTATCAGGCCCAGCCTTGACAGCCTGTCGAGGTACTTGTAAACCACGCTCCTGTCCCTCTTCAGTGCGTTCGATAGGTCGGCGGCGGTCTGCGGTCCATGTGTGTACAGCAGTAGATAGACTTCAAACTGGGCCCTTGAAACTCCGATCTTCTTCAAACCTTCAAGCGTTTCCTGGTTGCCTATAGATCTTAACATCTTTTGCATGTTCATGCACCCGATCGGTTTTAACCTTTTCCGTGTGCAGGGCCGCTGCTTTCAAATAACGTACTGGCTAGACCGGGGATGTGGTGATAGCGGGATATAAATTCTCCTGGCGCAAAAGGAAGTCTGTCCATGGAAAGCCAGCTTCCCTTGCCTAGATTGGAAGATTATACGCCGTTCAGGATCGCTTTCAGTCCCCTATACCTGTTCCTTATGGTGACCTCCGTAACGCCCGCCGCCTCCGCTATATCCTTCTGCGTCTTCCTTTCGCCTTCAAGGACGCACGCAAGGTACAGGGATGTGGCCGCAAGGCCAGTAGGGGCCTTCCCAGCCGATGCCCCGGCCGCTATCGCGCTTTTCAATATCTCCATGGCCCTCCTGGTTGTACGCTCGCTTATGCCGGCCCTAGCCGCGATCCCTGTGATGCTTTTAACGGGGTCGGTGACAGGGACCTTCAGATCCAGCTCCTTCAAGATAAGCCTGTAGGCCTTGGCTATATCCTTCCTCTTGATGCCGGACACCAGTGCCGCATCCTTCAGTGTACGGGGCGTCTCCGACGATCGGCAGGCGGCGTATAACGATGCCGTAATCAGGGTATCTATGCTCCTCCCCCTCACAAGGCCCTTCTCCAGCACCTTCCTGTAAACGTACGCGGCCCTTTCGGCGATGTTCTTTGAAAGGCTAAGCTTATCGGCCAGCATATCCAGCTCAACCAGCGCCTGCCTTAGGTTTCGGTCAGCCGACCCCTGGCTCCTTTTATCCCACACCCTCAGCCGGTCGGCCGCAGACCTGCTGGCGCCGGCCAGCGCCTTCCCAGAGGCGTCCCTCATGCCCATCACAGTCGATAACCCCATATCGTGCATGGCCAGTGAGGTCGGCGCTCCCACCCTGCTCCTGTCCTCGCCCTCCTCCTTCGTGAAGGCCCTCCATTCAGGTTTGTTATCCTCCATCTTTTCCCTTACTACATAGCCGCAACTGGCGCATACAATTTCCCCTGTAACGTTATCCACTAATAGCCCCTTGTAACCACACTTGGGGCATCTTTCCACGTTTTCTCCAGGCCGTACCTTCTTATAGGACGATCAGATCAGCTCCGGAAATGATGTTTGTAGAGAGCGTTAATAAGGTTATTTGAACTAAATCGTCAGTTTCTGACGAGGCCGGCTGGATGGACCGTAGCGGATAGGTAAAAAGCCGTAGCAGCCGGTAAATTGGCTATAGGGCTTCTCAGCAAAGGCATAGTAGAGGAAAAGAAAACTACTGGGAAATTGCATCCCATCCCTCATCTTTCTCAATCTATCAAAGGGTTTTCATAATATTTAAATCATGTACAAGCCCAGCCTAACTATGATTCAGAACATCGACCCAGCCTTCTTCATAACGCCCATAGCCGTCATGGCCTTTTCCTTCGCCCCGATAATATACCTGAACAGGAAGGGCAGGCTGGCCATCAGGGTCGTGCTCTATGCGTTCGTGGCTTACTTCTCCGCCATAGCGGTGAAGGTCATATTACAGGATTTCACCGTTGGGCTTGTCCGGTCAACGGGCAACCTTGTAGCCCTCGGGGTCTATTATGGACTCCAGACTTCTCTTTTTGAAGTGGGGATCGCATACCTTATCGTGCGTATGGCCAGGGGCTCCATGAAAAGTGGAGATGGAGTGGGGTATGGCCTGAGCCTGGCCATGTGGGAAAACGGCGTGCTAATTTCAATACCACTGCTTCTGGACTATGTGCTGTACTATGCGATGGTGCCGGGCTCCCCACAGTTATATCATGCGCTTTTGAGCGATGCGCCATCCCTCTTCCTTCCGCTGACATCCGCCCTTCCCCTAATCGGCTTCGCCGTCATCGAAAGGGTTTCCTCCCTGCTGCTGCACCTCTCTTGGGGGTTCCTAGCCGTCCTTGCAGTGTTCACAGGCAGGAAGAGGTACCTGGGGTATGCCATGGCCATGGGGTTTGTTGACTTCCTGGTTCCCTTTGAGCCGGCCATAGGGACCGCGGCGTTTGAAGGCCTGGTGTTCGCGGTTGCAGCCATTTCGGTTGCCGTTACGTTCCTTGCGATCCACAGGCCGCATGTGGCTGAAGGCTCTGGGGGTAGAGGTTTCAACCTCAAGCAACTTTCATATGAAACCCTTGTCAGAGCGGTCAGGTACGGCAAAATGTACCTGGTGATCTCCATAGCACTCCCGATACTGGTGGCGGCCGAGTTTGCGTTCGTACCAACCAAGAGCGGCGTAAATTTGCTCTCGCTGTATCCCATCATACTGCCGCTCTTTATCGTAATTGGCTCCATGGGCGGGCTGATGATATTCACAAGCGATAAAAGGAAGGGAGTTTATGAATACCTTATGGCGTACGGCGCCGACGCATCGACCATATTCTATTCGATCCTGCTTGCCACCCTTGGCCTTGCGCTGATCGTGCTAACTGCATCGCTGGCTATAATGGCGGCTGTATTCCTGATCGCTGGGGTATCAATTTCATTGGAGGTGATCGAGGAGCTGCTCCTTTACACCCTGCCGCTGAGCTTTTCAGCGCCGGTATTTATGACCATGTCCGGCATGATTTGGTCGGCGCTGAGCACACGAGTAACGGGGGTAAACAGCCCCGTTGGGATTGCCCCGATGCTTGGCGTTGTGCCGGTCATCGCCGTTTTCGTGATCTCCGCGATAATGGGGCCAGCCGAATCCATATACGTCGCCGCGATCGTTTCAGTGCTGATCATCGCTATAACTATCATGACCGGGCTGATAGCTGACAGGAGACTGGTCAGGGAGAGGTTCCTTTCAAATGAGTGACCAACCATGAGCGGCGCAACCATTTCGGTAAAGGAACTGACGACGGGCTACTTTGGCAGAAAGGTAATTGAAGGCCTGTCCTTTTCCATAGATGAGCCGGCGGTTTATATAGTGCTCGGGCCAAATGGCGCCGGTAAGACGACCCTGCTCAGGGCCCTCGCAGGCATACTCAGGCCCTACTCCGGCAGCATTGAGGTTAATGGAAGGCCGGTAAATGAAATGAGGGGGCACATGGGCTACCTGACCCATCTGGATGGCCTGCCCGAAGGGATGAAGGTGATCGAGGCGCTAGACTTCTATGCCAGGATAGAGGGCGCCTCCGGTAATGACCTGGACCGAGTTTGCAACACCCTGAACATAGGTGAGCTCAGAGGAAAGCGGCTTTCACAGCTCAGCCAGGGGCAAAGGAAGAGGGTGTCCGTGGCCAGGATCTTTCTGAGCTATAAGGACATTTACCTGCTGGATGAACCCACCAGCAACCTTGATCCAAAGGTGGCCAGCGAAATAAGGTCCTTGGTGCTGGGGCTCAGCAGGGACAGGATAGTCCTGTACTCCTCCCATAACCTGTTTGAGGCAAGGGAGATCGGAACGTATATAATAGCGATCAAGAACGGCAGGCTGGCGCTTTACAACAGGATCAGCGAGATCAAGACTGAAAACTATTCAATAGGGGTCAGGACGCTTGGTGAAGAGCCCCCGGGTTACCTGAAAAAGGAGGGGGAATACTACATCTTCGCGCTTGCTGGCCCTGAAAAAGTCCAGGGGCTAATAGGTGACCTGCTTTCAAAGGGGGTAAGGATAAGGGAGATAAGGGAGATGCAGAACCCGCTTGAAGAGCTCTTTGAATAAAGGCCATATCGATATAATCGCCAGGGCGTTTTATGGTCGGAAGGTGAACGGCTCAGACCTCTGAAGGGCACCCTTGTAAACCATATGTAAAAACCTGTAAAGCGCTGATAGGAAGGCCGCTACCCCGAAGGGCTAACCGCGCCCTGACGGGCAATATTCGGCCATAGTATAAAAAGAGCTTCTTTGGCTCCCGAGGCATGCCCGAATAGTACCTATTTATTATACCAAATAGCTGAATATATATTATCAATAATAATGATTGGACTTTACATCGTTATCAGGAAATGTTCAAAAAAAAGGGAAGGAATTGATTATGGAGCCACTGTAGGATATGTATATTCGTTATTCATTGCTCCCATATTTGTAACAGTTATTGTAGAACCGTTTTGCGCTGTGTAGACTATCTCGGTGACGTTTATGGAGGTGCTGGGGTTTGATGTAAATATTTTGTTGGCTACTATATAGCCATATGTATAGGCGTTAGAGATGGAGGACAACTGGCTGAATTTAGCAGGGCTGTTTAATTGCGCCATGTTTATCTGGTTGAAATTGTCTATGACGTAGACTGCAACATCAGCAACCCTCTGTTCTGCAATCCCTCCGTTGTAAGGTGATGGATAGAACTTGGAGTTGGATATCCCCTGCAGTACCAGACACGGAACACCATATGCTAAGTTGACACTGGAAAATCCATAAGCGTTATCTTCACCAGCATCGGTTTGATACAGCGCATTTTCAAACTCCAGCCATCCCAGATTGTTTGTCCAAAGGTTGGCTGACCCATCTACGCCGACAACCATCTTTGCCTGGATGGCACCCGCCAGTGTGGAATTGCCGGTTATCATGCTGATGTTGGTTGTACCAAGGCCATTATAGGTCGCAGCAAGCTGAACAAGCCCATAAGAAGATGAAAATGTGTAGGTGCTGATAAAGCTCCCGTTTGAAGCGAATTGTATCGGTATATCATATGGAGAAATATAATCTCTGTGATAGTGGAAGGCGGACTTGTCGACCGTGTATGCGGCTACAAGTACATCTCCCATGTAAATGTTTGGGTTCCTAGACCCTGCGATTCCAGTGAATATGTTGGCTATGATGTTGAACCTGGTATCCATGATGGTGGTGGTCTGGGCCGTGCCGGCTTGCCTTGGAAGCGACTCCGTTACTACCACTGGCGTCCCGTTCATGGTACCAAGGTAGAATGTATATCCACTCATGTTGATGCTGGTCACTTCATTCATAAGGGGTACATAATATTTGGTGACCGTTGCCTCAGACGAAATTAAGCCCACTCGTGGAGCGCTTATCAGCTGATTCGCCAAGAACTGCAATTGGGAATTTTCGGTGATGATGCTGGAATTGAGGGAAGTTATGCCAGACTGAGAAGACATAAGTGAAGAATTTATCTGCGCAAGTTCAGCGGTTATGCTATCCAGCTTCTGCGCCACCGCCGCCAGGTCCTGATTGGCTGTTGCTAACTGTGATTGCTGTGAAGGTATTACATAATACTGGTCATACGCGAATGTCGAAAATCCAATTATTGTAAGAACTATGAAGACTATGGCTACAATCTTGTAATTCATTAAAAGCAGATATGCTTTAATTACATATAAAGTTTCCGAGGGCGTTCCGTTGCCTCATAACTTGACCATGCGCACTTGATCTGGCTATTTATCCCCATGCTTGGTATCAACATAGCCTACTCCTAGCATCATTACAATTCCTTCATCTGCCTAGGGCTTGCCAGGATGTTCCTTGACAGCAAGAATTATGAACATCAGCGTATTGGAGTGATTATCGACCCTGCCGTTCTTGCCGTCGTTCATGCATTCCAGCTGCTCATTCCGGTCAACCAGTCGTCGGTGCTGACAAATTATTAGCTCAAATCCTTATCCGCAAAGGCAGATCAGTATATCTATCGCTTGCAGGCGATTGAACCACGAAATTAAATATACCGAATAAACAGGCAAACTCGGACTACAACTGTAGGAATGCATAAATACGCTAATTTGAATGGCCTTTATTATGAGGAAGGGGACCGTAATCATAGGAATAATATTGCTGGCGGTGGGCGCAGGAATGTTCTTTATAGGCCCCCTAGCGGTTAATTCGAGCCTTAGTCCTGCTGCTTTGTCCTCACTGACGGATTTGACGAATGCGGCTAGCCTGGCTCAGGGACAGAACATAACCATAGCTTCGGTGCCCGTAGGCAGCACCATGGCAATCGTATATAATGATTCGATATCGGCTCCATTGGCATTTATGGTGAGCAATATAACGACCGAGCAGGCAAATCAGACGTACATCGGTATATACGTTAACTCTGGCAGTTCACCCCAGGTAATAGGGCTGGTCAATAACTCCACCCAAACGGTCTTGGTTAATTACGGGAGCGCACCGTTCAGCATAAGCGGAATACTTGAGGAACTAGTATTTCTGGGAGTTGGGGCAATCCTGATGATAGCGGGGGCTATAATTGCCATAGTGGGGCTGTTTCGGAAACGTAAAGCCGCGCCAGCCGATGCGACGGGTTCAACGCCTTAGCCTTAAGTTATGACGCCCAGTTAACGTCACATGTAACCCATTTTGAATAAAAACATCCACAGCACCAAGCTAACCATTATGGGCCCAGAAGCGCGGTGGATGCCCGCTTCTGCATTCTTACCTGCCCCCATTTCAGCTTCAATAGGCCGGTTTAGCATCCAAACTATATAATTATTCTGACCGATCGAAACCTCCACCTCTCAGGACCTATCCCTACCGCGGTACGAAGGGGATTTTATCATCCATGATCTGGGAACTGCGGGGTGAACTGTCATATAATAAAAAGGGCCATCCCATATAAGCTTGGAACTCAATCAGCCAGGTAAAGGGGGAATATGAAGTGAACTAGCTGGGTTAGGCGCCCTCCATCTAATGAAGATCAAACCTGTCAAGGTTCATAACCTTGGACCAGGCTGCAACAAAGTCATGAACAAATTTCTCCCTTCCGTCTTCACTGGCATAGACCTCAGCGACCGCCCGAAGTTCGGAATGGTGTCCGAATATCAGGTCCACCCTGCTCGCCGTCCAAAGGATGGCACCGGTCTTGCGATCCCTTCCTTCAAATACGCTATCCCATTGCCCGATTCCCTTCCAGACGGTATTCATATCAAGGAGGTTAACGAAGAAATCGTTTGATAAGGTGCCGGGCCGCCTAGTGAACACGCCCAGTGGTGACCTCCTGAAATTTGCGTTAAGGACCCTCATGCCACCGACCAGGACGGTCATTTCCGGGACCGTCAGGGTCAGGAGCTGTGCCATGTCTATAAGCAATTCCTCTGGACGTAGGTTGCGATTATCCCGAATATAATTGCGGAACCCATCGGCAGCCGGCTCAAGCCAGGCAAACGCGGCGATATCGGTTTTTTCCGCTGAGGCGTCCATCCGCCCCGGAGCAAATGGCACTTTAACGCTAAAGCCAGCGTCCTTAGCGGCCCTTTCTATGCCGGCGCAACCTGCAAGGACTATTAGGTCTGCAAGGGAAACTTTCCTGCCGCCATTTCCCTTAGCATTGAAATCATCCCTGATATTTTCAAGTACACGAAGCACCTTCGCCAGATTGTCAGGCTCATTGACCTCCCAGTCCTTCTGCGGCGCAAGGCGTATGCGTGCCCCATTGGCACCTCCTCTTTTGTCGCTTCCCCTGAAGGTGGAGGCGGAGGACCAGGCGGTGTACACCAGCTCTGAAACCGAGAGGCCGGAGGAGAGCACGCTCGATTTGAGACCTTCAACATCATTATCGTCGATCAGCTTATGATCAACCGGCGGGATCGGGTCCTGCCATACGAATTCCTCTGAAGGCACTTCCGGGCCAAGATACCGGGAACGAGGGCCCATATACCTGTGAGTTAACTTGAACCAGGCGCGGGCAAAGGCGCTCTCCAGTTCCTCCGGGTGCTCATAAAAGCGTCTGGCTATCTTTTCATATACGGGGTCAAAGCGCAGGGCCAGGTCCGTGGTCAGCATCGTCGGCGCATGGCGAACCCCCGGTCTATGTGCATCAGGCACCATGTCCTCTTCAGCCGGGTCCTTGGCTACCCACTGATAGGCGCCAGCGGGGCTTTTGGTCAACTCCCATTCGTATTTGAACAGGTTGTGAAGGAAGCTGTTGCTCCATTTGGTTGGGGTTTTAGTCCAGGTTACCTCAGGCCCCCCACCTATCGTATCCGGTCCCTTTCCTGATTTGTATGTGCTGATCCATCCGAGACCCTGTGTCTCAATGGGCGCCGCTTCGGGCTCCGGGCCTACGTGGGATACTGGGCCCGCGCCATGCGTCTTTCCAAAGCTGTGCCCACCGGCTATTAGCGCGACGGTCTCCTCGTCGTTCATGGACATCCTGGCAAATGACACGCGTATGTCCTTGGCAGCGGCTACCGGGTCCGGAACGCCACCGGGGCCTTCCGGATTCACGTAGATAAGGCCCATATGCATGGCAGCAAGGGGCTCCATGAGCTTGCCCGATTTGTCTGCCCTCTCGGCTCCCATCCACTTCCTCTCAGGCCCCCAGAAGGTCGATTCATCGGGCTCGTAAACATCGGCCCTTCCGCCACCGAAGCCAATGGTCTTTACGCCCATTTCCTCAAACGCTACGGTCCCGGCAAGGATGATCAGGTCACCCCAGGATATCCTCTGGCCGTATTTCTGTTTGATGGGCCAGAGGAGCCTGCGTGCCTTATCGAGGTTTATGTTATCAGGCCAGCTATTAATGGGTGGAAAGCGCTGCTGCGCCGACCCTGCACCCCCCCTGCCGTCCGATACCCTGTAAGTGCCAGCTGAATGCCAGGCCATCCTGATGAACAGCGGACCGTAATTACCGAAGTCAGCCGGCCACCATTCCTGGGATGTTTTCATAAGCGCTGCAAGGTCCTTCTTAAGCCCCTGGTAATCCAGTTTGCTGAACTCCTTCCTGTAATTGAACTCCCTTCCCATGGGGTTTGAATCTGGCGAATTCTGCCTGAGCACCCGCAGGCTCAGGCGCTCGGGCCACCATTCCTCTAGGGTGTTTCCCTTATCCGAGGTTTTGCTAAATTTGCTGTCGGTATCGCTCATTTCGACGTTTCTTTCTCCCTTAAGAACTTCTTCCCTTCCTGCACTTCCTTCTCGGGAAGCTCCTTATAGGTCAGCCACCATGCATATCCCTTGAACTGTGACAGCCTCGTCTTTGAATCTTCGACAGTACGTGGGGAAGGCACTATGGCGTTCGCACCAATAAGTTCACTGTTGGGCCAGTTGGCGGGCAGGGCAACCTTGTACTGGTCATTCATCTGGAGCGCCTTTATGACCCTGAGCAGTTCGTCAACATTTCGCCCAATTTCCAGCGGATAGTACATTATCAATCTGACGGTCGAATTGGGGTCCACTATGAAAACGGCCCTTACCGTAGCTGTTGAAGACTCCGCGTGCAGCATGCCCATGCGTGATGCCACCCTCCCCATCGCATCCCCGATTATCGGAAATGGAACCTTTATCTTGAGATGTTCCTCGATCCAGTTGACCCATTCTATATGGCTGATCGTGCTGTCAACGGACAGGCCTATCAGGCTGGTGTTGAGCTTCTGGAAATCTTCGTACCTTTTAGCAAAGGAGTAGAACTCGGTCGTGCAGACCGGCGTAAAGTCCCCGGGATGGCTGAAGAGCATGAACCATTTGCCCGCATACGCATCAGGTAGCTTGACCTGTCCCATCGAGGTCTCCACCTGTAATTCCGGGAATTTCTCCCCTATTAATGGAAATTTATTTTCAGACATTTCTATCATTAAATATTTATTGATTCGAAGTATATAATTATTTTGATCTTATATGGCCCCTTTTGCTTATGGCCTTAACGCCTGGGGTCGCATCCTAGGTCTCCCCCCAAACTGGCCGAGAGGACAGGCCGCAGAAGTATTTAAACCGGACCCGCTGGCTCCACTTTATTGGCCCTAGAGCGGAGCGCCACGCGTAAAATTATCCCGGTTATTAGCAGAGTATAAAAAGTGGAGGCGAACACCGTGGATGGAAGGAACAGGCCACCTATTAGGGGTGAAAATATAAATATATACAGAACTTCGCTCCGTAATCCTTCCCCCAATTCAAATTTTGCGCTTGAACGACTTATTTTCCTTGGGGTGGGGATCAGAGCGTGGACCGTGGACTTGTACTTTAGGAATTCCTCTTTATGAGTCGAGGACAGCAGCCTCTCCTCCGCCCTGATGAGCAGGTAGATCAGGGCCCCCATGGCCACAATAATAAAGACAAAGCCCCATGGAGGCAGTACAGGAAGAAAGCCTATAACTATTAAAAGCGATCCAAAATACAGCGGATCCCTCATGTAAGCATATGGGCCCGAAGTTACCAACGCTTCGCCATGTAATTGTGATGATTGAACTATCGAAGCTCCAATATAACCAGAGCCCCATATCCTAATGAAAAATCCCGCAATGCCAACCAGCGAAAGGGCTATGACGAACGCCTTGAGCTGGACTATCGACAGATGATATAAAACGAATAGGTATCCGGTTACTGAAGGACCCGGGAAGACGGCCCATCCTATAATGAAAATTACCACAAAAAGTATGGAGCGATATTTAAAGGCGTATTCACCGATGTCAGTGCCCATATTCTTGCCTGCCATTCAAAAATTATAAGGATAAAAATATTGCGCTAAAATTTGATTGGAAGCTGATCCTTGTAAGATTGCGATGAGGGTTGGAATACATCGCTTTGGGTAGCCATATCGCCCCCCATGGCGTGACCGCTCAGGAGTGCATTTGTCCGCCTGTGCGCCTGACTCTGTCGGGCATCCGGGAAGCGGTGATCATCAACCATCACCCGACATACAGTTTGGATGGCTGCAGATGAAACCTGCTTGCCTCAGCTTAAGTATGACTCAGCCATAAAGAAATTTGAGCGAAACGCAGGAAAAATGGACGCGTTTATATCGGCCCACGGCTCAAGTCCTGCAATGGTAGAAGACCAAGATAGGAGGGTTGATGGCCAGTATGACGATATGGCAAAGGACCTTGCCGGATGGCGGCGATATGCCCCTAAGGAGGTCCAAAGGATCGTCGATCACATGTTCAGGGACCTGCTCTACGAAAACCGGGATAATCCGCAGGAGGCCCTGAAGATAGAGAAACGCAGGGATTACTTAAGTAAGAAGATGGCCGGGATGGCGTCTGACCAGTATCGAAGGAGCATTGAGCCCCTATTAAGGAGGATGGGATCTAATATGAAAAGGGCAAGGGGATCACTGAAGGAGTACACTGAAATGCAGGGCAAAATGGCTATAGTAAACCCTGTGAGGTTTCGAATGGTCAGGATTATGGTGAAGGCCGGGCGGCCGCTTGATATAAAGTACCTGGCCGAGCGCCTGCAGGTTAGCTACACCTCCATCGGCCGGCACATCAGGAAGCTAGAGAAGGCCGGCATCATCGAAGTCCAGGGCGAGGGGATCAGAAGGACCCTCCGTCTGAAGGACGATGAAAGGACGCGGCAGATGCTTAACGACCTGTGGGAAAGGATGAAGAAGGGCCTTTCTTGGCTTGGCGATGAGCCGCGCCCAAGGGAACGATCCTAGCGCCGGCTGCTACGACGCAGCCCCACGGATAGAATATACAAGACTGGCTATCCCCTGCGGGTGCCATATAGGAGCGCTTCATTTATCAGCCTCTTCAGCTTCCCTATGGTCTCCTGGCTTTGCCTTTCATCAAGTTCACCCTTCTCCCTTATTGTCTTGACCAGGGCCCTCGTCTCATCATCCATCTGGAAGCCGTCGATCAGCTGCTTTAGCCTCTGGAGCTCACCTTCCTCTGCCTGCGCTATATGGACCGATGGGTCATCGTCGGGCTGGAGCGTGAACAGCTTGGACCTTTTCGTCGCAGGGGGCGCCACCGAAATGCCCCGGCCCTCCCCAAAGGCTTCACGGTAAACCCTGTACTGGAGGTCGTTAGACGAAACCCATTTCCTCTTCCACATTTCAACTGGGGGCACGTCCCGCAGCTCCCCAAGGTCCGGTATGCTGGTCTCCTTTATCCAGACAGCAAGGACCTTTCGCCTGACCGTTTCATTGAAGGATTCCAGGAGACCTCGATACTCCTCCTTCCTGGCCTGGCTTTCGCGTTTACCCTCCTCCCAGCTCCTCCAGATCCCCCGGAACGTCTTCCTGAACTGCGCCTGCGCCTCCGGGGTAAGGCCAGATGCCGGGTCCACAGGCGCCTCCACCCTGATGCCGCCGAGCGTGTATTTGCATGATCCAAGGCGTATCCTATCCTTCCAGTCCTTCAGGATCAGCCTGGAGGCCCTGATGGCGACCCTCTGCCTGTTCCTGAGCCTCTTGATCAGGTCGTTGAGCAGGACATAAACGGCGGGCCCTATGAGCCCGATAAGAAGTGGTACCACGACCTCCGTTATAAGGTTCAATGTGCGCCGAACTCACCCGTTGAGTGGTCGCCGGCCAGAGTATTTAATCTATGTATGTTTCTCCCAGGAGCCAGCTGAGGTCGATAAAAGTTCGGCAAAGGTAAAAAGCAGGTGCATGGAACCCGGTACATGACTGAAGAACTGATATCTGAAACCGCCACTTTCAGTGGGTCCAACGGAATGAACATAGAAGGCTATCTTGTAAGGCCAAAGGTCAATGAAAAAAGGCCGGCTGTCATAGTCATACATGAAATCTGGGGGCTTGTCGACCACATAAAGGATGTGGCCGACAGGTTCGCGGCGCAGGGTTACGTTGCGCTGGCCCCCGACCTCTACTCCGAAAGCAGGGAGCTCAAATCGGTCCTGACCGCCGACAACATACGATCGGCGTGGTCCTTCATGCAAACGCTGCCCACCAACAGGAGGGCGGATACAGCCTTCGTTCAATCTGAACTTTCAAAGCAGCCCCCCGACAGGAGGGAGGCCCTTCAGAAGGTCATGTCGACCCTCTTTGGGGGCGGCCTGCCGAAGGACAGGCTGGTTAACCACCTTGTAAAGGCTGTTGACTACCTGAACTCAAGAGAATACGTCAGGCAGGGCAAGGTGGGCAGCGTCGGCTTCTGCTTTGGAGGGGGGATGTCGATAAACCTTGCGTGCAGGGCGGACCTGGCGGCGTGCACGGTGTTCTACGGGGAGAACCCCGATCCCATAGACCTGGTGAAGAACATAAGCTGCCCCGTGCTTGGGCTCTACGGAGGGGAGGATGACAGGATAAACGGCAGCCTCGACAGGCTGGTTGCGGCGATGGTCAAATACAGGAAGACCGATTTTGAAATCAAGATATACCCCGAGGCTCCTCATGCGTTCTTCAATGACAGCAACAGGACCACCTATAGGGAGCCGGCCGCAAGGGATGCCTGGAAGAGGGTCATCGATTTCTACGACAGGACCCTGATGAAATGATGATAATGATGATAATGCTAAGCCCATCCTGTCGACGATGGATGGATAGATGAGATCAGATAACATCGATAACATATTAGGGCGGGCTAACTGGTGAAATGGGTTGGGCGATATCGTTTATTCCATCTTTACATCCCATGGCCCGGATCTGCTTAGCAGGGGAAGGGACCTCTTCGATACCTTCATGAATGAAGAGGGGGAGGCCGTGGACTCCCTGATACGGGCAGGGGAGACCCTGAACTCCAGGGAGCCGGATACGATAATAGCCATCTCTCCCCACTGGAACTCCGTCTCCGGATTCAAGATCAACGGCCAGCCGAGGTTACAGTGCATCCAGGATTATTTCGGGTTCCCGGGCTATTTTTATGACTTCAGGTATGACGCTGTGGGCGATCCGGAGCTGGCCGAGCTGCTGGCCAGTGAGGCGAAGGCGCATTCCTTTAACGCGAGCTTAACAGATGATCACGGGCTTGACCACGGGCACTGGGTACCGCTCTACTATCTGTCACCGAAAGCCAGGATACCCGTAGTTCCCCTGTCCCTGGCCAGCGAATCATCGGCCGATCATATCATGTGGGGGAGGATCATAGGTGAGGCTATCAGGAAGAGCTCAAAGGACGTCGCGATAGTTGCCACGGGCGCGCTTCTTCACAGGCTGGACCTAATAGCTGATTTCGGCGAAAACCAGCCATGGCCTGATGGCGAAAGGTTCCTTGAACTTGCTAGACTGGCATTTACACGATGGAACATTGAAACATTAATGGAGGACAGATCGCTTTTCAGAAGCGTGGCGCCTGAGGGCAGGCTTGGCAGCCTCCTGATCCTGTATGGTGCGCTCGGTGGAATGGATGTTGACCCCAGGGTCTTGACTATGTACAGGGTGGCGACGTATACGTCCAACAACATCGTCGAAATTACGCCAAAAAAATAGCCGCGTCCGTCGATCATGATCTGTTCGTTCAAATGACACTTCCAATACACCACATCCTTCCTTCCTTCAAGCAGCGCTCCTGAGCGAGCCGGGGGCCTTACATCGTGTTTCATAAGGGTTTACACGCGCGGATTAACCACTTCATCCAGTTCGGCTCCCCTTTCAACCAACCGCTCAGGTCAAATCCGGTGTGATCAGCCGTGCTGGCGGTTCAAAATTGGCCAGCCCTGTATTTTTGAAATGGGTGCTACTGCAGATCATCCAACTCATCGCCGAACTGGACCAAATATCCCTATTGACCTTCCATGCATTAAGCCATGGCGTCAACTGTCCCCCCCTACCGCTGGAGGTAAACAGGGGATCAGAAACACATCAGGCGTTCGGCATTTGTGTGCGCTATTTTCTCCCTATCGGCATGGCTGACGGGCAGGCGTTCCAGAAATTCTCTGGCCTCATTCATGGATGAATATGGATAATCAGTAGAGAACATGATCCTCTCAACTCCGACTTTAAGGAGAAGGTTCAGGAACGCCGGAGTGAAATTGAACCCGCTTATGGTATAGCTGAAATTTTCACACAGGTAGGAACTGATGGGACGGTCCAGCTTCGTGAGTTCCATGGAAAACCTGCGGTCCATCCTGTCCATCATGAAGGGTATGGCTTCGCCCAGATGCCCTATTATGATCTGTAGCTTAGGGTACCTGTCAAATGCCCCGCTCAGTATCAGACGGATCACGTGAACTGCCGTTTCGATGTGCCAGCCCCAGCCTGACGTCGAAAGTGCAAAAATTATGTCCTGGCTGAACTGCCCGGCATAGTACGCATCGACGACCGGCCTTGGAGGCACGGTTGGGTGAATGTATATTGGCACGCTCAGATCCTCAGCGCGCTCCAGGATCGGCCAGAAGAACTTATCATCAAGGTATCTGCCCCTTGAATGGCCGTTGATTACCGCTCCCCTGAAGCCGTATCCCTGCACCGTCCGCTCCAGTTCATCCGCGGCCTTATCCGGGGCCGACGTAGGCAACGCGGCAAATGCCGCTAGGCGGGAGGGATGCCTTTCAATCGCCTTGGCGACGAAATCATTTACAGACCTTGCAAAATTTACGGCATCAGCAGGCTCCATCTGTTCAGTTCCAGGCGAAGTCAACGAAAGGACCTGCACATCGATGCCGGCCGCATCCATATCGGATATCCTTATCTCCCCCAGGTCCGCAAGCTTTCTAACGAATTCAGAGTAATATGCGGCCGATGAACCGCCATGAGGCAATGAGCCCTCATGTTGATCTTTGCTTAATTCAGCAGGCGCCGAGAAATGTTCCTCCAGCGCAATAGTCCTCCTGACTGAGCTACCCTTTGATTCCATATTTATCAATGCAACTTTTGATCTAATAATGTTTTCTACATTTGTCCTTCGCCAAATTGTAAATTCTCAGCTAACCGTATAAGCTCCTGACCGCCCCCTACGGTCAAGTGGTGGAATTGAGCGGATCAACCCTAGGTCAGGCCGGTAAGGAGCACCCCTATCCTGATATCGCCGACATCAGGAATGCCACGCCAGAAGCCGTGAAATTCTTTTCGTCGTTCTTCACCGCTAAGAGCCGCTACGATGTGGACGGGACTATGGCCCATTTCTCCCCCGATATGGTTACTTATACGGACGCCACGCTGGGGTGGTTTATAGACGGCTTCCAGGCGCTGAAGGACCTTTTTACAAGGTACATGCCTGGATGGTCTCCAAGCGGCTTGTCATACCCTACTCGCATACTTGGAAGCACGGAGAGCGCTGTTGTGGCCTTTACGGATACGCCGGAGCTGTTCGGCGGCGAACTGCGAATCCTTGGCGTTGTCGATTTCGTGGATGGAAAGATAGTCAGGTGGGTGGACTACTGGGACAGCTGCGGGTTCGATTCGAAGCTCTATGACCGCCTGCGTACGCCCCTCGAGAAGTTCCCTCCAGACCTCCATGAAAAGGAGGCAGCGAGCAAAGCCTCAGTGAAGATCCAAAGGGCCGCCAGGCGCTTCCAGGACGCCTTTTCGGCTGGTGACGCGGCCGCCGCGATCGACATCTTTGCATATGACGCCGTCTATGAAGATATGGCCCTTCGTACCCAGGTGCTGGGCCGCGCCGCCATCGGGCGGTATCTAAAAAGGATACTGACGGAGGCTCCCTACGGCTCGGGCTCAGGGCTCCGCCACGTTGTCGGCGGCGATTATGGTGGCGGGTTCGAATGGGCTGCCGCTCCACATTCAGCGCTCAAGTTCGGGGTAACCGCCCTGGAGCTCGACGCCCGTGGAAGCATAACACGGTTGACTGTGGTATACGATGGCAGGGCGCTCGACAGAAGGCGCCTCGATGAGCTTACGCTGCTGTCGCGGGACGAATTCTAGGGGCTGTATCGAAGGCGTAAGGGCACCTTGCTATGGGCTACATCTTATCACCTCATTACGCGACCCATATTTCTGGAAAGGCACCCTTTCACGGCCCATGGGCGCGGAATGATATCACATATTTGAATGGCGTCCATAAAATGGACCTGATATTCAGAATCTACCAAATATATATTATTATATAAGTATGGTTAACCCTAAATTATGGATTTACATAAAAAGATCAGAAAAAAGACGCACATGGAGCTAGCCTATGCACAAGATATAATAGTTGAAAAAATATATGATTATTTACCGGAAGTAGTCCTGCACGGGGGGACCCTTATATGGAGGTGTTATGCAGGTAACAGGTTCTCCGAAGACCTTGACTTCTATGCGGCCTCCAGACTGGGAATACAGGGTTTTTTTGATGATCTAAAACCCCTAGGCTTTGTCATTGAAAAGCTGCGTATCAAGGAGAACTCAGGCTACATAAAACTCCTGCACGCTAGATCAGAGCTGAAGGTTGAATTCCTTTTCAAGAAGGTTCAGGCCTCTACATTATTTTACGAAACTGTTGAAGGAAGGAGGGTCATGGTGAGGGGTCTTACCCCTGAAAGCGTCATCATGGAAAAGGTAGAAGCTTACATGTCCAGAAAAAAAGCAAGGGACCTTTATGACATCGTTCATATGCTTGGTATAGCTAAAAAAACTCAGGAGGTCAAGGGAAGACTTGCAGCGCTCATAGAAAGCTTCAGGCCTCCCCTGGATTTTTCTGAACTAAAATCGACGGTCCTGACCGGATACGTGCCGACGCCAGACGAAATGCTGGAGCTTATAATCGGGTGGGCCAGAAATTGAAAGTGGATGATATAAGGGGGATTGCCAAGGAGAACCCCTATTTTACGATAAGCGATGTAAAAAGGGTCGCGGGACAAAGGTACGCCTACCTGATCATAAACAAGCTTATGAAAAGGGGGGAAATATTCAGGCTGGGAAGGGGGGTTTATTCCCGGTATAGCGACCCATCGCTTGCTGTGTACTACTTTAAGCCGGCATACATAGGCCTTCAGGATGCAATGAGCTACCACAACCTGTGGGAGCAGGAAACTGTACCGATAATCATAACGTGCAGGAAAGTAAGAAGGGTTGAAAGGACGGTATTTAAGACAAGGATGGTTGTAAAGGCAATATCCCCTAATTACTTCTTTGGTTACGAGTTCATTGAAACAGGCGATTTTTCAGTGCCGGTCAGCGACGTGGAAAAGACACTAATAGACCTGATTTATTTTCGCGAATGGGTAAAGGATTACGGAAAATTGTTCAGTGGAAAAGTTGACCTGAATAGGTTAAACGAATATCTCGAAAGGTACAGCCCTAGGCTCAGAAAAACTATTGATAAATTGGACCTTAAGCGCAATTTATAATTTATGCATATACGCCACTAGGTCGGGCGTCGCTATTTAGCGCCCAATATCCTCAGGTTCACCAGGCCGGATAATATATCGGTCATCATGTTATGGGTCCTTAGCCCTCCAATTTAGAACTTCTCTCATCAAAGGCGCCCGCGCAAGGTTTAAATAATTAGTTAGAAGGGCTAATTGTTAGAAGGTGAAATTAATATGTCAGTGCCTCCGGAAGAGGCGGCTAAGGATGTATTTGAAGTGGTCCCCATCATCATGAGGGAAATACGCTCCGTAATGCGCAGCAAGAGGCCACCGGTACTGACGGTGCCCCAGTACAGGGCGCTGTCCTTCGTGGACAGGAATGCCGGCGCCTCACTGCTGGACGTAGCCAACCACCTGGGATTGACCCCGCCGTCCACGTCCAAGCTGGTGGACGGCCTCATAGGACACGGCCTGATGACCCGTGAAGAGCAGCCGGTTGACAGGCGGCGCCTAAAGCTGGCAGTCACGGATCGCGGCCACAAAGATATGATAGCGGCGCGCCAGGGGACGTTGGCCTACCTTACGGACAGGCTGCGGAACATGGATGAAGGGGATAGGGAGGTCATAGTCAGGGCCATGAAGGCGCTGCATCTGATCTTCACCGGCAATCCGAAGATCGGGGAGCGGTGGGGTTAAATGCCGGTCCTTACGACTGAACACCTAACGCGCCGTTTCGGGAGCTTCACCGCGGTGGACGACCTCAATATATCGGTCGATGGCGGGGAGATCTTCGCACTGCTGGGCCCGAACGGCGCTGGCAAGACCACCACGATAAAGATGCTGATTACACTGCTTCCCCCTACCTCAGGCCGCGCCACCATCGGCGGGCTTGAACTCTCCCACAGCGCACGGGAGATAAGGAGGATAATAGGCTACGTTCCACAGATGCTTTCAGCCGACGGCTCCCTCACAGGCCGCGAGAACCTGATGATATTCGCAAAGCTCTACGATATACCCAAGGAGGAAAGGGAGAGACGGATCGATGAGCTGCTAAAGTTCATGGACCTGGCCGAGGCAAGTGACAAGCTAGTAAAGAACTATTCGGGGGGGATGGTCAGGCGCCTGGAAATAGCCCAGTCCATGATTCACCATCCGGAAATCCTGTTTCTGGATGAGCCGACCATAGGCCTCGACCCGGTTGGGCGCAGGGCGGTCTGGGACTTCATAAAAAAGCTGCGGCTGGACTTCGGCACCACTATATTCCTAACTACCCATTACATGGAGGAGGCTGACAAGCTCTGTTCTAGGGTAGCCATAATGCACCTGGGAAAGCTGGCGATCGTCGGCGAACCGTCGGCCCTGAAGGCTTCGCTGAACCTGGAGGATGCCACGCTCGACGATGTCTTCACGCACTATACGGGTGGAGAGCTCGACAGGGGAGAAAGCTTCCGGGAAACAAGGATGGCGAGGCGTACCGCCAGGATGGTGGGTTAGCCGGATGATGCCCAGACGGAGGGTGTCGGTGCTCAGGTCCATCCTGAGCTTCTTTGACAAGACGCTGGACATAGGTGAGATGGAGGCACGAAAGCTGCGCCATGACCCCAGCGAACTGCTCACCCGGGCGGTGCAGCCGGCGCTCTGGCTGGTGGTCTTCGGTGAGGTATTTTCAAGGGTACACCTCATACCGACCGGCAATCTCTCTTACATATCCTACCTGGCGCCGGGCATCCTCGCTCAGAGCGTGCTGTTCATAGCCATATTTTATGGCATCGCCGTTATCTGGGAGAGGGACCTGGGGATACTCCACAAGTTCCTGGTCACACCAACCCCGCGGGAGGCGCTGGTCCTCGGGAAGGCGCTGTCAGCGGGCATTCGGGCGCTTTCCCAGGTGGTCATAATATACATTTTAGCGGTGCTGGTAGGGGCGGCCATAGACTGGGGCCCGATTAACCTGGCGCTGGTGGTGGTGTTCGCGATACTGGGCTCGGCTCTGTTTTCAACCTTTTCGCTGATAATAGCTTCGCTGGTCAAGACAAGGGAGCGTTTCATGGGGGTCGGCCAGGTCCTGACCATGCCTCTGTTCTTCGCCAGCAACGCGATTTACCCACTGTCCATAATGCCAGGGTGGCTCAGGTTCATAGCGAGGCTTAACCCTCTCACTTATGAAGTGGACGCCATGAGGGGGCTGATGGTCGTCGGCGGAGTCAGCGTATATGGCATAGGATTTGACCTGTTGATCCTCCTGGCGGTGATGGTGGTGCTCGTGCTGATCGGCGCCAGGCTGTACCCAAAGGTGGTCATATAGGCACGCAGGCCGAACTTATCCCCGTGCGTCTGACACATGATGGATGCATGCTCCTGCCGGATTTAGGCAAGGGATGCGCGCTGGTGCAACGCAATGGCCTATTTGCAAAAATGGCATATGGTTCAGCTCAGAGGGCGGACTACAGTGGGATGATAATACAGCTGCCCTGCCGTATCCCGGATGCAGCCATCAGGGGCCGGGCTGAGCGTGATCGATTGGCTCACCGGCCTTTGAAGGCCCTATTTTCAGGTGATGATGGAACCTCCTGACCAGCAGATAGATGGAGAAGGAGATGGCCGTAATGAAGAAGCTCACCGGGTAGGGCGTATAAAAGGCGATGAAGAGCCCGACCCAGGTTGAAAAGAGCGCGATGAGGACGGATATCAGGAGTACCCGGCCCGGCCTGCTGGCCAGGTGCAGGGCGGTTGCGGCTGGGGTGACCATCAGGGAGAAGATGAGCAGGACGCCGACCACCTCGACCGCGAACGACGTAGCTATGGCTAGCAGCAGCATAAATACCACGCCAAGCCAGAAGGTCGGCAGGCCCTTCGCCTCGGCCACGTTTTCGTCAAGCGATGAGAAGAGGAGCGGCCTGTAGACGATCGACACCGCCAGGATGACCCCCAGGCCAGCGGCTACGGTCAGAAGGACTGAGGAGCTGCTGATCCCAAGGATCTCCCCGAACAGTATGGAATATGCCTCGGTGGCGTAACCGGTATAGAGGCTGATAAAGAGGACGCCCAGGCCCAGCATGAACGCCAGAACTATCCCTATTTCGGTGTCCCTCTGTGCGGCCCTGGGGGCGAGAACCGTCATGGTAATGCCTCCGATGATGGTGAAAGCGAGGAGCCCGTAGATGGGGGTCACCCATGGTAACAGGACCCCAAGGACCACCGCGCCAGCAGCCCCGGCGAAACCTATGTGGGATAGAGCGTGGGCGGCGAAAGCTGACCTGCGAACCACCACAAAGTAGCCGACTACCCCGGCCATGATCGATATCATCGTCCCGGCTTCGAACGCGTGCTGCATGAACTGGTATTGCAGCATCTGCTGCAGGTCGGCTATCAGGTTGGGGCTGAAGTTCATTTCACTTATCACCAAGGCCCTCTTCGATGCCTATGATAGCCACGTTTCCCTTTGAATCGCGCAGGACCTCTATGGAGGTTTCGTACATGGCCGTAAGCCTGTCGGATGTAAGTACTTCCTCGGGCCTGCCGCTGGCCACCTTGCCGTTCGCTACGTAGATCACCCGGTCAAGGTATGGGAGGAGAGGATTAATGTCATGGGCTATCAGCACTACGGTTACGTTCCGAGAGCGGACAACGCCGTTCACCAGCCGAAGCAGGTCCTTTTCGCGCCTCATATCCAGGTTGGAAAGCGGCTCATCTAGAAGCAGCATGTCCGGGCTGCTCACCAGCGCCTCCGCAAGGAATATCCTCTGGAGTTCGCCGCCTGAAAGCTCAGCCAGGGGCCTGTGCGCAAGCTCGGTTGCACCTACGGATTCAAGGGCGGACAGGGCCGCCCTTTTGTCGTCCTGGGAAAAAAGGCTGAACCCCCACCGGGTTCCGGATATCCCCAGTCGCACAAGTTCCAGGGATTCTATATGAGACTGTTCGTCTATATTATGCGCTTGGGGTACATATCCGATCCTCGGGTTGCCGCGCTCCGGCTCCGCCCCAAATACCCTGATGCTGCCGGCCAGTGGCCGCTGCAGGCCCAGCAGCAGGCGAAACAGGGTCGTCTTACCGGCTCCATTTGGGCCTATGACGGCGACGAACTCCCCCTGATCAACGCTGAAGTTCGCCCCTCCCCAGATCATATTTTCCCCGTAGCCGGCCGACAGGGCCTCAGCTTCTATTACCTTCATTTCCTATTACCCGGTCGCGCTGGCGTTGAGGGCGCCATACAGGCTGACAAGCTCGGCGTACATCCATGCTTCAAATGTCACGTTTGGCGGCTGTACCGTCTCCGTGATGCCTACCTGTGGTATGCCCTCCGAAGCGGCCAGCTCCCTGATGGTCGTCGTGAGCGGTGTGACCGTTTGCTCGTTATAGACCAGCACGGCCGCGGTGTGGTTCTCCAGGAGCTGGTCAAACTGCACCTCACTCTGCGCGGGCGGGTCGTTCCCTTCGGAGACGGCATTCATAAAAGCCGCAGGGGAAACCAGGTCCAGGCCGGTGGCGTTCGCCATATATACGAATATGCTCTCCGTGGCCGCTACCTTCGTGCCGTTGAACTGTTCCCTTATCTGATCGATCAATCCGTTGTACGGGCCCAGCGATGCGTTAAGGGCTGCATACTGCTGAGTGAAGTACACCCGCTCCTTTGGGTCAATGGCCACCAGATCGTTATACATGGCCTTCACGGTGATATTGACATATGTGGGGCTGTACCAGAAGTGCGGGTTTGCAGTAGCGGACTGGTTGAGCAGCTCCTGCACGTTCAGGACCACCTGGCCCTTGGTATGGCTGGCGGAAATTAGCAACAGGGCCCAGCTGTCATACCCAGCTCCATTGACGATTACAAATCCTGCATTTGCGATATCGGCGGCGTCCTGCGCGTTGCTCTCATATTCGTGCGGGTCGGTGTTGGGATTGGTTACTATGCTTGTTACATTTACGTATTTGCCGCCGAGCTGGGATACCAGACTGCCCCAGAAATTCTCAGCGGCGACCACCTTTATAACCCCCGGGTTAGAGGTTTGCGATGGCCCCGATCCGTTTGTAAGCTGGTTATCTAGGAAAAGGGCCAGAAGTGAGCCTGCCACGATGATGAGGATCACGAGCCCTGCTGCGACGTATCTGTTGATCTTCATATTACATCCTTGCTCCCTGCAGCCTTGCGAGAGGGGCGCCGTGGGCCCGTAACGCCAGGAGGCGGCGCACGTTCATAGCTCATGTCATCGGCCGGTATCGGCTTACCGTGAGGACAGGTGCCGGGATGGCCCAGGTTGCCGCTGAGCGTTTTAATGGCTTCATCATCTATATCCCCCTCTATCGCTATGGATGACGATGCCCTGCACGCTTCATCAAGGGGTATGCCGGCGCTGGAAAGAAGGGTCTCAAAGAGCCTGTGAGCCCTTGTAACCTGGTTTATGTACGCAACCCCGTACTGGGAAAGCCTGTAACCGATGGGCCCCTTTTCGACAAGCGACATCTCCACCAGCCTGTCGAGAAAGCCTAGCGCCGTTGGCGGCCTCACCTTCATCATGGTTGCTATGTCCTTAACCCTGGCAGGCCACCCGCCAGATGAAAGGGAGCGAACCGATTCGACACACTCGTATTCCCTTTTGCTCATCTTTATATTCATTTGCCTTTACCTAACTTGGTTAGGAAATACCTAATATAAACCTTTCTTCACCTGAGCTTCTCCCCATCCATTAATCGAAGGACCGATGTCGTACAATAAAAAGCGTCACCGTCATCCTTTCTGGAGATAACCCCATAAAACGAAATATGAGCCGTTATTACAGCGCAAAGGGTGCGAATCACATTAAAAACCATGATGTAAGGAAAAGATGCATCATTTGGGTAGATATTCGGAATGTAGAGAAGCATGGCCGTTCTCCTCCAGATACAGCTCCCATTTCTTGCCATTATGTATGATATAGTCGGCTGACAAAAGGCGGTCTAGCAAATAATGAATGAATGCGATCTTTGCACTTCAAATATGTCATCCTAAATGGCTCTCTTTTGCCCGTCCAAAGCTCAAATCCGTGCGGCTTATTGGCTGTATCTGGCTGACTCATGCTAACACATCAGCTGCGTAACGTCACAGACGTTTATTCGACTGTAATTTCCCAATGGCCGGTCAGCTCAAAAAAAGTTCAGCTGCACTGACCAGAAAAGTTGGAGAAACCTTTACGCCGTATTATCCTTTTGTTCTGATTGCGCTGGGGGTGCGACCTTCTCGTAATCGCGCCTGGGCCTTTTAGTGCCGCACTTTGGGCACCTGACGACGCCCGTTCCGGCGAACGTCCAGCCAACGCCCATATTTTTCTCATCCATTGTTGGGGCCCTGAAGATTTCCCCGCACTCAGGGCATTTTAGCCAGGCTCCGCGGCCCCTTAGGGAAAGGGCAAATGCTATCACCACAATGACGGCCAATGATATAAGAAAATAATACCAGATGTACATGCCACCGCTCCCTTAAGGCATTTATTAAACCTTGGCCAGCGGTTCACGTATGTTTACGATGGGTTATACTGGCAGCTGGTAGGCTCGTCCCGCCACGCCGCACGACAGCAGTGCTGCGTGGGCCAGATGACAAGTACTTCATAGTATAAACGGCCATCATTAACCACAAGCATATGGATGCCGTTAGGAACCATCACCAAGCGAGCTGGCGAAGCTATGCATGGTTAAGGTGGCACCATATCCCAACCTCAAGCGTTGCAATGATAGCAGTAGAAAAGGGCTCGTACTAAATTAAATTTTAAGGGCTGTGAAGGCGCTGCACAATAGGGGTAACGGCATCAGAAGGCGGCGCGACGGCCAGGAACGTTGGCCCTATGAACCCATGCCAACAGGTTATTATATGGGGCAAAATGCCAACTGGCGATAGTTTTATGACAAAGGAGGATATGCCACACGAAAATGACGTTAAGGATTTTGTTTCGGTGTTCAGCACGATGTGGAAGGAGATCGATAAGCAGATCCCCGGCCTCACGGGGGATGAGAAGCTGAGGGTGTTTGAGACCATCGCCGGGGCCTTTACTGAGGCCATGGGGATGGCGGCCGACAATGACCCGTGGGAAGAGGATGAAGACCTGGATGACAGGCGCTGACGGCCGCTAAAGGGCCAGGCGAGCGGCCGGGAAGGGGCGCACGGTGCCGCGAATCCCAGGGGATCCATGGCCCTTTGCGATCAGATGAACGCTGAAGTCACCATCGTAGCAAAGGCCAGCAGCATAAAGACGAGCTCTATCATCGATGCCTGACCGAACCTTCTGTTCACCCTAATGAGCTCCTTAAGGCTGTTTTCATCGCGGCGGACGGTCATCAGGTTCATCATCTCCCTGGCAAGCGGCGTCATGAGTAACAGGCCTATCAGATAGGCGAAGATTCCGAAGGACATGCCGGTGATGATGAACGGGTTGAAGGCGCTTATGAGGAAGGCCAGGATGATGCCGAAGGCTATCGTCAGCGTGGAAACTATCATTTCAAACCTTTCGACCTTCGGCAGAAATTTGATCATAAATTCATTTCTTGTTTGTACTGACAGCTCCCTAAACATCGGGCCAAGGACCACCGCGAAGAACAGGGCCGAGCCTAGCCATGCTATCGCGAAGATAACATGTAGCCCCGCTATGAATACGGTCAGCACCGGCATCCTTGGAATACCTCCGCAATTTTACAGTCGAAAGAACGTCTCATTACCGACGATAAATCAAGGATGACCATATTACTGATGGCCTATCCCGAATCTTAAACTCTGGGTTTCCGAAAATCCGGAAAACCGGCCAATTAAAAATAGCTTATGTGCGCTCTTCGTTAATTACCTGTATGCTCATATCATCCACATAATCAATTATACAGAAGAATTCCAATAGCTCTCCATGATTTAGTATCGCGTGTTTTACCTGGCCATCTATAAATACATAGTCGTTTTCATTTAATTCGCAAACCCGATCAGCAACACATACCTTGCATTTACCATTGGTTATAATCACTGTCTCCTGGTAATTGTGCGTATGCATGGGTATGATTCCATTGGGCTCCAGAGTGAACCTTCTTACAGCGTAATGTGCGCCATTTTTTTTTGGTTATAAGCCATTGAATATAAGCTCCCCTTTCCTCGTTTACCGGCACGGGCTCCTTTTTAACGTCTGAGATGTTCGCCAGATAGTGGTCCATAAAAATGAAATTATACCCCCGATAAAAAACTTTATCTGAATTTTTAAAAACTGTGGTGCTTGCAACGCTACAGTTTATCCCTATTACATTCTTTTTTTTTTTGGCACCAGCACGCCTTACTATTTATTACAACGTTTATAATGCACACAGGCCGCCCCGGGCACCCCTTAATTCTTTCATTAAAGGAAGTTCGCATTGCCTGTAGTATTGCCGACAACTTCACTACAAATCCAGACAGGTACATTAATTACGACCCGTATTGGGCAAGCATCCTTACATGACCGGCCAGAGAGATAGCTATGCTGTGGAGCGCGTCGTGACATCCTTTCACGCAAGGGCGTATGTGCTTCCCTGACCGCTATCCCGCTTGCTAGTTCATCAGCCAGCGGGGGCTTATTTCTTGTTTCAATGGTACTCAATCAGCATCCGCTTGATGCCCCGCCAGTGCAGACGAGTTCAGACATGACTACCCCCACAACACTTTATTATTTGCAAACTACATCTAAAGGTTATCGCCGTTGCTGCACGAGGCACCAGCATCTCCATCTGAACTAAGGCATTAGAATTTAACCACCTCCCCCAAACTCCCAACAGCCTGATATATTATAGGAAATCCAGAGGCTATTCCTGCCCATGGGAAGTCAGCGACCACGGCTTAAGGGATGTTCAACATCCACTTCCTGCAAAGTCAGGTTATAAAAGAATGATGCGCTAGGCTACCTGCTTATGCTCCCCCCCTTGTCTGCCTCATCACGAACAAACGAAACCGCGGCTTCATCCCAGTAGTCACCGAAGTCATTCCAGTAAAGCTCAGCCTCCCTTTTGCTTCCAAGTTCGTATGGGGAGGATAGATCGCGGGGCTTCCTGTGCCTGCGGGCCATTATCTCCTGTGCGATGTTTGGCCGCCACGTTGCGGCCGTGCGCAGCGCGCTTTTCGCATTCCTCCTCCTGCCGAGCTTTAGCAGAGCAAGGACACTGCCAAACAAAATAGCAGCCGTCGTATCGCCATCGTACATCCTGCAGAGCTCAAGCAACGAACTGTACTCAGCCAGCCTGAAATAGCAGGAACAGAGCAGTTCCCTGACCCCCTGGTTGTCCTCAGGGTTCATCCCGATCAGCGCCTTAAAGACGTCCCTCGCCATATCTACCTTCCCAAGGTTCGATAGCTCTAAGCCCATCCTTTCGTACATTCGCAGGAAGGGCCTGTTTTCGAGGATAGACCAGGGCACCCTGCCCTCCCCCAGGACGAACTCCTCCGGAAATAGCTCCCGGGCCCTGGCAAGGCCGGCTTCAAGAACATTAAGGGCCAGTTTAGGCTGGCGCTGCCCATAATCGTAAATGAAGGCAAGCTGGTCATATGCGTCAAAGGCGTATGGATGCCCATGGATGATCGACCTGAGCCTCCTCTCAGCCCTCGCAGGGGAATCCGCGATGGATTCGGATATTTCATATAGAACGCCCTGTATGTCATGCATGTCGTCCGAAAACTTGAATGACCACTGGTCCCCGCTGTCACGGGTGAAGTACACCTCATGAACCCGCTCGCCAGACCCCTTCGTTATTGGCATATGGGTATCTGAATTTGCGCTTGTAATAAACGTTGCCCGTCTCCTACCTTCGAAGGCCTGTAAGGAAGGCTACATGAATTCCATCACAGAGAGTCCAGCATGCTCCTGGAAAGGCTGCCCACGGCCTCCAGTGAAGTGGGGTGGGGCGCCGCTATCCGGCTCAGGTCTCCAAGGGTGAGCCCCGCGCTCACCGCCTGCGCTATGTAGCCTATTAGAAGATCGGCGTCGTTGCCCACCACCTCGGCCCCAACTATCCTTCCTGATCCCTTCTCCGCCACTAGGTCTATGAAACCCTCGTCCATGCCCTCTATCTGATCCCTTGAGTCCATGGAGAGGTCGTACCTCTTAACTATGTGGCCATCTGAAGCGTTCACCGGCGATATCCCAACCGAGCCTATCTGGGGGTCGGTGTAAATGGCTGACGGGACCTTCGATGGGTCGAACTTCTCCACCCTCCCGTTTCTCAGGATATTAATAGCGGCTATGCGGCTCATCAGGACCGCCGCATGGAATAGCATTGATTTGCCGTTAACGTCGCCCGTGGCATAGATGTTCTCGTATTTCGGAACTTTCATGAATTCATCGGTTGCCAGTTCGCCTAGCTTGCCCCTTTCTAAGTTCATATTCTCCAATCCGTCCAGGTTCGGAACCCTTCCCGTGGCCATAACCACGTGATCCGCTTCAAATGAGCCGTTATCGGTTATGACCCTCCTCCTTTCCCCGTCCTTCTGTATTTCCTCGATCCTCCTTCCCAGCTTCAGGCTCACTCCTCCTTCGGTTAACCTCCTTTCAAGCAGGCCGATAGCATCCTTTCCTGCGTTCGGAAGGATCCTGTCCATCATGTCCAGCACCGTGACGTTCGTGCCGAGGCTGGAAAATATCCCAGCAAATTCGCATCCGACGTACCCCCCGCCTATTATAATGAGGTCGTGCGGCAGGTCCTGTATCGCCGTTCCCGGTTTGAGCAGGTCATGTGAGGTTATCGTGTTCTCCTTTCCCGGAATGTTCGGCATATGGGGCTTAGAACCGGTGGAAATTACGATGTACTCGCCCTGAACATCCTCCTTTCCATTAACCGTGACCGTGTGGGGGTCCTTCATCATGCCGCTGGCCTTAACGAACGTCAAATTTTCACCGTGCATCCTGATCTCTTCATCGTGCATCCTGAACCTCCTGTTCTGGATGTAATCCTTGTACCTTACTACATCCCCGTACGATGGCGCGTTGACCGTGAGCTTGACGCCCTTCTCAAGGAGGGCCTGCTCCCTGCTCCTTATCTTAACGGCTTCGAATAGAACCTTGCTGGGGATGCATCCCTCATAAAGGCAGTTGCCCCCCAGGACCCCCTTGGGGTCCATCATCAGGACCTTCTTGCCGTGGCTGGCAAGATAGAACGCGCCTGGGTAGGCCGCCCCTCCCCCTCCCAGGAAGATTATGTCATATCTTTTCAATTTACGAATACCGTTGTGAAATTCCTTAGGCCCATTTATACGCTTGTCGTATTAAATTTTGGCTCCTTTCCCGTGTCACATGACCGCCGATCGAATTGGGCATTTAATATTCGCAAGCGTGATAGTGCAAACAGCGCAATGCCTTCCCCTGTATCCTATTGACCGTGAGGAAAAACTGACTGATGACGATCCTTATGATGAGCTGATAAATCAGGCATCGGGGACGAGCTTTCCCTGGCCCGTTATTTCCTTTATCCGCTTCTCCGCTATCCGGCAATATTTTTCATCGGTATCGTAGCCTATAAAGTGCCTGTTATTCGTCAGGGCGGCGACGGCGGTCGTGCCGGAACCCATGAATGGGTCTAATACGACATCCCCCTCGAACGTATAAAGCTTGATCAGCCTTTCCGGCAGCTCGACTGGAAATGGCGCCGGATGATTCACCGCCCTTGCCTGTTCGGCTGGAAACCTCCAGACGCTCTTTGTGAACTCCATGAATTCCTCCTTCGTGATCGTGCTCCTTTTGTCCCCTGCCTTTAACCGGCCGCTGTTCCCCTTTGAGAACACCAGGATATATTCGTGCGTATCCCTAAGGGTGGGGTTTACAGCGGATAACCAGCTCCCCCAAGCCATCGATGTGCCAGCGCTTGAGCCCTTATCCCAGATTATTTCGCCGCGCATGAAAAATCCCAGTTTCAGTATGTCCTCGATTACGAAGCTGTGAAGGGGGATATACGGCTTTCTTCCGAGATTGGCGATGTTGATGCACGCCCTGCCGCCGACCACCAGGACGCGATACACTTCCCTGAAAACCTCATTTAACAGCCTCCTGTATTCCACCAAGGAAAGGTCCTGATCGTAATCCTTTCCTACGTTATAGGGTGGTGAAGTAACCATCAGATGGACGCAATCATCGGGCAATTCCACCATGCGCTCGCTTGACCTGCAAAATATCCTGTCGACGGCATCCCCTTTAACTGGATTTTCCCTGATTTCGTTAACTTCCGTTCGATCGGCCGAAGCATACATCCTTCTAGAGTAGAAGTCGGATGAATCGTGAGCCACCCTCATGCTGCTTCCGAAGGACTTCATTTTCGTCCGCGCCGCCCTTGGCATTTTTTCTCCTTTCTCCATAGCCCATCGAACCTTAAAAACCATTTCCATTATCGCCCGCAGAAGTCCTCTAAACAAGGAGTGGACTATATGCTATCCCCGCGGCATTCTAGCCGATGATTTTAGCCTTAATTACCCTGTGATGGATCCTTATCGGGCTTATTACGTCACTCCTGGCGCTCCTGATTGAGCCCCTCCTTATCCTGAGCTTATAATATGGTGATGTATGGTAGGGAAAAATACGGACAAATTGACGTGAACACCTCCCCCTTATCCTGACCATGTACACGAGCCCACTTAACACCTCTTATAACAGGACGGACGGCACCCTGAGCATGAACCTCACCAGCGTAGTGAAGTGAGGTAGCATGGCTATACCCGGCACATCCATAAACCTGCAAGCTACGCTCTGGAGGTCATCCACATATTCCCTATAATACTTCCTCACTCTCCATCAGGGCGGTTATGCATATACCATATCTGGAAAAGGGGCACCCATGCCACAGAGCCCTGCAATTGAGAAGGTTTAGCCCCCCATTCTCAACTTGGCCCTTTGGTTACAAGCTCATACAACCGACAGGAGGTTCTTTGCCAGTTCTTCAGGCGCTGAAAGAAACGGCGAATGGCCGGTCTTCATGGAGATCACCCTTTGGCAGGGTAAGGCTTCGTACATCCTTTTTTGCGCTCCCGGCGTGATCGCTCGATCATTCAGGCATTCTATATACACCCTAGGGATCCTTCCGAACTTCTCCTCCGAAGTAACCATTCGTGTTTGGAAGGGCGCCAAGGCCTGAGGTACGAGCAGGGGCTCTGCGTAATTCGCATCATCATCCGAACAATCCCAATAGAAGATTTCCTTTGCCGCCCCCTTTCTAAACGAGAGGGAGTTCGTCTTTTCATCCAGCATAGCGTTGCGCATAACGAGGGCCTCGGTGTCCTGATTCGCAACGTCCAAAAGGCATTGCCCGTTTCTCAAAAGAAAGCCAGTGAGATAGACTAGCTTCTTTATTTTATCTGGCCTGTACTCACCTGATTGCGTGATCACCGCTCCCCCCATACTGTGCCCCACCAGGATCACCTGTCCTTTGCAGGAATCCAGCGCCTCGCAAACCCTTGAGGTGTATGCGTTCATTGTAACGTTCGAAACTGGCGTTCTGTCCGATCCGTGGCCTGGAAGATCGATGGCCTTTACCTCGTGCCCTTCCCTGCGAAGGTGAGGGATGACCTTTTCCCAGCACCAGGCTCCATGCCATGCTCCGTGTACCAGCAGAAACGTATCGGTCGCCATATCATGATTGGTCAATTTTAATCAAATATAACGTTTTGTATGAGGGGGCCTTTGTTCCGAGCCGGTACCGGCAGCTCATAAGCCTGTGCGGGCCAGAAGGACCTAAGCCAATCCAAGGAGGCGCCGACAGAATAAGCCTTATTTCTTTCTTGTGTACAGACCGCTACTAGCCAGTGCAGGCGCCTTTTACCATCACGGCCGAGCTCCCTGCAACGCTTAATAGCTGGAGCACCTTTAGCCAGGACATGAATTACGACGACCTCCAGCGGGCGGTGATTGACTACCTTCGCAGGAACGATGCATGGAACAGGGTGGTGTCCCTCGACATCGAGGCGAGCCTGGAAACGCCCTATGACCCTGGCAGGGCAATGCTGAGCCTCTCCGTGGCCAGGAGGGGCGCCGGCGGCATCGAAGTATCCAATTTCATAGTCAAGGAGGAGACCGAGGAACAGGAATTCGAGGATATCTTCAGCCGGTTCGGCCCGTACTGCGAACAAAACAGGCCTCTCGTCCTCCTGGGATACGGCATAAGCGACTTTGACCTACCCATCCTGTCGGTAAAGATGAGATTGCTCGACGAAAGGTTCAGGAAGGATGGGAAGTACCTCTCCGGTTACTGGGCCCTCAGGGACACGCTCAGGAGGGCGTATATCATAGACCTCATCGACCCGGTCAGGTTCGAAATCGCCAAGGTCGACAGGGCACCGCCCCACTTCCTGTCCCTTGAAGCGGCGATCCAGCACGAAAGGTTCCATGGTTTGCCGTTCAGGAACGCGAAACACGTAGTCTCGGACCTCATGAAGGAACGACAGCTGAACAAATGGGAGGCAATCCATTACCTCTGGATGAACGACAGGGAACGGTTCAGGGAATATATAGAAGGAGATGTTTATGATACGCTTCTGCTGGCAGAGGAGCTCCTTCTGAAGGCCTGATGCCCCTTTAGCCGGCCTGGCCCCCGGTCACCGTAAAGGTGCTGTTGCCATCGGAAAGGCCTTGAATTTTGAAATGAAGCAGCGCCAGCTGGCCCCACTCGGTAGCGCTCACTACCGTATATGTGCCGGGCTCAAAGCTCTGGAATTCTGCAGAGCTAACCGTGAGCGGCTGGGGAGCCTGGACGTAAATGGAGGTGACGTTGCCGGTGGGGGTAATCCAGGAGCCGCTGAATTCAAGGTAGCTGGAGACCCTGTATGAAGCCATGAACATGGTGCCATTGATCATAGATCCCTGCAGCGCCACCGAATCTACCCTGCCGTAGGGTAAGAACAGGAACGCCCGTATGGCAAGGTAAAGGGGGCAGTTGATGATGCCCGGCTCATAAAGGTCCAGGGGGGCCCTGGCCATGGATATGTTCGATGAAGTGTAGTAGCCCCTGAGGATCGATATCCCCATGGGCAGATCGGAGGGACAGGGGCCAAGCGATGTGCCCCCTACGGCCCAGCTGTCGGCGGCTGCTATCGTCACGTTATGGTCCGTCGGGTTTACGATGGATATGTTGATGCCGATGCTCCCGCCGGGCAGGGTTATATTCGTGCTTATGCTCAGATCCATCTCGAGCCCGTCGGGGGCCGGCACTACCTGCCAAGTCGGCCCACCGGTCGCCTGACCAGGAGGGGCTGGCTGCGGAGAGAGATAGGAATAATAGGCCAGCGGCGCCATGATGGCCACTGTAGCTACGATGAGCGCTATGATCAGGGCGATGAGCTGCCTTTGCATGGAGCATAAACCATCTGCAGGCCTTAAATTCATTGCTCAAACCGGGATTTTACCTATCAAAGACTAACCTCCTTTAATTTTTTCAGGAGATATTAGGTAAAACGGCCGTTTCAGCTAAACGTAAATAGCTTGCCAAAAGATAAAAATAACTATGCCGAAGGTAAAAACGATCCTGATAGTGGCACTGACTTTAATGATGTTTTTGATGCCCACCGTAGCTATAACCAGTTATGCCCAACCCTCGGTTCCGGCTTCAGTTCAATTCTTATCACCGTCCTCAGTTCCAACAGCAACCCCTAGTTCCATAATTCCTAATCCACCGGTCGTGCAACCCGTCAGCCTATCTGATGCCACCAACGAACCGGCGCCTGCTATTCCGCTTGTGACGACGTTTGTCAATATACCATTTCCATCATTTATCTATGGAATTACCAATGCAGCGAGCTCGTCAGTGCTTCAGCTATGGAATATTGTAGTCTCAAATTCCACCTTCCAGACACTCTATCAAGCATATGGCGCTAATGGCATTGGCGTCCAATCTGGGTACACGCCCAATTCGACTTTCTTTGGATTCACTTATACGACCTCGTGGGGAATCTATACATGGAACCTGGGAACGGAATTTAATGGGACCAAAATAATACATGAACAAACTTCCTATTTTGAAGCGCCTGTAGATATGACTGCCGGGTTATCGCCTACAGCGCCGTCGCCAACACCGCTCTCTGAAATGTGACTTTCCAATATTGGTAATTCATCATCGCAGCCATCAAGTGTACCAAGCTCCAGCTCGATAGGAAATCGGGGCGGCTAGAGAATATTGCCGACGCATTAATCAATTCCTGGCCTACGCCGCCGGGCTCATGACACCGCTTTGCACGTCCTGTTCAGGGCAGGCACACCAGGGCGCCATTTCTCAAACCCCACTAACTGGAAAAGGGGTCAACGATTTCCATGGCCGCACGGTTCCCAAAAGCACCGCGTTCTGCATCTATATTCATCCACCCTCATTTGTCATTCCATTTATTTATTAAAGGGTGGATGATGCAGGCCGTTACCTTACGCCTGGCTTTTTGGGGTTGATTCCCTTTCGCTCTCTAAAGTGCCCTTTTTCCGATCCTTCTCTCTTCCTTTTATTTCAGGCCCGACCTTCCCGATGTAGCACCATGTCAGATGCCCGCGGCCGTGGCTGTGCGCAAAAAACCAGTAGAAGTAGGGGACCTTCTGGTGGTTCAGGACGCTCTTCCTCTGAAGGCTGCCCTCCTCACCGCACCGTGGACACCTAACCGTGCATTGAGGTTATGTAAAACATCCTGATAAGGTTTTACATAACCCTCTCCCCAGATTTTGGCCCGCTCAATTTAGCGGTAAACTCCCAAATATTATTTGCTTGATCGATAGACCGCGCCCTTTGAATGCTGTGCTCCAGATATGCGTATATTGGATAAGGGGCTGATTTGCGCCATGGCCTACAAAAAGCTCTTTTCAGAAATAAAGTTCGGAAGGCTTAACCTGAAAAACCGGATAATCTTCGCCCCCGTATCGACAAACCTTGCAGATGCGGGTGGGAACGTAACTCCGGAGCTCGTCTACCATTACAGGAGAAGGGCGCAGGGCGGTGCGTCGCTGGTAACCCTTGAAAACATGTGCATAATCTACCCCGATGCAAGGAGCGGCGCAACACAGCCGAGGATAGACAGCGACGATTTTATTCCTGGATTGAGCAGGATTTCAAACGGCATACACCTCTTCGGATCGTTTGCCTCAATAGAGCTCACGCACCCGGGCATCTTCTCAGAGACGGAGGTCTCCGGAAGGCACCCTGTGGGCCCTTCACCGCTGGATTTGAGGAATGATGGAATGATCCCCAGGGAGCTTGATGAAAAGGGGATAGGCGAGATAGTTGAAGGCTTTGCGGGCGCAGCCTCCAGGGCCAAGGCCGCCGGATACGACGGCGTTGAAATCGAAGCTGCCCATGGGCTTCTGGTGAACCAGTTCCTATCCCCGTACACGAACAAAAGGGACGATAAATTCGGCGGCAGCACTGAAAACAGGCTGAGGATGGCGGAGATGATCATCAGGAGGATAAACGACCTCTGCGGCAGGAGCTTCCCGGTTTCAGCCAGGCTGCCGGTGATGGATAACGTCCAGGGCGGAATTACGGCCGATGAGGGCGTTAAAATAGCCAGGGGCTTTGAGGAGCTTGGATACTGCGCCCTGCACGCCGATTTCGGGCTTGGGGATAAAGAAAGGCGACTGGAGCCGATGCAGTACGCCGAAGGGTGGAGGACGTTTCTGGCAAAGGCGCTGAAGGACGGCGGCGTGAAGGTGCCGGTGATAGCGGTGGGGGTCATCAGGAACCCCTCTTATGCCAGTGAAATCCTAGAATCTAACGCCGCTGACGTGATCGCCCTGGGAAGGGGGCTGATAGCCGACCCCGATTGGCCGAGGAAGGCCCTTGCAGGCAATGAAGGGGAGATAAAGAGGTGCATAGGCTGCAGCGAATGCATAAAGGCAAGGCATGACGAAGGCACCTCAATAAGGTGCGGCGTCAACCCGATCGTGGGAAGGAACGAAAGCGATGAAATATTGCCCGTGGCCAGGAAAGCGAAAAAGGTGCTGGTCGTGGGGGCCGGCATTTCAGGGCTGGAGGCCGCCATGGTGGCGAAGATGAGGGGCCACGACGTTGAGATATGGGAAAAGGGGGAAAGGATTGGCGGGGCGCTTTTGGCGGCATCGTCTCCCCCGGGAAAGGAAAAGCTGCTCTGGCTTCTGGAGTACTATGATTACATGCTGAGGAAGCTGGGGATAGAGATAAAATTTAACAGGGAGGCAGGGCCGGACGACATAAGGGGCTCGGGGTTCGATGTGGTGATCGTCGCCGCAGGCTCCAGATGCTATATGCCGGCAACGGACGGGAGAAACTACATCATCTCCGCAAAGAAGGTGCTTGAGCGGAGGCTTGAGTTCAAGGGTAGCAGGATCGTCGTAGGAGGAGGGGGGCTGGTCGGCTGTGAAACGGCCCTTTACCTGGCGGCGCAGGGCAACGATGTTACGATCGTGGAAATGCTGCCGCAGCTGGCGCTGGACATGGAAAGCCTGAGCAGGGGACATCTGTTGAAGGAGCTGAAAGGGTATAACGTTAAGATGATAACGGGGAAGGGGATAAAGCAGATCCACGAACGGCATATAACGCTTGAAGGCGGCGACGAACTACCCATGGATTACCTTATAGTCGCCTTCGGTGGATACAGCGATCGTTCCCTTTACGGCGAGCTTAAGGAGAATTATGAGACGTACCTGGTTGGGGATGCAAGCAGGACGGGCAAGATAGTCGACGCGGTATCCTCGGGGTATTTCACGGGAAGGATGATATAAAGGATGCGGCGCCGGTGGGGCCGTTTTTCAGCAAAACTGTTTCTGAACCATGAGACCTTATGTTCAGAAACCTCTCGTGGGCGCTAAAGGTATCTGGTTGGATGAAGCTCTATGAACTTCCCCCTTCCCTTTTTTACGAAGTTCCAGCCTTCAACCGCCAGCTCGCCACCTGATATCACATATTCTGGCCAGCCCTTAAGCTTCATGCCGTCGTAGGCTGACCAGCCAACCTTGTAAAGCTCCTTCCCATCCACTATCCTTTCATGTTTAGTATCTATTATCATTAAATCACCCGAATTTCCCACGGAAATGGAACCCTTGCCGCTCATGCCAAGGCGCCTCGCCGCATTTTCTGATGTGACCTTCACCATTTCGCCCATGCCTATTCTGCCCCTTTCAAATCCATAGGTGTAGATCAATGGGAACATCGTAGCCAGGCCCGGCACTCCGCCCCACGCCTTCCACGGATCGCTGAAGCCTACATCCTTTTCTTCACGGGTCCCGGGCGCATGGTCGGTTGTCACCATCTCTATCCTTCCACTTCGCAGTCCCTGCCAAAGAGCGGGGCTTCCTTCTGGTGAATATCCTGTCCATCATGCCGACATAGGAGCCCGAAAATATGAGCACCTTGTCGGTGCTGGCACTGTACCTTTCCCACAGCTTCTGCAGCTCAAACGGGATGGATGGGTTTACCTCCAACAGGTTGGGAAATTCGTCCACGTACATGATTCGCTTCTCGGCCCGGGCAAGGAAATACTCGAACGCATCCCTGACTGTGTTGAACACTGGCCGATAGCCGCCCCCTTCCGACAGCGCATCGGCAAAATCTCCTGCGACCAGCTTCTCCTCCTTTGGGACCGCAAAGGCCCGGTACCCATCGTTTTCATTCATGAACTCATCCACCAGTCTGCTCTTGCCTATCCGCCTCCTGCCGCTTATTACAACCATGGCGGAGCCCTTATGCCGCACCGCACGCCTGAGCGTTTCCATCTCCCCGGACCTATCGTAGAACCTCATTTATCCTATCGAAGGATTATCCTACAGCAGGATAATTATAAGGTATCGCCCTTCCGCAGAGGCCGAAGGTACCCGGATAGGAATGTACGCCTTCGCGTCTAGACCCACATAAAAATGACATCAATGGACGACATTATATCCCAGATTTGATGGCGGGCGATTGCGGATGGAGTCGGAGCTTCTGCCGGGGCGATCCGGCTTGATGCCAGTTCGGAATTATAGCTCGGCTTGAAGGCTGGCGCTCCCTGGCGCCCATATTCATCCTCCTTCCTTCTGAATGTCCCTGACCGCCTTCATGATGTCAAGCAGCAGTGAGCTTCTAGGCGGCTCTTCGTAATTGCCCTTGCACATCGCATCGACGGCTATCACATATATAGATGACGTCGCCGCGTTGATGGTCACGCGCACGGATTCAGGTTGCGTCACCCACTCGTTTTTCCTCACGACTTCGCTCACGGCGGCGAGCACCCTATCGGGGTCCAGCGCCGCAGGTATCTCGTATTTCGTCCTTACCCATCGTTCCTTAAGATCATGTGAAACTATTGCGGCCTGAATCATCAGGCTGTTAGGGATTTTCATGAGCGGCGAATCGTCCAGCTGTATGGTCGTATAAGTAAGCCCGATATCCCTAACGGTTCCGCTATATCCGGGTATTATGTACTCATGGGAGTAAAACTTGGGAGGGTATACAGGGGCGATCATCCCGAACTGCCACTCGGTAAAGGTGACCCGGTCGCTCACTTCATATGGCCTGACCAGTATTATCATGATCCCGGCCATGATGTTTGAAAGGACGGTCTGCCCTGCCAGCCCTAGCACAAGGCCTGCGAAGGTGCCGCCGGCAAGGAGTTCGGTCCCGTTCATGCCGACTATGGCCAAGAGGATTAGCGCCAGCGTTATGTAGGCAACGAACCTGTAAATCACCACCACCGTATTGCCGTGTTTCTTCCCGAGTATCTTTGTGGATACCGAGCCGATTTCCCTGCCCAAGAAGGTTATTGCGACAATGCCGAGCGCCGCAGCCACGACCAGCTTTATGATGGTTGATGAAGTAATAGACACTACCCTCAGGGCAAATAGCACATAGTAGAGGCCGGCTCCGATGCCTATGATCAGAACGATGAAGAGCACCGAGTACACGATCAGCCTTCCATACTTCTTCTCGTTTTCATCCATTTAGTTTTATTGCCCCCATTACTATTTATCCATTTCCAAAGTTGGGGTCAACGCATGATGCGTGGCATGGGCGGGCTCCTGCCTGAACGAAGCCGCTGTCATCACCCCTCCATCAGCGATTCATTGAGCCCCTTTACAGCGTCGGGGTCCACCACCCCGTAGATCATAACCTGCGATCCGTCGAGCAGCACCGCCGGCAGCCTTGCTATCCCCGCTGGAATATCCACGCTCGAGATTCGTGCTTCCGACTCCGTTTCCAGCAGCTTCTCACAGGAATGGCCACTACATATGAAATGATACACCCTTCGGATGGAACGGCCGCCAAACCCCCCGGCCCTCCCGCCGGCGGCCCCGCCGGCCTCCTCAATCAGCATGATGTACAGCTCGTTCCGCCCACCTGAAGCAAGGTCCACGTAATCGGCTGATACCACCAGCTTCCTTGCTGGGTCCCTGAGCATAGCGTCCAGTTCTTCAATGGCGCCCATAATACATGCCCTTTGCTTACCGTTAATTAACCGTTCTGCGAAATCGGCAAACGACATGGATTTTGGCCAGCCTGACGGTTTAACCCGGCCCAGATGATGCCGAAAGGAACGAGCTTCTAAATTTATGGACGCAGTACCTTAGAAACCTGCATGGTGTATTAACGGGATAAATAGATTCATATGATGCCTGATACCTGAATATAGCTTCAGTGTTGATCCAACTCGATGTAACATCCTCTTATGCCAAGGCAAGTGAGAAGATGTCACTCGTAGCTCTCCTCACCTAGCTGAGCCATGTCCAATCCCTCTTCCTCCTCCTCAGGGGTCACCCTTAACGGCGTGATCAAATTGGTTAACCTGAGAAGGGCGTACGCGCCCACAAAAGAAAATGTTCCAACCACCAATAACCCAAACGCCTGCAGCAGGAACTGATGCGGATTGCCGTATAATAGGCCGTTAGGCCCGTTTGGGTTGACCATTGTCGTGGCAAAGATCCCCGTGGCCAGTACACCCCATATGCTCCCCGCCCCATGGGCAGCGAAAACATCCAATGAATCATCCAGCTTGGCCCTAAGCGCATACCAGTTGGCCACCGTATTGCTGATGGTGCCCCCAACCAATCCTATTACGATGGCCGCCATAGTGGTTACGTAGCCGGCCGCCGGGGTAATGGCCACAAGGCCCGCCACGGCGCCGACGGCTATGCCGACGGCCGAAGGCTTGCCCCTTCTCCACCAGTCCATAAGCATCCAACTTACCGCCGCTGCGGCCGCAGCCATGTTGGTGTTCACTATAGCCTGCACGGCGATGTCATCGGCGGCCAGGGCGCTCCCCCCATTGAACCCGAACCACCCGAACCACAGGATTGCAGCACCCAGTATAACGAACGGTATATTGTTCGGCCTGATCTCCCTTTTTTTATCGATCCCACTCCTCCTGCCAAGCACGATGGCGGCGGCCACGGCTGAAACACCGGCGGTCAGATGCACCACGAGGCCGCCGGCGAAGTCGATGACGCCCAAACTATGAAGCCAGCCGGTCTGGCCCCAGACCCAATTAGCTACGGGCGAATAGATCAGCGTGGTCCAGAGGATGATAAAGATCAGCAACGCCTTGAATGAAATCCTCTCCGCGAAGGCACCTATCATGAGCGCTGGCGTTATGCCGGCGAACTTTAGCTGGAAGGCGAAGAAAAGGAGGGCGGGGATGACACCGGAGTATGCGGGATTCGGTTGCGCCCCTACACCCATCATGAAAGCATTGGAGAGATTGCCTATTAGGCCGTCCACGGACGGGCTGAACGATAAGGAATAGGCCCAGAACGCCCATATCAGGCTAACCACGGAAAATATGGTCAAGGTCTGAATTATAGTGGAGATTAGGTTCTTTCTTCTGACCAGGCCCCCATAGAAGAAACCGAGAGCGGGAGTCATTATCATGACCAGCGCCGTGGCCGCAAGCACCCATGCGGTATCACCGGCATTTATGGCCAAGGTTTCATTCCTCCCAGCAATACATCCTTGAAGATCTTTATTCGGCCGCGGGCTCCGGATCGCTCTGGGGCATCCCAGTTTTTATATATTCCCCTTTTAATAAGAACAAGCGAGTCGATCGTGTGCCCAATCGGCCTCCTTTTTCCCAAAGTAGTATAGCTAATGCAAATATTTAAAACTTTGGTTAAGCAAGCATGCAGCTTTCACAAACAATTGTTGTAGTTCAGCCGCCCGTCAGGCGTGCAGCCCTGACCCACATCACCAGCTGATCGCCTGAACCCTGCCAGAGCTTCATGCAGTTACCATGCTAGACGATCCTGAACTGACTGTGCACGCTCAAGCCTCTCATCTCTCCACCTTGCCCAGGTGCAGCTGATCATTTACGCCAATAACACCCTTACCGGGGAAGCGGTTCCCAATGATGGCGATACCTAGGCAGTCATCAAATTAGAGGTGGTCACCATGATAAAACCTGTCACCACCACTGTTAAGAGCCTTTTTATAAAGGGACATTATAATATCGCCAGATGGTGCACATCGATCTGATCCGTGGGGATCATACGGGTAAATTATGCTTTTTGGAAGGCATTATGAGACCTTCCAACCCACTTAGAAACGGTGATGAGATGCCTTGAGCCTTCGTGATGTTTCTAATGCCGGTCGTCCTCAATGGAGGCGCTCTGCAGTTCATTTTTCGAAATCGATACTTCTGGCCTATTCCGCAGTTTTCATAATTATTCCGGTCATAACAATCATCGTGAACTTAGGGCCACTTGATTATCCAGGGGCGGGCTCCACGGTGGGCGTGGGGCTGCCGTTCAACTATGTATATCATACGGCGAGCGCGATCCGCATCATTCGAATCCAGAACGTGGTAGTCCCGTGGGCACTTGTAATCGATTTCCTATTCTGGCTTGCAGTAGCCCTTCTCTTCTTCCGTTATCGACCAACGATGGCCAGCGACACCGCTAACCTCTTCCTGATAGTTTTCATTCTGTACCTGGCTTTCTATTATGCATTGTTACGGGAGAACGGGGCTCTATTTGTCCCTCCATGGCTTATCTTCTTCTATTAGGATATTACACCGAATGATGTTCATGTACATTCATGTGACCGCGCATCAAAAATTACAGACACACAATTCAATAGTACACTAACCGTACTCATGACATCCTTAAGCGACCGATAGGCAACCGTCATTCGCTGACGCCGGGAAATTACAGCAGCTAGCTTGAATTCCTGGCAAAAATGCTTGGGGCCAGAGAGAATCTGGAACGTCGGAGGCTTATTTTGTGGAAGCCTGACCAATTAATCGTTCCCGATTTGGACGAATAACTTAAATATTCGTTCCCAATATGGGCTAACATGGACACAGGGGAGGCGCTGCGCCTGCTGAATGAGTGGTGGCTCTCTGGCAGGGTAAAAAAGGAGCTTGCCAAAGAATTCAGGAGGGATATATTTACAGAAGCTCTAAGGCTGGTTGGAAAATACAGGCAGGCCGTAATCCTGACCGGATTGAGGAGGGTTGGAAAATCCACGATTATGTACCAGATGATTGATGAGCTTCTAAAAATGGGCATCAGGGCGCAGAACATAGTTTATTTTACGATGGATTATGAGAGGCCTGACATCGTAACTATCCTTGACACCTGCCAGATGATTACGGGGGTTAACTGGAAAACCGAGGGAATGTACGTGTTCCTGGATGAGATACAGAAGCTGAGGAACTGGGGGGAGCAGATCAAAATGCTGTATGATGCCTTCCCAAACCTCCACTTTGTGCTTTCAGGGTCAGCTTCGCTGCAGCTTGAAAGGATGGCAATGGACGATCTGGTGGGAAGGCACTTTATGATTGAAGTCCCTGTCCTTTCGCTGACTGAATATTTTTCACTAAAGCGCGGAATCGATGTAAAAAACGTAAAGCTCTATGAGGGGGAAATCTCCCTGGAGATCGACCATTACACGGGGAAGCCCTTCCCTGAACTTGTCAGCATCGATGACCAGAGGATGATAAATGAATACCTGAGGGAAAGCGTTGTGTCAAGGATAATTGGACTTGACCTTACAGCTGAATTCAATGATGCAGACGTGAATCTCCTCAATTCAATGGTTGAAATCTTCTTTTCCGAGCCGGGCATGATACTGAACGTTGATTCCCTTTCAAGGACGCTTGCAAGGAGGAAGCAGGAAGTTGAAAGGCACATATACATGCTGGAGTTTTCAAAACTGATCAGAATAGTAAAGAACTACAGGCCATCCAAACTATCGGAATCCAGAAAGCTGAGGAAGGTTTATCCATACGATATATCGCTTGCCCTCGCCTACAGGCCATCACTGGAAAGGGGGAAGGTGCTTGAAACGCTCATGATATCGAGGCTCAACATAAGCAGGTACTGGAGGGAGGGCGATAAGGAGGTTGACGGCCTTGTAGGTGATGGCAGGGACATAATTCCAGTGGAGGTCAAGTCATCGGAGAATTTCAGAGATGCTAGGAGCCTTGAATATCTCCTAAACAAATTTAACCTGAAAAAGGGTATGCTGATATACAACGGAAAGAGGGTAAACGAGGGAAAAATAGCTGCAATCAACGTTAAGGATGTCCTGTTATATGGCCTTAAGGGCGAGTTAGGAGTTTGAGAGAAGCAGTAAATCTCACATGCTCCAGCCGTGAGATGATGTAATTTGATATAAGAGCGGTTGCGTCCCCGTGCTTGCACGAAGTGCCTTTCTGACCTTAGGATCGGCTGTAATTAAAATTTTGGTGCCTTTAAACCACCAGTCAGGCATAAGGATGCCATTGAAGTCAACCTCCTCAAGCACCTTTCTTAACGACTTGACGCCCCTGACTTAACCGTCCAGCGGCCTAGGGAAGACAGGCCTGTACCTGTCAAGGTCAAAGATAAGGGCCACGTTCACCTGTGGGATGTGCAAATGGTCAGCGTTGTGCCCCTTCTGTGCGATGTTCTCAGACCTGGAGAATATGCTTGACAGGTCAAATGCAAGCTTCCTGGAATCCTGCATCAGCTCCCTGAACAGGCCATAATGGGATGCCGACCCC
>JAJYTP010000024.1 GCA_021792955.1 archaeon | reverse complement strand
ACATTTTGCTAGTATTATTATAATTATAATATATGTGGTTGTTTTACCATACTATCCATTATAAGGCTTACCTAAGGACTATCCGTGGGTCAATAGCAAGGGCTTCGTCTTCATTTACTATCAGTGGGTTTATGTCCATTTCTTTGATATCCAAATCAATGATCAGCCTCGACAGCCTAGTTATTGTAGTGATTGCAGAATCTATATTATATGATTTGCCTCTAGCAGAAAGCAACTGCTGTGCTTTACTATGCAGAAGCATAAATGCAGCCTCATCCTCAGAGACGGGGCACAAACCATAGCTGATGCTTTTGAGCACCTCTACATATATTCCTCCTACACCGGTAACAACGGCCGGGCCGAACACGGGGTCCTTTAATCCACCAAGGAATATCTCTGCGCCATTTATCTGTTTCTGCAATAGTACCCTGCTGGACTTCTTCGATAGTTCGCTATAGGCGCCATTTATATCCCCTTTTTGAAGGCCAAGCAGTACTCCCCCCATCTCGGTTTTGTGGACTGGGGAGTCGAGTGAAACCTTCATGACCAGCGGATAACCTACCTGTTCGGCTACTTTAATGGCTTCTTCCGGCGAAGTGGCTATACCCCACTTCGGCACCCTTATGCCGTATATCTCTAATAATTTGAACGCCTCAAAATCCCTAAGGTAACTTTTACCCGATATGAGCTCTTCAGCTTCCAATACAGGTTGCTTTACCCTTATCTTCTTAGTCGGCTTGACCTGGTCGGTGAAATATTTGATCGCCTTTACCGCATCTTCTGGGAATTGAAATGCTGGCATATTAGCTGATTCCAATATTCGTAGGGCAGCATCTTCATCGAGGCCCATCATGACCCCCACAATGCCTTTTCCCTTAAAGCTGATGAGCGTTTTAGCTATTTCAACACAGCTAGACATTGGCAGAGCTTCCACTATAACAAGTTTAGTACAGTCCAGGCCTTGGACTGCCGTGAGGGCGCTCTTGTACCTCATCCTGTCCGCATCGCCAGACAGGTCCAGGGGATTAGCCGGCTTACTCTGAGATGGTAACAACTTTTTAAGTTCAGGCACTACTGCGTCGGGCAGGCTAATAAGGTTGAGCGATCGGCGCTCTATCTCATCAGTTGTAAGCACGCCATGGCCACCCGAATTTGTTACGATCAGCAGATCCTTCTTGATCCCTTCATCTGAAGTTATTATCTTCGCGATATTCAGAAGATCCTCGAGTGTATCTACGAAGATCCCGCCCACCGTCCTTATGGCCGCCCTGAATATATCAACTGAGCCGGCCACGCTGGCCGTATGGGTCTTGACAGCTTGGGCGCCCTTGATCCCGATCCCTCCCTTCAGGAAGATTATCGGCTTCCTGCCTATTATATCAGGAACGATGGAAAGGAACCTGTTGCCGTCGGCTATGCCTTCAATATATGAAAATATTGCCTTTGTGCTGGCATCGGTTGAAAGAAATTCAAACACATCGGTTTCATTTATATCGGCTTCATTTCCAAGGCTCACAAAGTAGCTGAGGCCTATCCTGGTTTTCCGGGCCCAGTCCAGCATGTAAACTCCTATGCCTCCACTTTGCGCTACCACCGCCACATTTCCCATTTTAACGTCGGTAAGGGCAAAGGTAGCGTTGAATGTGGGCGTTATCATGCCAAGGGTGTTCGGTCCAAGATATCTGATCTGATAGCTGTTACATATGGCGCTCACCTTATCCTGCAGTTCGCTTCCGTGTTCGTCAACCTCCTTAAAACCCGAGGTTATGATTATGGCTGATTTTATACCCAGCTTACCCCCTTCCTCCATGACCGAAGGCACAGCGTCACGCGGGACCGTGATCACCATAAGGTCAATATTTTCACCTATATCGGTCAGGGATTTATACGATTTTAGGCCCTCTACGGTATCCGCCTTATTATTTACTACATATATCTTACCGGAGAAGGTGTTTTTAATATTCCTCAAAATTATATTCCCAACTTTTTCGGTGTCCCGCGAAGCGCCAACTATAGCGATTGATCTTGGATTAAATAGGGTGTCCAGCATTGTGTTAATGGTCAACCCGATATGCAATTTAAACCTACCTTACGTTTTGCCCATGACCTATCGTGCAGAAGCCAAGCTGGGCCGCTCCAACTATTTGTGCAATCCGTGATATAGGTTTAAGGGCTGTTTGCGCTCATCTGAGGAATGCCATAGCCCTTGCCGGCGAGCCATCGCCATCCTTTATAGGTAAAAATAAACAAAGGAAATATAGGTTCTTCCCGAGCAAGGCCTTTAATGAACCGGATATGTTTTCCACTATTGGGATCCCGTTTGTTAGGAGAGTGGTGTGGACATCTCGTCCCGTATAAGGGCCTTCCACGCTTGGCGAATCTATTCCAATAGCACGAGGCCTGATTGAAACAAGTCGTTTAGCTGTCTCAACGCTCAGGTACGAAAAAGATGACATGGTCCATCCAGGCCTCCACTCATCGTTCGAACCGGTATAAAAGAGCACGACCTTTCCCCTTAAATCTTTCGTAAGAAGGTCCGGTTTTACTTCCCTTTCATGACTAACGTCCAGCACCTTCGCCTCACCAGAACATGCCATGGGGTCCATCTTATCTATCCCGATGCCGTTCTTCAGGGCATGAATGGGCGCATCGACGTGCGTTCCTGAATGGGTTCCGATCACAATCTGCTTTACATTATAGCCGTCGATATCCAGAGTCTTAAACTGGATCAGCTCGGGTTTTGGATCGCCGGGGTAGAACGGCATTTCATCTTCAATCCTTTCCGTCAGATCCACTATTTTGCCTTCTATACGCATATCAAATTAAGCCTGGCCCCTTTTATTTAACCTGCCGGTCAAGCTGATGTCGATATAACGTCGCCAAATCTACAATATGGCAAAGGCCTACGGCTGAAGCCGTTGGATTCCAGTAAACAACTCCAAATTATCGGGTTCCGGAGACATCATTCAAATTCGAGATCGTATCAATCGAAATTTTTGAACCTTTTAGAAATGAGCGTCTTCAGAAGATCGTTCAGCAGCAGGAAGAACAGTAAGCCAAATACCGCTACGATCAATACATAAATCGCTGGAATGGGAGTAAGCCCGGGAATCCCGATTATTGAGATGGCTGATGATATTAATATGTCAGCCAAGACAGCCAATAAGAGCAACCTGCTGGGTGCAGACTTCCAGAAGGGACCGCGCTCCCTCACTACAAAAATGGTGAGCATCCCAGAAAAGATCAACAGGTCAAACATAAGAGTATGTAATTGATCGATGGTCATTGGGAGATAATTAAGCGCTATATATAGAAAGCCGAGCGATTCGGCCACTACGAATGCGCCCAGAACTACCGCCTCCCTGGTGAGTCCCCCCACCTTCCATGTATCAGGGAGCGGTGACCACCTGACGTTGTCGGTTGATATTGAAATGGTAACAAAATCTATTAGAAGCAACAACAGGATGACATCAAAAGGGGATACTACGTAGAACCCGGTAAGCAGGAAGGCTACAACGGTAAATACGACTATCTGAAACGTCTTGACAATTTTATTCAGGATCCATGTTATGATCCTCTGATGGATCACGCGGCCGGTCTTGATTAGATCAACTATATTTACCAGGCCCTCCTCTGTCAGAACGACGCTTGCTGCGCCCTTTGCTACATCGGTAGCATTGCTTACCGCTATCCCAACTTCTGCCTGCCTTAGGGAAGGCGAATCGTTCACACCATCACCGGTCATGCCCGTGATGTGTTTTGCAGCCTGCAGATCCTTTATTATCAGGTACTTATCCTCGGGGTAAATTCCCGCGAAGCCATCGCTGTTTTCAACAATTTTAGCTGCCTCGAGTTCATCATGTGCCCCCTTAACATCGGCAATGTTGGTTATCCTATCCCCCAGCTTGATAGTAGAGGCGATCTCCCTTGCAATGTCCACCGCGTCCCCGGTCAACATCTTAATCGATATCCCTAGGGTTTTTAGTTCGGCTATCAGCTTTGCGGTGCCGGGCCTCGGCGAATCGCTCAGGGCGGCAACGCCGACCAGCTTCAGGTCATCCTTTACGCCTGCCGCTATAGCTATAGTCCTGAACCCCTTCTTGGCGAATTCCGCTTCCTTGCCCTTGAAGGATTCAGCTTCTGCTTGGGTCAATTTACAAAGCGAGATTATGACCGAGGGCTGACCCTTGAGTATCCGAAGCTCCTTTTCATCCTTAATAACAACCACCTCAGTCCTCCTGGTGGAAGGATCAAAGGGTATGAACCTGATTTTCTTTTGTCCTTGTAATTTGGCTGCATCTATGGCGTTTATGAACGCCATATCTATGGGATCCTGATTGGCCTGCTCCGACGCTAGGGCTCCATATAGGATTACGTCCTGATCGCTAAATTTATCGCCGGCCATCACCTGTGTTATCGATAGTTTATTCATTGTAAGCGTACCAGTTTTATCTACACAAAGCGTATCCATGCTAGCCGCATCTTCAGAAGCGCTCAACCTGGTAACAAGAACCCCCTTCTTGGACAGATCCACTGAACCTATGGCCATACTTATGGTGAACATGGCTGGCAGTGCCACGGGGATGGCCGATATCAACAGTATTAAAGCGAGCAAAAGTGCATTTACAAGGTTAAGGCCCTCCAACAGGGACACAGCTATATCCAGTGCAAGGAACGATCCAACGATCACCAGAAGCCATTTAACGATGTCGGATATAACGGCCTCCATGTGAAGCTTATGACGCGCTATCTGTACCAGCTGTGCGGTCTTGCCGAAATAGGTCTTAACACCCGTTGATGTCACCAGCGCAAGCGCTTCACCTTTACGTACTATCGAACCAGAATAAAGCAGATCTCCATCCTTCCTGTTCACAGACAATGATTCTCCAGTAAGCGCTGATTGATCCACTTCCACTGTCCCATCGATTACCCTCATGTCGGCCGAGACAAAATCCCCGGCTCTTATCCGTGAGATATCGCCGGGCACTATTTCCCGTGCCGGTAACACCTGCCAGACGCCGTCCCTCATTACCCTACATGATACCCTCAATTTCTGTTTTAGAGATTCAACCGCTGCGTTGGCCCTCTGTTCTTGGGAGAACCCGAGTATGCCGTTTATCAAGAGCAGCGCCGCCAGTATGTATAGATCCAGCATCAGCCTGAAAACGTAAGTAAGCACCATGGTCACCTCGAGCATCCACGGCGTCAAACCCCAGAATTTCCTCAGAAAGGTGATCGCAGGGTTTGGCCTTTTTTCTGGTATTTCATTGTATCCATATTTAGCAAGGCGTGCCTTTACTTCTTCTGTGGATAAGCCAGATTCCCTGTTAGAACCCATGTCCTTTAGCAGCTGTTCGATCGGAACCGCCGCATTCTCATCTGGCTTATTCACCTTCTCCAAAGGTATATCACTGATAAATGAGGGGCATAATTATGCTTTATAAATATGACGTGAAAGTATCTGTTAAATACGCAGTTCAAGGACAGCATATTTTATCCAGTTCCTCCGTTTGTTGATTATATGTTGATCTCTTCTAGGGTTTAATTATTACGAAAGTATGGATCATTGCCACGTTATAATAGCAGCTTTAACAATAGGGCCTGTTGAATGATGGGATAGTTATAAAAAATGAATTGGTTTAATATGCTGGCTAAAAACCTGTGTTAATGGAACTAGCTGGTGACATTGATCGGCTCTGCCAAGAGCACTGGTGAAAGTATGTAGCTGCCATTTCCGGTCATTACTATATGTGGCCCAAAAACAACGGCTAGGTCGCTCGTCTGGCCTCCCCTTATGTCCAATCCCTGCTTTATTATCGGTATCTCAAGCATGCTGCTCGGGAGCTTCACTGAAACGTTCAGCCCGCCGATGGTTATCTGTACCGCTGAAACAACCAATCTGATCATAGTATAGTTACCAGTAGGTATGGTAGCCGATGAAATGAATGAAAGGTTGCCGTTCAGCAATATCGTATCTGATTTATTCATAATGGTGATCCAGCCAGAGCTATTAGATGTTGAATGAATCATGATGGAACTCACTGTAAGGTACAGGGGGTCCGGGTTCCCGGTAGTTGCATAAACCCTTATGGTTCCGTTGGTCGAATAATACCCATAAGCCACCAATGAACCACCTGCCACCAACGCCACAATAACCACTGCAAATACGGCTGTCTTATACATTTTTCCTCAGCCACAGTTAATTTCACATGCCTTATAAGGAACGTTATGAAATGGTACGGAACCTAGAACCGTTTATGGCTTAGCTTAAAGAAATACATCCCTGGAGACGCTTCATCAAATATGAATCGATTTATGACATCCTCTCACATTCAAGCTCATGAGCTTACATGAAGGGTATTCCCCTTGCAGGTTCATCAGCCAGCAGAGAACTAGTTTCCTGATTAAACGGCGCATGGCAAATATCTGCTCGATGCCCCCGCCAGAGGTGTTTCCGCAGGTACAAGTTCTAGTATATCCACCCTTCCATAGGATGTTGTAGAATCACCATTACAGCCTTTAAGCCCATTTTTACAGCGTATATGCAATAATAGTTGATGAAGCCCCTTTATGAGAGCGCTACCCCATGTCTTACATTATAGATAGGATATTTTTAGGTAACGCGCTTAATATAAACATCATGGATTGGTGTGTAATTTTGCACTACCTTTTATCCAATCTTCTTCCAAACCCCTAACATAATAAACGTGTTGAGGGGCTTAGATCGAGTTGGGCGGATGTAAATTCCTCTCGGTAATAAATCTAATATTATTGGGTCCGTATCGTCGCGAGTTCTTCATAGCTTTAGCTCAGTCTGGGACGGTTTTACTTCATCCCCATTTAAACTCCCTTGCCTTGTTAATAAATTTTTTCTGAGCGATCTTATGGACCCGGAAGTAAGGATGGGTATAAGCCATGTTCCATTACAATTTGTAAGAGCTATAGCAGCTAAAAATACGTCCACAGACAGCCCTCTGGTGAGGGCCTTTATGATGGTTACATCATCGGCTATATCTATAACGTACATCTCTGTAGATGTAAGCAGTATTAACCCTCCTAGGGACTCCATTGCGGCCCTTAAAGACCTCTCAACACTGATTTTGTCACAACGTGGCGGTGTCAGGACAGCTAGATATCTTTTAGTTGGCTTCAAAATAATTTTCACCCCGTAAAATACCATCCAAGGCCACCATAAATTTCCTATACCTCAGGCTATCAGCGGTAGCCCTGTGTAATATCAGGAATTTCGTAAGAGAGTCCAGCACCTGCGGTGGCACTAGTTCATTTAAGGATCGCGCGCCTGATGCGAAGAATACTGGTATATCCCTCCTGATCAGTTGATATGCTGCCCTTGTGAGTAAAAACGGCGAGATTGCGCCATTCCTAAGATCCCTAAGATCGAATACGGCGGCCTTAACTCTGTTGGGGTGGCCTTTGAGATGCTCCATAAAATCCTTATAACGAAAATCAACACCTATCCTGATTATCGGCGCATTCCACTCGCGGGAAGGATCATATTTATACCAGAAGATTTCCGGCTTCTCCACAGCTAGGGATGGCGGCCTGACTTGGTCATGCTCGACAAGAATTGCATCGAACCCGAACCAGCGAGCTCTACGCATCGAGTCAGCATCAAGCTGGCCTATATGGAGATCCACCTTCACGGTTGAGCAATACGTAACGGTTTATTTAATAGTTGCTGAGCGAATTCGTCTTTCCCTATTTCATGCGCAAAGATACAATGACTACGCCAACTACTACGAGGGCCATCCCTACTACCATGATCGGCGTAATCGTCTCCTGAAGAAAGAAGAACGAAAACAGTGCAATTTCAATGAGCATGATGTTCTGGATGACAGTCAGTTTGAAAGCTGCGACGGCCTTCAGCGCCCAGTTCCACATAAAGAAAGCTAAAGCGGTATTGACTAAGGATAGCCACACCACTATAAGGATCAGGTCAGGCGTCAGGGGTGCGTATTCCCCAGTCGCGGCCGAAAGAACTACCAAGCCGACGACGCCAATACCCATGGAAACGGTGGTGACCCTGAGGGAGCTTTGCCTGTTTGTCCTCTGGAGCTCCCTGATGACTATTACATAGACGGCCCAACCTATTCCGGATATTATGACTATCACCAGGCCGAGCCATTGTCCCTGCCAAGATATTCGTGTAGAGAAGAAGGCGTAAGCGCCAATAAGCGTCAGTAAAAATCCGCCCACCTGAAACTTTGATGGCCTTTCGCTGAACATCAGTATTCCAATAAACAGGACGAACAGGGGGTTGAAGGTCAGGATAAAGCTGGTCGTAACGGCCGGGAGGTAAAAAAGGCCTACGTATTCCAAGCCCTGGGCGACCGTGTAGCCAGCTATACCAGCAACTATGAGCGGTACCCAAGCAGTCTTCGGCTTCGGAGTTCCGGTCAGCGCCCCGCTATAACCCCTGCTGTGCCCCCTGCTGGAAGCGATGTCTATGATGGCCAGGATCGCGAACCCGAGGGCATACCTCAGCGTAGCGAAATACAGCGGTGGCACCTCCTTCAGACCTAATTTTATAAGCACGAATGAGGAGGACCATAGTACAGTTACTATGATAGCTACGACATATGGAATGGCCTTGTTTAAAGCAGTCATTCGACCATGATCAACATATAACTTGTCTTACCAGTGATGTTAAGGGCCGTTCCCGCTACCATGTACAGCGGAGGGAGAGCGTGCATCTCCCTACCCCTTCGTCCCGCCGGAGTAGAGCCCCTTAAGAAGGTAACTTTGGGCGATTACCGATAAGACTATCACCGGGACTGCAAGGATGATCCCTGAGGCAGCCAGCTGAACCCAGACGTTGTTCGATATGGATCCACCGGTGCTGTCCGGGTCAAATATGATGGCGAAGGTGGTTACGGTATTCGACCCGACCGGGGGAAAGTGAAAGTTCCAAGGGGTCTGCGACATGACCAGCGGAAACAACAGTAGGTGCCAAGCAAATATGAATGCGACCATGGCCGCTGCTATGAGCCCCGGCCTAGCCAGTGGCATGACTATCTGGAAAAATGACTTAAATGGGGAGTAACCGTCTACCAGCGCCGCCTCTTCATAACTCTTCGGCAGGGAGTTATAGAAATTTGACATAGTCCAGATCACAAACGGCACGGTAAAGAGCGGTTCCGTAAGTATAAGGGCCCACCAGGTGTTGAGCAAGTGCAACTTGCTGATCATATAGAAGGCCCCGAAGACGAAGGCGATGGAAGGTATGGAGAAGACATATATTATGATACCCAGGAGTGCCCGCCTTCCCTGCCGGGCAATGGTGTACGCGGCCGGAGCCGCAAGTGCTATGGTAAGCGCGGTGACTGCTATCGCTATGGCCGCGGTCGTTATGATCTCAGGGGTGGCCTGGGTTACAGTGGTCAAGAAGATGCTGGAGATTATCTTGGTGGGCAACAGGATGGGTGGGATGACGTAGTCCAGGGCCTGAGGCCTGAAAGCAAGCAGGCCCATCCAGTAGATGGGGAAGAGGATGAATATGAAGACAAGTGCAGAAACTACATAGATCAAGTACTTGAACGGGCCATTTGGGAGGTGTGGGAGATGCAGGGTCGGGACGTGTATTGACGGCAGGTGAAACCGCCCCACTGCGCCGCCCTCCTTCCTACTGCCCCCCAAGGTCACCCTTACCAGCAGGAGCCCGGGTATGCTCACGATCAGGGCAAGTAT
>JAJYTP010000023.1 GCA_021792955.1 archaeon | reverse complement strand
GGCTGGCGCTCACCGATACGTAGAAGTCCTCAACCGCCGTCACCGTCGTGGGGCCGTCAACCGTGATGCTGGATGAGGATACGCCGCTGGGGCTGGCCATGGTGCCGTTCACGTACCATGTGGCCTTTCCTGATGAATGGATGTTCACGTTCGTGCCGGCCGGGATGTACCACAGGCCAGATCCATAGGGCGATTGAATCGACACCCCTTCGCCGAAGATGGATACCGGGACCATGCCAGGGGATGTGGTGGTGTAGTTGGTGTAAAACACGCCGCCGTACGAAGTGGTGACCCCCGCGGCCTGGGAAGATTCGAGGATCGGCACGCTCGAGCCGCTTGGCAGGTAGATGCTTTCGGGCGTATTTGACACACCGCCCGGGCCGATTTGAATCAGGGACGTAATGTTCGTGGATATTCCATAGTTCGTGACCACGATGCCAGGGGAACCGGAAGGCGGCACGGACTGCATGTAGACTACGGTCATGTTCTCCTTGTTCTCCATGCTGGTGAGGACCTGGGCGTTATGATAGTCCTGCACCGCTACATAGAGGTGGCCAACGGCCAAGAGGAGCACCATCGAAGCGGCAAATATTACGAGCAGGACCATGATGGCGCCAAGCACGTCCCCGACGCCCTTCCTCCTCCGTCCGATCATTGTGCCCACACCGCCCCTCCGCTGGTTTCAACGCCGACCCTGTCACCTGGCGCGATTGACATGTATACAGATACCCTCTGCCCCGGCAGGATTGTGGCTGAATAATTGTAAAATGAAAGGCTGCCCTGATGGTTGACTACGATTGAGCTGACCGTTATCGAAGCGAAGCCTGTGTTCGTGATATTCAGGTAATCATTCCCTGCAACCAGCTTCAATGGGGAAGCATTGGAGTATCTCTGTTCGGCCATCATCGGACCTTCAACGTAGTATGCCGCCATGAGGAGGCCCATGATCAGCACCACGAGGAAGATGGCCACAAGGACCGACGAGGCTGCCCTCCTCTTCACTGTGCCACCACCTGCTGCGATATGCCCGCTGAACCCTGAGGCGAAGTCACCGTCAGCACGATGTTATACGTGATTCCCGAAAGGATGCCGGACGGAATCACGAAAGAAAGGGGAAGCGCCTGCCCCGGGCCGACGGCGGCTGCCCTGTAGAACACCTCCATGGCGTCGTCGGTTTCGATGTTGAACGTGACCGAGGAGGTGAACACCATATACGTTGAAGCGGCATACCCCAGTCCGCCGCCTAACACGCTCAGGAAGCCGAAGGGCGCAGGGAAGGGCTGGCACGGCAGACCAAGGTAGGTATTGCCCTGATATCCCGGCGTGCCGTAATCATATTCCGCTGTGGGGAGCACGCCTGAAGCCTGCACTAAGGTGCCCGGTGGATCGAGCGGGTTGGCCTCTACCGTGGAATAGGATGATGTGAAGGATGAGCTCCCGATGGCCTGCCATCCCTGAGACGCCGCCCCGGCCCCCGAGAAGGTTATGGCGGACATACCAGGGCCGCCCATGTTAACCCAGTCTACTGCCACCTGGTATATGCCGGGCGAAACGGAGACCGTCTCGGTGTACGGCGTTGCGCCCTGGCTGTGCCACGCGGAGCCGCCGAACACCGAAGCCCACGATGAGCCTGAGGCGGTGCCCGTCGAAAGGACCGTGCTGCCGCCTGTGGAAAGGCTCACCGCTACTGTGGATATCTGCACTGAACCGGGGTTTACGACGCTCAGAGAGAGGAGGCCTTCCCCGCCCGGAAGCGCGGATAGCGAAGCCCCTGATATCTGCACGCTGGCGCCTCCGTTCAGATCTTTCCCTGAGGTCATGAGGTAGCCATACACAAACCCGCCGGCTATGACCACGATGGCGATAAGTATGAGCGTAGCGAGCATGGAAGAAACAGCCTTCATAAAAGGGGATGAAAAAAATTATTTAAAAGGTCAGGAGCCGGTGATCGTTATCGTCGCCACGACGTTGCCGGCCGACGTCGACATGCCCTCGACCTCGATCAGGTACGATGCCCCCACGCTTTCGCTCAGCGAGCCGGTGTACACAGCGGTCTGGCCCGGGGAAAGCGTGGATGGGGAAAAGCTCCCCCCGGATATCGTCACCGCGGATCCGCCCGAATAGACCGTAACTGACAGCGTTGTGAACGTGACCGAGCCCAGGTTCTTGACGGTCATTACCAGCTCGTTGTTGGATATCTGCGCGTTGTCGATGTTGATGGAGGCCGTATTAGAGTACGAGTTGGCCTTGTTGAAGAATACCTCATAGACGAATGCGCCGGCAACTATGGTCAGGGCCAGCATGATTATCACGGCAAGCATCTCCGAAATACCTTTTCTCTTCCTTAACGACTGCATAACACCAGATGATCGGGCAGCTTAAAAGGAGGCCCTATGCGGTCCAGGTCAGCGACAGGCCGTTATTGCCAACCGCCGTGATATAGTAAGCTGATGGCATGGCGCCCGTGTATGGGATGGAGAACTGCAGCTCGACCGTCTGGCCGGGGGCAATGGTGGTCTCGAGATTGCCGCCGTTGGTGTACGTGATCGTGAAGGAGGAGACCGTATAGACACCGACGCCGGGGATATCAACTGCCAGTGATGAAGGCGTAAAGGGTGATGTGCCATACGAATCCAGATAGGCGGCGACCGATGTGGTCGAGCCCGATTGTACAGCGTAGGCGTACACGAGCGATATCTGAACCTCTGCGTTGGTTCCACCTGCCCCCGCCTGCTTCCCCAGCTGCTGTGAGGTTGTAATGTAGCGCTGAAGCTGGGGATAGACGAGAATAGAGAAGCCGGCGATAACTATCACGATCAAAATCAGGGCCGCGAGCATCTCGGAGACCGCCTTCCTCCTGTGGAACATGGTTGCTTATTTATGCCATGGCGCCTTTTAAAGCACCCAAGCATGAAGGCCTGATGACAACGAAAATATATCTCAAGAAAGTAAAGGCAATATCGCCGATCATCGCAACAATAATACTGATAGTGATCACGGTCGTCGCAGGGGGCTTCATCTACGCGTACGTTTCAGGGATGCTGCACAGCGGCGCATCAACAAACGTAGCTGACGTTCAGAGCATATCACTAATACCAACAACAACGGGGGGCACACTGGCACTTACCGTTTCAAATGGTGGTGCAGCGGCCATAACTGGAGTATCCTACGAGTTCAATGGAGTAACGCCCGCTACAGCATTCACACTATCCCCATCAACTATTCAGCCAGGCGGAAGCGGTAGCGCAAACACAACCGTCACTATATCAGGTGGGGCTGTTGTAGATGGAACCAGCTACCCGCTACTGCTAAAGGTCACATTTGCCAACGGAGCCACGCAGACAATTTCAACATCAGTAACTGCAGAACCATACTAAACACTACATCCCATTCCATATTTTTTTATTTTTTTTAAGCTGAATACGGCTTCCTTCCTATTTGGTGAGCATCAGTGGTAGACGAACCCGTAAGGTGGAAGAAAAAAAGAGGGATTTGGCTTCTATTAACTCAGGGGACCCACTCATAGCCCAGCAGCTTGGCTTGTTCAAGCACTGTTAGTGTGGCCTTCTCCTGCTTGTCTGGGGGGTACCCGTATTTCTTGAGTATTTTCTTTACCATTAACCGGAGTTTTGCCTGCACGCTCTCCCTTTGTGTCCAGTCAATGGTGATGTTGTTCCTGACCTTCTCAACAAGCTCCCTTGCTATAGTCTTGAGCGTTGCATCGCCAAGGACCTGCTTGGCACTCTCATTATCCGCGAGGGCATCATAAAACGCAAGCTCGTCATCGTTCAAGCCGAGGTCCTTTCCCCTGTTCTGTTCCTCCCTGACCTTCTTTGCGAGCTCGATCAGCTCCTGTATGACCTGGGCCGCCTCGATGCTCTTGTTCGTGTACGCCTTGATTGCGTTCTCAAGGAGCTGAAGGAACGATCTCTGCTGCACGATGTTCTTCCTCATCCTTATCCTGATCTCGTCATTCAGCAGCTTCTTCAGCATCTCGAATGCTAGGTTTCTCTGGGGCATATCCCTTACCTCGACAAGGAACTCATCTGAAAGAATGGAGATGTCGGGCTTGTTCAGGCCGGCTGCCGCAAATATGTCTATCACGCGATCGGATACCAGCGCCTTGGACAGTATCTGCTGTATGGCGGTTTCGGACGATGCGTCCCCTACATTCCTTGCTTCGGTATTCTTTATCAGTGCGGACCTGACGGCCTGGTAGAATCCAACATCGTCCCTTATGGCAAGGGCCGCAGGATTGGGGACGACCAGGGCAAACGCCCGTGTCAGCTCCGTGACGTACTTTATGTACCGATTCTTGCCGTCATCCAGGCCAAGGATGTGGTCCATCGCCTTTTCTATTGTCATCAGCCTTTCCTTCGTATCAGCCCTGAAAAATTCGCCGTAATCGAACCCGTGGAACATATCCCTGACGATCTCGAACTTTTCATTCATGACCGCTATTGCCTGCTCCAGTGGTATCCCGGTCTCCCTCCTGTCGCCTTCCGTATATTCGGACAGCGCCTTCTTGAGCTCGAACGCAAGCCCGAGATAATCTACGACCAGGCCGCCTGGCTTATCCCTGAACACCCTGTTGACGCGCGCTATAGCCTGCATGAGCGTGTGGCCCTTCATGGGCTTGTCGATGTACATGGTATGCAGGCTTGGCGCATCGAAGCCAGTGAGCCACATGTCCCTGACAATTACGATCTTCAGGGGGTCATTCGGGTCCTTCATCCGCTCGCCCAGCCTGCGCCTCCTCTCCTTGTTGCGTATGTGCTCCTGCCATTCCGGCCCATCAGCGGCCGACCCCGTCATTATGACCTTTAACGTGCCCTTTTCATCATCCCTGTCATACCACCCGGGCCTCAGATTGATGATCTCATCGTGCAGCTCTATCGCTATCCTCCTGCTCATGGTTACGATCATGGCCTTGCCCTCAAGGACTGAGGATCGCTTTTCCCAGTGGTCCACGATGTCCCTCGCTATGGTCCTGACCCTGTTAGGGCTGCCGACGACGGTCTCGACCCTGGCCCATTTGGTCTTTAGCCTCTCCTTTGCCGATATTTCCTCCCCTTCGGTGATCTCCTCGAATTCTTCATCGATGTGAGGCCTCTCCTCGGGCTTGAGGTCTATCTTTGCGAGCCTGCTTTCATAGTATATCCTGACAGTGGACCCGTCCTCCACGGCCTGCTGCACGTCGTAGACGTCAACGTATTTCCCGAACACCTGGGTTGTAGACCGGTCCTCCTTCTCTATGGGTGTGCCCGTGAACCCTATGAATGTTGCATTTGGCACGGCATCCCTGAGGTACTTCGCATAGCCGTACCTGACGTCCGCGTCGTCCATAGAAATTTCAGCGCTGAAGCCATACTGGCTCCTGTGCGCTTCGTCGGCTATGACAACGATGTTCTTCCTCTCCGAAAGGAGGGGGAAATCACTTCCCTCTTCCGGAAGGAACTTCTGTATGGTTGTGAATATGATTCCGCCGGAGGCGACGCCTATCATCTCCTTCAGCGACCTGCGCGTATCCGCCTGTTTCGGCTCCTGCCTCAGGAGGTCTTGGCATCTAGTAAACGTCTGAAAAAGCTGGTCGTCAAGGTCGTTCCTGTCGGTGAGCACTATTATGGTGGGGTTCTGCATTTTCGGCTCTAGAACAAGCTTGCCTGAGTAAAACACCATGGTGAGGCTCTTCCCGGACCCCTGCGTGTGCCATACTATGCCAGCCCTGCGGTCGCTGGAATCCATTGCATCGATGGTGCCCTTGACGGCCTTGTTCGTAGCGTTGTACTGCTGGTACGCGGCCATCTTCTTTGACACCTTTATGGATCCGTTTGAATGTTCAGTCTCAAATACAATGAAATTCCTCACAAGGTCGATAAGGGTATGTTTTGAGAGCATGCCTCTTATGGTTGTTTCAAGGCTGTTCATGTTCCCTGGTTTCTCATAGTCAACCGTCTTCCAGAGGGCAAACCTCTCCTTAGGCGATGTCATCGTCCCCGACCTGGTTTCAATTCCATCGCTCAGCATGATGATCTCATTGAACCTGAATATCGATTTAATGTCAGCCATATATGTCCTGACCTGGTCAAATGCGGACCATACCGTTGCATTTTCATCGGCAGGGTTTTTCATTTCAATTATTACAATTGGTATTCCATTGATGTAAAGGATTATGTCCGGCCTCCTTTCATGCTCCTCGATTACCGTGAGCTGGTTGACGGCAAGGAACTCGTTGTTATCCGTGCTGTGGAAATCCATCATAAACGCCTTGTCGTGCTTTATCGAGCCATCGGCCTGCTTGTACTGCACGTCTATGCCATTGACAAGTAGGTTGTGGAACGACCTGTTGTTAAATATCATGTCCTGGGATTCCTGTTTAACTATCTTCCTGAACGCTTCTTCTATGGCATCTTCAGGGAGCGACGGATTTATTATCCTTAGCCTCTCCCTCAATCTGCCGGCAAGCACGACTTCAGAATATTCCCTTTCCTTGTACAGCCCACCGGGGGAGATGTCAGGCCCGAACTTGACGGAATAGCCTAAATCTGAAAGTATGTCAAGGAATAATCTTTCTACATCCGATTCAGTCATTTTACTGGGCATCTTTATCCTCCAGAGGCACCCTGATCTTGCCTGACATCAGTTTAGGGATAAGTAGATCCCTTATATCAGATAAAATTTGCGATTGATTCTTATTATTTTCGATCAAATCAAACAACTGTTTAATATTATCGTCAAATTTTTCTATTAATTCAATTTTAGGAATTACAATTTTTGTATTATGTACAGATTCCCTTGAAAGATTAGGAACAGAAGAGCCAGTATTTAGCATAGGCACTTTACGCAACATAATATATATATATCTAATTAATTTATTATTAGAAACAGATACATAATAAGTGGTTTCTAATGGGCAAAAAGCAACGTCTGAGTAGTAAATGGAATTATTACCTATTTTACCGGCTCTACCAATGATTATTCCAGGACCATTAACAAATAGCTTGTCATGGAATCCTACGTGTCCTCCAGAACCAAAAACCGGAATATTGCCATTTTTCCTATTCCATTCAGGTAAATGCCACCCATATTCAAGTTTAAATAAATTAACAGCATTATCTACACGCCACCCTTTCGGTATTATTCCCAACTCAGAATCGACCATTTCCCCTCCGCTTGATCTGTATGGTTTACCCTCTTCATTTGGAAATTCAAAGTCAATGAACCAGTGCTTGAATATTGCCTGTGCAATAGCTTCGAGGGTTTTGTTCATCTTTTGGTTTAGTTCTATTTTGGAGTCGAGGTCGGAGAGGATTTTGGCTATAGATCTCTGTTCTGGGAGCAGTGGAAGTGGAACTAATAAATTAAGTACATTAGAAACGGCAAGATGAACCACAGTTGTTCCATTTCCATTGTTTATCATAAAATTTCTGGCTGACGGGGATAACAAATAATAATACAAAAACCTTCTTTCAATTATGCTGGTCGTTACCAATTTAGTTAAATCTAATGAAAAGCAAGCCTTTTTATCAAGCAAAGGAACTTCTATCGGTGCGCCTATAACCTCTCTATTCTGAGTTAAATCAGTATTAGCGATGAGTATATCGCCTTTACTAACAAATTGGTTTTGTTTTATGGTTCCTTTATAATACTTTATACCATCTTTTCTGAACCCACCGTTTCTACCTACACACTTTAGGTTAATAAAAATGAATCCATCTATTTCAGAGCAATAATTTTCACTTCTATAAGAAACCCCTCTAACTATTTGGGCTAAATCACCAAGTCTAACCGTTTTCCAATCCTCAGGTAAGCTATCAATTTTTTTATCATTAGAATCCAAACCCAATCCTCTCCAGATTCTTCTTTATTTCCTCATCCAGTCTCTTGCTCTCGTCCATCTGCTGTTTCAATTCCGACGTGAGTTTTTGCATCTTCTCTTCAAATTCCTCATCATCATCTTCCTGTTCTTCAGTGCCAACATATCTTCCCGGAGTTAAAACGTAATTGTTCTTCCTTATCTCCTCTATATCTGATGACTTACAGAATCCTGGTATGTCTTCATATTGACCCCCCTCGCCTCTCCATGTGTGGTACGCGGATGATATCTTGTTTATATCCCCATCCGTAAGTACCCTGTGCCTTCTGTCAATCATTGTGCCCATTTTTCTTGCGTCAATGAATAGTGTTTTCCCCCTTCTGTCCTTGAATTTATTATTTTTCTTGTCCCTTGTAACGAACCACAGACATGCTGGTATCATCGTGTTATAAAAAAGCTGTGACGGTAACGCGATAATGCAATCTACAAGATCCGCTTCAATAATGTTCTTCCTTATTTTTCCCTCGTTGGATGTATTGGAACTTAAAGAGCCATTGGATAGAACAAAGCCTGCTATGCCTGTTGGGGAAAGGTGATGGGTGAAATGCTGCACCCATGCAAAATTTGCGTTCCCCGTTGGAGGGACGCCAAACTTCCACCTGACATCTTCCCTTAGCAGCTCGCCCTTCCAGTCTGAATCATTGAACGGCGGGTTTGCTAAAATAAAATCGGCCCTAAGGTCCTTGTGAAGGTCGTTGAGGAAGCTATCCCCCCATTTTACTTCATCTGAGTCTATATTTCTTATCGCAAGGTTCATCTTGCATAGCTTCCATGTGGTCTGGTTAGATTCCTCCCCAAATATGTGAATATCATCGAGTCTTCCCTGATGCGCCTGTATGAATTTTTCGTTCTGAACAAACATGCCGCCTGAACCGCAGCACGGGTCGTACACTCTCCCCCTATACGGCTCAATCATTTCAACTAGCAACTGGACGATGGATTTTGGAGTGTAGAACTGCCCACCTTTCTTACCTTCAGCATCTGCAAACTGCCCGAGGAAGTATTCATAGACCCTTCCAAGGAGGTCCCTGCTCCTTGCTTCGTCTGTACCTAAAGCAATACTACCAATCATGTCTATCAGTTCGCCCAGTCTCTGTTTGTCCAACGAAGGTCTGGAGTAGTTTGTTGGTAATACTCCCTTCAGGGAGGGATTGTCCCTCTCGATAACATCCATGGCATCGTCTATCATTTTACCTATTGTGGGTTGTTTTGCATTTCGCTGCAGGTAGTCCCATCTCGCCTCTGGCGGGACCCAGAACACATTTCTTGCGATGTATTCATCCCTATCCTCGGGATCAGAAAGATGCTCCCTGTCATTCTCAAGTTCCCTATGAATTTCATCGAATGTATCAGATATATATTTCAGGAATATCAGCCCAAGAACAACGTGTTTGTATTCTGCAGCGTCCATGTTTGAACGAAGTTTATCAGCGGCAGTCCATAGTTTCTTTTCAAGATCAGAATCTGGGTTATTCACAAAGCGTTATACAATTTGATATAATATAAATCTTTGTCAGGCCACGACCAGTAAACGAAGCATAAAAATAATTAGACTCGCAGAGGTTGGTCCAAGTTTTGCACGAACTGCAGTGCGCAGTTAAAATATATGTAAACGCCTGCGGCTGTGGGACGCTATTATTCCCTAGCGACCCATGTTGAATAGGTTGTGCCAGAGTCCGACGCAGAACAGCGCACTGTAGATCCTGTCCTCCCTCCTCTGCGCTACACCCCATCCCAGCATCTTCTTGTCGGCAGCAAAGCCCGCCTCTGAGTTGCTCCTGAGGTGGTACTGCTCAAGGTAGCCCATGGTATTGGTGACGAACTCCTTCATGGTGTCCTTCCACTTCTGTGAGCCCTTTAAAGTGGCGTTCCTTTTC
>JAJYTP010000022.1 GCA_021792955.1 archaeon | reverse complement strand
TAAATGGCGCTAAGGGATTAGGTATTGAGGCCATGGTAGGCAGTATTGAAGTTGGAAAGAGGGCTGACCTAGCCATATTCGACGTACGGAAGCCGTATACCTCGCCTTCGGTCATAGCGCCAATATCCAATTTGGTGTATGCTGGGACTGGGAGCGACGCTACGGATGTAATTGTTGATGGCAAGTTCCTCAAGAAAAATGGAAAGGTTCTGGTCCTTGATGAGTCTATCGTAATTGAGAAGGCTGAAAGAGCGTCGGCTGAACTCTTAGCTAGAGCAGGAAAAAAGGACTGGACTAGTCCTGAGCCGCTTTGAATGGTAGGCTTGAGTGTAATTCCATAATCAAGCAGTATAAAGATGGAAGAACTGCTCTAAAGTCGGTGACCTTTGATATTAAACTAAGTGGAATATTCGCGTTAATTGGCAGGAACGGCGCTGGAAAGACCACCCTTGTAAGGATATTGGCTACAGAACTCCTCCCCACTTCTGGCATGGCATCACTTGACGGCAATGATATCATTAGGGATGCCAAAAATGTACGGGAGATTATGGCTATAGTGCCTCAAGAAGCAAGGCCGATTCAGTGGATGACTCCTAGGCAGACCATCATCTCTTCACTACTATGGAGGGGTTTTGGTTATGGAGACTCACGTAAGAGGGCTGATGAGGTACTAGACCAATTTGGCCTGACTGGCTACAAGGATAAACCTAACAGGTTCTTATCCGGTGGAATCAAGAGAAAGATGCTAGTTGCTACAGCCTTGGCATCGGAGGCTCGCATAATATTCTTGGACGAGCCTACCACAGGCCTCGACCCAATTTCCAGAAAAGAACTATGGGATGTGTTGAATGAACAGAAGAAAAAGAGGTTCATATTCCTTACTACCCACTATCTGGAGGAGGCAGAGGCGCTGGCTGATAGTATAGGGATCCTTGAAAACGGGGAGCTTCTAGCAATTGGAACCATGGAAGAGCTGAGGTCAAAGGTCAGGTATCCATATACAGTGAGGGTAAACGGCGAGCTGGATTTATCATCAACCGCAGGAGTGGTCATCCGGGAAAATGGCGGATATCAGCAGATAATGACCAGCAGAGAGGAAGCTTATTCAATATCAAAGAGGCTGATAGAAAATGGTGTAACATTTTCGATCAGCCCGGTATCGTTAAATGATATATTCTTCTTCTTTGCAAAGAGGCGGGTAGACGGTGAGAAGGAGTAGGTCTAGCCAACTTCTGGCATCGATATTGGTCAACGCCATATATGCTATGAAAAATTACCCCATAATGATGGTCAACGCTTTCGTTTCCCCCCTCGCGTTTCTTATAGTATTGACGCTAGTGAGCCGCGGCGCACTTTTTGGGGTCGCAGTAATAGGAGGACTGATAATGGCGCTTACCTCGAGTGGTCTATCGCTACAAGGGGATCTAGTTCATTTTAAGGTTGACTTTAAGCTTCAGGACATGGTGGTCAGTTCCCCAACTACAGCTTTCATTTATCTATTTGGGATGGCCATATCTGAACTTATTTATTATCTTCCAGGTATCGCGGTATTACTGGCAATGGCTTTTATAAATCTTAAATTTGGGCTTTTTCCAACGCTTCAGGTAACCGGGGCGGTGATCTTGATGTTTGTGCTCGCGACAGCCCTTGGGTTCATGCTTTCTACCCATATTTCTGATATAATGGAAAGCTGGGCGGTAACCGGGGTGGTATCAATTCTACTTTCGACCATCCCCCCCGTTTACTATCCAATAACATATATCCCTCTACCCTATAGATATGCGGCCTATCTTTCGCCGACTACCTATGCCGCCCAGATCGCTCAACAGGCCATGGGTTACATTCACTTTCCTCAAGTAACGATCGATATAGATTGGATTGTCCTCATTGGAGTCAGCGTGGTGCTACTTTTGATCTCCGCAAAGAAGACTAGATGGAGGGAAATCTGAGCTTCCGGATGGTCGCTAGTAAAAGCTTTATATACCGTTCTCCTATCTGAGCGAATCGGTGAAGTTGATGAGTAAGCCTGTGGACTTGGGCAGTGTAAAAGAAGGTTCTTATGTAGTCTTGGATGATTCACCTTGCAGGGTGGTGGAAGTGGAAAAGAGCAAGCCTGGAAAACATGGTAGCGCTAAAGTGAGGCTTGTGGCTATAGATGTGTTTTCAAACGTTAAGCACAGTTATGTGGGGCCTGCGAGTTCAAGGATCGAAGTTCCGATGATAGATAAGGGGGCCGGGCAGATCCTATCGATAAGCGGGAACACCGTCCAGATGATGGATATGCAGACGTATGAAACTATCGATGTAGACTCGGTAGAAGAAGAACTTCGCCCGAAGATCCAAGCGGGGGCCGAAGTTGAATACTGGCGCGTCATGGGGAAGATAAAACTAGTCAGGGTTAAATCCTGATCGGCTCGTCTATAGGTTGCCGTAAGTTTATCGATGGGCGGACTGACCTGGTGAGGGATGAGGTTACATTTTACGGCCAACCAGGCAAAGGGCCGGTAGTTCAGTGGTAGAATGTCCGCCTCGCACGCGGAAGGTCGGGGGTTCAAGTCCCCCCCGGTCCATTAAGTAACTATAATTTCTTTTTTTGCTATGATCCTCGAATAGCTTAAGTATTAATCGGTGTGGATATCTAGTAGTGACAGGATCAGGTTGGCAATTCTATCCGGTATACCCATAACCATTTCTTCACTGGCCTTTCTGGGCATCCTCCTTATTACAGCGAAGGCTGGAGAAGAGGTATTCCACAGGCTCGGGTTAACGCCTTTTGTTGGAGCCATACTAGTAGGCGTGCTTCTTGGGCCCGGCGTATTCGGGATAATAAGCGTCCTACCAACCATCTCCTTGTTCATCAGCCTTGGTATAGATTTTCTTCTGTTTGTTAGTGGTGCTGAGGAATTTGATTCTACCAAGCTCAGGAAGGTCTTTAGGAGGCGGGGTTCGCTAGAAGCATCTTTACTCCAATTTGTGGTGCGGTTAATAGCCATAACAGTAATTTCATATCTGATATTTCATTCGGTTGTAGAAGCTATTATCATAGGTATAGTGGTTGGTATGAGCAGTGCTGGACCTCTTTCTAGATTACTCAGTGATACCGGCCTCGCTAGGACCGATGAAGGTACAGCTATATTTTCTCAGGTCCTCGTTATAGAGGTTGCCGCCGTCGTACTATATTCCTTCGTTTATGATCTAGCTGGCAAATACGCCACGATCACTAATTTAGCCATTATATCTGGCGAATTGGTAGCAGTGGTCTTGGCCATCATAGTTTTTGGTAGATTTATAATGATACCACTATTAGAGAGGGTTGAGGTTAGCTTCAAGAGCAGGGAAGCGGTGTTCGCCATCATAATCTCTATACTCCTTATAGCTGGATTCGCTGGGCAGATTACGGGGTTTAATGCAGCGATCGTGGCCCTGTTTTTGGGGTTACTAATGCAGAAGTTCTTGGCGGCCAGACCAGTGTTAATGGAGAAGTTGCGCGCTTTTACCTATGGTTTCTTCGAGCCCATGTTCTTCGCAGGCATCGGGCTTTACTTCATTAGAATAACCCCCAGTCTAATTGTGACCGGGTTAGCTATCTTTGGAATAGCACTTGTGTTGAATACAACTGTAGGTGCAGGCTTCGCTAGGTTCTTTAACGTACGAATTTGGAGGAATGCATTTGGTACGGGCGTTAAGGGTGGGGTTGATGCAGCGCTTCTCGTTTCGTCAGTTACGGCCAGTGTATTATTGATAAGGAGTTATGCTTATTCGGCAACAGCAATTGGCATAGCGCTGCTCGCCATCGCCACCCCACTCCTATTCAGGATGCGCGCTCCCCTTATTTCTGTAGATCATGAGACGGGTACAAAGAAGAAGGTGGTCAAGCAACAGCTTCAGGAAATGACGGCGGAGGAGATCAGTAAGATACTTCCTACGGTTGTACTAAGCGCCGATGAACCCGCGATTCAGGCCTTTAGGAAGCTTTCTGAGCATGATGCAAGGGCGGCGGTAGTGCTCAACTCAGAGAACATGCCAGTGGCCACCTTGCTTATGAGGGATATCCTAACGCTCTCAAGGAGGGAAATGGCAAAAGTCAAGGTCTCTGACGTTCAGCTTGCAGAAGTGGTGAAAGTGGGCAGGAACGAGCCGGGGCTCCGGCTTACAGGGATCTTCAGGGAAACTAACATACCTATCATTGCTGTGGTAGATGAAAAGGGGGGGCTCATAGGGACCATTCAGGAAAGAGAGGTACTCAGGAGGCTCGTAGAGTCACTGGATAGGGATACCTAATATTGAACTTTAGCATGATTACGTTCCAAGGGGTTTGATGTATTTTTTCTAGGGCAATGCCGCGGTACATGATAAAAGGTTTAAAAGGGCCAAATTCTACCCATTTTAAAGGGATTTTAGTATGTTTGCACAATCGGCGGGTTATGATAGGGCGTTGACCATATTTTCTCCAGATGGTAGGCTTTATCAGGTTGAATATGCTATTGAGACCGTAAAGAGAGGGACGATCGCCGTTGGAATCAAGGTAAAGGAGGGCGTAGTTCTGGCCGTTGAAGAAAGAATAAAGAAACTTCAGGATCAGGAAATGAGCATTAAGATCTTTCAAGTCGACGATCATATAGGGATAACGGCGGCTGGGTATGTTCCGGATGCTCGGATCCTAGTGGATAATGCACGGCAGCTAGCCCAAAATAACAGGTTGCTATATGATGAACAGGTTGAGGTGGAAACGGTGGCCAGAAAGCTAGCAGATATGGCTCAGCAGTACACTCAATATGGTGGGGTTAGGCCGTTCGGCGTATCACTCATAATAGCTGGTGTTGATGGAGGTTCTCCTTCGGTGTACACCACGGATCCAAGTGGCACATACCTTTCATATAGCGCTATAGCTATAGGTGGTGGTAGCGATCAGGCAAACGAATTTCTAGAGGCCAATTATAACGAGGGGGATTCGTTGGACAAAGCCGTTGACCTAGCGCTGAAATGTATAACCAAGGCCAGTGAAGGAAAGGTGGACCCGAATAGCGTAAAGGTAGCTATCATCGATGTCAAGTCTAGGATGATGAAGAGGCTCTCAAAGGAGGACCTTACTCAAAGGATGAACGGGTTAGCCCAATCTCCTAGTAGTTAACGTGGTTCAGTTGTCCTCCAATAAAACTTCTATAGTTAGGTTTTCCTTTGGGAATGACAAGTTCGAGATCATCGTTAAATCCGATCCCGCCTTGGATTATAAGTTGAATAAGAGGAAGGATATAGAAAATATCGTAGTTGCGGACGAAGTGTATGCTGATTCATCTAAAGGATTAAAGGCATCCCGTGAAAAGTTGAAGAAGGCGTTCAAGACCGAGGATCTGAAGGCAATACAGGAAATAATAATGCAAAGGGGGGAACTCTCATTAACTACAGAACAGAGGAGGAAGATGGCCGAAGATAAGAGAAAGCAGATTATAGCCTTTATTTCAAAGAATTTTATAGACCCCCATACCGGGTTGCCGCATCCTCCAGTAAGAGTTGAACAGGCGCTGAATGAGATAGATGTTTCGATCGATCCATTCAAGCCGGCTGAGGAGCAGACCAAATTGATAATAGAGAAGCTGAGGCCTATCCTCGCCCTTAAGACTGGAAACATAAAGATACAGGTTCGGGTACCAGCCGTCTATACTTCACAGGCCGTTGGCGTATTAAAGTCGTTTGGGCAGTTGATTAAGGAAGAGTGGCTAAGTGACGGCGGTTTAGATGCCACGATGCAGATCCCGATCGCCATGCAATCCACGCTACTTGACAGGATTGCTTCGCTAACTCATGGGAATGCGCAAGTTAAGGTGATTGAATGATAATGGTGAATAAAAAATGACTATGGAAGATGATAAGGCTGGGCGGTATGTACTTCCTGGAGATTTTCTTGGGAGTGGCGAATATAAATCATGGGCTAATGCGATAAAGATAGGGGATAAATTTTATGCCACTAGAGTTGGCGTCTTGGAGATGGGGGAAGACAGAATTAGAGTTATACCTATGAGCGGACCCTATATCCCGAAGCTGGGAGATGTAGTTATCGGAAAGGTGATAGAAGTGATGCCAGTGGCTTGGACCCTGGACATAAATTCATTTTTCAATGCATTTTTGCCGGCTCAACATGCGTTCAGGTCCTTTGATCCGGAAAGGGATGAACTTTCCAACAAGTTTAAGCTAGGGGATCTGATCTTGGCGAGCATAGCTAAGGTCGAGCGTGGAAGGGATTCAATGCTATCCCTCGACGGGGAAGGGTTGGGGAAGATAGAAGAAGGGGAAGTGTTCAGGATCTCCCAGGTCAAGGTGCCCAGGCTAATAGGGAAGAAGGGGTCCATGGTACAGAAGATTGAAGAACTAACTGGAGCCCAAATATTTGTTGGCCAAAACGGCATAATAGTTGCTAAGGGTCCACCCGAGTCGATAACAAAGGTTAAAAGAGCCATAGAAATCGTGGAGACCATGGCGCATATGTCGGGGTTAACCGATAAAATGGAGGATCTCCTGCGTTAGAATAATGGTGATTAATGATGAACCTAATAGATGAAGGAGGAAAGAGGTTAGATGGAAGGTCATTTGATCAGCTAAGGCCCTTTAGCATGCAAGCGGGTCTACTGAAAAGTGCCTCCGGATCTGCCTATATAGAGCAAGGAGGTAACAAGATCTTGGTCGGAGTATATGGACCAAGGGATAGCAGGAGCAGGTATGGCACTAACCAGGACAAGGCGGTATTAAGGTGCAGATACCATATGCTCCCGTTTTCTACAGAGGAAAGGAAGTCTCCGCAGCCATCAAGGAGAGAAATAGAAATATCGAAGGTAATAAGAGATGCGCTGGAACCAGCGCTCCTTCTCGAGGAGTTTCCTAGGTCGGTGATCGATATTTACATAGAAGTGTTGCAGAGCGACGGTGGATCAAGGGGAGCCAGCATAACGGCGGCTTCCATAGCGCTTGCGGATGCTGGCATACCGATGAAAGACTTGGTTTCGGCAGTTGCCGTAGGCAAGGTTAACGGGCATCTGGTGCTGGACCTGAGCGATACCGAAGACAAGGAGGGGGAAGTCGACCTTCCGATAGCGGTTATGCTGAACAGCGGGTTAATAACGCTCATGCAGATGGATGGAAAGCTAAGCGAAGATGAATTTAGGCAGGCCATAGATCTTGCGATGGGTGGTGCCAAGGAACTTAGGGAAGCCCAGAGGAAGGCGCTTGTGCAGAAGTATTTCAAGGAAGTGGATTCATAGATGAAGGGATTAGTTTTGGATAACCTGAGGAGGGATCAATTGACGGACGCTATATCCAAGGGTAGAAGGTTGGATGGCCGCGGAATGAGCGAATATAGAAAGTTAGAGATCCGGCCAGGTATAATCCCGAAGGCTGAAGGCTCAGCAAGGGTTAAACTTGGCGATACTGAGGTTATGGCTGGCGTAAAGATAGAGCACGGAAAGCCGTTTCCAGATACGCCTGATCAGGGGGTACTCATTATCAATGCCGAAGTGCTACCATTGGCGAGTGAATATGCTGAGCCGGGTCCTCCAGATGAAGATGCTATAGAACTAGCTAGGGTGGTTGACAGAGGTATCAGGGAAAGTAAGATGGTAGATGTAAATAAATTGGTAATAGTGCCTGGTAAGGAGGTCTATCTTATGTACGTCGACATTAGCGTGATTTCTACTGGGGGTAACCTTTTTGATGCCTCTTCGTACGCCGTGGTGGCCGCGCTTATTAATACAAAGTTCAAGATATTGAAGCAGGAAGAAAATGGTTCAGTGACTCCAACTGGTGAAACGAGTGAACTCCCTATAGTGGACCTCCCGGTATCCATAACAGCGGTCAAGATCAAGAAAGGCATAATACTGGATCCAGATGTTGAGGAGGAGAGCATAAATGATGGAAGGCTTACAGTTGCTTATGATCAGGAGGGAAACCTCTGTGCGATACAGAAGGGTCAGGCTTCTGGCCTTAAGGTTGAAGAAATAATGGAAATGGTTAAGATGGGAAAGGAGAAGGTTCCTGAGATAAGGGAAATGATAAGAGGTGCGTTAGAGAAAAATGGTTAAGGGTAAAGCACTTAAGGGGTTGGGTAACAAATATGGCGCTACGCTAAGGAACAAGTACACCACAGTATACATTGAGCTCAAGCAGAAGAGAGTCTGCCCGAACTGCGGTTCCTCAAAGTTTAAGCGCTTAAATAATGGTATCTGGGGATGCAGTAGGTGCGGCTTTAAGGAAGCCGGTGGAGCGTATGCAGTTTAAAGGTGCTACTGCTGTGGTTACCATAACGATGAAGCCGCAGATGACTGAGGCTATACATAAATCGCTGGCAAGCGACGTCATGGTCAGCGTCAATGATGATGGGTTAGTAATGACGATTGATGCACCAGAATTAAGCAAGTTAAGGGCTAACATCAACTCAAATTTAAGGCTTATAAAATCGGCTCTGGATACCTTCAGGGAGGTAGACGAAGCTTGAGCGGGCAAGACATTCCACCATGGCTCCAGGAGCAGCTGAATAGATATCAACAGGCACAGGAGAACCTAGAGGCCGTGCTTTCCCAGAAACAACAAGTGAACGCGGAACTCTCAGATATAAACCGGGCGATAGAGGAATTGAACAAAAGCGCTCCGGACAATTTAGTTTACAAGATAGCTGGTAGTATAATGATTAAATCCAGTAAGGAGGAATTACTAAAGGAGTTAGAGGAGAAGCGTGAACTTTCAAACACTAGGTCTATGGTGCTTTCTAAGCAGGAGGAAAAGCTCAGGGCTAGCCTCCAAGAGTTGCAGACCAAGATAAACGAATCCTTAAAGCCAAGCCAGCCTTCGGGTGCGCAGTAATTAAAGTAACCATTGATTAACAGGGGCCGGTAGCTCAGCATGGCTAGAGCGTTCGAGCATGGCCTACATTGGCCATGCGACGAAGCTGATAACCGGAAGGCCGCCGGTTCGAATCCGGCCCGGCCCATTACCAAATAATATGACATACTTAACATATGGCCTTAGCACGGTACCGTTCAATTAATTGGATAGTTATTGGCACTCATTAGCCAGGCTGGTAAGGCCTGCTGGTAAGGCCTTATCATTAAGTGGAATATTAGATGTTTATTATAAAACGGGTCTAATGTTTTTTAAATTTGGGATAAGATTCATGGCCATTACGTTAACCTCTTATTTCCCTCTCAGGCTTATTGGCTAACTTTACCCCTCTGAAGAACCTGAGATATAGATAAACGTTCGCGTAGGTAAAGCCAGAAGCGATCACAAATGGCGCAACGAGAGGAAGGCTAACAAGCATGGCCCCTCCAATGATTGTAGCCAAAGCCGACGGGAAGAGCCTTGCCGCTTGGTTGATCCCGCTGCCGGTCGACCTGCTTTTAACGCTCAGCAACGTCATCTGGAGCGATGACTGTGCAGGAAGGGAGATTGCCCTTAAAGGGGTAAATAAGATATAAAGGAGTTCTGCCATAATAGCGCTAAATGCAAAGGGTAGGGCTATAACAAGTGTTGCAGAAATGATCCTTGTGATTGTTATAAATTTAAGGAATCCAACCCGATTTGTAAAATAAGGGGTAAACATGAAGGCTATTCCACTGACCAAACCACCCACTGTAAATAAGATCCCTATTTTGGCATTGGTTAAATGAAAAAATTCACTGAATATTATAGGCAAAAATGGTGTTATAAACCCTTGACCAAGGCCATTGAGTATGCCAGTATAGGCGAATATTTTTATGACCTTCCGATCAGATTCAGATAATTCTGAACTGGAACTGTTCTTTTGAGGTTCCGGTTTATAGCTTTCCTTAATAGGAAGGATGGATACAAAGGCGATAAATGAGAAAACAAGGCCCAATAGGAAGAGTTGTCTGTAACTGAGGAATGCAACTATTAGAGCGCCAGCGGCGCCGGCAAATGTAGATATTTGGTTGTTCACTGAAAACAGAAGGGTCCTATTCTTCATGGTTGTATTTTCAGCTAACATTGCACTTACTACGGGACCAACGGATGCTCCGACGCCGCCACCCACTAGCCCTCCAGCTATTCCAAACCCACCTAGTGCAGTCGCAACCATCAGCAACAGGTAATTCTTGGTCAGGAGGATGATTATAATTGCAGCCGGCATCGTGAGTAGATCTATCAGTAGCACTTTCTTCCTGCCATAGATGTCACCATATCTGCCTACAATAAGGGAAATTACCGGAACTGCAAGGGCCCCTACTGCGAAAAGCACTCCTATAAGAAAGGTGGAAATATGAAGAGAATAAAGAAAGTATAGCCCTATTATTACGGCTAGGAATCCAGCAGCA
>JAJYTP010000021.1 GCA_021792955.1 archaeon | reverse complement strand
CCTATAATAGCCTATTAACCTACAATATAACATCCTTTCGTCAGCAAAAATTTAAATAGATAGTACTTAACACTTGTAGGTGTGAGAATAATTGGTTGATATCAAGAGAAAGATAATAATGTTGCCTGGCCCGGTAGATGTACCAGACGACGTTCTCCTCGCAATGAGTAAACCTATAATAAACCACAGAAGTGCAGATTTTCATGAATTAATGGCCAGCATTGAGAATAATGCTAGGACGGTATTTCAGACCAAGAATAACGTGGTGGTTTTGAGTTCATCTGGTACGGGTGGGGCAGAGTCTGCCGTCTTTAATATAATAAGGCCAGGCGATAAGGCAATAGTACCTGTTTTTGGAGAATTCAGCGGAAGGCTGGCTGAACAGATAGATCAGGCTGGCGGTAGGGCGATCAGGGTTAACGCGCCGTTCGGGACAGCACCATCAATTGACCAGATAGAAGCCTCAATTAAACTGAATAATGACGCAAAGAGCATATTTCTGGTGTACAACGATACTTCACCTGGCACGACATACAGGATGGCGCAGGAACTGGGGGAGCTGGCCGTTAAATACGGGCTCTTCTATATAGCAGATTCAATATCTGTGCTAGGAGGTGATGAGCTGCCTCAGGATAAATGGAATATGGATATAGTCATCGCGGGAAGCCAGAAGGCGCTATTCACTCCGCCAGGGCTGGCTTTGGTGGGTGTTAGTGATAAGGTGATTGATTACGTTAAGAAGAATAGGCCATATTCTACATATTTTGATTACAGTAAGTATGTTGATTACCTGAGCAAGCTGGAAACGCCATTTACACCAGCATTACCTCTCTTTTACGCTTTGGACGTAGCTCTTGCTAGAATAGTGCAGGACGGGATGGATAAGAGGATTCAGATGCATAGGACCGGCGCTCAGGCTTATTATGAAGCTTTTAAGGAAATGGGTCTAGAACCGTTCGTTGAAGAAAAGCTGAGATCAAATGTAGTAATAAGCATCAAATATCCAGCAGGAATAGACGACGCCAAGTTCAGGTCCACTTTGGAAAATGATTACAATCTAGTTATAGCAGGTGGATTTGGGGAAGTGAAGGGAAAGATTTTCAGGATAGGCAATATGGGCACTATATCAAAGAACAAGATACTTCCGACAATCGCAGCTGTAGGTCATTCATTAAATTCCTTAGGATACAAGAACGATGTGGATAAGGCCATCGACAGGGCCAAAGAAATATTAACTGCCCTTGCGCAGTAGGCTTAGGTACAGGTGAATTTGTTTTGGAAGAGGGGTCGCTAATTTATCTAGCTTATACAGCGAGAATAAAGGATAGCGGAGAGTTACTGGATACTACATATGAAGAAGAGGCCAAGAAACTTGGACACTACGATCAGACAAAGAAGTATGAGCCTCACCTTGTGGCGGTGAACAAAGGCTGGGTCTTAAAGGGCCTTGATGAAGCTTTACTGAAGGCCAAGGTAGGCGACAAAACTACAGTCGAAATACCCCCCGAAAAGGGATTCGGGGTAAGAGATCCAAATAAGATCAAATCCATATCCATTAGGAAGTTTGGATCAAAGGCCGATGAACTGACAATTGGAAGCCAGATACAGGTTGATGATAAGATCGCCAACGTCGTTTCGATAGGGAGTGGTAGGGTGCAACTTGATTATAACAATAGACTTGCTGGCAGGACCATTATATACGATATCGAAGTTACGAAGGAGTTAACGGAAATCAATGAGATGATAAAAGCGCTCATTGAACGGCGTTTTAAGGTTGGAGAAACCACCTTTGAGATCGTCCAAGAAACATTGACAATAGATGTGCCTCAGAGCATGGAACTTATGGATGGGCTCCAGTATATCAAGAGGGCTACCTCAAACGATATATTCGATTTAATCAAGGGTATAAAGGAAGTAATATATAGAGAGAAGTATCTACCCTAAAAATAGGATGAAGACGCTCTACAGATCAAGGCTTCTTCTTCCAAGCGCGAGCTCTGCGATCATTAAGGATGCCTCAATGATGGTAGAAGATGGCATAATCAAAGGGGTGGGCGCAGATAACGGGTTAGGGAAGGAGTGGAAGCCGGAGAAAACGGTAGACCTAGGGAATTCCCTGGTAATGCCGAGCTTTTCAAATCTTCATACACACGTAGCCATGGTTATGCTCAGGGGGGTCGCTGAAGGGAAGCCATTAGATTTATGGTTAAACGACATGTGGGCGATCGAGGGCAGGCTTAACCACGATCAGCTCAGGGCTGGAAGCATAGTTGGGTTATATGACTTGGTGAACTCCGGCATTACATCATTTATAGATTTTTATGATGTAATGCCGATGCTGGAGGCGCTCAAGCTTTTCAAGGTTAAGGCGACCATAGGCCTTCCATTTCTGGAAAGCTATAAGGAGATAAAGGATGAAAGTTGGCGTCGTATAAAAATGGTTAAACATTATGAAGATCTGATAACATCAGCCGGTGCAAGGATGGCACTTGCCCCCCATTCCACTTATAGTTGTAGTGAGGAATTGCTCCGTGAGCTCGCGAAGTTAGATGGATATCCTGTAGAGACTCACGTTTCAGAGACTAATGATGAGGTTTTAAAACTGAAGGAGAGAACTGGACTTTCACCATTCAAATATCTAAAAAAGGTTGGATTGTTAAATGATAGATTAATCGCTGCACACGGAGTATATATAACGGAAGAGGAGATCGGGCTGGTAAGGGATTCTGGGGCAATATTAGCTCACTGTCCTAGGTCTAACGCTAGGTTGGGCTCGGGGATAGCGCCAATATCTAACCTTTTGGGGGAAGGGATAAGGGTCGGTCTAGGGACTGACGGGCCGGCCAGCGGTGAAGACTTCGATATGTTCGAAGAGATGAGAATGGCGGTTTACCTTTCAAGGGCATCCACAGGGAACCCTTCAGCATTGGGGATCAGGGAAGTGCTCTATATGGCCACTGAAGCTGGTCACCATGCGTTGGGCGTGGGCTCGGGAAAGTTGGAAAACGGTTATCCAGCTGATTTTATATCGATAGGGCTGGATAGGCTTCCTGTTACGTGGGACCTGCTTTCATCAATTGTATATGGCGGTAGTTCTTCGATTATCAAGGATGTTTATCTAGACGGCAACCCTATTAAATCCGATTACCACGTGCGAGTTTCAGACCAAATGGCATTGAATGATAGTATTGAGGAAGTGAAGGCGTTCATGAACGGTGGAAAGGGTATCTAGTATGGATCATCTGATGGAGCTCCCCAGTATGGTACTGATGGGGGAAGGGATCCTGGATAATTCAGAGCTCATTTCTAAGACATTTAAAATGGGGAGACGGGGGCTGGTCGTAACAGGGCCTCATGTTTGGCCGTTGTTTGGTAAAAAACTTTCAAATGGCTTGGATGGGGTAGATCTTGAGATAGAAATGGTCGAAGAGCCAACGGTGGAGGTCGTGGAAACTCTAACCTCTAATTATATTGGAAAGGGGATAAATTTCATAGTAGGATTGGGTGGTGGCAAGAACATGGATGTTGCCAAGGTGGTTTCATACAGGCTCAGTGTACCATATATAAGTGTCCCAACCAACTCTTCACAGGACGGTATAGCAAGCCCCATGGCTTCCCTAAGGGGGGCTGATAAACCATATTCACTCAAGGTGAGACCGCCGGTAGCAGTATTGGCAGACACCGATGTAATCCGTAGTGCACCAAAGGATCAGATAATAAGCGGTGTAGGCGAACTGATGGCTAAGGTGACAGCGGTACGAGATTGGCGCTTAGCTAGACGAGATGTGGGGGAGTATTATGGTGATTACGCTGCTAGGTTGGCACTGACAAGCGCCAATCACGCTATGCATAATGCCGCCAAAATAAATCAGCTCAATGAAGAAGGAATAAGGGGTCTAGTAGAAGCCTTGATAAGCGCTGGCGTAGCAGCAGGGATAGCTGGGTCTAGCAGGCCGTGTAGCGGCAGCGAGCATCTAATTTCTCATGCTTTAGGGGAAATCGCTCCACAAAAGGGGGTGCACGGCGAAAAGGTTGGGCTTGCAGCGGTATTAATAAGCTATTTTTATGGTATGAATTGGAGGCTTCTGATAGAAAAGCTAAAGGCCGCAGGCCTTCCGATCAAGTTTTCGGATATGGGAATAACAAAGGATGAACTCATTGCTGCCGTTGTGAGGGCGCCTGACCTCAGGCCAGACAGATATACTATATTACACAAGCTCAAGCCAGATCGTTCTAGAATAGCCGCATCAATTGAAGCTGTTGATATATGATTATTGATGCAGTAACCGGGGATGATCTTAAATATCTTTCTTTCCCGTTGTTTAACAGGGAAAGAGCATTATCTATTCTAGGTCGACTGTCGTCAGTAGGGATGGTTGATATTGAGCTAAAAAGAATAGTTGGTAAGGGGCATAAGAGCGTAGTTCTAAGCGGTTCGTTATCCGGTGGAAAAAGGGTTGCCATAAAGGTACTGCGGACGGATACTATGGAAGATCGGCTTATCAGGGAAGCCAAATTCCTTAAAATGGCTAATTCTATCGGCATAGGACCAAGGCTGGTAGCTATGGATAAATATTTTATCGTAATGGAAATGATCGAAGGAGAAAGGTTTACAGTTTGGCTTAAACGGGAAACTAAACCGGAGATAATAAAAGAGGTTGTTGGGAGTGCGTTACGTCAAACATGGAAGCTCGACTCCATCGGCTTGGATCATGGGGAGCTGAGTAACCCTGATGATCATTTGATAGTCGGTGAAGCGAGCGTCACCATACTGGACTTTGAATCAGGCAGCGTTATGAGGAGGCCTAAGAATTTTACATCCCTTTTCCAGTATCTTTTTGTACGGAGCTCAAGGGCGGCCGAACTGGGATGTTTTTTTGGCATATCAAGTCAGGAAGAGGCAATATCGATAGCAAAAGATTACCGTAGGTCACACATCCAAGCAATTCCATCTAATGCTTAAACCATATGTCCGATACAGGTCCAGCGTCAGTACCTAAAGGGCCTTTTGACTTAACACCTTGATTTCCTTCAGTAGAGAATCCTCTTCTTTGAGTATATCCTCTCCGGAAAGCCAAGTCCTACCTAACCGCGGTATCTGCTCTGGGTTCAGCAGTTGTAGAGAGTGCATCAAGTAGAAGTTAGCTTCTGGATTACGGCCGCTCTTAAAATGATCCTGAAACTTTCCTATAAACAGCTCACCATCTGTTCTGTTCAACATCCTTCTAATGGCAGTCGCCCTTCCCCACAATAGCGACCCAAAGGCGACGTCCTCTTCGAATACCTTGGAAATGATAAGGACTTTATCAGGGGCGGTTTCATTTAACTGCCTGTAAATATGAGACGGTGAAGGCATTTCCATCTTCGACAGTAGGTAACCGTCAGCCAGATATGTTGCAGCCATTATGACGAACGGCCTCCTCTTTTCGATATCTAGTTGACGGCCAAGGACCAAGGCCCTGATAGCTGATTCAAGCGACGCGCGCAAGGCCTTTCCATAGAACCTGCCTTCATCTCTATCAACCAATTCGTTGTACTTGAAGTCAAAGTCTCTTATAGGAACACTATGGCTAGCCGGTAAACTGAGGGGGATGCTTGTGGGTATGAACTCGACCAACGATTTCCCACTTCTAACCACCTTTCTTTCCCCAGTTGCTGGATAAACTAGTACATTAATTTCACAGCTAGGCCCAGCCCTGGGTGTCATATGGCAACCGGTCAACGCCAGTACCCTGTTCCCGTAGAAAAGATCCGCATACTGGATGATGATTTCGTTCACGCGGTCGTTATAACCAGCGTGGATATAAGGTTTAAGAATAGCTGATTAGTAGGAAGTGGATATAATGTCCAAGCTTGACGAAGTGTTAAACCTCGCAAAGACTAAAGGTTATTTCTGGCCCGCCTACGATGTATATGGTGGTTCAAGCGGGTTCTATGTACTTGGTCCTTACGGCGTTATACTGACTGATGGTATTACATCGCTCTGGCGCCAGCTCTTTGTGAGGCCTATGGGGTTTCTTGAGATAGATGCGCCATCTGTAACTCCATATAAGGTGCTTAAATCATCCGGTCACGTAGATAACTTCAAAGATCCGATGGCTGAGTGCTCGAACTGCCATAATAAATATCGGGCCGATAATCTTCTTTCGGAGGCAGGGAAGGAGGTCAGTGAAAGCGCATCCCCTGAGGCCATGCAACTGGCCTTGAATGATGGCCATATCAGATGCCCAAACTGTGGATTCACAAATTGGGTGGTCAAGCCCTTTATGACCATGTTTTCCACTAACATAGGGCCCTATGAGAACAGCGAGGGTTTTCTCAGGCCGGAGACAGCCCAGGGGATATTCGTAGAATTTCAGAGGTTGCTCAGCCTTAACAGAGGAAAATTACCGATGGGCGTCGGTCAGGCCGGAAGAGGCTTCAGAAATGAAATTTCCCCCCGGCAGTCGATAATCAGGCTCAGAGAGTTTCATATGTTGGAAGTGGAACTGTTCATAGATCCAGCGGCTAAGGTTTCTGTTATCCGCCCCTCTGAGAAAAGATTGCCAATCCTTCATGAGGCCATCCTCTCCGCTGGTAGGGCTGAACCCGATCATTTAACTTTGGTGGAGGCCTTAGATAAGGGAATAGTGAAGAATGAATGGCTTGGGATGTTTATGCAGCTTTCGCTTGAACTCCTGTGCAACCTCGGTGTGCCCGTTGAAAGACAGCGGTTTAGGGAGAAGCTCAAGGGGGAAAGGGCCCACTATTCAGCTCAAACCTTTGACCATGAGGTATTCATGGAGGAAGTGGGCTGGCTTGAAGTGGCCGGTCACGCCTATAGGACGGACTATGATCTGAAGTCGCATATGAAGGGCAGTGGACAGGACATGACCGTTTCGGTAGATCTAGAGTCACCGATCAGCGTACCAAAGAAGAAGGTAAATTTCAAAATTGATGCCCTTAAACTGAGGTACCCGGAATCTTGGCAGGGTATACTGGCTGGAGGATATAGGCTTGATGAAAATGACGTGCTATTAAACGGCACTCCAATAGACAGGGATGTATATACCATTAATGAAACCGTGGAAGTCGTGAAAGTACGGAAGATCATACCTCATGTAGTTGAGCCAAGTTTTGGGCTCGAGAGGCTCATGCTAGCCTGCATGTACTTTGCTTATCAGAAAAAAGATGATAGGATAGTTCTCAGCGTACCTGGTAGTTTAATTAAAAGAGTAGCAGCCGTCTTTCCACTTCTTAGTAAGCCGGAACTTGCACGAAGGGCTCAAGAAGTAAGGGAAAGGCTCCTTAAAGCCGGCATAGATGTAATTTATGATGATTCAGGGTCTATAGGAAGAAGGTATGCACGGGTAGATGAAGCAGGAGTGCCGATCGCCATAACCATTGATCATCAGACGCTCGAAGACGGGACAGTAACCGTAAGGAACAGAGATACATGGGAACAGGTAAGGAAACCCGAAGACCAACTTGTATCCTTTATGGAATCGTTAAACCTATATTAGAGGTACATTATATCGGCATAAATGGATTCCAGGGATATGACCTACAAAGTGTGTAATCTAGCCTATAGAATTAACCTCAGATTGAGCTGTATTAATGCGATATAAATTATCTATGGATTTTGACCCATATTGATGCTTATGGTTGGCGTTTTACTATCAAGCGTGTGCCTATTGATGTTTAGGAGAAGAGTATTTAAGACAGAAAATTACTTAACTACTTAATGGAAGAAGAAGATCTGATAAGCCTTGTTTACAAATTGGTCCTAGAAAACGGTGAACCGGGGATACTCCAAAGCGAACTATGGAAGAAACTAGATCTGACTAGTAGAGATGGCTCAAGAATAGCCACTAGGTTGGAGAAGCGTAGGCTGATTAAAAGGGAGAGGGTGCTTGAAGAGGGCAGATGGACGTATAGGCTAAAGTCACTGGTTATACCAGTAGCTACAAAGAGCATAGAGGAGGCTCCATGTATAACCTGCACCGACCTATATAGGTGCAGCATCGATGGTATAATATCCCCCCTGACCTGTGACAAGATTGAAAGGTGGGTCATTGAAGAATACCGGGCGGCGTCTGTGGCATGAGGCTCAGCGAAGCGAAGAGGGACCATTATAGGAAGCTGGCCAGAAAACAGGGCTTTAGGAGCCGCGCGGCTTACAAACTGTTGCAACTGAATAAGAAGTACAACTTCTTAGTGGAGGGTTACCGTGTATTGGACCTTGGGGCCTCTCCTGGTGGCTGGTCTCAGGCTGCATCAGATGCTATAGGTGAAAAAGGATTCGTGATGGCCGTTGACCTGAGGCCGGTGACCGTAAACCGCCGCAACATAGGCGCTATCAAGGGAAACGTGTTCGATGATAAAACGCTCTTGGACATAGGAGATGGTTTCGATGTAGTCCTATCAGATATGGCTCCCCATATGACTGGTGTGTGGGAACACGACCAGATGAGGCAGGAAAATCTGGCTAGGCGGGCTTCTGAAATTGCCCTAAGAACTTTGAAACCGGGCGGCTCGTTCATTTGTAAGGTGTTCGATGGTGAAGGGATCGTTGAAATTGTGAGGGATCTCAGGAAGGGCTTCGATTTTGTTAATATGACAAAGCCCAAGGCCAGCAGGAGGGAAAGCAGCGAACTCTATATAGTGTGCAAGGGGCGACATTCTAACTGACCAGAGTTTATTATGTGTTTTCTATCAGCTGTGCGTAGTCGGGATCGTTTAATAACGATTTCCTATATGGTGAAACCATAGAATCAATATAGCTGGCCAGCGACCCCTTGAGGTCCATGGGATGCAATTTCCTGTTTACTAACGCTTCTTCAACTTCTTGATAGCTATTAAACTCGATATCGCCTCCGTATTTAGCCGGCCTTTCAACCTTCATCAATTTGAACTCGTGAAACACTAGATATCTAGTCATCTCCAGTACCGGGTTTCCGGCGGTCTTGTCGAGAGGACACCAAGCCTTGGCTAGCTTCTCCCTGATTGACGCCGCGCTATCGTGAATGAATATGGCCGACCCAGGCTTGGACTTGCTCATCTTGGAGAATTCCACATCATCTACCTTTGTAGGCTGTTCCAAGCTTGGGAGTAAATGATGGTGGACGGCCACAGGCGGCTTCCATCCCAACCTTGGAAATACATCCCTGACTAACATGTGAACCTTCCTCTGGTCCATGCCAGCGTGGGCTATATCAACACGCAACGCCCTTATATCGTTAGCCTGCATTACAGGGTATAGATACTGTGACATATCCAAGTTATCGCCATCGGATCTACCCATTATGGTAAGCGTTCTCTTCGCCCTGTTCATATTAACCTGCTTTGAGAGTTGTATCAGATTCTTCCAGTATTCATCATTTCCCTTATAGAGTTCACTTCCTAGCAACGTGCTTACACCGGGAGCAAACGCCTTGAATGCCCTTTCATAGGATCTTGACGCCGCCACTATCCTGTCCCAGTTGCCGCCAAGTTTGTCATTTATATAACTGTGCCAGTCCGCTAGAAAGATAGTTACATCAACTTCGGCTTTCAAAAAGTCTCTAAGTTTAAGCCCGGTTATTAGTAGGCTCCCTAAGTGTAGGGGGCCAGAAATCTCCAACCCTATGTAATGTTTCAACTTAAATCCGCCAGCAAGTTCAGCCTTCAATTCATCAACGCCCACCACTTCTTCTGTGGGCTCCTTGCTTATCAGATCCATTCTTTGTTCTGTATTCATTGATGAGGGCACCGAGGTTATTGTTTTTTCATATTCTGCAGTTTATTTCTTCCGTTCCTCTGGAGGATCATCCACGCCTTTTTCATTTATTATAAAAAGCGCTTCCTTCTCTGCGTGATATGGGCTATCCACCATTCTGGCGATCCTCATCTTTGATGATTTTCTTAGATATATCCTATAAGTGGTTAGATGCGCCACTACGTGGCCACCCGTAGCTCTAGTTGGGTCCCCGAAGAAGAAATCTGGTGCAGCCTGCACCTGATTTGTAACTACAACAGCTACATTATATATCTCGGCCAGCCGTAGCAATTGATGCATAAAGCTGTTGAGCCTCTGTTGTCTCTCGGCCAGCGTTCCACGGCCTAGATAGTCTGCCCTATAATGTGATACAACCGAGTCCACTACAATGAGCTTCACTTTTGCCGTTTCTATGAACTTTCCAAGCTCTTTCAGTATGAGCTCTTGATGTGAACTATTATAGGCCTTTGCTACAGTGATCCCCTCTAACAGCTTTTCCGCATCCAATCCCCTTGCCTTAGCTATTTCAGCTATCCTTTCTGGTCTGAAAGTATTTTCAGTGTCAAGATATATTACTCCACCATTTACTCCGCCCTGTTCTTTGGGCAGCTGTGCTATGACCGCAAGTGTACAACAAATCTGGGTCTTGCCGCTGCCAAATTCTCCATACAGTTCTGTCACGGCACCGCTCTCGATACCCCCGTCAAGCAGATTATCAAGGTTCTTTGATCCTGTAGATATCCTTTCTATTTGAAGCCTAAACTTGTACAGTTCGCTGGCAGGTATGAATTCCTTTGTGAGCAACCCTTTTTCTATAAGATAATTCCGGGCTTTGTTTATCAATTCTGAGGCTTTTTCATTGTCTCCTCCCAGCATATCAGATATATCGCTCATTCCTCTTGATGCTAGATCGATTATATCGTAAACGCCAGCGTTGCCCAATTTCTGCTTAGTTACAGGGCCTACACCTTCTAGTAAGTCAATTTCCAAACCTTCGGACATATTTTAGCTTCATCTTCACCAGATAATTAAATGTATTGGTTGGTGAGAACGCTGGCCCTCGTTTATGTAAAGCATCAAATGAATGGCACAATTCATATTACAGATTTTATTAAAACGCTAAATTCGGAAGCAAGGGTACGGCTTTCCTAAGTTTATATTGGCCATGGCCCTCTCAATGAATAGATCATCTACATCGATCCTCTTTACATCCCAATC
>JAJYTP010000020.1 GCA_021792955.1 archaeon | reverse complement strand
GTTAGTTGTTAATCCGTAACTTTCCGCTTTTTACGTATCATATGATTTCCCATTTATTTCATTAACAGAAAAATTAATATAGTAATACGTAATTACGTATTACATAATGAAGAAGGATTACCCGGACTGGGTGTTAAGGCAGAAAACCAGGAACACCGAAATAAGGGAGATAAAGGGCCATTACTACCTTTACAGGATAGCTAACGTGTGGGATAAAGAAAGGAAGAGGCACAAGAAGATCACTGTGGAATACCTTGGCAAAATAACCCCCGAAGGGCTTGTAAAAAGGCGTGCTCCTGCAAGCGTATCTCCCGTGGAATTCGGTGCATCCAGGTACACGCTTGACGTCTGCAGCGACATTGCGAATATTATCAAAGATAGCTTTGATGACTGGAGGACAATCCTTGTCATGGCCCTGTTCAGGCTGATGTATTCATCGCCTCTGAAAAATATGGAGTTCTACTATGATACATCATACATTTCCCAGGAATTCAGCGTGGACCTGAACCCAAGGAGGATCGGCGAATTCCTCAGGAGGCTCGGAATGAACTGGCCAGGAATACAGGGATTTTTGAGGAAATTCGTCAATGGATCAGAGGGGCAGATTGTTGACCTCACCCACGTGTTCTCGCTGTCCGAGAACGTGATATCCTCAACGATTGGCTATAACGGGGACCATGAATACCTGCCTCAGATAAGGCTCGTGCTCCTGTTTGACGCAAAGAAGCATGAGCCATCATACTACAGGTTCGTGGTTGGCTCCATAAAGGATGTTTCAACCATAAGGCACACAATAGAGGAGAGCGGAATGGCCAATGCATTCCTGATCGGGGACAAGGGCTTCTACTCTGAAGAAAACTTGAGGGAGCTCGAGTCGTCCAATATCAGGTACATACTGCCACTTAGAAGGAATTCAGCACTGATAGACTATTCTGTAATAAAGGGCGGTGACAGGTCAAAGTTCACCGGCCACTTCCTGTTCGAGAACAGGGTTATCTGGCATTACAGGGAAGGAAATAGTGTTATCCTGTACCTGGATGAATCGCTGAAAACTGAGGAGGAGAGGGATTTCCTCAGCGGTGAAAGGCCTGACCTAAATGCGTTCTTTGAAAGGCAGTACCAGCAGGGCACCATAGCCGTGGTGACAAATCTTCCATACAGTGAAGAGAAAATATACGGCCTTCTCAAGAACAGGGTGGATGTGGAGCAGGCATTTGATGCATTTAAGAACGTACTCAACGCTGACAGGTCATACATGAGGGACAACTACCAGCTTGAGGGCTGGTTCCTGATAAACTTCGTTGCCCTCCTCCTTTACTACCGCATTTATAACACCCTGCTGGAAAAGGGGATGCTGAACAACTATTCGCCAAGGGATGTATTACTGCACCTGTCAAGGGTATTTAAAATGGAAATTAACGGCAGATGGGTCACTTCAGAGATCCAAGGAAATCAAGGCTTTTGATGGAAAAGCTCGGCATAAACTATATGTAATACGTAACTTGTGCAAAGTTACAGATTAATTGCCTATTAAGGCCTTTCTATGAACAGCATGATGATGAAAGACCACAGCCTTGCTAGGGCGATACAGGATACATCGTGGGCCAAGCTCTGAGAAATGGTTAATGGAAGGCAGAGCAGAACGGCGCACTTAAAGTTGCTGTGGAGCTTTAATATTCTACGCAGGAATGTCCAGTTTGCCATGCAAACCATAGGTAAACATGGGCATATGGGTATGGGAAGCTCACGTATTTGGTGTGAGAGAATGTCGTGCTCTTTCATAGACCTCACCCAAGGTTTTTATAACAGCACTTGGCAATCTGCGACAGGTATACCAAAATGAGTCAATCATTTGAAACTGACTTGATATGGATTGACGGAGAACTTGTCCCCTGGAAGGATGCCAAGGTTCATGTAATGACAAATGCCTTGCACTATGGAACGGGGGCGTTTGAGGGTATCAGGGCTTACTGGAATGAACCTCAACTCTATATATTTAGGCTCACCAAACACATCCAAAGGTTGATAAATTCAGAGAAGATATACGGGTTTAATTCACCGTTAAGCTTAGAAGAGCTTAGATCGGCTGTTATTGAAACGGTTAAGGCTAACTCGATCAGGTCTGACGTTTACATACGGCCGTTGGTAATAACGGGGTATGGGCCGGTGGGTCTGGACATAAGGAAGCTCAAGGCTAGCACAGTAATAATAGTTGTGAGGTTGGGGCGTTATTTTGAAAAGGCCGGCATTTCGGTGGTCGTATCCAGCTGGAGACGGCTCAGCATCCAGAGTAACCCCATTACAGCTAAGGTTACTGGGCATTACACCAACAGCGTTATGGCAAAAAATGAGGCGTTGAACGGCGGGTATGATGATGCCATCCTCTTAAACGATAGAGGCGAAGTCTGCGAGGGCAGCGGTGAGAACATATTCATGGTGAGGGATGGAGAGCTAACTACGCCACCCATATCATCCGGAACGCTTGATGGGATAACTAGGTCATCCATAATCAAAGTGGCCCGGGATATGGGGTTGAATGTAGGCGAAAGGAGTATAGAAAGGTCGGAGCTATATTCGGCAGAAGAGCTATTCTTCGTGGGAACTGCAGCTGAGGTTACACCCATCTTTGAAGTGGATAGAAGGAAGGTGGGGAGAGGCACGGTAGGGCCTATAACTGAAAGGATAAAAAGTAAATTTGGCCTTATAGTACGCGGTATGGATAATAAATACATGGACTGGCTGGAACCGGTGTATTAGGATCGATGAAGGTCAGCTTTCAAGGAGAACGGGGGGCATATAGCGAAGAGGCAGCCGCAGCCTACTTCCCCAGCGGTGTATCATTGTTGCCAAAGCCTTTTCTAGCCGATGTATTCAGGTCAGCCGAAAACGGCGATTCTGATTTCGCTGTGGTTCCTGTTGAAAACTCGCTTGAGGGAAGTGTAAATGAAACCTATGACCTATTGCTTAATTCAAAACTTTCAATTATCGGTGAAATAGTGTACCGGGTAAACCATTGCCTGATGGCGCTGCCTGGCCAGACACTGAAAGATATAAAGGAGGTCTGGTCCCATCCTCAGGCGCTTTCTCAGTGCAGGAAGTTCATCCAAGCCGGTGGCTTTGTGCCGGTTTCGCTTTATGATACCGCGGGAAGCGCTAAGCTTTTGGCTGAAAGGAAGGCTGCGGGCTGCGCAGCCATAGCCAGTCAGAGGGCTGCAAAGTATTATGGGCTCGAAATCATTAAGAGGGGTATCGAGGATTCCGTAAACAATTACACCAGATTCTTCGTAATGAGCAGAAGGGAGGTTGAAGGCGAGTACGTGGCCCAGGTTAAATACAAGACTTCGATAATCTATTCGGTAAAACACATGCCAGGTTCACTGTACAGTTCACTTGGTGTATTCGCAAAAAACGGAGTCAATCTTACAAAAATAGAAAGCAGGCCGACTAGATCGACCCCTTGGGAATACTACTTTTTCGTGGATTTTGAAGGTCATGTCAAGATGGAAAATATTAAGAAAACACTTGAAGGGCTTCAAAGGGAGGCTATTTTTATAAAGGTGCTTGGTTCCTACAAAAGAGGGGAAATCTTATGATAAATAAAATAAGAAAGGAACTGGTTCAGGCGGGGAGATATCTGGCCGAGCTGGGTTATGTTGAAGGACGGGAAGGGAATCTAAGCGCCAGATCTGAAAAGGGGATCGTTATCAAGGCGACCAACATTTTCCTAGAAAGGGCTTCGTCAATTGACTTTTCCATTATGAGTTTGGATGGGTCCTTAATTTCGGGTCCCCAGCCCTCCTCTGAGTACAGGCTTCATCTTGAGATATACAAAAGGTTGCCTTCCATCAATTATGTGATACATACTCATCCAACTTATTCAACAGCGCTCAGTTACGTGGAGGATGGAATAGATACCATAACAACTGAATCACAGTTCTATCTGGGGAAGAGGGTGCCGGTTATCCCTATAATTATGCCAGGGACGCAGGAACTGGCATCAGCTGTAACTGATGTATTCGAACATGGTGCAGTGGCCGTGGTAATGAAAGCCCACGGCCTAGTATCCGTAGGAGAGGACATGACCACAGCGGTAATGAGGTCCATTGCCACTGAACGGTGCGCCGAGCTCACCGTGCTCACAAGGTTGCTCAGGTCCGCGCGGTCATGATATAATTTGTAATAGCTATTTATTCTTGAGGGGCTGCCCACTATTCGTAAAGCAGCCTCTTCCTATCGACACGGTAGAATTTTTTCATCCTTTGTTCGTAGGCCATTATCTTATTTTCATACTTCATCGTGTTTTCAATTTCGTCCTCCCCGCTCATCAGCCTTCTTCTAACTGATGGTTCCATTGTATAATGTACTGACTGTGATCCGTAACTCAGGCTCTGCTCCTTAATGTTTATCCTCACCGTAAGTCCACCCGCTTCCGCCTCCCTTCCAATCTGCTGGATGAGTTTTTCATCCATCCTTATGCACGCCAGCCCGTTCTTCACCGCATTCTCATAGAATATATCCCCAAATGAAGGGGCTATAACGGCCTTGATCCCGTAATCTGTAAGTGCCCAGACGGCGTTCTCCCTGGATGAGCCTATTCCAAAATTTTTAAGCGCAAGAAGCACTGTAGCCTGCTTGAACCGTTCATCGTTAAGAACGAATTCGGGTTTGGGTTTGCCATCCTGATCATACCTCCATCTGTAAAAAAGGTACCTGCCCAGCCCGTTCTTTGTAAGTATGCGTAGGAACTGCGCTGGAATTATCTGATCGGTATCCACGTTCTCACGTAGCAACGGCACTGCAAGGCCCGCTACTACATCCATACTAGATCGCCTCCGCCATATCCCATTGTGTTATATCTACAAAATGCCCTTCTATGGCCGCCGCCGCCGCCATTGCTGGACTTACAAGATGCGTCCTTCCGCCGGGTCCCTGCCTATTTTCGAAATTGCGATTTGTTGTGCTGGCGGCCCTTTCACCTGGTAAAAGCTGATCTTCGTTCATACCTATGCACATGCTACATCCTGCGTTCCTCCATTCAAATCCGGCTTCGAGGAATATGGAATGCAGTCCCTTCCTTTCGGCGTTCCTCTTCACATACTGGGAACCAGGTACGACCATAGCCCTTACCGAATTGGACACCTTCCTACCCTTTACTACCCTGGCCGCTATGGTCAGGTCAGAAAGCCTTGAATTAGTGCAGGAGCCTATAAAGACGCGATCAACCTTTATGTCAGTTATTGCCTGACCGGGGGTCAACCCCATATATTTTAGGGCTGCCTCAATGCCTGGCCTCCTTGACGCTTCAAATTGGTCTGGGGACGGAATAGATCCAGTTACAGGGACTACCATAGAGGGGTTTGTACCCCATGTAACCATCGGCTTCAAACCTGACACGTCGAAACTATAGGACTTATCATAGGTGGCGTTAGGATCAGAGGCCAGAGTCCTCCAGTATTCAACGGCTTCATTGAAGTCATCTTCATCTGGTGCGAATGCTCTTCCTCGGACATAATTAAAGGTTTTATCATCGGGCGAAATTATCGAAGATCTAGCGCCAGCTTCTGTAGAAAGGTTGCACAGCGTCATCCTTTCATCGGGGGTCATAGACCTGATGGTCTCACCGGTATACTCTAGAATATGTCCTATGCCTCCGCCAGTACCTAGCTGGCCAATTAGGAATAGCGCTAAATCCTTGGAGTATACTCCTTGCCCCAAGCTTCCCGAAACTTTGATTTCCATAGTCTTAGGTTTCTTCAGCCAGAGAGTCTGTGTGGCGAAAACATGTTCAACCTCGCTCGTACCTATTCCAAATGCCAGTGCCCCCAAGGCGCCATGCGTACTGGTGTGGCTATCGCCTGCCGCCAGCGTCATGCCAGGGAGAGTAAGGCCAAGTTCAGGTCCGATGATATGTATTATTCCCTGAAATGGGCTGTAATAGTCAAGCAACATTGTTTCAAAATCTTCACTATTTTTATAGAGCGCCTGCATCTGTTTGTAAGATAGCTCGTCCCGTATTGGCTCCTCTCTTGGGCCAGTCGGCACATTGTGATCCATGACCGCTACGGTGAGGTCGGGCCTCCTGAGCTTTCTCCCCCTTATCCTGAGATCTTCGAAGGCTACAGGTGACGTGACTTCATGTGTCAAATGTCTATCAATATATATCAGAGATCGGCCATCGTCATCGACTGCAAGTTCATGCTCCTTCCATATCTTTTCTATTATGGTCGTCGCCATGTTAACGCTCTACGTAAATCGTTTATATACTTTTCCTATATTATCTAAATCGTTTATTATTAATATTAATAGTAAATAATTAAGATTTTACAGTCGAATATATTCTTTTATCAACGGAAAATGTTATTGAAATATAATCAAGAACCTTTAATTGATACGTCTTTAAACCATGGGACATGTATAAGGTTGCGTGCAGATCTTGCGGCAAGCCTATCTCCGTAGGTTATGAAATAATACCAATAAAAACGATCCTCAAACAGAACGGAGCCAAGTGCAAATATTGTAACGTCAAGCTTTCCGCCCGTGATCCAGTAATAACAGTCAAGCCAGCGGAATGAGCAAGATTGACCAGGCGTGTGTTACTGGTAACAGAAATCGATCCGTTGACAGGGAAGGTCAAGACGGGCCCTGCAATGAGATTAAGGTATCCCCCCACTGGGTACAAATACACCGTTATGGTAGATCGGCTTTCCTATACGTCGCACGTCAGGAATTATGAATTTAATAGCATGACGGCCTTCTATATGCTACTTAAGGTTATCATGCAGAGGCTGATGGTAGTTGATGAGCGCGAACACGATCTGGTACATTCTTTCTTCTGGACAATGTACGGATATAAGCTTCCATGGATTCATGAAAATGACCAGTCACCGTCACAGCTTTTGCTTAACTATACCAATCTGAACCGCCCATTTAGCCAGTGGGCCGCCAGGAGGTTCGCTGATAGCCTGAACAGGGATAACTGTAAGGCCGTAGTTGTCTGGTCCAGGTGGGCCAGGAATGGCTTTATAGGTGATGGGGTAGAAAGACAAAAGGTAAGGGTGATCAATGTGCCCATGAGCCTTCCAACACTCACTCCGAATAATATTAAACGTTCTGGATTGAAAGTGGTTTTCGTAGGAAGAGAGCCTCTCAGGAAAGGAGGGGATATAGCTATTCGCGCCTTTGAACGCCTGCACGCAGATTTTAATGATACAAGGCTGATATATGTTGGTAAATTACCTCTGCTTCGTTCAAAGCCGGATTGGATGATACACTATCAGGAGGTATCCAGGCCGCTTTTGGAAAAGATTTATCAGGATGGTGATGTCTTTTTCTTGCCTACGCGTTCCGAGGCCTATGGCCTGGGCATAGTCGAAGCTATGAGCCATGGGATGCCCGTGGTGGCCAGCTCAATAGCATCAATCCCCGAGATAGTGGAGGACGGAAAAAGCGGTTATCTGGCTATGGATTTGGACGGCTATATTTCTGCGCTGGAGAAGCTGCTAGAAGACCCGCACAGGAGGGAAACGATGGGTAAAAATGGCGCTGAAAAAGTTAGGAGGGAACATGACCCAAGTAAGATAGCAGAAGAAGTGAGGGCTCTATATGAATCAATTTAGAGTTCTTCCCCTTACGATGATATTCAGGGCCGTTGGCATTTCAATTCAAGTTGGACTGCCGATCATCCTGGCCACATATTACCATCTAGCACCTGCCTACGTAGGATTTGCGATATCGGCTTACTGGCTATTGAGTTCATTTGGGGGGTTAGTTAGCAGCTATTGGAAGAAGAAAATATTATTGGATATAGGGCTGGCTTTATCGATAGCATCCCTGCTCCTCCTCAATGTTTTTAGGTCGGCTATAGCCTCCATAGTGATCTTCTCCATGGTGGGTTTCGGTATCTCCATGGGGTATCAGTTTCTGCCAGTTTTTGCCTTCAAGAAGGAGGATAGCGGTGCCGGAATATCGATCTATGGAGCGGGGCTCTCCCTAGGAGCTATATTGGGCACTTCCATCAATTTGCTCTATTCAAACGCTTCAATTGAGGATTTTGCCCCATACCTGCTTGCCCTGCTTTGCGGGGCGGCGATGTTGATAGCGATACGCATAACCTATGTACATAGGGGGTCTACAGGGCTTTCTATACTTCGGCCATTCAGGTCGAGTGAATTTAGGTCAGTGTTCGGTATGAATTTCATTAACAGCATCTTCCTCCCACTATTCACTACCTTTGCAGGAGTTTATGGCATAGAAAGGTATCATATATCAAGTCTGGTCATCTTCCTCGCTTTTATAGCGATGTTTTTTATTTCGTTATCAACAAGGTTTTTGCTTATAAGGATAGGCATGGGACGGTCCAACCTGCTGCTAACCATTTCATTTTTAAGTATGTCTTCATCCTTCGGATTGATAGCCATATCCCGTTCGCCATTAATCTATATAATCGGGTTCTTGTTATACGGCCTCAATCAGGGCATAGGTTACCCCGTTCTAACATGGAATGCGCTCAGGACCGGCGGTGATGACCTAATGAACTCAAATTTTGTATACTCTTCTTCATCCAGTATGGCCGAATTCCTCGCTCCCACGATTGGCTCGATTATAGCGATTGGTTCGGCGGTCAATGGTGTGTTCGTATTTGCCACGGTCATCTCGTCATTGGCCCTTGTATATTCCATATTGAAGGCCTTCCGCTCCTCTGCACGGAAAATGCGGTCAGCCGGAGGCCTTGACCACGAACGATAAATACATATTATGACCTATGGTAGCCGTGGTAGAATTTGGCAGATAATATACATCATGGAGCCCAACACCATTTAATGGGCGCCAGCCGGGACATTTTCATGCCGTTAGCGGATATACTGAAAAGTATGGCAATCAGAGAAAATGACGTGGTGGCTGATATTGGAGCAGGGGATGGATATTACGCAGCTCTTTTTTCAAAGCGTTGCAGCAAAGTGTACGCTATTGAAGTGGATAAATCAGCAGCCGCGCTTATAACGGCCAAAAAACTCAATGGCGTAGTCGTCCTTAACATGGATATATGCCAAGGCTGGCCAGTTGATGACGCTACTTATGCTTTCTTTTCCAACAGTTTTCATGACTTAGATTGTAAAGAAAAGCTAATAGCCGAAATGTCCAATAGACTTGCAAACCCTGCTAAGATAGCCATGATAGAGTTTAAGCAAGACACCCCCTTCGGGCCCCCGGCTTCGATAAGATTATCAACTGACGAGCTTGATAAATTAATGAAAAGAGGTGAATTTCATTTAATAGGTAGACAGGATTTTAGGTTCCATTATCTTTCTGTATACTCAAGGATGCCTATAACGCAGATGTGAAATGTTTGACCCTTAGGGGCACGACGGATAAAAGCCTGTTGTCGTTACTCGCTGCTTCTATGGATGGAGGGCGGGTTATTATAACTGACTCACTGCCCCACGTAATGATCAAGCCACTGACCCCGCTTCTAGATGAGCTAACGGATATTGGTATACTCGACCAAGACCTGTCCATCAGAAGAGGGAGGTTCAACGACCTTCTTACCTTTATAGTGAATAAAGGTCTTGCAACTGATGAACTGGCCAAGGCGTTAAGCTGGAGGGGGTTTGAAGCCTTAGTTGATGACATACTATCTAATAACGGATTTATTACAAGCAGGAATGTCAGAATTAGAAGGAATGAGATAGACGTGATCGCAACGACAGACCATTTCGCTCTATCGATAGACTGCAAGCACTGGTCAAGGGCCTCCTTTACGGCACTTAGAAACGCCGCTGTTAACCAGATCGAAAGAACCAAGAAAATGTCATCAGCTTTCACTGGTGTTTCAGTAATTTTACCGTCAATAGTAACCCTAGTCGTTCCCCCACAAAGGATAATAGAGGGAGTTCCAGTGGTGGTCATAAATGAACTTTCGGAATTTTCATTAAGCCTTCCCGGTGATCTGGAGCTATTCACCCTGATCAGAAGCGGGCCCGTGGCCTAGGATGGATAAGGCGCTGGCCTCCGAAGCCGGAGACCGTGGGTTCAAATCCCACCGGGCCCGCCACGCTAAATTCTATATTTATCAATTTATATTTCCACGAAAAACTATGTAAAGGGCAATCGAGTCTATTAATAAGTTTCGTTTTTGAAAAACTGGTTGAAATAGTTACGAAAGCAAGCTAGGTCTATTTTTTAAACCTTAATTTTACAACCTTTGGTCCTTTTTCCTTCATTTTATTCATTTTTCTTATATGGCTAACAGCGGGCTATATTTACTAATCCGGATGCTATGTCCAACTCATTAGCAGCTCAGGATACGACTAGTTAGAGCCGGTAGCTTGGATTATGCTTAATAATGGACCTGCTAGCTTATATAGTATGGAAAGCGTCTGACATCCGCCCCTGACTAATCTTTTTGTGTTTATTAATAAATTAATTTTTATCTATTTTAGCGTTTTCGTGAAGATATTTTCTAAATAAAATAATTGGCGCATCTGATTGTACCAACAGTTCCCTATTGTAAATATCACTTACTTTAGGTATCTGTGATGTGACTACGTTCTTATCTTGATTTAAGACGAACTTGTTAAATCTCATTATTATTGAATTTATTAAAGTGCTTATTATTGGAAATCTAACAAATTTTTGGTATACCCTAATATATATAATAGTTGTTTCATCATTTTCCGGAACAAATGCAGCCATTACTCTTAATTTATTACTTATAATATTTTGCCAATAATTAGGGAAAATGAACTGCAATCTTCCTGTACATTCCTCCTTTTTTATTTCATTTGATTTCTTAGTCTTTTGACCTTTGTCTATTTCATTGCATACCCAAACATTCAATATATTACCGTTTAGCTCTACAATAGGCCCATTTACAATAGTCTTTTTACCCCTCCCGATTGTAGTTCTATGAACAAATGGAAGGTGTGATACATCTAATTGATTTTCTATAGCTCTTGTATAATTAACATTCCAAACAGCCTTCATTGTTGAAAAAGAAAATAAATCATCAATGCCTTCGAGCCAACTGATTTCATCAGTTGCATTATCATCCCCGTACCATAAAAATATGAAATTTTTATATTCCTTAACTTTGTAACTTTTTACTTTGTAATTAGGATTTATTGTTGCAGATTTACCAAAAGATGGAATTAAAACAGCATCTCCATCACCATTGAATAAAAAACCGTGGTAAGGGCATTGAATACAATCATTTATTATTTTTCCTAAACCTAAATCCGCCCGTCTGTGTGGGCATATAGCTTCCAATGCGTGAACCTTATTTTTATTATCTCTCCAGAAAATTATATCCTTACTAAAGCGTAGTTCTTTTACTAACTTTTTAGACATTAAACTTCTCCCTCCATCTGGCAGTGTAGCCCATCTTATGCTGCTTTAACACCATGACAGCTGTCTG
>JAJYTP010000005.1 GCA_021792955.1 archaeon | reverse complement strand
TATGGCTTTTAATGGGCAACCCGCGTATCCTAGCCAGTTCGACTGTTTCATTAGAGGCAAGGACTGTAGAAGAAACACGCCTAGGAAGGTGATCATAATGCGCGTGAGAGATGAAAGCGATATCGGCCTGTAGGGGGGCTGTTGAATCCAGCGAAATAGTCCTACCTTTGGACCTGATTACGATGCTTCCATTCATAAAGTGGGCATCGATGGAATTCCAGATCCTTACCAAGGCACAAATCGTACGTTATCATGGTATATATTCCTATAGAATTGAATCTTTGAACACCCATTTGGCAAGCAGAATATTCATAGGCCTTAAACACCAAAGGATCATGGCAGCCATAAAAGGATGATTTATGCCACCTGACGGCAGATCGTAATAAGAAGCGGCCACTTTTATAGCCAAATATTTATAACCTGACCATTTAGGGAAACTTCGGGATTGAACGAGAGATTACAGAAATGGACTCAGGTCTTCGGCCCAGCTTGGCTTGTCATGATAGCTGACATAGACATCGCATCTATCATTACGGCCCTTCAATCCGGGGCTTCTTGGGGATACAGAATGGTCTTCGTAGAAATGATCCTTATACTTCCGCTGTTTTTCATTCAGGACGCAGCGGGAAGATTGGGCACCGTTGGAGGGTGGGGCCTCGGTGAAGCCATCTATAGGTTCTATGGTAAATGGATCGCTATTGTGGCCGCTCTACCAATGGCTATTTCCGATTTCCTAGAATATGTAGCCGAATATGCAGGGATAGCTATTGGGCTTTACCTGTTAGGCTTGCCGATAATCCTTGGGCTTGCGGCAGTGTTCATTGTCCATACGGCAATAGTGTTGGGCAGACGGTATAGAAAGGCCGAACTTTTACTTCTTCCGATAAGCTTCCTTCTAGTCGTAAGCATAGCTGCATCTACACTGATATTCCATTTAGATATAAGGACCATAATTACTATAGGACTTTCTCCTATCCAGCCATATGGCAATGCCAATTTCGATTATCTAATAGCTGCAAACACGGGAGCCGTGATCATGCCCTGGATGCTCTATTTTCATTCTGGCGCAGATTCTCGCAAGAAGCTAAAGGCCGCTGACCTAAAGATGGAGAGACTTGAAACGCTCATAGGCGCCGTGATTTCAGAGGCCCTTATGTCGATCATAGTATTAGATGGTATGCATATAAAGGAGATAAACGGCCTGATAGAAGCCAGTCAGATATCGGCTGCTCTTTCGGCGTTCGGAGGCTACGCAAGTATAGTGATGGGAATAGGCTTTATAGCGGCCGGCTTTTTGGCCCTTGTAGTAGTATCGTTAGGGTCCGCTTGGGGGATAATGGATGCCCTGAATCGCCGATCAAGAAACTCCTTTATTAAAATATATCTCCTGGAGAGCGCCCCGGCCCTGCTGTTGGTGATCCTCGTGAACAACTACGTATCACTAATGATTACCCTAATGGTCATTTATACCATTATAATAATACCATCGCTGTTCTTCCTAGGTAGATTGACATCTAACAGGGAGTGCATGAACGGAAAACCATTGAAAAGATATGAGACCGCTATTTTCTGGGTCATGTCGTTATCGATTGTAGTTGCTGGTATAACCGGCATAGCCTTAATTGTTTAAAGTGGCTAAAATATATGGAGCCTACTATCATAATTAATCGACCAGCAAAACGCCAAGCTCATGGGGCCGTTAAGCCATAATTTATTGTACTGATATTTTTAGCCAGCCGGCTTCGTCAACTCGTAGGATCAAAACGATCTCCTTTCCTGTCCGACTGGTGATGGGTTTTTGGTTTCTTCATAACAAGAAGTGGGAGAAGTGGCACCAGAGTTATGGCCGCCATAGTTGGCCAAAGCGCGGGCAATGCATAATTTTCAATTACCGAAAAGACTGGCGAGATCCACATACCTATCGCCATGTTCACCGTATTTATCAACGCCAGCACTATGGCACCATTTTGCCTGTCTGCGTAGTCCAATGATAGGGAGTAGAATGATGAAAACACTATCGTGCTGGAAAACCCCATCACTATCAGGCCTATCACTGTCCCCATTTCTCCCGTTTCAAACAGTAGAAAGCTGACGGCCACAAGCCCTCCAGCCCCAAAGAGAAGCAGCTCTCCTCTTTTGATTCGATCATATATCGCATTAGCAAAGCCTCCAGGGAGGCTAGAAAACAGCATGATCGAAGTTAGATAGCTACCTAAAAGGGGGCTAAGATGCCTGGATAAGGTAAAATAGGACGGTAGCAGCGTTTCTGCGGCATAATTGGCCCCCCAGAATCCAGAAACCATGACCGCTAATAATATCACCCTGTGGTTCAGCAGTGTTCCCTTTAGGTTTTTCAGATTGGCCCTTTCAACACCGACCTCCGGCCTACGCGCCCAGCTGAGGTAATCGAGCGCTACAAACGCAATGCCTATAAATCCAGCAAGAACAAGCGCCACCCTCCAGTAAATTATTCTGTATACGACAGCCCAGAGTAATCCGATACCAGCTCCAGCGCTGAAGGCCGCGTTATAGAAGCCCATATATAGCCCCAGATGCTTACTGTTTATGGCCTCTAGAACATAACCGGCCGATGAAAAGAACATTGCCGCCCCTATCCCGCCTATTACCCTTGATAACAGCAGTACAATAAGAGAATTAGCTCCAGCGGTCAAAAAAATGGAAGACGCCAGGATGGCCAGCCCCATCATGTAAACGTACTGGGCGTTCACTCGTGCGGTCAAGATCCCAGATGGAATCTGAAATATACCTGCGCCCAAAATGAACGCCCACGAAATAAGTCCATAATCAATAGATGGAATTCCTATGGAACTTCCTATAATGGTATATATGGGCGCCAATATAACCCAAAACATGCTGTATACAGCCCTACTTGCAAGAATAGTATAGGTCACTGGCGAGGGGCCTCGGGAGCGAATCATATTACGGTGGTTACTCTAGGTATAGATAAAGCTCTTTTGATGCGTCCTCAAATAACAAAGATATTTTAATAGGAAGGGCATAACATTGGGAATGGCAAGATCCGGACTTTTCCCTGATGTATTCAGAGATACAAGTGGGAGATCATATCATGTAAAGGCGAAGAAGGGTGAACTAAATGGCTATATCTTGACTGCTGGTAGCCCTGAGAGAATAGACGCAGCAAAGGAACTGATCGAGGAAGCCAAGCTGGTCAGCAGCAACAGGGGGCTAATAGTGTACAATGGTGTGTACAAGGGGACGCCCGTAACCCTTTTCTGCAGTGGAATGGGTCCAAGCTCGGCCGAGATTTCATATACAGAAGTAATATCAAATGTTGACACCGCCCGTTTTAGGCGGCCCACAATTATCAGGGCTGGAACTGCAGCAAGCTGGAGCCCCAAGGTTTCGGTAAATGATATAGCGGTGGAGCTCGGCGTCGTGCGTTCGGATGGCACCAGTTCCAAGATAGCACCTTTAGAATGGCCCGCCAAAACAGATCTTATAACCACCCTAATGATCGCTGAAACAGCGCACGATCTTGGGCTGGATGAACGCATATGGTTTGGCACGGGCATATGCAAGGATACGCTCTACGCGGAGGAAAGCCCTGAAACCAGATCATCAATTTCAGCAGATATTAAGGAGCGCCACAGGGCTTACGATAGGATGGGGGCCATATCTGCTTCTATGGAATCGAGCCCGATGGCGCTCTTGACAGATTTCTATAATAGAACAATACAAGGTTCAGGGGTGAGGCTTTCCTTTGCCAGCACCCTGCTGATAGTATCGCCATACTATTTAGAGACAGGTGATATACAATTTAAGGTCGATGAAGAATCGGAAATGAAACTCGTTACCCTTGCCCTTGAATCGCTGACAAAAAAGATGCAACTCGATGCCCTCGCCATAGATGGGAACTCGGAGATCCGATTTGATCTCTCCGGCGCAATAAGGGTCCTCTATAGACGAAGCCTTTAGCGCCGTATCCTCCATTGATTGAACGCTTATTCAATTAATGGGACAAATTTGAATTTTTCCGTATCAAGCAACCCCATATCGGTTATCCTTAGTGCTGGGAGGACCGACAAGGCCAGAAAGGACATAGTTATCGACGGAGTGGGAATATTGCAACCGAGTTGTTTCCAGGCTTCGTTAACCTTAGCCAGCTTCCTATTCACTACCTCAAGCTTCTCATCAGACATAAGTCCGCCTATAGGTAATTCCAAGGAAGCCAGCGCTCGCCCCTTATAGACTATTGCAATTCCACCGTTCATCTTTATGACGTTATTTGCGGCCTCTGCCATATCTCCATCATCATTACCAAGGACCATCAGGTTGTGGGAATCATGGGCCACGGTTGATGCGACGGCTCCTCCTTTTAGGCCGAATCCTTTGACAAAGCCGAGCGCCCTATTGTTCCCCTTTCCATGTCGCTCAAAGACCGCCAACTTGGAAATTTCCTTCGGTAGTACAGCCTTCCCACCAACTCCATTGATGGTTTCCATAATGCCACGGGTAATGATGCTGTCCTTAATCAGCTCGATTACCCTGGCTTTGGCCGAGTCCCCCTTAATCGCCACTTCGAAGTCGGATCGGGCTAAGGGATTCAGATGAACCGGATTTATAACTCCAGGAGGCGGGCTTATCTGTCTGATCTGCACGGTCAGCTCCTCATTCTCAGCTACAATCATCCCATTAGCAATTACATATTTGGGCCTCGGGTCTGCTATTTCTTCAAAGAGCACAGCGTCAGCCATTCTGAACGGAGCTATAGCCCCTAGCAGGTTTGAAACACCATAATGAGTTGCGGGATTGATGGTGGCCAATTGGATAGCAGTTATCGGGTTCAGTCCCTCCTCAATAGCTCTCTTTATTACGTAATTTATATGCCCCTGTTCGATAAGGGACGGAGGGTCGCGGTCATCAGTACATAGGGCAAAGTTACGGCTGTCCATTCCTCCTTCGGTGATCGCCTTTATCACTTCCTTCAGGTTAAGTTCGGATGAGCCCTCTCGGACATACACCATCATGCCCCTCCTTACCTTTTCCATAGCCTCTTCCTTGGTGGAGCACTCATGGTCCGTACTGACGCCAGCCGCAATATAAGCTGAAAGGTCTTTCCCACTTATCTGGGGGGCGTGCCCTTCTACAACTTTCCCACCTATCAGCGTTTGTGTGATCTCACCCAACATCCTTCCGTCCAAGTTTATGACCCCTTCATAGTTCATCACCTCGCCGAGGCCTGCTACTCCATCAAGTCCTATCGTGCTCCTGATCTCTTTTTCACCAATAGTCGCCCCATTTGTTTCAAATGGCGGATTTGCCGGAACACAGGATGCTTCGAGCATATAAATCCTCATGGGCAAAACGCTTGCGGCTTTGAGAAAATAGCGGAGACCTGTTAAACCGCTTACGTTTTCTATTTCATGAGGATCAGCAAAGATGGTAGTGGTACCGATAGGCAGTACGGCCCTAGCGAACTGGCCTGGTGTCAGCATGGTGGATTCAATGTGCATATGCCCATCGATGAAACCGGGTGAAAGGTAGAGGCCATCGGCCTCTATTACCCTCGTATTATCTCCAATGGAATCATTAGCATTTCCTACAAGAGCTATCCTATTACCCTGAAAGGCTACGTCTATCCCCTTTTCTATTTCAGATGTTAACACATTCACCAGCTTTGCATTTTTAATTACGAGGGACGCCTTTCTCCTTCCCATGGCGGTGTCGATCAATTCCCCTATAACAGCCGGTTCATATCCTTTGACCCACATTAAGGCCGATGAGTATAGCCATCTTTTATATTTTACGCACGTTATTATTAATTCTCCCTGTCATCATTGAAGGGCTTCGAATATCTTGTCGTACGTGTTCAGAAGCAGTTCCGGCATAACCTTTGTGCTTGCAGTAACCGGCATAAAATTTGTATCACCGGTCCAGCGTGGTACAAGGTGGAAATGTAGATGTTCAAACCCAGCACCTGCAACTTCTCCTTCGTTTAAACCCATGTTATACCCATGTGGATGCATAACTTTATCAAGGGCACACTTTGCAAGTTTCAGCATCTGAAATATTTCGTTTATTTCACTTGCAGTTAACTCGCCAAAGTCATTTATATGCCTATAAGGTGCTACCATCACGTGCCCATTGTTGTAGGGGTATCTGTTCATCATCAGCATGGAGACCTTCCCCCTTTTAATGAGCAAATTCCCCCTGTCATCGCTCTGATCCTTCATATTGCAAAAGATGCAAATACCCTTATTTTCCTTGTCCACAAATTGCATCCTCCATGGTGCCCAAAGAACGTCCATTTTTACCACCACTTTATGAACATTAAAGCGGGGTTATTTATCGGTTTCGCGGGTGGACAAATACATGGCATCCTCAAAGATCTCATCATCCAAGGCCCTCGAGCTTTTTTTGCAACTTGATATATAGTTCTTTTCGGTTAAGTTGGCTGGATACCTTAAGTATTTGACCCATCAGATAATCAAGACGCCTCTTCCCCTCTAGGTTACCTATATTCTTCATTTCCTTTTCAAGCGTTTCGTCGATCAATGTGTCGATATCGACTTTCGGTTTGTATTCTTCGGCCCTTACCGGAATTCCGCTTACCCAAGAGTGAGCAGCACTGATGAACCTGCTTCTATCACCGTTCCTTATATAGGCGCGAATAATATTTTCCAGGCTACTTGTATCCCCCGACAGAGAAGGATTGTTATGTTTTTTGACGACAAATGCGAATTCGTTAGCCAATACATTACCCACTCTGCTAGCGTCCATCTCATTGGCCCCTGTTATGGACATAAATAACGTGTATAAGGCGGGATCGCCGGCCAGCCTTTTTGCCGCCTCTTCACCAACGCCGTATTTACTACATACCCTGTATCTGTCTTCAAATGAGCCGCGCATATTCAAGGCTATATTTTTTATTATAGTTTGATTCAGGCTCACTGGTGGGAGATCCTCCTCGGGCATATATCTATATTCAGCTTCTACTTCCTTGGACCTTGAGGAAATCGTTATTCTCCTTCTCTCATCCCAGCTCCTGGTTTCCCTCCTTACCTTGACCCCCCTTGTCGCCATGTTCCGTTGCCTTACGGACTCGTACCTAAGCGCCTTTTCAACTTCTGTTGCCCCGCTTATGTTCTTAACTTCAACCCTTTCACCGCCAGCATACGAAATATTGGCGTCGCATCTTACTGAACCTTCATATTCGCTAACGTTGATGCCTATTTCATCAAGATTCTTCTGCAAGAGTTCGAGAAACTCCCTGGCTTCTTCAGGCTCTGTAAAATCGGGAGAGGTTACTATTTCAACTAGGGCTATTCCTGATCTGTTGTAATCTACCAGTGAAAACCGTGACTCGCCTCGTCCGCCTTCATAGTAAATTCGTCCTGGGTCCTCTTCCATATGGATCCTTTCGATCCTTATCGTCTTTCCATTCTTGAGAGTGTAGTGCCCATCATGAGCTAGCGGAACGCCTCCAGCCTTATCGTACTGAGTTATCTGGAAGTTTTTAGGGAGGTCAGGGTAGAAATAGCTTTTCCTGAAGAAATATGAAGCCGTGCTGGGCTCTGCGTGCAAGGCTAAGGCTATCTTAAGCCCTTCTTCGACGGCCTTTATATTAAGCACTGGAAGGGCTCCAGGTAGGCCGGTACAAATAGGACATATGTTGGTGTTTGGGGGCTTACCTCTGTAATCCGTGGGACAGGCGCAGAATAGCTTGCTCTTCAGACTGACCATCTGAACATGAACCTCTAGCCCAATCATATAATCACTCAAATCGAGGGCTCACCTCTAAATTTTAACAGGCCGGATATAGTTGCCGCCAGTTCGAGCAGCCTATCATCCAGACCATATCGGCCCTGAAGCTGGCCCCCCACCGGCAATCCTTTCTTCAACGCGATGGGAATGGATATGGCCGGCGCACCGGTTAAATTTGCGATGACAGTAAGCGCATCAGATAGGTAAACCTGAAGCGGGTCGTCGATCATTTCACCGATTTTCCAGGGCAGGACCGGCATGGTCGGCGTGTAGATAAAATCATAAGACTCTGATAGTTTTAAAAGTCTAAGTTTCAGGTTCCTCCTTATATAAAGTGCCTTTAGATAGTACTCCTCATAATAGCCGGAGGAAAGCATATACGAGCCTAACATTATTCTCGCTTTCACCTCCTTACCGAACATTGTCCTGCTTTCACTTATTGCCGATTTCCAATCCCTAGAAGGATCCGCAACTGGCCCATATCTTACGCCATCGTATCTTGCAAGGTTAGTAGTTGCCTCACAGCATGCGACAACGTAATACGATTTAAGTGCAAGTTCCAGCTCTTCCACCCTTTCTTCAGCGAATTCTATGCCTTCCGAGTCCAGCTTTGCCACGGAAGAATCAAAAGCTTCACGAACATCCTTCGAAACTAGATCGCTGAGCTGCGGTAACAACGCTCCCTTGAAATGGCCTCCACTGAACAGTCTGCCCGTATTACTGCTAACCGGTTTTGCATCCGTTGAAGTTGAATCAAACCTATCTTTACCCCGTATAACTCCAAATATCAAAGCCGCGTCATCAACGGTCCTTGCTATCACTCCGATCTGTTCAAGGCTGTTTGCGTAGGCGATGAGCCCGTATCTGCTCACGTACCCGTAGGAAGGCTTGAAACCAACCGTTCCAGTGAAACTCGCTGGCGCCCTGATCGATCCTCCAGTATCTGTGCCAAGGGCAGCAGGGCTCAGCCTAGCGGAGACTGCCACTGCGCTTCCACTGCTCGAGCCTCCTGGCACTCTTTCAATATCCCATGGATTTCTTGTAGGTCCAAATGCGCTGTTCTCTCCTGAACTCCCCATGCCGAATTCATCCATATTCGTCTTCCCTAGGATAGAAACCCCCGCGGCCTTAAGCTTGGCAACGGCTGTGGCATCGTACGGCGGCATATAGTCCTTCAGCATAAGCGAAGCGCAAGTAGTCCTTATACCCTCTGTAGATATATTATCCTTGATTGCGAGTGGCAAGCCATATAGGGACCCCTCCTTTCTGGCATTCGGCTTATATTCTAAGCTTGTTATAAAGGCATTTAATTTAGTTAATTCGTTGATCCTTTTTCTATATGTTTCGAAGACCTTGGACGCTTCAAGAGATCCCCCTTGCAGCTCATCCACCAGTTGGCGGGCTCCCTTTGAAATTATCCCAGAGCTCAAAGTGTCCTCGGCGCCTTGATGTACCTATTCTTGATGGTGTGAAAGGATGCCAATATCTTATCGCTATCGAATGCAATAGGCTCGTCTGCCCTTTCATTGATACCTTCTGGTGCAAGTATGATCGGAGAAGATGGTGTCTCGACTGAATTGATGGCATCTAGATATGACTTCAAGGCATTTAATCTCTTCACTATTTCCTTCTTTTCGGATCTATTGAGCGTTATAAGGGACATATTGGATATCTCATCTGCATCGAATTTCAAGGTGTCAACCTCCTTATATCTCTCGGGTAAAGTACCGCATCCCTTATATTTTTAAGGCCTGCTATCACCATCAGCAACCGCTCGATCCCTACGCCGAACCCAGCATGGGGTGGCATACCGTAATCATACACAGAAAGGTGATTTTTGAACCCCTGCACTGGCAATCCTGCCTCCCTGATCCTTTTTTCTAGAACCCTTCTGTCGTGGATTCTCTCCCCGCCACTGCTAAGCTCTATTTCCCTGTACATAAGATCAAATGATAAAGAAACCTTATCATCCTTTGGCTTGATATAGAATGGCTTGAGCTTATTTGGCCACTCCGTAATAAAATAGAACCCGCCAACCCTGTCCCCCCATGCCTTAAGGGCTGCCGAATCCAAATCATCGCCGAATTCTATGTGTAAACCAGTTGAAGCTAACTTGTCCACAATTTCACCATATTTAAATCTACTAAATGGCGTTATCGCGGTGATCTTTGGCGCCTTAATAATGGCCATTTCAGATCTGCCCGACAGGTCCTCTAATACGTGGACTAGGGTTCGCTCCAAAAGCTCCATCATCTCTTCATTATTAAAGAATGCGGCTTCGGCATCAAGGCTGGTGGCCTCGCTCAAGTGGCGAACTGTATGTGAAGGTTCAGCTCTGAAAATTGGCCCTATTTCAAATACCCTTTCGAACGACATGACCAGTTCCTCCTTATAAAGCTGTGGGCTTTGTGCCAAGAATGCCTCCTTATCATAGTACATTATTGGAAAAAGGGCGGCGCCACCCTCGCTGGCTGTCGCTATTATCTTGGGCGTGTTCACTTCCAGGAATCCGTTTGCGGTAAGGTGCTCCCTGATCGAGGAAAGCATATATGCCCGCAGCTTAAAAAGCGCAAGGTTAAGAGGATGTCTAAGATCCAGGGACCTCATATCAAGCCTGGTTTCTATACCGGGCATGTTCTTGCCGATAAGGTCGAAAGGTGACCTTTTCTTAGGGGTTACAATTGTTTTTATGCTTTTGACCTCGATTTCAAATCCTGAGGGAACCCTATCCGTACGCTTAACCGTTCCCACGGCTTCAATCGCCGTATTTACATTAAGCCCGCTACACTTGTCTATTAACTTTGGATCCTTGATGACCAGCTGAACCTGCTCCCTCATCCTCACTACGATCAGAAACAGTACGGTCTTCTGATCTCTTATGCTTAGTATCCATCCCTTTATGTTGACAGAAGAGCCTTCTTTTGTTTCCAAATATAAGGATGACATTTAGTGTATGTGGTATCTTTCATGAGCTTTTATATTTATCGAAATTTAATGGATCCATCCCATATGGTAGAATGCCAGCGGGAGGCATATATGTGGCGCTATTCAAAACAGCTTCTGTATAAAAAGCTAACTGATGATCACGCACGTCTTCATAATATCATAACTTAAAACCTCGGCGATAGATTAATATATACTGCCCTTTATGGCCAATTCATTATGGCGCGTTTACATTCAAAGAAGAAGGGCAAATCGCATAGCAATAGGCCACCGGCTGTAAGGTCCACTCAATGGTTGACCATGAGTGGCGAAGAGATTGAATCTATAGTGGAGAAGTTACATAAGGAAGGATTGCCACTGAGTATGATCGGAATAAAGCTACGAGATGTGTATGGTGTACCAGGCGTTAAATACGTCACGAACAAATCCGTGAAAGCGATACTCCTAGAGCGCAAGCTTTTGACCGGCATGCCGGAGGATATTGAAAACTTAGTTAGAAGGGCCCAGAGAATGACACAGCACATCAGCCAATTTAAATCTGATAGAAGGAATGTCCACGCGTTAGAACTGGTAGAAGCGAAGATATACAGATTATCCAAGTACTATAAAAGAAAGGGCATATTACCCAAGGATTGGAAATATAAAACGGTAGTGGCACAGTTGGCCTAGAATGCCAAAGTTTAACGAACTGCAGAATGAGCTGGAAAAGGCATATAATAGGGTCAAGAAACCATTAAAGGAAAGGGGAAACTTTCTGATACTGGCCGACAAGAGCGTTGATGGTATAGCCTCTGCAGCCATAATGTACAGGGTGATAAGCGGGCGTGGCGCAAGGGCTGCCGTAAAATTTCATGAAGCGTACGCTCCAGTCAGTCAATCTGTAAAGGCTTATTCAGCCGATGCAACCATAGCTCTGGACATGGGCGGCGATACTGTCAACGAACTCGGCAGCCAGGGTTTATTGATCTCGATAGACAAGGAGCCAAGTAGCGGTATAAACGGCGAAGCCTTTGGGTTCGATGGAAGTTCGGATGTCAGCTGTGCTACCCTATCATATATGTTTGCCAAAATAGCTCTCGAGGAGGGATTTGGTTTGGCTACTCTAGCCGTCATAGGATCGCTAGGTGACTGGCAAGACGTGGGGGATAAAAGAAACCTGATATCATTAAATGAAGCTGCTCTAAACGAAGCTAATCTAAAGGAAGTCATAGGGATAGAGGAAAGGCTTGAATTTCCGCTGGGTCAACTACTTCCATTGCACAGATCTCTGACGTTATCAGTAGACCCATATATTACTGGGCTTACAGGCAATCCACGAGCTGCCCTATCTTATATTAGCCAGGCCGGCGTCGAACTTAAAAAAGAGGATAGATTTAAGACAGCTTATGATCTGTCACCCGAGGAACTAGCAAAAATTGAATCATCTCTTCAGGAGCTGATACAGGACAAGTCCGAGCCGCTTAAAAGATTGTCCTTCTTTTCAATGTCAGAAGATAGGATATCACCGATCTGGAACTTAAGGGACCATTCGCTTCTGGCGCAAATTTTGATAGCGTCGGGCAGGTGTGAGGAGGCATTTATGCTCATGCTGGGTGCACATCGAGACCTTTTTTCGTCGTCCTTAGATTCGCTAATAAAGGAGTTGGAAAACCTGATAAGCAGGTTCAACAGGATGCTTGCGGATCAATTAAGGCGTATAGTAACGCACTCAATTATAAACATCTACGGTGATAACCTTTTTACTGCGATGGAAGCCCCCCTGATACTTAGATGGGCGGCATTATTGCCGGACTTCAGAGGAAAGACGATAATCGTCCAAACCAGCCTTGATTCCAATTCTATATTCAGTATCAACAATATCAAGAAAGATATGTATTCAGATGTACGCAAGCTAGCCAAGGACTTCCATGGATCAGTTAAAGGTAATGGGAGATATATGACCGCCTCCACCCCCATATTCAAGGGAAGCTCATTCCTCGAAAAGTTGCGGGAATTACTGCAAGAAAGCGAAGCCGGGGTACCCTAGCCTGGTAGGGGGCAGGCCTGGAGAGCCTGTGGCCCTTTTCGGCCTCGTGGGTTCAAATCCCACCCCCGGCGTTTTTGTTATAGCTTTTTAGTATCCCCTTAGATGTCCATTTTCTTCATCAGTTCTATTGCTGAATATAGCGCTCCATTTTCAGCATTCAGCATGCTGCTACCCCATGATATTATCATTATGTCCCCATCGCGTATTCCAGTGCCCTTGACTTTTTCTGCAAATTGCGGATATTCGGTGCTCAGGTTTGTTAAAGAAGGAAACCAGATTTTGCCCCTATAGGCGGAAACCACCAGTGCTCCCTCGGCGCCCTTTTTTATTGCGTTATCCCTCTCTTGAAGACCTTTTTCAACATGTGAAGCCCCTCCCCTTACAATTACATATACTTCATGAGGATGATCGCCGGTTAATGCTAAATGTTCGAGTTTTATATGGCCCATAATAACATTTAGGAGTCTCGCTCCTTTTTCTGTAAGAGTACATCCATGCCGCTCTTCGGTTATAATTGAGAGGTACCTTAGTCTCCCTATTAACGTCCTTACAGAACCTTCTCCTAAGTTAAGCTCCTTAACTAAGCGCTTTCTTCCAATGGGACCATTACCTATTAACATGATTGCCCTTAACACGTGAACATCTTCATAAAGGGCGGTTACGCTGTCCTTTAGGGAGGAAGCTATTATATCGTATATCTCACCCATGTAAGAAAAATAAGGATGGCTTTCTAATAAATCATTCGCGTTAGTTTATGAAGTTCTTATGAGCCTTGGTATATCCTGCAAACGGCTCACCATAAGATCGGGCAGCATCATTATGCTCCTCCGCGGTAACCTCGCCATGGCATAAGCCCATATCGCCAATGATCCCAATAATTTGGGCGAAAGCACATCATAAAGGTAGTCATCGCCTATGTTTACGGCGATATGCCCGTCATCGATAAGATTTCCATAAAATCTCTTATCGCTCTTGATATAGCCCGATCTGTCTGGAGTTAGTATGTCCTTAAAGTATACATCGAGCCCCAGCGCCTTTAACACCGGCCTCTGATATTTCATAAAACCATTGGTGGAAACGTAAACTGGGCCCAGTTCGTTAAGGGCTTTCAGTAGTTCAGGGGCGCCGTTTAAGGTTCGTATGAATGGCTCCTGATAATATTTTTCTTGTATATATTTTAATTCAATTCCAAGGTCAACGTTGAGCTTATGGGCTAAGCCCTTGAGTATCCCTTCCCAGTCAAAGGATTCAGGCAGACTTGAACACAGAAGCCTCCGATGCTCGGTCCAAATAAGGTCATACAGCTTGGCCTCATCCAGGCCGCTCTTCCTAAGCTCAGAAATATACTCAGGAAAAATTCCATCCGCGTAAACGTTATCGATTATCGTGCCGTCAAGGTCCACGAAGAACATAGGTTCACCCTGCACGTTTAGCTTAACTTCACTGTTGATGCTTATCAACCCGGAATGGGCATCCAAGAGCATATGGGACAGTGATCGCATGGGGGTGTTTATTGAAATCCCGCTAGTGGAAACATTGAACCCAGCTATTTCCTTTTTGTCAATTATCTCTGAAATTATCCTTCTGAAAGTAGGTATAAGCTCGGGCCCAATGCGCATCAACTCCTGACCATGGTCCATCCTAGGGCAAGCCTATTTGAATCTCTTATTTATATCTGACCGTTTGCGAATTACCCTTTTCCAAATGACTTATTCCTTTAACATAACTTGCTTATCTTCAATCTGATTCAGCCAGCATATTTAACGGATTTCCAACAATAAGCCCATATTTATCATCAGAGTTAATTTCAGGCCAGTACGCTTATCCCTTTATTTTGCTGTATCCTGGAACTCACTTTTGGCGGGGAAAGAGGCAACTCCCTAAATCTAATTCCTATTGCATCATGCACCGCATTGGTTATGCTCGAGGCAACCGGCACAATAGGTATCTCCCCCACCCCTTTTGCTCCGTAAGGCCCATATTTTTCAACTGCATCAACAAACCTGACATCAATGGAAGGAATATCGGTAGTTGACGGGACAATATATGTCGTGTAATTTGTGTTGAGCGGTTTTCCATCGACATCATAGGTAAGTTCTTCCGTTATGGCAAAACCCAAACCCTGAATAAGGCCGCTTTCACATTGTGATGTCGCCAAAAGGGGATTGATTACCTTCCCTATATCTGCATAGAAATCAAATGCCTTTGCCTTAACTAGTCCGGTAAGTTCATTGACTTCAACCAGAGATATGAGGACTCCATAGGCGTTGCTGAACCGAGGTGCTTCTATCATTCCTTCTATGGGCTTCGCCACTCGCGGCATTTCAAATGACCCGATAAACTTCGTGCCTTTTCCCTCCTTGGCCATAAAAGATGCCACATCAAATATGCTAACCTCACTCCCTTCTTTAAAAGTGAATTTACCATCCGCATAGGAAATCTCCGTCGGTTGCACCTTCATCATGCGTGCTGCCTCCGGCTTCATGGCCTCTATTAACTGGTCACATGCGCTGAGTAGGGCATTACCGCCGGTGAATGTACTCCTTGATGCGTCCGATGAGCCCGTGTCCGGGCACTCCGCCGTATCGGCATTTACTGTTCTTAGATTTTCGAATGGAATGCCTAGTTTTTGGGCTACAATTTGTAGATGACCTGTATTTATCCCTTGACCATAATCGGCGTTGGAAAAAAAGGCCTTTACCAGTCCGCTGGGAATAACCTCAACCGCAGCATATGATACATCCTTTACTGGGCCATATCCTACCCCCTTAACTCCAAATGAAACCCCTACACCTACTTTAATCCACGGCAGACTACCTTTTTTTGAAATCTTCCACAGACGAGATCCTTTTGCTTCAGTCAGGGCGACATGAGCGCCCATGGTATCCCTTTCCGGATTTCCGAAGGAATTAATTTCACCTTCTTGAAGCAGGTTAAGAAGCCTGAAATCAATGGGGTCCATCTTTAGCTCGTATGCCAGTTCGTCCACCATGTTTTCAATAGCGAAGTTCCCCTGTGGAGCTCCAAACCCCCTAAATGCTGATGAAAATCCATTGTTAGTGTACACGAGGGTTCCTTCAACAGAGATGTTCGGGATCCTGTACTTCCCGTTTATCACCTCCATTGCTGTATCCAGCACACTGGGGCCAAAGCTAACGTATGCGCCAGTATCCAATAATATATGCGCCTTATTCGCCATAAACCGTCCATCCTTGCTTACTCCGGTCTTAAGATGAATCAGCGACGCATGCCTGTGATACCCTCCGGCACCAGATTCCTCCCTGGTCAATACCAACTTTACTGGCTTCCTAGTTTTCATTACCAATAAAGTCAGGAGGATCTGAATCGTAACGTCATCCTTACCGCCGAATGCCCCTCCCTCAGGATAATTTACTATCCTCAGCTTATCTGGTGGTATTTCTAAGGCTCGAGTTATCTGCCCTTTATAACTATGGGCACCTTGACCCGATACAAAGATATTTATCACTCCCTTTTCATCTAGGTACCCCAGTCCTGCCTCAGTCTCAAGAAACATGTGCTTCTGCATGTGCGTTCTGTAATCCCTATCAAGCACCAGATAAGAATCCTTAAAGCCTCGCGCAAGGTCTCCACGCTCGACCTTCATTGACCTAGCAATGTTGCCGTTATTATGTATCAATGGTGCATCGTTCTTTAGTGCTTCATCTATGTTCCTTACCACCGGCAGAGGCTCATAGTCGACCTTTATGCCGTCCTTGGCCGCCTCGGCCTGCTCTAAAGTATCTCCAGCTATAAGGGCCAGTGGCTCACCGTAAAACCTTACCTTATCGTATGCCAGCACTGGGGCGTCAGGCACTATAACGCCGTAGGCGTTCATCCCTTTAATATCGCGGCTTGTGAGTACAGCCCTTATCCCCGGCATGGATATAGCTTTTGTTACGTCCATTGATCTTATACGAGCATGAGAAACTGTACTCCTAAAGACCACCCCGTACAACATGCCATCCATTTTCATATCTGTGAAGTACTTGAGAGAACCATCAACCTTTTCGCGTATATCCACCCTTTGAGATGATGAGCCTATAGCTGAATAAATTAACTGTCCTTCACTCATGGGCTACTGTTATGTGTGCCCATATTAAAGTTTATAGAAAAATGTAACAGTCGCACCATTGGGCGGAAAACCCGCGATCTTCAAGGTACAAATATCCCAAAAGAGTCAGGTATCAAAGCGAGTTTTACAATGAATCATGCGCATTCAAACGAAAGAATATAGTGTTAATACATTCAATTGAACCTAGCTCCTTGCACATTATTCAAGATACCGAAGGCCCATAAACTCTCCACTCTTCAATTCATTATATAACAATTTGATATTGTAAGTTTATATGTATAATTCTTACAATATTAGTATCAATATATTCAACGCCTTCCATGGGCAAATAATAATACTTATAAAGCACTTGATATTAATTTCTTAACGAGAATAACTTGGCAACTGATCAAAAAGCCAATGAAGTTGACAGACTTAGAGACACAAAATTTTACCCGGATAAAGGTTACCTTGAGCTTGAAAAGACCTTTCCTCAGGAAAAGTACCTCTGGAACGAAGATTTCCATCCCACTGCTGTTAAGAATAGGAACTGGGGATCATGGACCTTCTTTGCTATATGGTTCGGTATGGCTATGGAGGTTGAATCATGGTCACTCGTTTCAATAGGTTATTCCTTTGGCCTGAACTGGTTCTGGGGATTGATGGCTGTGCTCGTTGGAAACCTGATAGTGCTTGTACCAATCCTGATTATCAGTCACGGCGGAGCCAGATATGGTATACCGGAAACACCCTTGACGCGTAGCAGATGGGGAATTTACGGCAACTGGGTTCCCTCAATCCTTCGAGGGGTGATAGGAGCTGGCTGGTGGGGTATCGACACGTGGATCATATCAGAGGCAGTTGGAGGCATGTATGTAATAGCAACTGGCCAGATATCTAGATTATTGGCCTTGGCGTTGGCAAGCCCTGCAAACCTGCCCTTCCTTGTAGCTACAATAAATCCACTTCTATTTTGGACTGTCTTTATCGTCACGATATTGATAAGGCTGGCCATATTGTACGTTTCTCCACCCAAGACCGGACAGAAGGTGCTCAAAATGATAAGTTGGACGGTCCCTTTCATAGCATTTGTAGGCTTCGGGATATTGTTCTTCAGCGTAATGGGAATGGCCAGCTGGCATTGGACACCTATACTGGATATACCAACCAGTGTGTCAGGAGCAGCTTTCTGGTACGCCCTTATAGGGTTGATCAACGCGAACGTCGCCTTCTGGGCTACGATGGCGCTGAGCATGCCAGACTACAGTAGATATGCGAAAAGTCAATACGCGCAGACCATGGGCCAGCTGCCTATGCCCCTGCTTATGACAGCTATAGGCGCATTTGCCCTGGTTACTACTGGAGCGTCATATGTCATATTCAAGTCTCCAATATGGGATCCGATAGTGCTTTCAGTGTTAGTGATTAAGAGCGCACCTCTTGCATATACTGCATTGCTGCTGCTACTTCTGGGCGTGATTGTGGTCAACATCTATGCAGATACGGTGGGACCTGGGTATGACTTCAGCAACCTGTATCCCAAGAAGCTCAGCTGGTTCATGGGCGTATTAATAGTCGTGGTCATCGCCGCGCTCCTGCAGTCCTGGACATACTACTTTAATGCTTTCAGCTATGTCGAAGGATGGCTCCTGACGTATGGTGCACTGCTGGGAGGGGTCGAGGGGGTGATAATCTTTGACTACGCTGTGGTAAGGAGATTCAAGTTCGAGCTCCTAGACTGCTTCTATAGCAAAGGAAGGTTCAGGTACCTAAGAGGCGTCAACCCGGCCGCGGTCATCGCTTTCGCTATAAGCATGATATTGCTTTTCCCACCCAGTTCATATCTACCGATATCAATAAGTTCGCTATATCCGGGACAGTCATGGGTATTCCAGAATTCTTGGATATCCGCCATATTGATAGCCGGTGTAATCTACCTGATCCTAATGAAGGCATGGGTTTTGCCAAAATATCAGCCAGAGCTTAAAGGAGGGCTGCTCAAAGGATACATTGCTGACGATACAAAGGAGCTATTCGAATCAGGACGGGTCGATTCATCAAGCGCCGTTTCACAACAACAAACCGGTAAGGAATCTTAGGATTCTTTATCGGCATCTAATTTTTTCTTTTTATTTATTTATTAACTAATTCCCTTCTAGCAAATTTCTATGGTGAGTTGCTAATCCATGAAGTGCCGATCAGCAGGTATTAAAATAAAATTAAAGAAAGGTCAGTATTTACCGTATTTGGTAGTCCACTTGAGCTTTCTAGGGTCCTTCTTGTACACTAAATGGTATTTTCTGCACCGATTAGAGCAGAAATTCAGTATCGTACCATCGTTCTTAATATAAGTAATGCCGGTCCCAGGCTTTATTTCCATTCCACAAAAACTACAGATCTTATTCTGGGCCATGACGTTCACTTGATCTTCTTTGCTTCCCTTTCAGTCTCCCGAAGCATAAGTACCTCACCCATTTTTACGGGCCCCTTTACATTCCTTGTAAGAACCCTTCCCTTCTCCTCTCCTTCAAGGATCCTTACCCTAACCTGTGTTATTTCACCCGCTACACCAGTTCTACCTATGACTTGAACTACTTCAACTGGGATTAATTGCTCAGTCTCCTTTTTTGAGCTCATCGGGTCTAGACACCAATGATCTTACTTAATGAAGATGTAATCTGATCTATCACAGCTTTTGCAGGTCCTACATCAACTATGCTGGCCGCAGCCGACGGCACATCGAGCCCTATAGCCTTTCCAAGATCCAATTTGGATTTTACAAAAAGGTATGGTACCTTCCGCTCACCACATATTACGGGAAGGTGCGCAACTATTTCCGCTGGGTCCACATCCTCTGCTATGACAACTAGTTTTGCTTCTCCTCTTTCTATAGTCTTGGTAGTTTCATTTACTCCTTTCCTTATCTTTCCGCCGTCCTTTGCCTGCCTTAATGCTTCTAGTGCAGCGTCCGCCAGCTCAGTCGGTGTATCGAACTTGATGTAATATGGCTTATTTTGGGGGTTCATCTTGTTCTCGCCCATGGCCCACCTACGGGAATTCTAATATTAAAGCTTTTAAGGTGATTACCAGGCGTTTTCCCTTTGGCCCTTCCAAAATACTCTTTCGAGCTTTACCGTATGGCTCCGGATTAGCGCCCTTGTAGCTATTAGTGCTGGGAAAATGGAAAGGGCATTCTGGATGATGTTAAATATGCCTGTAAAAAAGAGGTAGTAAAGCAGCACAGATACACCGAATATCGGGGCTATGTAAGATAGGAAACCTGGCATAAAGAAGGCCACCAGGATATAGTTAGCCAACACCGCTGTCAGGACCCTGATTGCGCTGGAGACAGCGAATATTATATATGGTGAGTATGCGCTCATCCTTCTTGTAACGCGAATAGCAAGTTCGATACCAGATATCGCGGAGGCTAGGGCTATTAATTTAAACAAGGGGCCTATTGGAACGAATCCCCCAATGAAGTTGAGTTCGAGCCATAGGATCACCGCCCCCACCATCGCCTCCCTTCCTCCCCGGTATATGGCCAGCAGCATGATCGGTATCTCGCCAAGGTCAAGGGCGTCAAAGCTGAGGGGGAAGAAGGGCAGGTGCAGGGGCATAAATTCTAGAGCCAAGGAAAGCGCCACGCTGACCGCGATTAAGCCCAACCCCCTTGTATTCATGAACGGCCGGGAAAGTCTGGAATATTTATATATTGCTTGTTGCTACTATAATATTTGTAGGTGTATAATAGATGAAAGTTCCCGAGCTTAAATACTTCGATATCCTGTTCAACCTGCTACTTCTAAGGGCAAATGAAGGATTTGTACGTGTTACAACGGTAGAGCTATCCAAGAAGATGGATAAGTCACAACAATCAATAAGCCAACTCCTGATCTCCCTTGAGAGGGATGGCCTGATAGAAAAGAATTATGAAAAAAGGGGCCTCTCAATCAAGCTATCTCAAAGGGGAACGGATATCCTTATGACAGTGTACCTCCTCATGAGGGACGCGATGGAAAAATCACCAAATATCCTTACTTTTAAAGGCACGCTGTTCAGCGGCTTAGCCGAGGGGGCTTACTATATGAGCCTTCCTGGGTATCAAGAGCAGTTTAAAAAGAAGCTTGGGTTCGTGCCCTTTGCCGGAACCCTTAACTTGAGGCTCGATGCGCAGAACGATATCGGAAGAAAGCAGCTGGATAATTCTCCGTCGATAAAGATTGAAGGTTTTAAGGACGGGTTAAGGGCTTACGGAGGCCTGACGTGTTATAATGCTATGATTGAAAACATCAGGGGGGCTGTGGTAAGAATTGAAAGGACTCACTACGACCCCAACATAATCGAGATCATTGCGCCGGTAAACCTTAGGAAGGCGTTGAAGCTCAAGGATGGAGATGAAATAGCGTTTAAGGTGTTCTTATAGAACTTGAAAAAAGGCTAACTGACGTCCACTGATCCACATTTTATAAGCACCTTCTTCAAGAGTGGTTGCTAACTGAGCGGTCAGTTCCTCCCATCAATAACTGAATATAATTCAAAGTCCAAGCTAAGATCAGTACGACAGCGCCTTCAGAACCCCTAGCATGGTTCTATCTATGAACTTCTTACTGGAAACGGCGTCCTCAAGTTTGACAGATTTTATTTCCGTACCATGGATTGCGACCATCATCCCAAACTTGCCCTCCTTGATGAGATCAACGGCGGCCAAACCGAATCTTGTAGCCAGGTATCTATCAAAGGCGGTGGGAGTTCCACCCCTTATCGTATGTCCGAGGGTAACTGCCCTTGTTTCATACCCGGTCTCCCTCGTTATTTCGTTCGCGAGAAACTGGCCTATGCCACCCAGCTCGGGATGCTCAAAGGCATCAATGCGCCCTTCCTTAGAGAACGATTTACCCGTGTCCTTTAAACGCGCGCCCTCAGCAACTACGATCAAAGTTGATGGCAGGTTTCTATTATGTCGAGCCTTGACTGACGATATCACATCAGAAACACTGAATGGCTCTTCAGGGACCAGAACGATGTGAGCGCCCGCAGCTATGCCCGCATGCGCGGCTATCCAACCCGCTTCCCTTCCCATTACCTCGGCTACCATCACCCTATCGTGAGACTCCCCGGTGGTCTTCAGGTTGTCCAAGGCATGCATGGCTTCGTTCACAGCTGAATCAAAGCCAAATGTAATATCTGTGGCCGACAGGTCGTTATCTATGGTTTTTGGGGCACCCACAACCTTCAATCCCATCCTGTATAAGGCGGAAGCTACTCCCAACGTGTCATCACCACCTATGGCAAGCAGGGCATACAGCCCAGCCCGGTTAAAGTTTCTGATCACCGTTTCGGCGCCATCCTTTAACTTAATGGGATTAGTCCTAGAGGTCTTCAGGATAGTCCCGCCCACTCCGATCTTTTCTGATACAGATTCATATGATAGATCCACCATGTCATTGTCGAGGAGCCCACGCCAGCCGTACCTTATACCTACGGCCTCCCAGCCGTACTCCTCAATCCTCTTGACTGCGGCCCTTATCAGAGAATTCAACCCGGCGCAGTCTCCACCCCCCGTTAATAATCCAACCTTCATATGAAATCACTTTAGCTGCTCTAACACATCGGCAAGTCCACTTCTTTCTATGATCAGAGATCTCAACGCCTTGGCCATTTTGAGGGGCTCACTGTGCTGCCAGACGTTCCTTCCAACAGCTATACCTGTACCTCCGGCCTGCAGAACCCCCTCCACCTGCTTTAGAAATGCTTCATCGGTTGGAGCCTTTGGGCCACCCGACATGAAAACCTTTGCCTTTCCTGCCGCCCTGACCGCCCACGAAAAGGTCTCTGGATTTCCAGTGTACTTGATCTTTACGGCGTCCGCACCCAGCTCAAGGCCTATCCTAGCGGCGTAGGCAATTACTTCCTTAGTTCTATCGTCCTTTACGGCTTCTCCTCTAGGGTATATCCAAGCAACGACGGCCAGGTCGTATTTCCTCGCCTCCTCCTGTATACGCCCGAACGTTCGTAACATGAGGCTTTCGTATGCGCTACCTGGGTATATTGTATATCCTACAGCCTTCGCTTTTAAGCTCAGCGCATATTCGACGGAACAATTCTGGCGAGAAATTGGGTCTCCCTTTACCATTTCGGTCTTGCCATTTAGCTTCAGTATAAGCGGGATCCTGCCGTCATAATACTTCTCAGCTATTCCTTTCTGCAACGCTATACCATTGAAATGGCCACCTTCTGCTATATCCATAATGTACTGAGGGTCAGCGCTCCTATCATTGAAGTCGGTAGGGCCATGCTCGATGCCGTGATCATATGCTATTATCATCGACCTTCCACGTTCCATGAACCTTTCAAAGGACATAAAAAAACATACATCTAAGGATTTTATAAGCTTTTAGGATGGAATTCTAGCATATTCAAAGTATCAAGCCAGATCGCGGTCAGCTACCATCGTATACGTCATTATGTATCACGGTTAACTTCCGATATATCTTGGCTATTTGAGAAACGGTTAAATTGTATGTATATCTTTCAATTAACGGATGCATGTATTTGACTGAAACTAATATAGCCATAGTGGATATGGATTACTTCTTTGCACAGTGTGAGGAGATCAGGAAACCAGAGCTCAAGGACAAGCCAATTGCGGTTTGCATGTTTTCTGGGCGAACTGATGAATCTGGTGCTGTGGCGTCTGCAAACTACCGTGCCCGGCGCTCTGGAGTTAAAGCCGGAATGTCCATTTATCATGTAAAGGAGATCTGCCCAGATTGTACTTTTATCAAGGCCGATATGGATTACTACAGATCGGTAAGCAATAAAATAATGAATGCCTTAAGGAGTAAGTTCAGTGCGATAGAAGAAGCCAGCATAGATGAGGCGTATATAGATATCACTTCACTAGGTGAACCCAAGAATGTAGGCAAGGAAATCAAACAGTTAATACAAGAAACGTCTAGGTTAACGTGTACCGTAGGCATTGGCCCCAACAAGCTGGTGGCAAAAATTGCATCGGATATGGCCAAGCCGGATGGCCTTCTCATAGTAGCCACAGATCAAATCGATGATTTCCTTAATCCCCTTCCAGTTGAGAGGATACCGTACATAGGCTTGAAAACAAAGGAGGCCCTGAACAAAGCAGAAATCACTACAGTGAAAGAGGCAAGATCGCTTAGCCTTGAAAGGCTCAGGACGCTCTTTGGAAGGAAGCATGGCGAATTTATGTACAACGCGTTCAGAGGGGTAGACTTTAGAGCCGTATCAGAAAGGCCTCCCCATAAACAGATAGGCAGGATACGCTCACTTCGTGAAGGAGGCGAGCTATACGCTGAACTGGATGACAAGGTGAAGAGAATAGCTACAGATATAATAAAAAGGATATCAACGTCCAAGGGGGCTTTTCAGAGCATTACAGCGCTAGTCATATTCGAGGACTTCTCATATAAGACAAAGGCCAGGACGCTCCCCCTACCAGCATCCAGTGCAGACCTGCTTTTTAAGGAGGGCTTATCTATGATTAAGGAAATAGTGACAGAAAACAAAAAAAAGGAAATAAGAAGAGTGGGCCTGAGCGTTGGAAGGTTCAAGATGATCAAAGAGGCCCAGATGGATCAATTCTTATGATGAAGGATCGGAGATAACTTTATAGGAGGTTCGGACTACTTGAAATCATGATGAAAATGAGCTTCGGCCTAGGAGTGGCGATATCAGTGCTGGTGCCGTTATCGCTAACGCTGTTCAATATACTGTCCCCAATGGAAGGCGTTTCCGTGTTCCTCCTGCTCTTTGGAATATGGGGTGTCATATTCGGAATAACCATGGCGGGCCGGTCTAGCAGGTTATATTATGCCGGATGGGGGCTTGTCCTTATGGCGTTTTCAAGCTTTATAGTTCTACCGGTTACATATGTGCTTGGATTAGTAGCCGTTGTAATACTGATCGTTGTAATTACATATATTGCTTCAAGTGGAAACAGAGGAAAGGCTGAGCCAGTGCCGCAGCATTGAATGTTTGTACCAGCCATAAGAAGCCACAGCCCATGGCCATATCGAAGGATATATAGCTCATCAGCTAAGAATTATGATATGACGCATGGTCACATAATAGGCATCACCGGCTGTCCAGCTACCGGTAAGAAGACCGTAGGGACGCTTCTGGCTTCGCTGCTCGGATATAGGTTCGTAGACTCTGGACAGTTCTTGCTAGAGAGGGGGGCGGCCGTTCGCAGGGATGGTGACATCGAGTTCAGAGGGAATTACAGGGCAGAAATGAAGTCACTCACTAAAAACACCATAGTCGCTGGCCTATTCATACCGGAACTGGCAGGAAAGTCCATGCTGGATTACCTGGTAGTGCTACGCTGCGCCCCCCCTGTACTCTACTGCAGGTACGTTCAGCGAAATTATGACCTTAGGAAGATCCGGGACAACCTCACATCGGAGTATCTTGACTATTGCCTCAAGTCAGGGTTGAAATTGATTGATAGATCCAGAATAGCCCAATTAGATACTACCTTTTCTAGGCCTGAGGAAATAGCAAGAAATATCAGGGATGCGCTCATCACAGGAGATATGCCATTTGAAATCGTTGACTGGCTCTCAGAAGTGAAGGGGCCTGAAGACCTCCTGATGATGATCTGACGGCCGCGCTTATTTAGCCTAAAGCTCCATCATGCCCTGCTTTCAAACCCATCCTATCAAGGAGGTCGACAGACTTTCTTCTAACTAGATCCATAACTTCTTCTTCATTAACTTTAACGGGTTTTCTATCCTTTAACACCACCTTTCCATCAATTATGACGGTATCTACATCCTCTCCCTCTACCGCATAGACTATGGCGGCCAGTATATTATCCCTGTTCCCGCCGAAGATTGGCGTTAGATGCGGCTTCTTTAAGCCTATCAGGACCATATCGGCTTTAAAGCCTTCAGCTATTATACCGGTGTTAGCGGCCATCCCCAGTGCATGGTTCCCGTTAAGGGTAGCCATCCTGAAGACCTCTTCAGCCCTAAGTACACCTGCATCATTGGTCAGAAGCCTTTGTAATACAGAAGCTGTTTTCATTTCCTGGAAGAGGTCCATTCTATTATTTTCCTTGACTCCATCCGAACCCAGTCCTACATTAATCCCTGCCTGGATCATCCTGGCTACCGGGGCGATCCCAGAAGCAAGCTTCGCGTTGCTGGTCGGATTGTGCGAAATGCTCGCACCTGCTGAGCGGACCATCCTTATCTCTTGATCGGTCAACCAGACACAGTGCGCCAGTACTGTCCGTGGCCCGAGCAAGCCGTGCTCTTTGAGCACATCGATTGGCCCTTTTTTAAACCTGGTCCGTACGTTTTCAACGAAATCCTTCGTCTCAGATTCGTGCGTATGTATATGTACCGCCTTTTTTTTGGCAAACTCGCCGAACTTGGCTAGGGTTTCATCTGTACAATAGGTGGTGTGCTCAAACCCGAGCCAAACACTTGCGTTACCGGCGCCTGAAGAATACTTATCGGCCAATCGTATATTTTCATCGGGATCTTCAAAGTAATCGTACTGTGGGAGGTCTGCACAATAGGGAGCCAGGTTGGTCCTTATCCCTATTTCGTTGGCTACCTTTATCCCTTCCTCGACGAACCTGTACATGTCCAGTGAGTTGGTTATCCCTGCCTTGAGCATCTCCAAATATGAGAGCATATAATCTGCATGAGCGTCATCGGCAGTGAGGTACTTATGCGCCGGGTTTACATATGTTTCCAGCCACGGGGTCAAAGGTAGATCTTCAGCGAGCCCTCTTACGGCCATAGGTCCTGAGTGCGTATGAAGGTTGATGAGACCCGGAATAACGGCTGAGCCCTTTGCGTCGATTATCATATCAGCTCTTGATGTCCTGTATTCACCTGTAGGTTCACCCACATGCGTTATCTTATCACCTTCCACGAAGATAGAGGCGTCCAGACGCACCACTGCGCCACCACGGTCGCAGGTAAGTATATTACCGCCGTTAATGCATACCTTTTCCATGTCTGCTTTCTCCATTACATGCATTTAAATTTATTGCGCTAGAGCTACATGCATAATCGAGACCAGGAAAAGGGCGTGAATTGAAGTTAAAGCTTATCTAAAAGAAGCATGAGGGCCTTCGCGTTGTTGTATTCTGCATCACTGGCCGCGTAAAGCAGCGTCACATTGCCCACCTTGCTCTCCTCCGTTATCTTGCGAAGCGTGGGATTTTGACTCCATTCAAGTTCCTTCCTGTACCTAGCCTGGAATTCATCCCATTTGGCCGGATCATGAGAAAACCATTTTCGAAGTTCATTGCTTGGTGCTATCTCCTTTAACCAGCCTTCGATATGCAAGTCCCCTCTCTTTATCCCCCTAGGCCATAACCTGTCCACTAAATACCTCCTTCCGTCATCGGGGGTCGCCTTCTCATATACTCTCTTTATTTTGAGCATGCAACAAATTATCCAAACATGATATTAAACTCTTTTGATGTAAATGCCCATGCCTTAGTTGATAAAACCACAAAAAACAACTTTAAAAGGCCGCTGGACATAAAAACGGCTATGAAGGAGCTGGTGGATACGATAATAAGGAACGCCGACGCACTGACAATGGATGAGGAAGCTAGGGTGCTCAGGCACATCGATATAGCAATAGACAAAGGTTACATTAAAAACATTGGAAATTTGAGGGATTATGAAGGAACGGAGGAACTTGATGCCACGGGTAAGGTGGCAATGCCCGGCTTTGTTGACGCCCATACACATCCATTTCAAATCCTTTTAAGGGGCTCACTCTCGTTAAAGGATCTCAATGTTCATCCAATATGGCTCAAGGTATTGATACCTTTCGAAGCCGGAATGAGCGAAGAGGAGGGGACCCTGAGCGCCCAACTGGCCTGTCTGAATATGATCCGAAAGGGAATAACCGCCTATGCAGATTCAGGTGGACCATATCCAGATGTGCTCGGTCATATAACGGATCTGGCTGGGATCAGGGGAAGGATAACCTATTCCACCATGGATAAATCGTCATTTGAAAGCTACTACCATAGAGCAGAAGAAAACAGGGCGCTTGTCCGTAAATGGGGGACTTCCGGTAGGGTACAGGGTTACTATTCTATAAGGGAAATAATGACTTCAAGCGATGAGCTTATTGAAAAGACCTTCAGATATGCTGAAGAGGATGGTGCTAGGATACATTTGCACCTAGCCGAGGAGTTTTCCGAGGTGGAACACGCGCTCAACCGATGGGGGGAAAGGCCTGTCGAACATTTGTACAGAAAGGGCTTTCTAAGCAGCAGACTTATAGCTGCTCATTCAGCATTCCTGAGCGACTACGAAATTCAAATGTATGCAGAAACAGGGGTAAACCCGGTCCACTGCCCCACCATAAATATGACCTATATGACCTTTCCAAAGGTGCCCCAGATGCTCAACATGGGCATAAACGTAGCCATTGGCTCAGACGGAGGGAGCTACCGAGGGCTCGATATGTTTACAGAAATAAATGTAGCCATGGCATCCCTTATAGGTAATTACGGTACCCCTTACTATGATTTTGGCTCACTACAGCTAGGATCCTTTTTGCGCATGGCTACAAGGAACGGCTACCTGGCAATCGGGGAGAACATGGCAGGCGAGATAAGGCCTGGTTATAAGGGAGATATAATACTGGTCGATACAAGAAAGGCACATCTTGTGCCACTCTACGATCCAGCATCGCTGCCCCTGTTTGCCACGGGTAACGATATCAGCGACGTCATCGTAGATGGAAGGGTGTTGATGAAGGGAGGTCAAGTTCTTAGCATGGATGAAGAGGCGATCGTGAAAAAGGCGAGGGAGATCGGCCCGCAGATCATGGAAAGATTTGGATGGCATATAAATTGAATATTATATTTACGACCTGCCTGCTGAGCTAACACATAATGGATTATACTTACCAAATAAAGAAGGCTTTCATTTCATAGTTCTCAGTACTCGTGCCCTTCAATTGCTTCAAATTGCCACTAAGATTTTAATGATACGTAAATTGTCGTGCTACACTTGAATATCAAGGGTATCAACACTATCAATGGCTTGGATAACAATAGTAATGGAGGATGAGGAGATGAGAAGCTCAAGGAGCCTAGCTATGTTCCACTCCAAAGACCTGTTGAAGGCGACACAGAAAACAAAGAACCAGCCAGCGCAGAGGTTAAGGATGGAACAAGTGGAAAAAACCCATCGTTCGTGTGCGGCAACTGCGGCTTCAATACACAGCGCAAGTCGGAATACAACGACCACATGGAGCAGGCGCACGGCATAGCCGTACGGCGGACCTCCGTTGCCGAGCCCACTCAGATGGATAAGGTCCTAGGCGCCTTCAGCAGGCTGTGCGGCCACGAAAACAAGGAAGTCACAAAAAAAGAGATCCTAGAAGAAATGGCGAAAGCCGGGATAGGTCAGGACGAGGGGTTACGATGCATCCAATCGTTACAGAGGAACGGCCAGATATATGAGAAGAAGCCAGGGCGCTTTTTGCTGACGTTTCCGGGGATGGAGGGGACATTAAAGACAGGCTTACTGTGGGTTGCAAAACGTGCGGCTGCGGTCCCTGGTCTCTCAACGAGGAAGGGAAAAGGGTTGCTGAGGAGCACACGCTGCTCACCGGCCATGGGGACTTCCTAGTTTCCGACGGCGGGAGCATCCACCTGCCCGCTCCCCAGTTCCACATCCTGTGAGACTGTGGCTTCGAGACCGCCGACATGGTTGCGTGGGCGAAGCATATATCGGGCGTCCGGTATGGGCACGCCTTCAGGCGGGTCCTGCCGACCGCTAGCCGGAAGGAGGAGGTGCATCGACCATGACCGTCGACTTCCTCGACCCCCAACAGCTCGAAAGGCGGACGAACACCCTCTTCAGGGAGGCGGTCCCTCACACGATGTACATTTCGAAGATCACGGGCGTCCCGTTAATCAAGGTGCCGGGCGAGCGCATCATAACCGATGACCCCGTAACCGGCGACGTGACCTACAGCACGGAGGAGGTGGTCTTCATGGTAGGCGGCTTGTTTAACGAGTTCATAGAGATAGAAACCGGCGAAAGGCCGGAGAAAAGGATCAGGTTCGCTCTGCTGTTCTGCGGCAACAACCCTCAGGACAGGGGCGACCTAGAGAGACTCGCCGCCATGACCCTGGGCAGCGACGGAAAGTACGGCTCGAAGAAGAGCCAGTACGTAGTTGCGGACGACGCGGGAAACATGGCGCTGATAGAGACCTCGCTAACGCGGGGTCCGCTCGCCCTGGCACTCAGCGCTATCATGACAGCGTTCAACCCATCCCAACCGCAATGGCTCGACAACTGCCCGAAGTGCAGGGAGGCGCGAGGGGAGAATGACTAACCGTGCTGATTCTGGCGAATCGGGATTGACTCGGCCCCGCGGTCCACCCGTCCTGGACCTGCGCCCGCTGAAGTCATGGGCGCGCACCCTTCCGGCTGAATTGCTGCTACGCCAGTCCATCGAGGCGGAGGAGGACGAGATGGGCGCCGGGGAGTTCGTCAGGAAGGTGGACCTGTGGCTCAGACTGGCCAGCGATAACCATTAAGCTGCCTTTACATTATGGAGACCCACCTACAATCTTGCCCTGGTAGGACCATGCACTGCCTACAGGTTACTTCTATCGCTATTTATTGCTGCCACCCTGTGGGCCAAAGCCGCCGGAGGCCTTTGTGACCTGCATCAGAAATGCGTAAAGCCCGCGGATAAAGGAATAGAAGTCCCTTTCGTCTATTTCGCCTATGAGCAGGCTGCGCTCCTGACCCCAGCTGAACATCTCCCCGGTTTCCAGCAGTCTTGCCTTCTTAACAAGGTTCTCCCTGTACTTGATGTACATCCTAAGAGAATAGCTGACCTTGTTCATTATACAGTGTTCCACATCCTGGGGCTTCATCCCATATCTTCTGTAGATAAGATAGATGTCCAAGAAGTCCCTTGCCTTGGTTCCCCTTCTCGTTAGGATGGCGCGCACCTTTTCGCTCAGTATTTCACGAACGTCATAGATAGTGAAATTGATGGCCCGATGGTATTCTCCGTAATCCTCCGGAAATAGCGCCCTGAGTTCGCTATTCCCTTTAGAAAGAAGGCTGCTCAGCTCTCCATTCTTTAGCCCAAAGCATAGGCTCTCGACGAAGTTGATCTGGATCTTGATGAAGCTACTGCGCTTCATAACCTGCGATTCATACCATACCTTGAAGGTGCAGATCCTGTCGCTGCCGCCCAGTTCTACATACCTCCTGTCGCCCTTCAGGAACTTAAAATCCATCTCCCTCCTGCGGGCTATCCCTTCTAGCAGCGCTCCCACCCGGTCGATGACGCCCGACAGGACCCTCCTTATGGCCTTCTGTGACTGCCCAGTGAACGCGTCCTGCTTCTTCCATGTGAAGTCCACATCTTCTGAGAACCTCATGTAGCCATAATAGCACTTGATCAGGCACGTCCCACCCTTGAACGTGAAGTTTCCTGAAAAGAACTTGTCCCTTGAGAGATCAAGCAGCAGTTGGTGTATGATGATATCCCTCTCCACAAGGTCCGCACGTCCGATGTTCAACCCATCGGCAACCGCCTGTGCAAAGTCAGCCCTCATTCCGATGCCTCCTTTACGGTCTTGAGGACGGTGGCCGGATATTTTCTTGCGTACCTTGCCATGGTGGCCCAGGAGACAATCCCAGTCCAGTCGGAAAGGTCACCCACTATTCTCTCCTCGGGTATGCCATTGTACCTCCAGACGTATATGAAATCAAGGATGGTCTTCTCTGGGTCGGAGAACCTGAGACCGTCCTTCTCTATGATCCCGAAGTCGAAAAGGGCTGGCGAGAGCTTGATGAACCTGAACTTATGGCCGGAGATGGTCATGGGCTTTGCCCTAAAGAGGCTATCTGTGACCACCTCATCCACAGTATAGTGTTCGTGGGTCATGTTGTTCAGTTTGAGCGCCGTGTGCAGTCCGAAGTACCATTTCTTCACCCCCTTTATCTGCAGTCCGCGTGCGACGAGCTCCAGGTGGTTACGTCCGGCCCGCCCAAGCTTCACTTCGTCGAGGGACCTGACGTAGAACACCCCCCTGAAGATCCTTATGATCTCCCTTCTGGATTCAAAGTACCTGACCGTAGTGTCGTAGTCCAGCTTCATGGACGCGCAGTAGGACTTCAGTTCGGACGAAGTTATGAACCTCTTATCCTCTAGGCGGAGCCTTTTCATCAGGGTGCTCATTTTCATTTATATCATAACCTCATATTATATACGATGTTTAGATATATATCTTTTTATTGTATAACGTACGTGGCTAATTATAACTTAGCCACAACGCTTCCCACTTAACCCTTTATCATCAAGGAAAAACCATCTTCAGCGTGGTCTGCGATATACCCTTCAAGTTGATAGCAACACGAGTAAACTAACATACGAAGTTTCGAGTCTTTCTCCCCAGCCAGCCAGTCCGAACCAGTTTGTTTATTAAACCGTCTCATACCAGTTACAAATCCTTCCTTCTTTCTCAGAGCTTGCATAAACCTTTTCGCCTCTAAAAGCGGATATTCGCGCGAGTTATCAGAATTCCTTTTTCAGTATGCCTCAGCCGCGTAAAAGCCATCAACCCTCTTCTTTGTGACATGATAAGGCCTAAACTAGCCCTCGATAAATACCTCAATTATTGATTTAGCTATAACTGGCCAATAAGGCTTCAGATCTACCCATGTAGTCATTGGGACATCCTTTGCTAGTACATACCTGCCTCTGAGCAAGAGGTTTAGATCAATCGAATCCACATAACTAGATGAAGAATCCAATGTAATAACGTTTTTGGATGAGGTTCGCACATCTTTTTCCTTTCTAACTTTATTCCATTTGGTGATATATGCTTAGAGCCGTCGCACTTCTTTCAGCCATATATAGATGTGAGTTCGAAGAGGGGGCTAAATAGCGTATTTTTATGGGAATGCCTTCATGGTTACCCTACGGCTCCCTCAGCACGGCCTGTGAATCCCCCAGCGGAGACACGAATTCGTACCCCGACCCAAGGAGCTTTGGCACATCCCCTTTCCCCACCACGACCTGCCTATGCTGATTAGAGCTTCCCAAAAATCTGTCCTTCACCGCCTCCCTCACCTTTTCGTCGCTCAGGTCTCCCATCTTCTCGATCTCCTCCTCCTTGAAGCCCATGATGGCGAGGAGCTGTCTTCTTGTCTCACCTGCAATGTTCCTTTCTTCCTTCACGTTGGTCTCCAAGTATTTTAAGGCCCTTTTGTATGATTGACGCATGTCCTCGATCATATCATCCGGCAGGCGGGCGCGGTTCGTCGTATATCTGTTCTCTATGTCACCTACATGCCCCATCCAGAAGGTTCTGTAATCTCGGGCGACCAGTCCTTTGCTTTCCGCCAGCAGGAGCTGCGTGTCGAAGTAAGAACGGAGGACATAGGGTCGCCACGGAAACCCGGCACCTCTTATGGCAAGCCTCACCATATCCCCTATGTTTATCGTCCGGATGAAGGGCTTCCTTGCGACCTTGGGCGTTATTACCGGTGAGTCGGGTCCCAAGGCCTCGCCGCCCCTCATCCTTTCCTGCATGTAGTTCCTCAGGTACTCGCATCCCTCTTCGCCCAAGAAGGAAAAGTACTGATGTTTGGCCTTGCTGAGCTCGCTTCTGACCACCACTATCGTGGGTATTTTCCTGAACGTCACCTCCCCCTTGACCTCCATCTCGGGCAGATCCGAAACCTTCAACCCGTCCCTTCCCGTATAGTCCCCGAGCACCTCGGGCCTGAGGCCCGAATGAGCCATCAGGACGCAAGCCGCCCTCTGTTTCGCATCGCACGACAGAAATATTTTCTTCAGTTCGCCCAGTGTAGGAACCCTTTCGTCCTTCAGGGTCGGAGAAGCGGTTGTCCCCTTGATCTTGATCCTCCTCGACTTGAGCTCGATGTCATTGAACAGGAGCCAGGACCTTATGGCCTTTATGTATCCCTGGATATAGCTGCCCGCGTAGCCATTCTTTTCCATTTTGCTTACGGTATCCAGAAGCAGGTCCTGAAGCTGTCTGGGGCTCATACGTAACAGGTCGCTCGGGATTATTCCGCGTTCATTACAGAAGTTCCCGAGCCTTCGCAGGTACACGGAGGCGGTGATGATGGAGCCCCTTGAAGTGTTATCGTACCATCTCCTGACGCCGTCATCATGAAGAAGGTCCGAGTGAGAAGGTGTCGGCATGACAACCTATGGGCGGGCGGCTATATAATGGTTTTGAACCGTAATGAGGATGGGCCCGAAGGGACTTGAACCCTTGACCGACCGGTTATGAGCCGGTCGCTCTGCCATGCTGAGCTACGGGCCCCTCTACATGCACATCTATCTTTTATGATTAAAACCTTTCTTTTCGTATTCTAAAATCAATTCTTCGACATAAGCCGAGTCGAAGGTCATAACTATCGGCCCAAGCGGTGATTCCTCAGCATTCTCACATAGATTTATCCTTCCCACGAACGCCGCCTGCCTGTTTAACAAAAGATCGTAACCTTTCTTATGTTTCCCCCTTTCTAATAGCCTTATAAGAACGGGGAAGGCCCTTCTGGCTATAGCTGTGTCAACTATCCTTTCAGCCGTAAGTACACCAGCTTTACAAACAACTTCGTCCGGCCGCATTTCTATCCCATATATGTCAGGAGCTACATTATTGACAGCGGCCATAACCTTTTCCGGGCTTTCGCTTGGATGGATCCTTGCCCTGATTTCTATTCTCATGCCAGTTGATCCATTATGTGTTTGCGTATCCTGAGCGTTTCAGCATGGAGCTGTTCCAGAGTAATATCTTCATTGATTATCATGTAGTCTGCCAGGGCTATTACATTACCCAAGCCTAGCTTCAACTCATTTCTATCTCTTTCTTCAAATACCTTAAAATCCTTGGGGTCGTCGTCTCTCCCCCTACTGCTCAATAACGCAAACCTTCTTGGCGGACTGGCGTGCAACGCTAGTACCCTCATGTGTGTTCGTGAAGCAAAATAATCCCTCTCCTCGAGTGACCTCATTCCATCTATTATGGTTAGATTAGCCCCCTTTTTCTCCACGCTTTCCATGGTGATCTTTGCAACGATATCGGGGCCTTCCTTTTCCCTAAGGACCCTCATTGTGGCAGCCTGCCCATCCCTGTCCTGCCCATACCCCAATTCAATAGCCTTCTCCCTTATTATATCGCCCATAGAAACAATATAGGAACCGTTGCTCTTTAAAAAGTGGGAAACAGTAGTCTTGCCTGCGCCCGGCATTCCACTCAGAATTAGAACCCCCTGCTTCAATTTCAACTTAACCCCCATGCACCCTTTATTTAACGATTGCGCGGCTCATTTTTTCAGGGAGTTACTAAGAAGAATATGGGATAAAAATACGTAGATCCTCTCACATATGCAATATAGCAAATATTTATATTAAGCCCAGAAAGCTGATGTCCGATGACAGAAGACTATCTGGAGCTTTTGAATAGGATCAAAGATTCCCTTAAGAATGAGAAGGTAAATACAGCGCCTAGATTAGCCATTCCTGAACCGGAGGTATTCCTAACTGGGCACAGGACTATCATAAGGAATTTCAGGGCCATAGCAAATGCTCTTAATAGGGAACCTGGAAAGGTGCTCATAAACATAGCAAAGCAGCTAGGAGCTCCTGCAACCATGGGAAAGGAGGGGGAGGCCATTATCCTTGGAAAAAAGGATTTTCAAGCCATCAGGAACACTATTCAATATTATATCAAGACCAACGTAACGTGCCCGGTTTGTGGAAGCATGGATACTAAATTGACAAAGGAGAGGCGTATCACATTTATAATTTGCGAAGCGTGCGGTTCAAGGTCACCGATTAAATGATAGTTAACTGATCGATATTGTCCAAATTCGCAATAAACACAATGAAGTACGGCGAAAGCTACATACTTAATATATGTGATGAAAACCTTGTATCCAAAACCCTAAAGGAGGGCAATATATCGATCTATATTGATCCTAGATACTATATGAACAGATTAGTGGAGGGGTCAGAGGCATTAGGATATATCTCCGCCGCTGGCATATTGAACCTGGTTGGACCGATGAGCGTTGAATTGGTGCTCGGAGCTGGGCTTGGATGTCGTGACGCGGTCAAGTTGATACAGGGTGTGCCCTTCCTGATAGTCTATAAATTTAAGTATTCTGACAGCAGAATCTCCCATAATGATCCCTAAGGGCGGCAGGCGCGTGCTCGCAATAGCCGAATCCTTCCATCCGGAAAGCGATAGGCCTAGCGTAATCGCTGGACTTGTAATGAGATTAGACCTCATCATAGATGGGCTTACAATGGGCACCATCTTAAAGGGGGGAAACGAAGCGACGGCTGAAATCCTGAAGCTCTATAAATCCCTCAAGCGCAATGATATAAATTTTCTGCTAATCAACGGAAGTATACTAAGCCTCTACAATATGGTTGACCTTGATCTGCTTTATTCGGAAGCCGGGATACCGATCATTTGCACCAACTCCAGTGGCGAACACGATCTTGAAAGCAACATAAGAAGGAGATTTCCTATGGACCTAGCTAAACTGGAGGCTTACAGAAAGCTAGGAAGGAGTCAATCGGTACTGCTTAAAACAGGTAAGACCATATTTGTAAGGCAACGTGGTATGACCGAAGACGATGCCAGGGTCATCCTTAACCGACTAACGCTTCAAGGAAACGTCCCCGAACCGATAAGGATCGCCCGGATGATAGCGAGGGCGTTACTGGAATTTAGTGCCGATGATAGATGGTCTGCACAGAAGGCTAACGTCTAAGGACGTAGTATGGTTTAATTGTACTGCTTCAGAGCTTGCCGGTGACGATACAGCTTATTGTTACATCGGAAAACGGGTTTCATAGGATTGCCTTCAAAATGCTTAGTGCTAAGGCCATACGTCAGGACCCATGACGTTGATGCCAATACACAAAATGCCTTCTACGTTCCATTCTTAACCTAAATCCCAAATAATTTGTTAATAAACTTAAATCGAATTAAATTTTATATCAAAGACAAGCTGCAAGGTGCTGGGTCCGACTTCCCTAACTATCCGGTAACTTTCTACGCTGCCACCATAAGGCTTTAATCTGTCTTTAGTTAAATATATGATGTCTTCACCTCTGCTCCTCTTTACATGAAGATACAGGTGAATCCATCCGCCCCCATCTAGCGAAGCTATTGCGTCTTCATAGTATTCCATGGCCCTTTCTGGAAGGGGCATCAACACTCGATCCACCCCATGTCTTAATCGGGCTGCTACGTTCCTTGCATCGTCAAGGATTGGAATTACGGTGCTTTTCAGCTTGTTCTGCTCGATGTTCATGAGCATATATCTGTAAGCAGCTTCATTTATTTCAGCGCTGTAAACCTTGACGTTGTTCACCCTTTTTGCGATAACTATGGAGAATGCTCCTACCCCGGCGAACATATTGAATACCCTCTCCCCTTCCCCGACCAAGGAGGCTATCCTTTCGCGTTCATGACTTAACCTTGGGCTGAAGTATACTTCCCTTACATCAAGATTGAAGGTGCAACCAGATTCCCTGTGTACGGTGACCGATCTATCCTCACCTGCTATGTTAGCTAGTTCCCTTATCCTGTACTCCCCCTGCACCGGGCTGACCTGGGCCCATACGCTCTTGATGGATTTATTATCGTTCATTATGGCAGATCCCACAGCCTGTCTGTATTCAAAAGCCTGCTCCGGGACCTTGATTATGGCTATATCGCCAATTACATCATAAGAAGCGATAACGCTGGCTGCAGCATCAACACCGATTATTGGCGAAAGCAATTCCTTCAGGCGTTTGACCATATCAGGACAAAGGCGAAGCAGGCCCTTAAAAACAGTTCGCGGGCTGTATTATATCAGGTTGAACAGGACCCAATTCAAGTCGGCGCAAAGTTTTTATAAAAACCCAAAGACCGGCTTATATGAAAAATCCAAAAAAGCTGGGCGAAGACCTAGTTTACAAAAGTAGGGTATTCTCCCTTTATAGGAGCACCTATGCCCGAGCCAATGGCGGAAAGGTGAATATGGATATAATAAGGCACAAGGGGGCTGTGGCAATACTCCCCGTAACAAAAGACGGCTCGATTATATTGGAGAAACAGTTCAGGTATGCTTTGAATTCATGGCTGTGGGAGGTTCCGGCCGGCACGATCGAAGATGATGAAGAGCCCCTTGAGTGTGCCAGGAGAGAGCTAAAGGAGGAAACTGGTTATGAAGGAACCGGCTTCAAGAAGGTCGGTGAGGTCATCCCTGCACCAGGATATGATGATGAAAAGCTGGTCCTTTTCATAGTAAAGGTAAGTGGCGCACCCAAGGCGAAGAAGCTCGATGAAGATGAATTGATTGAAACCTCTATGATAACGGCGGATAAAGCGGTGAAGATGGTTCTCAACGGCAGGATCAGGGATTCTAAGAGCGTTGCCCTCATTACCATTTCCAGGCTTAGAGGTTATATCTGATTAAAATAAAGGTTAAAAACACGCACTGGGTGATAGGAAGTCGATATGGCTGCCACGGCTGCGGGGGAATGGAACGATGAAGATGGTGCCTTTTTCATAATGAAGGCAAGGGCTGCCATCGAAGAATTTGGAAGAAATAAGCTACGACCATCCGTGGCTGACGTACCTCCAAAATACCTTGTTAAGAGGGGCGTCTTCGTAACTTTGAGAAACTCCTCATCAAAGGAACTGCTGGGGTGCATAGGTAGACCTTATCCCTCCGCCTCGCTAATGGATAACCTGATTGATTCTGCCATTGACGCGGCCTTTTCTGATCCTCGCTTTCCTCCTCTGGACGTTAGGAAATTGGACAAGACAGCCGTCGAAGTCAGCATACTTACTCTCCCTAAGGAGATCAAGGTAAAGACCCCTCCCGATTACAGGGGCCAGGTGAAGGTGGGAAGAGATGGTATCATAGTCGAATGGGCAGGAGGAGGAGGCTTGCTGCTGCCTCAGGTCCCTGTGGAAGAAAAATGGGACATCGACGAATATCTTTCCTACGGCTGCATGAAGGCCGGAGCGCAGCCGGACCTATGGCTCAGCGGGAAGATCAAACTCTTCACCTTTCAAGCCACCGTCTTCGAAGAGAAGGTGCCGAACGGCCCGGTGGTTAGATTCGGTCTTGAAGATTAACGCCTACTTTTCCGTTTATGGCTCGGGGCTAGGGCATGCCGCAAGATGTGTCTGGCTGGCCAAGGGACTGGGCCTAGAGGGCATATTTTCCACCTGGGGGGAGGCTAAGGAATTCGTCATTAATAATGGCTTCAGGGCCATCTCTGCAACGCCGTTGGACGCCGTATGGAGCGAGGAAGGACGAATATCCTTCAGGAAGTCAACCAGGGGATTCCCAAGGACGCCTAATATAATTTCGGTGCAGCTGCGTGAAGAGCTGAAGAATATAGAAATGTTGAAACCTGACCTTGTTATATCTGACTCAAGGTTGACGCCGCTGGTCGCATCAACCATCAGGAAGGTGCCATCCATACTGATAATAAACCAGCCTCAGGTGTTAATGCCCCTGGAGGACTCGGCGTTTCAGAAGCTTATCCAGAAGTCATTTGCTCAATCACTCTCCGCTTTTTGGGATTTGGCCCATTCAGTGATAGTGCCTGACCTTCCCCCCCCATACACGATTTCAGGCGCAAGCCTTGAAGGGTTACTAGCGCTCAAAAGGAAGATCAAATACGCCGGCTTCTTCGCCCATCGGCCAAAGGAAGGGGGACGCGATGTGAGGGAGAGGTTCAACCTGGCTCCCAGGCTCATTTATGCCCCCATCAGCGGGCCTGCACCCACCAGGGCCTTTCTAGTAGATTTACTGATAAAGGTGATGACCTTTCTACCTGCAGGTGTTTCGCTTGTAGTGAGCAGGGGGGACGCGGGCGTACCGATCTCCGTGAGCAGACATGGTCAACATATGATACTCGGATGGGATGACCTTAGAAGGGAGTTCATGGCTCAGGCAGATCTTATAGTTTGCAGGGGAGGCCAGACCACGATTGGAGAAGCTATATTGAACGGGAAGCCGATGGCCATTTTTCCCATACCTCTGCATGGAGAGCAAGTCGAAAATGCAAAGAAATCGGCCAAGATGGGCTTTGCGAGGTTATTTGACCAGTATACCCCTGATCCGAAAGGCCTGGCTACGGATCTTGTACGTATGATGGAGGACGGCGGGTTCGCTCTGCGAGCCGAAGGCATTCGCGATGTAGCGATGAGCTTTGATGCCCAGAATATAGTTGCCCAAGAAGTTTATGAATTGATCAGCCGCCCACCTGCTTAGGGTTCCCTATCCAGTCCTTTACCCACTTCATAGCGGTTTCGTCGTCCTTTGCCTGCAGAGGCGGGTGTTTGAAAAAGAAGGCTGATGGCTTCACCAGAACCCCCTTGATACCCTCATTTATGGCGAGTTTCATTATCCTGATCGCGTCTATCATAGCCCCTGCAAACATCGATTTGTCATCGACAGATAGCTTTAGGTTCATTGTAAGGGGGTAGTCGGCAAAGCTTCTTCCCTTAAGGTAGATATAACAGACCTTATTGTTTTCAAGAAATGGGACGTAATCGCTTGGGCCAATCCTTATCTTCCCTTCATCCTGCATCTCCTTTCCATAGGGAAGTAGGCTGGTGACCGCTTCCGTCTTGCTTATACGCTTGCTGTGTAACCTTTCCTCGTACGTCATGTTCAGGAAGTCAGTGTTGCCGCCTATATTGACCTGATACGTTTCATCTATTTTTACGCCCCTCATGTGGAACAGCCGCGCTAGGGACCTGTGTGTTATGGTTGCCCCAACCTGGCCCTTTACGTCATCGCCCATAAGTGGAACCCCAGCCTTCTCAAAGATGGACGGCCATGACCCTGTAGGATCACTGGCTATGAATACAGGAATACCATTTATGAAACCTACGCCAGCCTTTGCGGCCGCATCTGCATAAAACCTAGTCGCCTTCTCGCTACCAACGGGCAACGTATTGAGCAAGATCTCCGTATGAGTCCGTTTGAGATTTTCAACTACATCATCCACAGAAGGCGGTGGGTTACCATCGCTCACAGGATTGAAAACGCTTCTCATGTGGTCAGCAACTCCATCCAGTACGGCTCCTTTTTGGACCTTAACTCCTATTAAGGGGACACTTGTAAGTAGCCTTGTGAGGTTAGGCCTAGCGTAAATGGCTTCACTTAGATCCTTACCTACCTTGTGTGACGAAATATCAAAGGCCGTTGAAAACTCGATGTCGGTAACGTCATATCCTCCTATATCCCTGCTCATTACACCTGGTACATCATTTACTTCCCCGCTCTTCTTTTTGCTCATATAGTAATGAACTCCCTGAACTATGGCCGACGCACAGTTGCCCACTCCCAGCAATCCTACCTTTATGCCCTTAGCCATAATGGCTATGAATTTCTAGCATTTATAAACTTATGAAGCTCCCATATCCTTGCCTGCTTCACAATAACAAGACGGCTAAAGCGTGATAAGTTTAAATCGATAACCCCGGTAGCGTATTGGCATGGAAAGGGCTGACACCGTTGCGGTTTACGGCATGGGCCGGATCGGGTCCATTATTTCGGCTTCCTTGCTTAGGAACGGGTATACGGTTATCGGGGTGGACGTAGACCCAGATAAGGTGGAAGGACTGTCGCGTGGTGAGCCCACCTTTCCCAACGAACCCAACATAGACTCAGTTCTGAATAAGGCAGTTAATGAAAAAAGGTTCAAAGCCACGGTCGACGGAAACAGCGCTTCAAAGGAATCAAAGTACAAGGTCGTTACCGTACCAGTTTATTTAACCCATAATGAGCCTTCATACAAAAGCCTAGAATCAGCGGCACAGGCGATAGGCGGTGGCCTGCAAAAGGAGGACCTTGTATCCATTGAATCTAGCGTTCCGTTAGGCACAACTCGGAAGGTCATTATGCCTCTGCTGGAAGCCGCATCAGGGCTTAAGGCCGAAGAAGACTTCTGGCTTTCCTACAGTCCTGAAAGGCTGTTCGAAGGAAGGGGTTTACAGGATCTCGAAGAAAATTATCCCAAGGTCGTATCGGGCGTTGGACCAAAAAGCCTTGTAGCCGCAGTAAAATTCTATGAAAGGATAGTTAACAAGGGTGTGCTGAAGATATCATCCCTCGAAACTGCAGAAATGGAAAAACTGATGGAAGGAGTATATAGGGATGTAAATATTGCACTGGCAAACGAACTTGCGCTAATATGCGAAAAGGCCGGAATCGACTTCTGGGAAGCAATGGATACAGCCAACTCACAGCCATTTTCACACCTTCACAGACCAGGAGCTGGGGTAGGGGGAAACTGCATACCGGTATATCCATATTTTATAATGCGCGCCGCAAAGTGTCATGAGCAACCCGCAGAGATCATTGAAGAAGCTAGGGAGCTCAACGAATTAATGCCAAGGCACGTAGTTAACAAGCTTCTCATGCTATTCATAAAAAGAAGAAGGAATGTGAAACATATCACTATACTCGGTCTAGCCTTTAGGGGCGACATAGATGACGACAGGGCTTCTCCCACATACAGCATTGTAGATAGGCTAGAGAAGCTCGGGATAAGCGTAAGGGTCCATGACCCCTACGTTAGGAAACCTACGCGCCCGGTGAACCTTATCGGTGATTTAGGTGAATCATTGAAGGGGGCGGATGGGATCATCATAGCAACCGATCACTCGGTCTACCGGGACCTTACCGTAGCTCAGATCCTGAAGCTCAGCGGGTCCGATCCACTGATTTTCGATGCCCGTGGCGTCCTGCTGAAGGAGAAGGGAAACCCAAACCTTAGCATATTGGGGATAGCGTAAAAAAATAAGGAACCCATACGTGGAGGCCGGCCTGCAGCCATCGACCTGTGGTCCTTCCATTCACCGTTATCTTTTCCCGTACACGTGGTCTATATCCTCAAGAGCACTGGGAAGGTCCGTGCTTGTTCCATAGTGCTTGAGCCCGGCGGCAAGCGCTGAAATCGCCTCTACTACGAACTTCCTCTGTGCTGTATAACCCATATGGCCTATACGCATAACCTTTCCCGCTAAAGCACCCCAGCTTCCGGCCAGTAGAGTACCGAATTTGGACCACATATAATTAATCAACGCCGCCTGATCTGGTGGCGAATAGAAGGCCGTGACCGTTGTCGCCGCGAAGCTGCTATCCTTTACATATGGCTTTAAACCCAGCGAAACTAACGCCTTCAGCGTGGCCTCCTTTGCCAGCGTATGCCTTTTGTACACGCTGATTGGCCCCTCCTTCATTATTGTTTCCACGGATCGGGCGAGCGCAAATATATCGTTGGCTGACGGAGTATACGGGAACATGCCATTGCTCAGGTTTTCATCCCACACCCTGAAGTTCATATAGAAGCCTCCATAAGCTTCATCCTTCCTCCTTTCCTTGATCATATCGGCGGCCCTTTCGCTAACCGCTACTATAGCTAGGCCAGGAGGGGCGCTAAATGCCTTTTGGCTAGCCATCAGGCATATGTCCACGCCAAGTTGCTCACAATCGATCGGGTAGCCCCCTACAGATGACACGGCATCCAGTACCCAAATTGCGTCAGACCCCTTTATCCGATGTGATAGCTCTTCGATGGGATTCATCAATCCAGCTGGCGTATCTACATGTACTGTCGTTATAACGTCAAAACCAGCAGGATCAACCCTGTGCGGATCGATAGGTATATCATAGTCTCCCTGCAGCTTTACGGTCTGAGCACCATACGATGAAGCTAGATCCCCGAATGCATCACCGAATACGCCGTTGGCTACCGACAGCACCCTGTCACCTTTCCTGACGGTATTTGCAATGGCCGCCTCCAGCCCAAGCATGCCCTCCCCAGACATTATGTACACCTTGCCGTTCATGTGAATCAGGCCCTTTATCGTGGTGGTAAGGTCCTGATAGAGATCCATAAATGACACATCGATGTCAGGATTGCTGGACCTCCTCATGGCCAACAGCACATCATCCGGTATCTCGGTGGGTCCTGGGGTCAGTATGGTCATGGTTATGCTTCCTCCGGGATCTCCTTAAACCTTATCCCCAGCCCAATTCCGTCCCTTTTTTTCAGATATCTATCCCTTAATAGGTAATAGATACCTGTTACAGCAAAAAGAAGGAATACCACAAGCTCGGATGTAAGGGAAAGGAACCCGAGAGCTGGGTACATAATAAAAAGGGCAGCAATAAAGATGTTAAGGCCCGCCCCGGCGGCCGCTGACATGATGAGCAGCTTTCTCCTTGTCTTTATTCCCAAGACAAGGCCAGCTACCATGGTCGCTATCCAGGTCACCTGAACTGCAAATATAACCGAAACAAAATAATGACCTATCCATGGAGTGAACTCAATGAGCGCCAGCCAGATCTCCGCAACTATGAAGGAGAATAGTATTGAATACACAGGTGAATGAGATCTATCGCTTACGTAGGCCAGCTTCATTGGCAGTATGGAATCCAGCGACTGCGATAACACAGTCCTGCTGGATCCAAGCAATATTGCAAATATTACTTGGTACATGGCCACCGCTGCTCCAATTACGAATATAGCAAATACAATGGGATTTGGCTTCAGCGATACCATCAATACAGTGAAATACGGCGCCCCCACCTTCTGTGCAAGTACCCCGTTCATGGCGCCACTCAACCACATACTTGAGATGCTTTTCAGAGCCGCGGCTCCGAATTCTCGTACAAGAGCGTTCCAGAACAAGAGAGCCACTGCTATGACGGAGGCTGCCCCCCCTAACATGATTCCCAATTGCATTCGTGGCTTGTTAGAAGATTGGATCTCCTCATTATGCAGGACCGACCACATAGAGTAGCCTATGGCGCCCCAACTTATCGACCACGTAGATATACTGTCAAACAGGTTAAATTTTGGTGGAGGGCCTATTGACATCGCGACACCCGTCTGGGCGCTGGGGCTATGTAAGAGTATAAAAAGGCCAGCAATTACGCTAAGTACCGAAAGGCCGAACAGGTAGTACTGGACCTTGGAATAGTAGCTAACTCCCTTGAGGAGCACGAGCAGCGCTACGAGAAAAAGAGCTGTCGAAAATATAAAGACGCCATAAGGGGAAGATGCCAACTGATACAATGAACTCCATAAGGGAAATCCAGTAAGCTGATAGAAGTAATAGAACATCGGTGTTAAAAGCACATCTGAAATGTAAAACCCAAACCAGGCTATGAAGAACAGCTGCCATATAACCCATCCGGTTATAGTAGTTACAAAACCTATAAATGGCGTGAGCAGTCGGCTCTGGAAATAGTAGTCTCCCCCGCTCATGGGCATCCTTTCGCTCAGGAGTGCATACGTTAGAAAGAAGGGGATGGAAGCAGGGATCAATAGTAGGGTGCCTATAGTTATGCTCCCTCCTATGAATAAGCCTGGACCCATAAGGAAGAGCAGGAACCAGATCATAGAATAGAAGGAGGGTGTCATTATGTCGTATAGCAGCACCTGATGTGGTTTCATGCTCTTGACAAGCCCTGAAGCATTTCTCCGGTGTATGGCCATGAATCTGGTACGCTGGTTGAGATATATAAGTTTAAACCTATATATTGGCTTTATTATAATATCCCTTTTGTTACTGGCCCTATCGATCAGGGCATCCATTCAACCTTCTTCCAATAGGTCCTTCCCTTAAAGTCCAGCAGTTCTATTTTTTTTGTTGCAAGCTCAGAACGAATCCTATCCGCTTCTTCATAGTTGCCGGCCTTTCTGAGCAAATTGCGCTTTGTTATCATATCCTCTATCGATTTTATTTCAGATTCGCTAAGATCCGGTAATTTAAAGCCAAATACGTCAGTAAGCTTCCTAAAACCATCTAAGAGGACAGCACTCTCCTTTGTCATTAGCCCCCTAGAATAAAGGGAATTTATACCCTCGGCCACCAGAACGCATTCCCCAAGGGCAATAGGTGTATTTAAGTCATTCATTAGGTACATTTTGGCGCGCTCAAGGTGCCGCTGCAGCGATTCTGTCAAGTCATTATTCAATTTATTGTCCGAATCAATTTCCCTATGTGTTATATACAAGGCCTCCTCTATTATCCTCCACCGACTTTTTGCTTTAGCTATGGTTTCTTCACTGTATTCCAGCTGATTCCTGTACTGGCTTGAAAGCAATAGCATCCTCAGAGTGTTTGGCCCGTACTGATCGATAAAACTCTTTACGGGAATTGTATTCCTGAGGCTCTTGCTCATCTTCTCGTTCTTTAGATTGAGCAGTCCCACATGCATCCAGATCCTTGCCAGGGGTTTCCCTGTAAAAGCTTCGCTCTGTGCTATCTCATTCTCATGATGCGGAAATATAAGGTCTTCACCACCGCCATGTATATCTACCGTCTCCCCGATGTTCTTCAGGATCATGGCTGAACATTCAATGTGCCAGCCGGGCCTTCCTCTACCCCATTCAGACTCATAAAGCGGTCCGCTATCGTACAGCTTCCATAGTGCAAAGTCTGCAGGATCATCCTTATCATCCTTACTTTCAACCCTCGCACCAGCCCTGAGCGCCTCGGGCCTAACCTTTGAAAGCTTTCCGTAACCTTCAAAGCTCGAAACATCGTAGTATACCCCCGTATCCCTAACATAAGCGCTCCCTCTTTCTATTAACCCTCTGATCATAGATCGTATGTCATCAATATAGTCCGTTGCACGGGTGTATACATCTGCCCTAAGGATGTTGAGAGAATCAAAGTCCCTGAAGTATTCTGCTATATATCTATCAGCTATATCCTTCGCTTCTACACCTTCCTTAGATGCACGATTTATTATCTTATCATCAACATCGGTGAAGTTTTGTATGTAAAGGACATCAAGGCCGGCTGATTTAAGAAGCCTTCTTAACACATCGAATACTAGTATCGTCCTTGCATGTCCTATATGAGAGCTATCATACGGGGTTATTCCACATGTGTATATGGAAACCCGAGTTGATCCTTTGTTACCCAGTATATGCGACTTGCCGTCCAAGGTGCTCTTAAGCTTAATCAGTGCATTCAACCGGATCGCCTATAAGACCTTCCTAAACTGTAGCACGTATTTAGCAACCGATATACCCGCGCATAATCGATCAGTACTGATCAGGCCAACTACATGGCACTGGTAATATAGTTATTTGCCCTGAGCCAGTCCACCTGCGCTATCGTATATCTCCACAGGATATCACACTTTTCATCGTTCTTGAAATCCCAAGGAGCTAGAAGCACTACATCCCCTTCCCTTATCCAAATTCTCCTCTTTAGCCTACCCCTGATCCTTCCTAGCCTTATCTTCCCATCGGTACAGTTTACCATAAGATGATCACTCCCTAGCAACTTTACCACCCTTCCGAGCATTTCACCTTGCTCTGGAAGCAACATATCCTTAAGCTCGGCTTCATTGAGGACCTTTCTCTTACCCATAAACTTAACCCTCCTCTAGGAATAGATAAACCTTTCCGGGCAAGATAAGATATGCCTTTGCTTTAACAAGATACCAATTTCACTTTATATCTTTAGAAGCGCTTTTTGCATAATCTAAGTAGGGTTACTACGCTATATTTTACTACGCTCCAGTAGTAGGCTTAACGGATTCAGCACCTGGAGGAGTTATCGAATCCTCTATCCTCCAATCCTCTTTGAAATGCTCGTTAGGGTCTTGCACGATCGTATATACCCAATATAGGCCAAATAAGCCTAAAGTCACTATGGTTAAAACGATATAAAGGATAGTGCTTCTGTTGGGAATTTTGTTATATCTTTCCCCTTTCCAACCTAGCTGTGCGTAAGCATTGTTCTCTATATATTCCAGCCTGTAAAAGTCCTTGTTGAGAGAATGAAATATATATGCTATAAGGATTAAAGAAATTATGGATAGAAATGGAATGATCCCAAGCACGCCTATTATAACGGCCCATTCCATCGGATCCTTTTTCTGGAGCATCCCCATTTCGCCTATCGTCCCATTCAACCTACCATCAAAGTTGGCCGAGTTAAACAACCCCCTAACCCTTATCACATGATCATTATATCTCTTGATCAGCCTATATATTACGTAGCCGATGATCACATAATATATAACTCCCAGTAATATAGATGGCACCAGAAATATGCCAATGATCGAATAAATGGAAGGGACAGTGCTTGGTGTAGTGGTAATCGGTGTTGTGACGATAGTTCCATTTGTGATCAATGTAGAATTGAATCCGGAAATCATAGAAACAGAGGATGAAAATGCCACAGCGTAAAAAATGGCTATTATCACACCCCCCACAATGCCAATTATAATGGGGAGGAAGGGTAACCACAACGGCATTATGTAGTCGGATTCCTTTCTCTTAGCCTTAAAGCTCTCGAAAGTGCTCATAACCTTATATTCCCCTTATAATATTATATAAGCTTATGGAATCAATTGCTTATGGTTAAAGAGTTGAACGACCCGGACTCCGCACTAATGATATATTTGGATATGTATTGCTTTAAACATACTTTAAATGTGGCTCTTGATCATCACTTCAGAGAGGTTTCTGAATGCCATGTCAACCTCTTCAGGAAATTTTTAACCACCTGTGAATGAACTGCAGCTGGCCCTTGATTTTCAAGTCGGTCGCCTATCGTTAGCTAGGCAATACGATACTCAACTGTTCCTTTACAAAGCGTCCTGCAAGTTTTAGGACGTTCCTCCAGATTCTTTCTTGCTCTTCACTTAGTAGATACTGAACTTGTACGTCTAAAGCATCTAATGTTAGTACTACCTCAGCTATTCAAAGGTGATGCTAGAGGAAAGACTCACATACCCGCGTTCAAGTATCCGAATTTTACCGTTTCTCCAAAATCTCTAATGTATTAAAAATGAATATATATGGTTCAGTTGTTATTCCTTCGTTGAGTTAACCAACTTGGTATTTTTCTCGTTTGCTCGGAATGGGATCTGTCGCCAAAACTATGCCTGTCGCCAAAACTATGCCTGTCGCCAAAACTATGCCTGTCGCCAAAACTATGCCTGTCGCCAAAACTATGCCTGTCGCCAAAACTATGCCTGTCGCCATATCGGCGCTTCCGAAGCTCGAATTGGCCTACATAACCTCTAAAATGATCTATCCTTTCCTTATCATTTGGGCTTAACGGTTTTATCTCTGCCTTTGTCTTCGATCTTACATCTTCGAATACCTGATAATCAATTGGTGTAACGAAGGAAATGGATTTACCGTTTTTACCGGCTCTAGCGGTTCTTCCTACCCTATGAAAATACATCAAAGACTCTGAGGGGAAATCATAATTTAAGATAAGCTCAATATTGGGGACATTGATGCCTCTTGCTGCAACATCAGTAGCTACCAGTATTTGAGCGCGCCCATTCCTAAACGCCTGCATAGACTTATCCCTTTGATACTGAGAAAGGTCTCCGTGAAGTGGTACGACGTTATATTTGTTCTTTTCGAGGCTTCTGGTCAGCCATCTGGCTCCCTGCTTTGTCCTACAAAATATTATACAGCTTGATGGCGTTTCATCTTCGAGCACCTGCAACAACCTTTCAAGTTTTGTGTCGCGCTCCACTGCTGCATAATATTGATCTAGCTCGTCAACAGATGGCTCATCAGCGCTTATGAATATATGTTTGGGATTCTTCATATATTTTGAAGCTAAATCCGTTACTTCCTGTGGCATAGTCGCAGAGAATAGATTGATCTGCCTATCGGCTGGTATCCTCTTAAGTATATATTCAACATCTTCAATGAACCCCATATCAAGCATTCTGTCTGCTTCATCTATAACTACATGTCTGACTTGATCAAAGTCCAGATGATGGTGATCTAATAAATCGATTATCCTGCCTGGGGTACCTACGATTATTTGAGGGCCTTCGTCGAGCTCTTCAAGCTGTCTGTTAATAGACTGTCCTCCATAGAGGGTTACAACCTTCACTCCTACATACTTGCCCATACTGCGTAGGTCGTTGGTTATTTGGACTGCCAATTCCCTTGTGGGTGCAAGGATCAGTCCCTGAATATTATCTGATCCTGTATTGATTAACTTCAGGAGAGGTAGCCCAAATGCGGCCGTCTTTCCAGATCCCGTCTTTGCCTGCCCAATTATATCCTCTCCATTGAGGATGTGCCCTATTGCCATTTCCTGAATAGGGAATGGTTCCTTAAACTTCATTTCATCAAGTCTACGCATCAAATCTTCATTTAACCCGAGTTCTTCAAACCCATTTACATCTTCATTCAATTATTTTCATCTTTTTTAGCAAAAGCGCGATAGAGCTTCAGAATTGACTGATTCTCGTCTTCGGCCATTGCGTTAACAAGGGTTAATGATAGGGGTATTTAATGATTACCCAACTTCTGATTACTTGACTATAAATGAGATGCTATCGGCTAAAGTTTTTTAGGGATAATCTTGGGATGATTGATATGGTAGGGAGTTACATATTTGGAATATATCCGAGATCTGAAAAGCTCATAGAAATAACCAGAAAGAGAACGTATGCCCCCCCAGATTTTGAAGAGGAAAGCAGGGTCCTTTTTGATTCACAAAGGGAGGCCGAATTAACTTATATTCAGGACCCATTGCTTAGTTGGGATGATATGTTCAGACCAATAACCGTGAACTCCAATGGGATCAAACCAGACGGTATTAATAGGTTTTTCGAGACGAATACCTTTTACCGGGTACCACTGTTGGAAGACGATATAGACGCCAAGGAGGGTGTTTCAGCCCGAAGCCTTCATCTTGGCCTCTATAAACCCGAAGATAAGAGAATGGCTTCTCTGCCGGACCCGCTGACATTTGCCATCCTTAGCAAGGATGAACACTATGGTGATGTTTCCCTGGTCATTGCAGCTATGGGTGAATTGCTTTCGAAGCAGGCCAGAGGCCTAAATAGGGCCGGGTTTGAAACACTGGTCCTCAAGTGCCCCGCATATGGTTTTATCGACCTAAAGAAGCATTTCGACCGCGTAGCTGAAGCTATATCCAGTATAAAAAGGGCATTTATCAAAAAGGTGATCCTGCACATATATTTCAAACCAGTAAAAGATGTCGAATTGCTCAATGAACTGCCAGTTGATGGGCTAGGGTTTGACATGATAAATGGAAGCCAGCCGCTTAGGAGGATGGATAATAAGGAACTAGCGCTAGGACTAGTTAATGGGTACAGCACTGTACTGGAGGAAAACATCCCGGAGCGTGTTAAAGCCATCCTCGGTTCCATCAATCCACCTAGAGCATACGTCACAAACAATGTCGATCTAGAATATATCCCCTACAAGTTCGCAATTAAAAAACTTGACCTGCTTAGAAAAGCCATGAGGAGGATCAACAATGATTAAATCACAGGAGATCGGCAGCCTTAAGAAACCTACCTGGCTGCTTGCTTCTCTAAAAAGCGAGAACGTTGAGGAGAAGGAGAAGGCCAAGGATGACGCATCCTACATCAACTTGAGGCGTCTAGAGGATATCGGCCTTGATTACGTATATGATGGTGAAGCTAGGAGGATAGAAATGTATGAACAACCAATAAGGGAGATTGGTGGATTCATATTTGCAGACAGGATCAGGTCCTGGGATAATAAGTATTATCGGAAGGCTAGATGTGTTGATGAAGTAAAGTACCTGAGGAACTACCATAAAGACGAATTCGCATTTGTAAAGGCGAACACTAAAAGGATACCAAAGATCCCGGTTACAGGCCCATATACATTTATGGACTGGTCGTATGATGAGCATTATCGGGACAGGAGCCTGTTCCTGCTTGCACTTTCGAAGGTGGTCAATTCTGTACTCGGCGATCTAGAAGCCATGGGAGCCCCGGTGCTCCAAGTAGATGAACCAGCGGCCACTGCTCATCCTGATGAAATGGACCTTTTTGTGGAAGGCTTTAATGCCGCCGTAAGGGGCATAAATTCCAAGGTTACCGTTCACATCTGCTATAGTGGCGACGAATATACATCGCTGATGCCGAGATTGCAATCCATACACGCTTCTCACTTTGCTTTAGAATTTGCAAACAGGGATTCAACAGAATTAGGAGTGTCCAGTGAAATGAGACGCGGATATAGGGCATTGGAAATGTTTAGGGAATATGGCTCTGGGAAGGAGCTAGGCCTAGGGGTGATAGATGTTCATACAGATTTTATCGAACCACCGGAACTGATCAGGGACAGGATCTTATATGCTATAAAGGTTCTTAAGGGCGCGTCTCAAATAGTGGTCAACCCTGACTGCGGATTACGCACCAGATCCAGGGATATAGCTTTTTCAAAGCTCAGTAATATGATCAAGGGCATTAAACTGGCTGAAGAGGTGGCCCTTTTATAGGGCTTAGGGTCACCTATTAATGTAATATCACAAAGCGGGCCCTTCGTCATCCTTTTTTTTGCCATCTGCTATTTCTCTTGCTCGCTTGTCTTTTTGCCCTGAGCTGCTCAAGCTCACTAACAGGGCAACAATAATAAAGAATATAATTATTATATAATTATTTGGCCATAGAAGCATATAGCCAATATATGGCACCACAAAGTACACTTCACCCTTAATCATGCTCTGGGTTACCAGCAGCGGGTTAGTACCGTTCATATCTGGGGTAGGGTTAGTAAGTACATTTGCGCCCTTGACATATATCCCGTTTGAGAATATAGTGTAAACCCTATGGATAACCAGCTCTTTTCTAACTGGATTATAATAAACCACCGTCTGATTAATCGTTAGCTGTGATATATTTACCGGATGCACAAAAGCTAGGTATCCCGTATAAATTATTGGCTGCATGCTAACACCCTCAACTGGATAGACTAGGCCAGCTACATTCATAAGCGATAGTCCGACCAGTACGATTAGCAGGGCCGCTGCAATATAAAATATTATTTTTACAGGTTTCATCGCAACTCACTAGCTAATCTTTATGATATGATAACCCGATTTGCTGTCGTCAAGCTTAAAGTTCACGTATGATGGGTTCATTGCACGATATTTATGCGTTTATATCCTTTGGGATTTGAGAAACTACTCTAATGTATTAGTACAGAGCAGTTAAGCAGGGCGGCGGTTTAAGCGGCTCCAAGGATATATCCAAATAAGAAGGCCCGGACGGGGCATGACCCTTAGAGGGAGATGACATATCGATTATTCTATCGTATTTAGAAGTCACTAGAAGAGTATCGCATACGTTCAATAATTGAGAGCATATATCCAACATAAGAGCGTAATCCCTTAACCTGTAAAAATAGGCTGGTAGTAAGGAAGTCGATTGAGATAGCCACAAGCAAATGCATCTACAGCGTCAAGTAGGTTATAAATCTCATGTGTACAAAGTGGATAGACAGTTCCATGAAGTGGCTGACAACGGTCAGTCCTGTTACTCTGGATTACCTGAGGCATTGTGCAGTTTTCAAAGCTCTAAGACTGAAAGGATTTTTATATGAGGACTGGTTACCCATTTATATTAGCCTTGAGCCAGAGTGGTCAAATTTCGATGAACCTCCTTCCCATCTATGAGGCCCTCAAGAAGGGCATGCTCAGTAAGAACTTGGTGGATAAACTGGTAACTCGAGCTCAGGTTGCCTCAGCGATAGTTAGTAGAATTCAGTCCGCAAGCGGAGCCAAGTACCCTTACTGGTTCGCCTCTCCATATGTGCTCATTATGGATGATAGCGCTCAGATGCAACAAGCGATTTTGTATTCAAGATTAGTGCCCATAATAGCCGATGATGGAAAGTTGAACATTACAATCGAGATAACTGGTCCATTGCTGCTGTACGCTTCTAAGGATACGCTTCTGGCTGCAATGGCCCACGAATTCTCACATTACGTGGACTTCTCTCAGCGAATAAACGACTTTCGCGTACAGACAGCCGAGACATCATATACGATTCACGAATCTCTCTATACGGATGAGGAAGCACTATTTGACCCCAGCAAGATATTTGGAAGACACCGATCCATAATAAAATCTATAGACAAGAAATTCCAAAACGGGCTTTCTGATGATGCCCTTAATAAAAAAACGCTGAACCTATGGATATCTAAGTCATTACCCGTTAAGCGAATTGTACCCGAGGATAACAACACTGATTTGCCCGTTAGGGCATTAATGGAATACAAGATTCCAGAGGATGTCCTTAAACTGATAGGCAATGTGAAGAAAAAATGAGCGATAATCAGGACCGGCCTAGTAGCGGGCCACCGGGGCCACTGGAAATAGTGAAGGGAGAGGTTATGGATTATGTTCAAACAAGGTTCCAGCCCAGTGCTGTGGCGCTATATGGTAGCAGGGTGGCTGGATATGCCAAGGCCGATAGTGACTACGATATTCTAGTGGTTATACCTGAGTTCAAAGATGTCAAGTACATATACACATCCACCGGCGACGATCGTATGCTTTCAATCCTAGCTGTAGATGAGGAACAACTTGTGATGGATGCAAAGTGGGCAAAGCTTGGAGAGTTCGTCGTTGGAAGACTGCTGAACCCGTATATTCCGCTCAAGGGGAAAACAATACTCGAAGATATATCGGGTACCTACAGAAAGAGGGTGATGCTCGAGGAGCTAAGGGATCTATACGAACATTATGAAAGACTTATTCTCTATATGGATATGCCATACGAATTCTTCCTTTTTTCAAAGTTAAAGAAAAGGGCCACAATATATAGGCCTGTACTTTACAGTTACGTGAAAACCTATAACCACGAAAACTATCAATTAAACGTCAGAAGGGCAAGCGAAGGATTCAGAGATGCCGCAAAGGCCCTCGAAGCAGACCATCTTGGCATAGCAATGGAAAATGGATTCACAGTTCAACAAGATGTGCTTCATATGCTTAGGAGTTCACAATTTAAAAAGAATATCAAGTTTATCGAAAGGGCGATAAGGCAATACGTTACTCACGGCCTTAGCGGCAGCGTCGGCCTGGATATAATCATCAGGGAAACGGTATCCAAGATCAGGAGGGCAAGCGATATGGGTGTCCTACCAGAGTACTTGGAAAATCCATATTCGCTCCTGACGCTTAAGGTGGGTTACCTTATAAACCGCGATGATTGGCTTTCGGCATTAGCAAACCACGAGGGCTTTAACGATCGGGAGGTCACCAAAAAGCAATTGGGAAGGTTCTATTCAACAGCTACACTATACATATTAGATAGAGGGCAGAAAAAGTTCATAGTAAAGGACTTTGGGGATACTTTACAGATAAAGTGGTATATTTTGGGAGCCCTAAACAGGTCAGTCAAGGCCTTTTCCATTTCACCCATTTCACGCCTATCTAATGAATATGTAGGAAGTCTGAGGTTGAAGGATATCGGCATCATGACCCCAAATATACTTGCTGTATCTGTAAGGAGCAAGATACTGGTCAGGGAATCGATCGATGGAGAACTTCTAACAGATACGATAATGAGATATATGGCTAGCGGCGAAGGAGGGGAGGTAATAGGAGACGTTGCCCGAATATTCGCCACTTGCCATAATGCCAGCATGTCAATAGGGGATACAAAACCCGAAAATATGATAAAAAAGGACAGGGAGATCTATCTGATAGATTTGGAACAATTCAAGGATGATGCTCCGATGTCGGACAAATGTTGGGATGTAGCCGAATTCGTTTACTTTTCGCTAGCGCTTGCAAAGGATAGGAAGAGAACTTCCGAATTCCTTGAGATCTTTTCGAACCTCTATCTAGAGTATGGAGACAAGGAGATTTTAAAGGGCGCTGCAAATCCCAAGTTCATCCTGCCCTTCAGGACCGTTATAAATCCAAACAACCTTAGCTATTTCCAGAAGGAGGTTGCTTCTCACTTTATCGGCTAATTTATATAATACAAATCCATCTGTTGAATATTCCCCTATGTAACTGATAGGGCACTGGAGTTCGTTGAGCAGGTTAAGTTACTGTGATGGGCCACGATCATGGTGCCTTTTTTATCGTTAGTTTACACGGTAAGGATTTACTGCTTGGTTACGTATTCGGTATAACCGCACTTACCACAATACAATCGGTTAGAATGAACGGCCAAAAAAACGCCCCTCCCGCATCGTGGGCAAAATTTCTTCAGCCTCTGCACGGACGCTCCTTCAACCTTATAATATTTCCATACTTGTGTTGTTTTTACCATTTACAATCACTTCGCTAGCTTTTTAGCCGCTGGAACGGCCTTCTTCTTCCTTTCATCCAAGAGTTTCTTTCTATCTTCCTTTGGGAGCATTCTGCTGAAAATGTACTCCGGAAGCTGCTTCTTGGCCAAATTTATATCCTTGTAAACGTAGAATGTGCCGACGATATCCCTAGTTCCATATTTGCCCTTTAACGACATGGGTATAACGCTTTCAGGTTTAACTTTAAGCTCTTTAACGACTTGCTCTATACCTTCGTTTTTTGTTAGTTTCCCACTGGCGTCCTTGAAGATGATCGTAACCTCCTTTCTACCCAGTAGTGGGTTTTCGACGTTCCTTATTATACTGCTCACGCCCTTAACCAGCAACTACACTTTTATAAGATTAACTGAGAATGAAATCTACGGGTCGACTTAAATCGCCCTGATAGCTTGCTTACTAGCTGCTACTGGATTTATGGAGCGCAAGCGATGCCACCAGGACCATCGCCTCCAACAGTTTTTCCTCTAGCTTGGGATTTCTAAGCACTGCGGCCGGATGATAGGTGGGCACGATATCGATTTTCTGCCATTTAAAGACGTGCCCAGCTACATCGCGCATTTTAACCTCAGGTAGAAAGTACCGAAGGGCAGTGCTCCCAAGAGTTAGGATATATTTTGGGCCTATGGATGAGATCTCCCAATCGATATATTGAGAGCAGGCCCTTATCTCCTTATTGTATGGTCTCCTGTTATTAGGAGGCCTGTGCTTTATTATATTGGTTATGTACACCATTTCTCTGTTCAAACCTGCAGCAAGCAGGGCCCTATCAAGCACCTTCCCACTTCTACCCACAAATGGTTTACCCACCCTGTCCTCTTCCCGGCCCGGCGCTTCACCAATAAGCATGATTTCAGCCAGTTCATTACCTGTACCCGGCACGGCCTTCTGCGCCTCTTTAAAAAGAGAGCAAAGACGACATCTTGCCAGTTCTGGACCGTACACGGCCCTAATCCTCTCCAAGTCCAGAATAAGGTAACGGGAAGAGCTTATCTATAGACATAATATCGCCCTCGGACAGCCGCCATCCCATTGCCCCCGCGTTTTCCTTTATGTGAATCTGATTTACAGCTTTCGGTATGGCCATTACCCCTTTATGAGATATCAACCAGTTTAAAGCCACCTGCGCTGCGCTCTTGCCGTATCGCATCCCTATTTCCTTCAACTTTTCATTCTTGGCCAGCGATCCCTTTGCCAATGGAGTGTACGCCACCGTTGAAATTGACTCCTTCCTGCAGAAGGAAAGAAGCTCCCTTTCCACGTCTCTTTCTAAAATATTATATTTGACTTCATTTGCTACTATTTCATGTCTTGAGAGCGATGTCATGGCATCTCTCAGCAACTCAACGTCAAAGTTGCTCACGCCTATATACCTAACTTTGCCCATATCTATGAGCCGTTCCATGGCCCCTAATGTTTCTTTAAGCGGTACGTTTTGGCTCGGCCAATGAATAAGGTAAAGGTCAATATAAGATGTACCCAATCTGGAAAGGCTAGAATTGGCAGCCTTAATTACCGAATCCGCCGAAAGATGGCTGTACCAGACCTTGCTTATCAAGAAGACAGCCCCCCTTTCTAAATTGCTTATGGCTTTCCCAACCAATTCTTCCGTATGACCATTTCCGTAAAATTCAGCGGTATCTATAACCGTCATTCCGGCTTCTATTCCTTCTCTTATGGCCTTGACCCAGGCGTCATCAGAGTCTACTGCAGCATGCGCCAGTCCGCCAATTCCCCAGGTGCCTAGGCCAATCGAAGCTATATGTTCACCGGTATGGCCTAACTCTATATAATCACGTAACATGAAAAATCGATGGTGTATTTGATATATAAACCTTAGTTCATCAAAAGCCTCGATCCCGCTAAATATCGTATACGTTTATTTTATGAACCGAGGTTTATTATCTTAAAAATCCGGCGTCCTAGCAGCTTAATTTACTTAATCCGTGGCAGCATTTGCAAGAACTTAGAACTTATCCTCCCAAAAGTTTAAATCTCCCTGACAAATTAATACCTGTCATATGGACGATCTATATACCATCCTGGTGTTGGTACTGGGATTGGTCGGCATAGTTTTTGCCTTCGTTCAGTCGTTGCTTATAGGTCGGAAGGACGAGGGCACGTCGGCCATGAAGGATATAGCTTCTCATATCAGGGAGGGGGCGGAAGCCTTTCTCAACCGCGAGCTGAGGACTATAACAGTGGTAGCTGCTGTGCTAGCCGTTTTGATAGCGCTAAGCGTCGGGTGGACGCAGGCCGTCAGCTTCATTGTTGGAGTAATTAGTTCTGCGCTGGCAGGGTATGTGGGCATACTGACATCAGTCAAGGCTAATGTAAGAACCACGGCTGAGGCCATGAAAGGCGGCATAAAGCCGGCCTTCAACCTAGCCTTCAGGGGAGGTACGGTCATGGGAATGTTCGTGGTCGGTATAGCGTTGTTCGGCATAAGCGGCCTCTATTGGCTGTTCGGAAACCCCCTTCTGATGGTTGGTTACATGTTCGGCGCTTCGCTGGTAAGCCTCATGGTTAGGGTGGGTGGAGGGATATTCACAAAGGGAGCCGATGTAGGCGCCGATATGGTTGGAAAAGTGGAGGTAGGAATACCTGAGGATGATCCCAGAAATCCTGGGGTCATAGCCGACAATGTAGGCGACAATGTCGGTGATTGCGCTGGCATGGGTGCTGACCTATTTGAAACATATGCGGTTACCCTTGTATCGGCTATGTTGCTTGGAAAGCTATTGCCTTCTGTCTTTTCAGTTTATGGCAACGCAGGCATTCAGCTACCTCTTCTGATAGGCGGTATAGCTATCATAACCACCATTGTAGGGATTCCATTTGTCAAGCTAACATCAGGGTGGATAATGGGGGCATTTTACAAGGGCTTGGCGGTTACGGCCGTGGTCTCGATAATCGGATATTATCTGGTTATCAGATATGTAATGGCCGGAGCTTTGGGCCTTTTAGTTTCATCAGTTATTGGAATCGCGGTCATGGTTATGATGTACATATTTGCAGAGTTCTTTACTTCATATCAATTCAATCCGGTCAGGGATATCGCAAAGAAGTCGGAGACGGGCGCCGGAACGAATATCATCTCTGGGCTGGCCAATGGGCACAAGGCCACCATAGTCCCGGTGCTGGTTATAGTTACAGCAATACTTGGTGTATTCTTGAGCAATGGGGTGAACCTGTATGATATCAGCTCCGGCAGCTTCTATATAGGCATCTACGGCATAGCTATAGCGGCTACAGCTATGATGTCCCTCGCTGGCATGGTAGTATCCATTGATACCTTTGGTCCGATAACCGACAACGCAGGAGGCATAGCTGAAATGGCGAACCTTGACGAAAAGATAAGAGCCCAAGCCACTGATCCGCTGGACGCTGTGGGCAATATCACAAAGGCTACAACAAAGGCATACGCCATCGCTTCAGCCGCTTTGGCTGCATTGTCCCTTTTTGTAGTGTTCGATGTAGAAATGCCGAGCTCGGTAGTAAATGGCCTTCTCCTTTTTAACCCGCTCGTAGTTGCGGGTCTTTTTATAGGCGCGATGGTTCCATTCCTTTTCACGTCTTACCTGCTGAACGCGGTGGGGGTAGCGGCATATGGTGTGGTAGAGGAAATAAGGCGTCAGTTCAGGGAGATAAAGGGTATAATGGAAGGTAAAGCTAAACCTGACTATGCGGCATGCGTTGATATTACTACGAAGGTTGCGCTCAAACAGCTTGCTTTACCAGCGATCATCGCCACCGGCGGACCTCTCCTGGTTGGCTTTATCTTGGGCCCGCTTGCTCTCAGCGGTTATATGTTCGGAGCGATCATAACCGGCTTTCCCGTAGCCATCTGGATGACCACTGGAGGGGCTGCATGGGACAATGCAAAAAAGTACATTGAAAAGGGTAATTTTGGTGGAAAGGGCTCCGAAGCACATAAAGCTTCAGTTGTTGGGGACACAGTTGGTGATGCTACAAAGGACACCGCGGGTCCTTCTGTTAATCCTTTGATAAAGGTGATAATCACGATATCGGTTCTGTTCGTCCCACTTATATTGATGTTCCACCTCCTTTAGCGTGAGTGATCTTGACGGTCAGGAAAAGGGATGCAATAACCTATACCTTCAGGAAGTTCATAAGCCTTATCATTGGAAGGCCATCTAACTTCAGTTATGTAGAGGTAAATCTAGCGGCTTCCGGATATCCTTATGGTGGACGTTCCATCAAATGGTTGCAGGCTAACCATATAGATACGGTGATAAGCCTTACCGAAGAGCCCATCAAGGGAGCCCAGCGCTTTGAGCACTATAGGAACCTGCCGCTGAAGAATGATATGCCGGCAACGACTGAACAGCTGTTGGCTATAGCCAAGGAGATAGAGGATAATCTGGTAAATGGAAGGAGGGTACTGGTTCACTGCGCGGCAGGAAAAGGTCGTACGGGAATGGCCCTGGCAGCACATATGGTATACTCACGTCGTATGTCGGCCAGTAGCGCCATAAACGAAGTGATAAGGCTAAGGCCAGGCTCTATTTCAAGACGGGCTCAGAAGGAAAGCATAATAAGGTTTGCAAACTCGCTTAAAACATAACCGTATCCTTATACCGAACTCCCTGTTCTGCATGAGGGCATCATGAGTCGGTATCATATTTACTCAATTAATCAATTTAAGCAATACATATATAAATTCATTTTAAATGGTTGAATTCATGTCGTCGCCAGCAATTGAAAGGTGGATTTCCTCACATGGAGCCAAAGGAAGCACGCCTCTACCTGTCTTTAAATACAGACCAGGATTCATACCTTCAAAGCATGTGCAATTGATACCGGCTCTGCCAAATCATCCGTGGGCAATGATATAAATTGACAATAAACCTTAGCCGGAAGGCCGGATCGGTGCCGGTGCAGTGCACATCCGGTAAGCCCTTTGATATCCGCGATTACATTGGCCGATGGCTTATCCTCTATTTCTATCCTAAGGATTTTACCTCAGGCTGTTCGGAGGAGGCTAAGCTCTTTGAAGCAAGGGTAGGCAGGATAAGGGATTTGAATGGTGAAGTTGTGGGCGTAAGTACCGACACCCTTGAATCGCACCTGATGTTTAAAAGGGCTAACGGCCTTCATTTTGACCTTGTAGCTGACCAAGATGGCAAGCTGGCTCTCCTATATGATGCCTTGGATCCGACATCCCCTTCGCCTAGATGCAGGAGGGTTACATACCTTATATCCCCCCTGGGATTTGTGGTCAAAGAGTACAGACACGTAAACATATGTATACATGCTGAAGAGCTTATTAACGCTATAAGTTACATCAACGGAATAACGAAGACGTAAAGCAGGATAGCATGGCAGTCCGATAT
>JAJYTP010000019.1 GCA_021792955.1 archaeon | reverse complement strand
GAAAGGTGCGCTTTAATCTGCATCGACATGTACAGCTTTTCCCACCTCTCCATCACCGATTTAAGCGGAACCGGCTCTATCAGCCTGACAGCTGATAATGCATAGACTGATTCCCAGTAGTCTGGAAGGTGTTTCTTCAGTGCATCAACTATATCCCCTGACACCACCCTTATCAGCTCAGAATTTCCGTATTCGTATACCTCCCTGACATTGTGGTTTGCCTCAACAACCCCGTTTTCCGTTATCCTGACTATGTATTCTCCTACCTTTTTAGGGCCATGCCTGTCCCCATCTATCATATCTGGACGTTGAATAGCAAGCATTGAAGATTATCGACCCCTATCAAATAATAAAAAAATAAAAAAAGAAAATTTTAACGGCTTGCTTATTTTCTTCTTATAGCCAATAATATAGCTATTAAACCAAATATAATGGCTATAATAATAGCCGCAATTGATATTATATAACTTGCTGATTCTTGGCCCTTAAGGCTGTTCACTTCTGCCATTAGACCTGAAACCGTTGCTGAAAGGTTTGAGATAGTGCTTGTAGATGAAGATTCAATGCCTAGAATAGATGAATTCAGAGATGCTATTTTGCTGTTTAGCACATTTATGTCATTTATTGCAATAGTTTTAACAGAAGTAGCCCCTTGCAGGGGTACGACCACATCCTCATATGCGTTATCATCAAGCACACGCACATTTGTTGCGTTGCTTACCAGAATTCCAAAATCTTCCTGGTATATCCTGTTGCCCGATATGGTTGTGTCATTCACCTTGCTTGATTTATCAAGGCTGGCTCCTAAAAATATCCCTACAGCTTTGTTGTATTCACTTCCGTTGTTCTGAGCAATGAAGTTTTTATCAATAATTGTATGCACAATGATCGAATCCGTTCCGTAGCTAAGCAAGGAAATGCCTCCTCCACCGTTGCGGAGCACCGTGTTTCCTATAATTTGATTCCTAATTGCCCTTGATCCATTCACGTCAGCGCGTATGGCTATACCTTCTTTGTCGCTAACGACGTAGTTGTTTTCAATTACGTTCCCGGTAACGCCCGCCTGATTATATGAAGCTACTAAAATGCCTTGTCCGCCATAGTTATTCATTACTGTATTACCACTGATTATGTTACCATCTGCAGGGCTCGGAACGCCCATGCTTATGCTGCCCGAGCTATACTGGGCCAGGTCAAAAATCCCTATTCCTCCGCTATTGACGTTTCCGATCACTTGGTTGCTGACCACGGTTGAATTTGAAGTTCCCACAAGTTCAACTGCGAAATTCCGCATGGGGTTGCTGTTGGGCAAAATGCTATTTGATGCCACTATGTTGTTTTCAATCAGGACATCAAAGGAGTTCAGCACATAAATGCCAGAAGTATCAGCGTACTCCACGGTCAAGCCATTGATTTCTGTGCCATTTGAGTTTCCGCCTATAACCTCAATGCCGGAAGTCTGATTAAGTGCATTTATGATAGTGTCCGCTGGGTCCAAGTTGCTTGATTCGAGGATAACCGGCTTGGTTATGTTAACCGTTCCATAGTAAACGCCAGGTTCAACCTCTATTATAGAATATGGCGCAGCCTTGCTTACCGCATATGAAATTGTAGCATAAGGGTTCACAGCCGAACCGTTGCCCGTTATATTGCTGCCAGTGGCGCTAACAAAGATAACGTTTGGACTGCTTGCTTGTGCATGAGTTATTGCAATTCCACTGCCAAAAGAACTGACGATTATTGCCAAGCTAATTAAAACGGTAGCTAATTGTTTATAATTCATTATCTTCTGCAAATTTAAAGGCCTTATAAACCTTGATGCCGCCCAACCATCGATCAAGCATATTGTCCACATCACCAGCTGATATACGTATATGCGTGACCTTCTCAGAGCTTCATGCAGTTACCATGCTAGACGATCCTGAACTGACTGTGCACGCTCAAGCCTCTCATCTCTCCACCTTGCCCAGGTGCAGCTGATCATTTACGCCAATAACACCCTTACTGGGGAAGCTGTTCCCAATGATGGCGATGCCTGGGAAGGCCGTCATCAACTGAGAGGTGGTCATGGCCTTAAAAATGACCACAGGGTGACAGAAACGCTATTTAGCGACATGGCGAGCGCCGCATACTGCGGTGGCAGGTACAGCAGAGGGTAAAGGATGCCGGCCGCTAGCGGTATCAGGATCGCGTTGTAGCCAAAGGCCCATACCAGGTTTTCCCTGATCCTCCTTTCAAGTTTGTACGAGCCATCGATGAGTATTTCGACCGCGGTCGGGGAGGCCACTATAACATCGCCCGCCTGCTTGCTCATATCCGAACCGCTGCTCAGGGAAACACCAACATAAGCCTGCTTGATCGCCAGCACGTCGTTGACCCCATCCCCTATGAACATCGCCCTTTCCCTTGATTTGACCAGCTCGGCCTTTTCCTCCGCCGTGAGGCCCTTTACGACCCTGATGCCGAGCTCCCTGCCAACTTCATCAGCGAACGCGCTGGAATCGCCTGTCGCTATCATGACTTCAGAGCTACGCTTGAGCTCATCGATAAACTCCTTCATGCCATCCCTTATTTCGTCCTTAACCATAAATGAAGCCACCGGCCTCGAATCTATGCATGCGATGATATCGCCTTCCATATCCACATCGCAGTTCTTCGCAATGAAGCCCTTCTTACCGACGAGCACGCTGTGTCCGTCGACCATCCCCATGACCCCTTCGCCCGGGAACTCGGTGAAGTCGGACACATCCATTTCTGCGCCTGACAGGGACGATATCGCCCTGGCCACGGGGTGCGAGCTCAATCTTTCAACCGCAGCCGCCATTTCAAGCCCGCCCTGGTCGATGACCTCCCTGGGTACGACCTTGAGCTGGCCGGCGGTCACGGTGCCGGTCTTATCCAGTATCACGGTCCTTATGTTTCTGGCCTTCTCCAGGGCATCGCCCCTTCTCACTATTATCCCCTTCTTTGATAGCCTCCTGACCTGAACCATGATCGCCAGGGGGGTGGCAAGCCCGAGCGCGCACGGGCAGGCCGAAGCCAGCACCGCTATGCCGAACAGCAGGGCTATCCCTGCGGGGACATAGAAGTGCCATACGAGGAACGTCAGGACCGCTATCGCTATTATCGACGGGGTGAAGTATGATGTTATCCTGTCGACCGTCCTCTTGAGCCCCACCGTTGAGGTGCTTGCATCGTTCACCGCCTGGACCAGCTGTGACATATACGTCCTGCTTCCGCTCCTCGTCGTATAGACCTTCAGGTATCCGCTCACCAGCGATGAGCCCGCCGTCACGGGGCTCCCCTTCCCCTTTTCGACCGGCAGCGGCTCCCCGGTGAGGACCGACTCATCGGCCTCCCCCTCCCCATCGTCGACTATACCGTCCACCGGCACCGATTCCCCGGACTTGACGATTACCGAATCTCCAACGTTAACCTGGTCAGCATCGACGGTTTCGCCGGTGGAAAGCCTGGCCTGAAGGCGGGGCACGTGTATGAACGATATCCTGAACCTCAGGTATGAATCCAGGGTCTTCCCCACCAGCACGAACGTAACCAGAAGCGTAGCGGCATCGAAGAACACCGTGCCGCCGTTCAGGAGGTTAACTACGCTGTAAACCCATGCGGTGCCTGAGGAAAGCGCCACCAGGGTGTCCATATCCGCCGTCCTGTTCCTGAGCGCCCTGTAAGCGCCCTTGAAGTACCTGCGGCCGGCATAGAACATCACCGGGACGGAACTTATGAAGGCATACAGGACATATCCGCTGTACTGAAAGTACAGCGCAAGCGAAGTGAAGATCGAGGCAACAACAAGTGAGTAGATCATCGATGTCAGTTCCCCTTTCATCACTGAGACCTCGCCGGCTTCGCTGCTTTCCAGCAGAGAGGCGTTGTACCCCTTTAGCCTTTCAAGTAGCTGTTCCGGAGAAACCGCGAGCGGGTTGGCCTTCACGCTCAGCACGCCGGTCGCCGGGTTAAAGTGTGACGAAATCACGCCGTCAGTCGATGATACGGTATCAAGGATCGTGGATGCGTTTTCCGGATTGGCCCTGACGGCTATCCTGATATCCTGGGATTCCACATCATAGCCGGACCTTCTTATCGAGTCCACCACTTCGTTAAGCTTGAAATTCCCCATGATTTCGGCATAGCCCGTGGCCAGATTGACCGAAACGCCGTTTACGCCATTGACCTTGTCTATGCTTTTAGTTACGGTGTTGACGCACGTCGCACAGTGCATGCCGACAACCCTGATCTTCTCCCCCTTTTCCTGGCTCATTCGGGCATCGACCTGGGGCCTGACCTCAGGTAACCCTCCGGGTCCCTTTCAAATTCAGCCTTGCAGTTCGCCGAGCAGAAGAAGTAGACCTTTCCCCTGTAAAGGGATTTGTACCGTGTAGATTCATCCACCTCCATGCCGCAGACCGGGTCCATTTTCTTCATACGGGGGGTTTATCAGTAAGGCGTAAAAGGGTTTCCCTTAACATCTGTTAAGCAATTCTGAATGTGACATCATCTCACGCTAAGGCGCGCTAATTTCGGTCTCCCTTAAGAGTTTGAGCAGCTCCATTCCGCGGTCGGTCAGTTGATACATTACGATTTTTCCATATGATCCCTGGTCCTGGACCAGGCCATATTTCCTGAGGACCGCTATCTCCCAATCGACCGATCTCCATTCCAAGCCCAGTTCCTTTGCAAGCTGATACCTGTCCTTGGGCGTTTGAAGGTTCTGAAGCAGTTTCATCCTCGTCGTTGCCCCCTTCATCCTCTTGAACAGCTCGAAGACGTTCTGGTCAAAGCCCAGCGTTGCCCACCTGGACCTGTTACGGCCTCTCCATATTATGAAACCGCCAAAACATAGCCAGCTTCCAGAGGCAAATTGCAGTGAATGTACGCCGAGAAAGATTGCCACTGGTTGAAGGAATGGTGAGGTGGGAAGGCCCGGCGGCGGGGGTCCCCGGTATGGCACCGTAGTTAGAGGCCAGGGAAGCAGCGAGTGGGGGTCAACGGTAAGGTTGTAGAGTGTTAGGAAGAGGACCAGGGCTGTGCTCAGTATGGACAGCATCAATAGCACATATAGAACCGCGTAATACCCATCCCTCAACTTTCCTTTAATTGCATATCTTGCTAATATATTTTATTCCCAGTACTGGTAATAAAATATTTATGGAAACTTCTTCCAAATATATAAAATGCCTCTGGGCTCTAATTTACGGATTACAAAAGTGGTAATTATTTCCGATAAGGAGATTCACGACCAAACCAATAGTCCTGGTCACAGTGGCTTTGGGCTTACGAAAGTCATCGCCTTGCTCCTCCTCTTGGTCGCCGCAGTCGTTCCCCTTGCTATATATTCGCAACCGGTGACACACGGCGTCGCCACCCCTAATGGAAATGTTACCAATACCATCAAGATGGCGTTGACGCCCTTCGGGCTGGCGCCGGCCACGGATGTGCACGGCGTCCCTTCAGGCAGCACCATTTTATCTGGTGGTAGGGTCATCCTGCCTAACGGAACCGCTGTAACAATTGCTTCGCCCATTCCGTTTACCAGGGTCTCGTACTGGTTTCCGAACGGAACAGCCGTGCTGTCGAACGGTACAGCCATCAGTTATAGGGCGAAGCTTTCCAATGCACCTTTTATCGTGCTCAGTAACGGCACACTTGTGTTCCAGAATGGAACTGAGATGACGCCGGCCGTCCTGTCCGTGAAAAACTACGATGCCGCCATAGGCTACGATGCCGGAGGTATGAGATATACTTCTACGGGGGAATTTCAGCCTTTTCAATATCCTGGCTTCAACGCAGTTGAATACGCCGATCTTGAACATTATACCGTCAATTCTTTCTCCGGAAGCTGGATAGCTCCATCATCACCATCATCAAACAACGGTCAACTTGTTTACATCTTCATTGCGACCGAAGACCTCTACCATAGTATAATCCTCCAGCCTGTGCTGCAGTGGGGGGACAGCCCGGCCGGAGGGGGCCCTTATTGGGAAATGGCCAGCTGGGCGGTCTCTGGTTTGGGGACCTATTATAGTACGCCGATCGGCGTAAGCCAGGGTAATTCCCTGGAGGGTAACGTGCAACTAGATCTCTGCTTGCAGGGAGGCTGTACATGGTCCGTCACGAGCACCGATTCCGCTACAGGAGCTTCAACTACCCTAAAGGCGGAGGCTACACAGCAGTACTTCGCCTATGTGACCCTTGAGGCCTATGGCATTGCCTCCTGCAGCGATTATCCGCCTAGCGGGGCCACGCAATTCACGAGCCTTGCCATCAACGGAGGAGGGGTGATCCCCTCCTGGAACACCTGGATTAATGGCAGCGAGACCCCACAGTGCGGCTACTATGTATCGGTGGGAAGCACGTCTACGGTTACCCTGGGCTATTAGGAGGGCTTACATATGAAGTGTTTTCCTGTGCCGCTGATCCTGATAGCCCTGGGGGCGATAGGATTGACGTTGGCTTTTCGTCAGTACTATGCGCTTTCCTCGGCCTACCTGACGCCGGGGTACTCTGTGCGATTTACGGGATTCTGGTCCAGCACCCTTTTGTCAATGCTTCCGCTATCGATAGGGCTGCCTGCTCTGTCGCTTAAGGCGAAAGAGAAAAACATCGTCCTGGTCCTGGTTGTGATAGGCGGTATTCTCCTGGTCATGCCCATCCATCAACTGCTCATCTATCCTTTCGTTCGTGGCTATGCCTCCTTGCCAAATCTGGTTCCATCAATGGGTGATACGGAGACCGCGTTTCTTTCAGCTCTCGGCACATCGTTCCTCATTGCTGGAATTATCGCACACGCCTTACGTGTCTCTTTCGCTAACGTAAGACCTTTCTTATAAGATTTATTACCAGTACTGGTAAGAACCCGTATAAGAAACTAATAAATAATAAAAAGCCGTGTCATGCATAAAATTGATCCGTAAGGATCGTCAAAGGAACAGCAACCTTGAACGGCAAAGGCTACCCCATATCGGGCGTGGATGCGACTGCATATAACTCTTGGAGTGATATAGATGTATAGTAATAACAGGACGCTACCAGAGGACTTATTAACTATCAATGGCATAGAGTCCGTGATTCAGTTGATGGCCAAGAGGGCAAGGGGGGCCTCCCAACTGCCGAAGGTCGTCATTGTGATTTTAGTTGTAGCCGCCGCTGGCGCGTCCGTCTTCGCATATGAGACGTCTGCTGGCGCCCCTTTTAGCACGTACCGGACCGTCGTACAGGTCGACTACCTGGCGATGCCGGTTGGCGCCACGGGCGCCACGTGGGGCTACACCATAGTGAATGCTGGAAAGGTGGAAATCACCAGCGTCAATGCTACCCTTTTGGTCGGCAGCAATGCGATGACTCAAGAGGCTCTCTCCATAGCCCCCGGCCACAACGATTCGGGCGGGTATTCCGGGATAGCCGGGGTCCAGCCCGGAGGCTCCTACCCCGTAAATTTCACGGTATTATATGCTAATGGCCGGACACAGGTGATAACCGCTCTGGTGACACCGTTCGCTCACGAGGCGCAATCCAACACGGCGCAGGCCACCGTAATGTACAACGGCCTCATCTTTGTGCCCTCTTCCAAATACGCAACCTGGACTTTCGCGGTGGGGAATGCCGGTACGGAGACCATAGTGAATGTCACCGTGACCGTTCAGATATACTTTGCAGGATTTTACGGTTTAGAAATCTCTCAAGCATCGGCCTACAACATAACGCCTGGCGATGTATGGATGCATAGCAATGGGCTACCCCTTAGCACCAACAAGCCGTCCGATTCTTCCTTCAAAGCTAACTTAACCATCACATATGCCAACGGTCAGACGATAGAAGTTTCAACCCCGGTGAATTACAGCTTTTAGCGAATGATTTTTACATCTCTCAGGCTTACAGCTAATCGCTGGCCGAATAGGTAAGACTTTCTTATAAGATTTATTACCAGTACTGGTAAGAACCCGTATAAGAAACTACATTACTATAATAATGAACAAATGGCGTTAAAAAATTTGATCTGTGGGCATTGTGGAAAGGAAACTTCTATCCCCATGAGCCAGATCGTCGTCATTTTCCTAGCTGCTTCAATGGTTTTTGCTGCAATTCCCGTATATGTACATGCAACCTCTAATGGGCAAGGTAGCACGACTATGGAACCCATTTTCCCGGTTCACGTTCTGGTTACCAACGGTTCATCTGAAGGCGTCGTTTCTCCATCGCAGACACAGATCTTTATCGCAAACGCGACCGGAATTAATGTGGTATTCTCAGGCGATATCCCTTATAACGGTATAATAGATCTACCCGAAGGAAGGTACTCCTTTTATGCACAGGATCCAGAAGTTGGGTTTAATGCAACGGTCGTTACAATAAGCAATGCAAAGACTGTTGTGATTGAGTTAATGCCGTATACTATGGGATACTTAATGGACACTGAAAACGGTGTATTGTATTACCGGCCGACTAATGCGTCGCTGGTCGCACAGGTCGTGCTTGGAAACAGCCAACCATATCAACTACCAAACATTTCAAGCGGTTCCGCCTCAGGGTACGGCTCCGATAGCTGCGGTCTACCAGTTTGGATCCTTTATAACACATACGAAATAGGGACCGAAAACATGTTACAGGGGGCGGTATATTCATGGGGTGAGAACTACACCGATCAAGTTGTAAATTCCCCGACCCCCAGCCAATACAGCGCCGCATATTCCTATACTTCAGTTAACGGAGGCGGCCTGTCAGAGTCAAGCGCTACTGTATATTCGGTGTCTTCACAGGAAACACTTCCAACCGCCCAGACCTGGGTGAGTCCAGGAACGTTAGGAACGCTGCTAAATTATGACGTTTATATGCAAGGGACGTGGTACGATTATGTTTACCATCAGTATTATTGCGGAGCATTTGACGGGAATGTAGAAGACGATTTCGTAATGAATCAGGGCGGCAACTTTTACCAATACGATAGTTCAGCGGCATCGACTGGAGACTATAGCTTCTCCTATTTCTATAATTTGGCGGTAGGGAATGCACCTCATAACACTGTCGACTTAACCCTCTCCACCGTGAGCACGCAGTCTCAATCGTTCAACGCAGAAGTATCATTCTCGGTTAGTGCAGGCGTAACCGGGGGAGATTTCACAGGAACGGTTACCTCAGCCGGTTACACAAGCCTTAACTCCCAGACGGCATCAACTACGGTCATGTATGCGCTTACGGGCTATGGCCAATGCTTGGGATTCCACGTTTACAGATCGGGCTGGGTATTGGGATTCTCCCAGGGAAGTGATTCTTGCTGAGCTACACACACAAGGGGGATGACAAAATGTCATCCATCTCCCTTTTTCTTGCGGTGATGCTTATAATTTCCTCCGTTTTCATATCAATTCCAAAAGTGCCATGGCCTGCGGATCATCCATCTGTGGTCAATGTTGCGCCAATGAGCCTGACGCCCGAGCTATCTTCGATTCCACTTCAAAGACAGGGGACGTTCTGGTTGAACTTTTCACTTATGACGGCGGGTAACGAAGTTATCTCTTCATTTGACTTCCAATTCTATATAACCGGGAGGGACTCATCATATCAAATGGAGGGGTTTGCTGCTATGCTCCCGCAGGGCGGAAACGTGGCGGCAGGAAATCCGTTCTATACATATCCCGCAATAAACTATACCGAATTTACAAACACCACGGCGCTTTTTCAGTCCTACGTATACTTTAATGGCTCTCAGCCCGATAATGCGTTTTTATTTACCGGCCCTCCAAATTATGGTCCCGCAAGCAACAGATATTATTTTCTCCTGTCCTCGGCCTTTCCAAGCATAAGGGACGGAGTATATGTGGCCGCCAATGACTCCACCGACGGTCCTCCCTATGGGGCTTGGTCATACTGGTTCGGTGCGTCGTCATTCCAAGTTAAGTTCATGAACGGCATGACATACAGCCTCCCATCGCTATCGATCATGGTCAATATGACCGTAGCTGACGTGAATAACAACACGAACACCTGGAGCTTCAGCCCCAGCGTCTCCATTACAGGCGCGGATTACAACGTTTCGAGCTCGTATGCGGGTATAAGGTACATGATTTATACCAACCTCGGGCCTTCATCTAGTGCCGCATTCTACATAGTTATAGTGGGGATAATCGCGGGAGCGATGGCAGCCGCTATAGCTATTTGGATTATGAAAAGGAAGCACAATGAGCTGGCCAACACGCATAAGGAAGGGGAAATAATTACGGTAGGTTTTAACAGCCTTCAACCAGGCCCCAAAAGTGATGGTGCGTTGTCTTGATCCGGCGCATTTTTGCCGTCGTGTTATTAGTCCTGATGGCAATATCCGCATCTTCGGTCTTGTCCATGGCGATAGCCCAATCCTCAACCGGATCGTCAAGTTCAGGAGTGACTGCTAGTCAACTGCAGGCGGCTTGGGAATTATATCATGAGAACTTGAGCACATCGGGGTCGGTGCCTGCTGGGGTATTGGCAACACCCATGTATTATAACTCGACAACAAGGACCCTAGAGACTGCATCAATTCTTAACAATCAGTCGAGTGGAGTAAGCACTGATATCGATAGCATCTTAACGGATTACTATGTGTCAGCATACGGATGGAATGGGACCCGTATGGACACCCACGCTGAAACCACGTGGGTCACTTTCATAGGTTCTCCTTCTTCGACATTAGGCTCGGACACAGTGAGCGGGGGGCTAAACATTCATGTTCCCGACACAACATATTCAGGTTTGGACTATCTCTTTGAGTTCACCGTCTATTACACCTCCAACGGGTATGCCAACGTGGCTTATGCAATCTATGCCACGTGCGCCGGTTCTCCAATAACCAATGATTGTGGTTCATTATTTAATGGGAATGGCCCGACGGCTTATGTCTTGATTTCAAGTGGTACGGTTACAGGTGAAGGAAATTCTGGGAACAAAATAGAGCTAGTGATTTATTGGAATACCAACATAAATGCTTATGTGTTGGATTATATGAACCCATCAAACAATCCAGATGACTGGACTATTTACGATGTATACCAGAGCGGCGATCTTTCCACTATGCAAAGTAATAGCCTTGGATTTGGGTCAATATCAGACCTCTGGAACTCCCCTGTTGAAGCGGCATATGAAGATCAGATCGGGGTCTTCCTTTCTGGCATACCTCAAAATTCCAATTGGGAGGTCGAGGTGTTCAATTCAACATATCAACCAAGCGCCAGCTCTCCGACATCCTTCGATAACCATGCAACAACGCTAACGTGGACTTCAGGTAACAGCGATTATTGGTCTTATCCAGGCGACATCTGGGTGGTTGCGGGCACACCTGCGCAGGAGTACGGTATATACATAAGTGGTAGCGGCGGTTCCACGTCGAACGAGATATTCGTAGGCTATAATGGAGGGTCGCAGGGCGGAGATACCCAACTATGGTAACTATCACAAGGGCCGACTTCCCTTATGTGACGCGCCAAATCTTTTTTCTTTTTTGTAAACTTTTAAATAACGTGCCTTATAATGTTTTTAAAGGTAAAGGTGTTATACTTTGTTTCCCAAAGCCAAGATCGCCGGGATATTAACGATTATTTCTATCATTGTTCCTCTCGACAACTGGTATTATATCGGAAACCCTCAACACGGATTGGAATGGATTTTCGGCGAAATTTCCCTTTATCAACGACTTCAGTTTGAAGCAGGCTTAAGCGCAAATGGGTCCCCCTTGATGATGATTCTCCTGGAGATCTCATTGATCTTGCTTATCAGTGGTGCTTTATTTTTGCTAGTCAAGCCAGATGATGTTAGATTTGGGTCATCTATAGTCCTATCGGCGGACATCGTTCTGGGCGTATTCTTCGTGTATACCTTCCTCTTTCCACCGGCTTATCTCCGGCTAGGCTATCTGCCGCTTGGATTTATCTTGGCTGTCCTTGCAGCGCTTGTGGGGTTTATTTGATAGGAGACATATATTTCATGATAGTAGGTTCAAAAGCAATGACAACCAATTTTAGTAGCAGACATGGCGATAGGTCGCCTGTTTTGCACACGGGTGAAATGCCGGCTTCAACAAAAAATAAGCAGGAACAAGGTGTATACAAGTTTGATGACGGGAAGGGCTGTAGGACTTTATTCTACGATGCCAGATTGAACAGGTTATGCCAGAGTTCCATGGAGAACAGCGCGCAGCCGATCCTGTCATCCCTCCTCTGTGCGACCGTCCAGCCCAGCAACTTCTTATCCTGTGCAAAGCAAGCCCGATTCCGAGTTGCTCCTCTTATGATAT
>JAJYTP010000018.1 GCA_021792955.1 archaeon | reverse complement strand
GCCATAACTGTAATGGAATTACGCTTACAATATGGTAGGACCTCTTCTTCCACTTCCCTTTGCAGCATGTTATATCTTACCTGGTTGGAGGCGATAAAACCCTTGGACAGATGCGATGCTGCCTCCTCCATATCCCTGACAGCGAAATTGCTAACTCCTATAGCTCTAATCTTCCCTTCTACATAGAGCTTTTCCATCGCTTTCATAGTCTCTTTAAGCGGAATCTGTTCCCACGGATCTGGCCAATGAATTTGATAAAGATCCAGATATTTTACTCCTAGTCTATTCATGCTCATTTCTGCAGATTTAAGCAGTTCATCGTACCTAAGGTGAGCACCGTAAACCTTTGATGCTATAACAACCTCCTCCCTGTTCATTCCCTTAATAGCAGAACCAATAACCTTTTCAGAGTGGCCTTTTCCATATAGTTCAGCTGTGTCGATTAAATTTATTCCAAGTTCAATCGATTTCTTAATGGCGTCTATTATTTTAAGATCCTGTACGTCTTCCCCCCACTGCTTATAACTGGCCTGCCAAGTCCCTAAACCAATTCTAGAAACCATTAGATCGCTTCGTCCGAGGTTGATACGTTCTATATTCATAGTCACTATATTTTAAGCCATTTATAAAAACATTGATGCGATAAATTTGGCATCTAATTATTTGGTTTAAACGTTTTGCCAGAGTTCTCGGTAGTGCGATGGACGCCATATTTATAGCGTTACTCCAATGTATGTTTTTTGGCGGATCCTTGGATACCTATGCCATAACCCTTTACTTTCATATTGCGTAAGATGCGCTATCTTGGCCGATTCATACTTTATAGTATTTATTTCCCAAGAAAATAAATACCTATTATCCGAGCGCTTGAAATATTTCTCTTCCACGCCTTAACAAATCAGGAGATGTCATGCCCGCTAAAAATTAAGTAAGGCTTAAATTGCTAGCCCATATGTTGACTCTCATATAGGCGTTTTGACCTATTTACAAATGGAGACAGTAGATTGAGGATAGCAATAGAAGGAGCAGGGGTTGGAGGGTCATATCTTTACTATCTTCTTTCTGAGAAGGAAAGAAATGTGGATTTGTATGATATCAGTCAATATTACTATAAAGCCTGTGGAGAAGCGGTACCTAATATATATATGTCAAAATTTCCTTGGAAAGTTATTGATGAAATTCATGATTTTTCATTCATCCTTGACGGTAAGGGATTGGGTGAAATAAGCTACAGGCGTCCAAAATGGGTTATAATAGATAAGAGCGGTTGGATCAATTCTATGAGGGAAGCCGGCACCTCCTTTATCAAAGGTAGGTTGGTCAATAGAAGCAAATATGACATCGTTATAAGAGCTTATGGTCCATATGATACGAAAAGAGAGACCGTCACAGTGGTAAGGGCTATTGTAAAGGCAAGTCCGAATGAGCATAAGGGGGTGATCTTCGAATTTGATAGTAGATTTTCAGGCTTTTATTGGATATTTCCAAGCCAGAGAGGGTTCTATAATGTAGGAGGTGGTTTCATTGGAATCAAAAATCCAGTAGAAGCCGTTATGCAATACATTAAACGGATGTTCAAGCAATCTAGTGTCCTGGATCTCCGTGGTGCTCCCCTTACCATAGGGGGAGTCAAAAATCGGGAGCTCAGGATAGGAGAAGCCAGAGGACTTGTATATCCCTTGACAGGCGAAGGGATCAGACCTGCGGCGATTTCAGCGGAGCGCGCGTTTGAAGCTATAGAAGGATCTATGGATATTGATGCTTATTTGGAGAAGAAGTTAGCCAATTTGCAAAAAGCTATCGCCTTTCAGAGAAACATCCTTCGTTTATACAGCGTATTACCAGCCAGTATAAGGCAATTGGCCTTTCGACATCTGGTAAACAATAAACATTTCTTGGACAACTACCTAGTAGATGAAATAAGCCCGCTGACCCTTATTTAATTTAGATTTAGATATAAAAATGACCATTTTGAGCAGAATTATAATCGTAAGGTGTATTATTGATTAAAGTTTATAGGAACGATAAAAAAAGCCTAGCTGTGAAGACAGGCAATAAGTTCCTAATACTTGTTATAATTGCACTTGTAGTGGCCATGGCATATATAATCTTAGACTATTTTGGTATATACGATATAGATAATCCATCGATAGGGTTTGGGGGTTTGCTGGCTATTATAGCTTATATTCCAGAGAGCACGGCCAGCCTGGTAGCTACAGGTGGACCGCTAATGATCTTTTTTCTCATGGCACTAGAAAGCTCGTCATTACCCATCCCTAGTGAAGTTATTTTACCGCTTTCCGGTTATCTGATTTACCAAGGAAGGATGGAATTTGGCCCAGTACTTGTTGCCGCGCTAGCTGGCTGCCTGATTGGGTCGCTGGCGGACTATTATATTGGCTACAGTGTAGGCATGGAATTCCTTTATAAGAGGAGATGGTTAAGCGAAAACGCCCTTAAAAGAAGCGTCGGTTGGTTCAATAAATACGGCGGATATGCCGTAGCATGTACAAGGTTACTAGCTGGGGCTAGAACGCTTATCTCATTTCCTGCCGGTTCATTCAAGATGGATATCAAGAGGTTCCTACTTTATACGATGATTGGTTCGGCTGCCTGGGACCTGCTGCTGATATATATTGGATATTTGCTTGGACCTAGCTGGCCTACATTTACTTCCTACCTAAACAAGTACTTTCTACCTGCGTCTCTTCTGGTAGTGGTAGTAATCGTGATCTATGTAATTTTCAGGGCGGTGAGATCCTGGCCTGCGCACAAAGATTTAGCGTCAGCTTCCTCCAAATGATGAACGATGCTAAGGTTAGACGCAATCCCTATAAATAACTGCGGGCGAACACCATAACATGGATCAATCTGAAATTATTCGAGGCGCTGAGGAGAAATTCGGCCAACTTATTGAAGATCAACTCAAAAGGATAAGGGCAATAGAATCCCAGGGGGATTGGGTGGATTACACAAAACTAAAAAGGATAAATATAGGCATAGTACCTGGTGATGGAATAGGCCCTGTCATCACCGAACAGGCTAAGAAAATCCTTTCTTTTCTGATAAGGGATGAAATAGAATCTGGAAGGGTTCAAATTGTGGACATCGAAGGGCTTACATTAGAGGAAAGGATAAAGGCTGGAACTCCTCTTCCTGATAAGCCATTAGAGCTCTTAAAAAGGACAGATCTCCTCCTAAAGGGTCCAACCACTACTCCTGATGAAAACAGCTCACTTCCCAACGTGGAAAGTGCAAACATAGCCATCAGAAGGCTATTCGACCTGTTTGCCAATGTAAGGCCCGTAAAGGTTCCATCGAAGGGCATTGACTGGACGTTTTTTAGGGAAAACACAGAAGGGGAATACATACTTGGAGGGAAGGGCGTAAAGATAGGGGACGAAATGGCTTTTGATTTCAAGGTTATAACCAGCGTAGGAGCCGAGCGGATAATCAGACTGGCTTTTGATCATGCAAGAATGACTGGAAAGAAGAAGGTTACGGTCGTAACTAAGGCCAATGTGATTAAATCCACCGACGGTCTATTTCTTAAGGTAGCCAAGGAGGTGGCCAGCCGATATCCAGAGATCGAATGGGATTCATGGTATATAGATATAATGACTGCAAAGCTTCTGGACGAAAATAGAAGGCGTGATTTCCAGGTAATAGTGCTTCCAAACCTTTATGGCGATATAATAACTGATGAAGCCGCTGAAATTCAGGGAGGCGTTGGGACGGCGGGAAGCGCAAACATTGGTAAACGCTATGCTATGTTCGAAGCAATTCATGGAAGCGCTACGAGGATGGTACAGGAAGGAAGGGCTAAGTATGCGGATCCCAGTAGCATAATTAAAGCATCAGCAATGATGCTAGAGCACATGGGTATGGTCGAGCGAGCGAGGAAGCTGGATAACGCTTTGGATGGATGTACAGCGGAAATAAGGATGACAGGACGTAGTGACGGCGCAACCGCAGCACAATTTACGGACTGCCTGCTAAAAAGGTTATCGGGGGAATATTGATGAGTTCAAGGACTTCAGCGTTCAAGTATGTCGAAGGATCAAAGAAGGTGTTCCTTCAAACCGGTACCAGGTTTCAGAGGGAAATAATTGGAGCCGTAGCGACAGTAAAACAGGCTGCAGCGATGGCTAACGTTTCTTTGGGATTGCTTGATAAGGGGATAGGTGAAGCCATCGAAAGAGCCGCGAAAGAAACAGCAAGCGGCCTTTACGACGATCAAGTGGTTGTAGACGTCTTTCAGACAGGTTCTGGAACAGGTATCAATATGAATTTGAACGAGGTCATAGCTGCCAGATCTTCCGAACTGGCTGGCGTAAAGGTTCATCCGAACGACCATATAAATATGGGACAATCGTCCAATGATGTTGTGCCAACAGCCATAAGGATTGCAGCAGTAGGGAAGGCAGAGCAGGCACTGATACCGGCACTTAACGCTATAATAAACAGTCTTGACCGATTGGCGGAAAGTGGGAATCGCGTCTACAAGGCAGGACGCACACACCTGAGAGATGCTCTGCCTGTTACAATGGGGCAGGAATTTAAAGCCTATGCAGACGCATTTAGGATTAACAAAGAGTCTGTGGCATCAACGTTAAAGATAGTTAAGGAGCTACCGATTGGAGGAACAGCCGTTGGTACTGGTATCAACACGGATCCTAGGTTTGGCAACTTGGTGATAAAGAGTATAAACTTGATAATGAAAACTGATTTCCGTGAGTCAAGCAATAAATCAAGGGCTATGAAGCTTCTTACGGATATCCTGTCGCTGAGCGATACCATGACCAATGCTGCAATTAACCTGTTACGCCTTTGCCAGGACCTCCGTCTAATGTTCTCTGGCCCCATTACAGGGCTAGGTGAGATTGACATCCCAACTCAGGAGGAAGTTGCAGGAAGCAGTATAATGCCCGGAAAAACCAACCCGGTGACAGTTGAAGCGTCGATGCTGGCTATGGCTCAGGTATTAGGACTGGGGCGCTCAATAGAGATAGCAAGCACATTTGGTGAATTTGAACTCAGCATGGGAGTTCCGCTTGTGGGCTATGATGTGGTGGCCCAAGAGGAGCTCCTATCAGAAGCGTTATACAAAATAGCTGAAGTGGTCTTATCCAATGTCGTATTCAATAAAGAAAGGGCTATGAAATATGCTGAAGGCAGCCCTTCCCTGATAACCGTTATTTCCCCACTGATAGGCTATGATAGGGCTTCGGCCATAGGTAAGGAATTGGTGAAAGGTTCTTCGATCAGGGAAGCGCTCAAATCGCTTGGATACACTGATAAGGAAATAGATGGTATACTCGATATGAAGAAATTAGTTGAGGGAGGATTGATTAAACCTTCTCCTTCAGAAGAGCGGCCACGTCCATCGGGGTCTCGGCAACCGGCACACCGGCACCCTTGAAGGCCAAAATCTTATCCTGTGCACTCCCTGATCCCATAGAAACTATGGCTCCAGCGTGACCCATCTTCTTTTCTGGCGGGGCCGTCCTGCCCGCTATATACGCTACTACTGGCTTGTTAAATTCGCCTCTACCTATAAAGGCAGCTGCCTCCTCTTCCATGCTGCCTCCAATTTCTCCAATTAACGCTACGCCCTTTGTCTGATCATCTTTCTGCAACATTTGAAGGACATCTTTGAACGTAAGTCCTATTATGGGATCTCCTCCTATCCCTAAGGCGGTGGAAATACCCGGACCTTTAGTAGATATATGATATGCTACTTCGTATGTAAGGGTGCCGCTCCTTGATATTACGGCTACACTGCCCTGTTTGAATACCATTGCCGGCATTATGCCGACCTTTGATAAAGATGGCGATATTATACCAGGGCAGTTTGGCCCTATCACAATGACCTCTTTAGAACGAGCGTATTCTATCGCCTTGAGTTCCTCGTGCAGGGGTATACCCTCCGTTATAACTACCACCAGTTTGATCCCCGCATCGACGGCTTCATACAGCGAATCAGCTGCATTCCTTGGAGGTACAAATATAATGGATGTATTTATAGAATTATCCGATACGGCCTCCGATACAAGATCATACACAGGTAACCCATGAACCTCAGACCCGCCCTTGCCAGGAGTTACACCTGCTACAACCTTTGTGCCGTAGTCCAGCATCGCTTTGGTATGAAAATTTCCCTCTCTGCCGGTTATGCCCTGTACCAATACCCTTGTATCCCGGTTTACTAATATGGCCATATTAGCTCTCCCTCGTTAGTGAAACGGCCGCTCTGGCAGCTTCAAGCATGTCTCCATAAGTCGCAATTCCCGCGTCCTTGAGCATCTTCCTTCCCTCTTCTTCATTAGTGCCGGAAAGCCTCACCACGAGCTTCACATCCTTCACCGCACTAAGAGCGGCTATCAAACCGCCGGCCACCTCATCACATCTGGTTATCCCTCCTAGGATATTAACAAAAATGGTTTTGATATCATCCCTCTCCAAGATCCTTTTGAACGCCTCATTAACCACTTCCTTATCCGCGCCTCCCCCTATATCTAGGAAATCAGCTGGAGAACCACCTAAGGACTTAAGGAGGTCCATAGTTGCCATGGTCAGGCCGGCACCATTTCCTATAACTCCTATATTTCCGTCAAGCTGCACATATTTGAATCTTTCGTCCGCGTTTTCACTAGGGTTTCTACCTAGAAGCCTTTCAAGTTGGCCAATTATGAATGGCTGAACGTTATCGTCAATGGTGACCTTCGAATCTACAGCTATTAACCTTCCATCCTTCGTTAAAGCCAGAGGGTTTATTTCGACAAGATCGGCTTGATATTTCTGCATTACATCATTGAACATCCGATTTAACAAATCAAAAAGAAGTGAAGCCTCATTTCCACTAAGCATTAGAGCCTTGGCAACCTTTCTTTTTGCGTAATCAGCCATAATTTCGCCTGGATTTATATATATGCGCGACACCTTTTCTGGGTTGTCTTTAACCAGGGATTCTATATCAATACCGCCTGTCGGAGAAGCCAGTATTAGGTAACTCCTTTTAGACCTATCAACGGTTATGCTCAAGTACATTTCTCTCGTTATATCAATATATTCAGAAACCATCAGGCTATCGACGGTCTCCCCCTTTATCCTCAAGCCCATTAATTGTCTGGCAGTAGCTAGGGCTTCAGCCTGATCTTTTACCACCTTTACACCTCCTGATTTGCCTCGCCCTCCAGTAAGGACCTGTGCCTTGAGTACAGCCGGAAAACTCACACCTGGTATAATTTTTCCTATCTCTTCTTCTCCTTTGATCATCATGAAAGATGGGATATCTATGCCGGCAGCCCTGAACATGATTTTTCCTTCATATTCGTATAATCTCATATACAATCGTAATATATTTGAGTTTTATAAATACAACGTCGGAAGCGTTAGGATTTGAACGTTGTTAAATTATGGTAACCAGTTCACTGAGGTCCCTTATGTTATAATCCGCGTTGACTCCAGCACTCAAGCTGTATCTATCCCTCAGAACAAGCACAGTTCTTGAGCCAGCCCTTTTCCCGGCTATTATATCATATTCTCGATCACCGACTACAAAACAATCCGCCGGTCCCACTTTCATGAGCTTCATAGCCTTAAGGAATACATCCGGTGCCGGTTTGGCGTTCTTAACTTGACTGCTGCTTACGCAGTAACTCATGAATTTGTCAAGGCCAACTTGACGCACTACAGAATCTAAAAGGTCTGTTCCCATACTTGTTGCGATGGACATCTTGATTCCTTTATTTAACAAATATGATAAAACGCCACCAACTTCAGGATAAAGTTTGACCGCAGCTATGTTACGGATAAATTGTTCATATCGGATCCGTTGCATATTCTTAATGTCCAATTCGTTTGCGTTTGGGATGAACTTCCTTACTATATCTCTTGGGTCAAGCCCTATATATTTTGCAAACTCTTCCTTATTTATTATTACGTCGTATTTCTTAAAAGCCGCCTCCCAGGCAAGGGCCAAAGTGGCACCACTATCAATGAGCGTACCGTCAAGGTCAAATGCAACCCCCCTTATCATATGGCCATCCGCTTTATTGTGGTTATTAAATGACGCGTTAAATCATTTCATCACTTGCATGACCATTTCTAAGAAAGTGATAATAAGGGGTACGTAAGGCTTTTTATAGGATAGAATTGGGTTCCTATGACCTTCTTTCACCATACATAAAGGACCTTATAATTGAAAAGGGATTTAAGGAGGAGACTGAAGTTCAGGAGGACGCAATAGCTAAAATTCTCAGCGGTGAAAACGCGCTGATAGTATCGCCTACAGGCTCCGGAAAGACCGAAGCGGCCATATTACCAATACTCGATATGATCGTAAAGGGCCCACGTCGAGGAGGAGTTAGCCTGCTTTACATATCTCCTCTCAGGGCCCTAAATAGGGACCTGCTCGAGAGGCTGGAATGGTGGACAAAGCGGCTTGACATCAGGATGGCCGTAAGGCATGGTGATACCCCAGTCGAAGAAAGGAGAGCTCAATCTCTTGCGCCTCCTGAAATTCTGATAACAACTCCTGAAACACTCCAGGTACTGCTTGTCTCAAGGAACCTAGCTGAATCATTGAAGTCAGTCAAATATTTGATAATAGATGAGATACATGAGTTAGCTGGCGATAAGAGGGGTTCTCAGCTCTCTATGAGCGTCATCAGGCTGGAGGCATTAACGGGCTATGCTATACAGAAGATCGGCCTGTCGGCAACTATCGGCAATCCGGAGGAGTTGGCAAAGTTCCTGTCTCCAAACGAGAAATGCGCCGTCATACAGGTCTTCAGCCCGAAGTCGTTCGAATATGAGGTGGTTTACCAGAAGGCCGATGACTCAGATACGGGAGGCCCGCTTTTCCCAGATGTGGTGCACAGGCTCAAGTTCATATTAAATCATATAAGGGGCAAGAAGGCTCTTATCTTTACTAACACAAGAAGTGAAGCCGAATCATTGGCTAGTAAGGTAAGAATGCTGGAGCCAAGATATCCGATAGGCATACATCACGGCAGTCTCTCGGCTGAACGACGGGGAGGTGCGGAAATGGGCCTTAAGGGAGGCTCTATCAAGGGTGTAATATGCACCAGCAGCCTCGAGCTCGGCATTGATATAGGAGGTCTAGATATTGTAATACAGTATAATTCCCCCCGGCAGGTAAGTAAACTTATCCAGAGGGTTGGCAGAAGTGGGCACAGCCTTGAACAGGTGAGCAAGGGGATAATAGTGGTTCAGGATAGTGACGATGCCCTTGAAGCATTGACCTTAATAAAGTGGGCAAAGGTAGGAATGGTTGAACCCATAATAATCCCGAATAAACCATTTGATGTTATGGCCCAGCAACTGGCCGGACTTGTACTGAAGTACGGAGTAATCAAAGAAACCGACGCCCTAGATATGTTCAAGAAATCGTATTCCTTCAGGAACCTACAAAAGGAGGAATTAGAGGAATTGCTACAGTACATGGCCAATAGGAAGCCCCAGATAATAGGGTATCGTGAAGGGGCGATATTCAGGCCAAGGAGGCTATCTGAGCTATTTGACTTCTATTTTAACAACCTGACCATGATACCCGAAGAGCTTAATTATCTTGTTGTCGATGAAGCTCATATCCCACAGGGTCAGCTTGATGAATCGTTCATGGCTGAATATGGGGAAATAGGTACCAAGTTCATCCTTGCGGGCAGCGCCTGGATATTGACCGATGTACACAAGGATAAGGTGTACGCCAAACGGACAGAAGCCCCTGAAGGGGCAATACCAAGTTGGATAGGGGAGGAAATACCGGTGATAAAGGAGGTTGCACAGGATGTAGGGAAGCTCCGACGTTCACTGGCGGAGCATATTACTATAATGGGAAAGGAAAAAGCATTAGCTGCCGACGGGAAGGAGCTAGGACTGGACGGCGAATCGACCGTCAATTTGACCCAAGAAATAGCGAGTCAGATGGAGGAAGGGCTTCCAATACCATCGGATACAGTGCTTACTATTGAAAGGGCGGCTCCATATATAATAATACACTCACATATGGGCTTGATTATAAATCGCACTCTTGGCCGGGTTTTAGCGTATAGGCTATCTGAGGCCATAAACAGGGAGGTAAAAATAAAGAACGATGCCTACAGGATCGTGCTGGAAACGGAGGGAGGAAGCTCGGCTTTAGTAACAGACATTTTAAGGGATCTCGAGCATGAAGACATTGAACCTCTTATAATCAACAGTTGCATTAATACCGGGATCTTCAGAAGGAGGCTGATACAGGCGGCAAGAAAGATGGGCGTTGTCCAAAAGGGAGCAAGGGTTACACTACAGGATGCGCAACTGCTTTCCACCACATTACAGGGAACCGTGATATACAAGGAAGCCGTAAGGACTATGATGGAGGAGGACCTTGATCCTCGCGGCTTGATAGATTTCGTAAGGGGTATTCATGGAAAGACTGTGGAACTTAAGGATTTAGGCGAAAGAAGAAGCCCATCACCCTTGGCCATGATAGGCTTGGAGGAAATGGCGAGACAAGGCGAAGTGATAAATCCTTCAAGGTTAAAACGCCTTCTGATCGAGGCGGCCAAGGCTCGAGTGGAAGGTTGTTATAAGTATCTATATTGTTCCAGCTGCGGGAATTTCCAGACTGTGGCGGTCTCCGATATGGGGGATCCCCCCGTCTGTGAAAAGTGCGGGTCTTCAGCAATAACGCTTATGGATAGCACGATCGATATGGAATACTCCTTGCATGTCAGGAGCAGCGATAGGGCCAAGAAGGAAGCTGAGATGGCATCAGCAGTTATCAAGAAATATGGTAAAAAGGGGGCCATAGCCATGTGCTTTGATATACCATTTAAAAGGATCCCGGAGGTAATAGAGGGAAAGGAGGACGACGATCTTTACCTCGCCTTGATCAATGCGGAAAGGAAACGGTTTTAAATCGAAAATCCGTATTTATAGCTTGTAAAAGCTTTATTCATAGAATCATTTTTAGGAGAACCTAATTTCCAATGATGAACCTGTTCTTACCTTTTCTAATGATTCCGTATAGTCCAATTGCCCTATTAGGTTACACTTTTTACCCTGTTGCGTATCTTTCAAGAAAATGACTAGCCATTCATCAACCGGATCATAAGCGATTTCACCTTTTTTAAAAGTTAACTTGGATTTTTCCCATCCGACATTAAGTGTAACCTTCAACATTAGTGATGTACCCCGATTAAACACGGTTCCCCGAATAACCCCCTTAATTCTACAGGCCAACACCGTGTGTGGAGCTAAGGCATCATGCAGCTTACCCTTGATCATGATATCATTAACTGTGCATGATATTGGCATTTTTACACCTATAATGCCATTAACAGCTAGGCCGATATCTTTGAGTAGGCGCCCGACGAACTAAATAGATCGCGTATGACCTGTTCTACCCTGGCCCTGTATTTTGTCTCAGTATATATCCTTACCATGTTCATATAGCCCATTATGTTTCCAAGAAGAGGCATTTCTGATGCGGAGATGATGTTGCCCATGACAGCTTCGCCTTCTCTCCTGACCACGTAAATGTTTTGAAATTCCTCCCTTTTGAACGTGTGAGGCACGGACGGGATAACCGGAAGGTCAACAAGGACCGCGCCGTTAGGAATTCCAGACTTATCCTCTATTTCCCTTTCTAACTCCAACCTTATATTTGACTTTCCCATCAACTTATCATAAAAGGCTTCCTTGCCTATAAACGAACTTTCATATACACACTTTGCGATCCTCCTATCAAGATAATTGGCTATCAATTCTTTAGCCCTCATTATCCCTTTATCGCTTGACTCCTTTAAGCGAATTCGGTCCAGAAGATAGTCATCGTTCAGTTCAACATACTCCTCAAGTCTGGAGGGGTCAGAAAAGTCCATGGATTCATCGGCCAGTTGTAGCGCCCTTAAGAGGCTGGCGTCAGCAGCCCTTACCGTTTTGTGGAAGTAAACAGCCTTGAACATAGCATACCTAGCTATGACAAGCCCTTCGAACGCTGAGAGGGCATCCCTCTCTATCGCTAGTTGATCGTCGTACACATGGAACGAGTTTATGACCTTGTAGACGTTTGTAACGCCGAAAAGCACACCGGTGTAGAATGAATCCCTTTGAATATAATCCATCATATCGGAGCTCAGGGGCCCGGCTATTACTGAATCCATGAACGGTTTATTAGCAAGCCTCCCCTGTGCTAGATCGGCGATTTCTGTTTCATTATAGCCGTATTTCCTGAGCGCGTCCTTTATACCACTCTTTACTATCAACATATGTGATACATCTTCGTGGGTATAGCCATGTTTCCTGGTCATTATCTCCTCAAACAGGTGAGAAAAGGGGCCGTGGCCTACATCGTGTAACAAACCAGAAAGCCTCAATTTTTGCACCTCATCTTCATTTATATATCCCCTTCCCATCAGTTCGTTGCCTATGAGGCCAGCCAGATGCATGGTCCCTAGGCTATGTTCAAATCTGGTATGATTGGCGCCCGGATAAACCATATAAGTGCTCGAAAGCTGCTTTATTCTTCTCAGTCGCTGGAACTCGTGTGTATCTACCACTTCCTTTTCCACATCAGAAAGTTTGATGAAATTATAAAGTGGATCGCTTATATCGATCATAACTAATTTTTAACTCACATATATATATATTTATAATCACAGCCAATGGGAAAGTGGCGAGATAGGAATGTGCCCTTACATCACCTCCATTGTAAACATCGCTTCTTAGCCACCTGAGAACCCCTTCACTATGAAGGAGTGCAACAGCCCCTTGAGCACTGCAAGATGCATCATGGACGTCTTTAGCCTCCTGAAGAACTCCTCCGCTATCATCAGGTTGATGAGCAGCCAGATGTTGTACAGTATCTGGCCGTAGTAGAACAGCAACAGCCTCAGGGAATGGTTCCTGCTGGTGGTCCTGGCCCTGAGTTCCTCAACACCTATGTAGCCGGTCTCTATGCCCCATCTCCTCCTGTATTCTTTCGGTATGATGTACAGGTTCCACAGCACCCTATCTTCAGGGAGGTTCGTGGCAAACGGTAACGGCCTGCCGTCAGCTCCAGGCACTACCACCAGCCTTATGTCCGCCGTTCCATCGGCTCCCCGCATGGTGTAGTTCGACGCGCTTCCCCTCCTTCCTGATGAGAACTCCCTCAGCGCTTCAATTATGCCCTTCCTCCTGACACAGGGCATCAGGAACGGTTGATTCAGCTTGTTCAGCCTTAGCACCACCGAGGTTGAAAAGAACTCCCTGTCCATGAGAAGCAGTGAAACATCGATCTCGTTCAGCCTTACGTCGTTAAGCAGGGACGTCATAAGGTCGGCGTTGTCATCCAGCGCCTTGACGTGCTGACAGGCCAGCTGGGCCCTCATGCCCTCCTCGACGCACTGCGCGGTGATGTATATTTCATACCTGCTGGTGCCCCTCTCATGCTTGCCACCGGCAAGGTAACCATGATCGTTATCGTGGTCGTACCTGGCCACCTTGTGCTTGTCCACCGCCACCATCACCGGCATGTTGAACAGCCCACGCTTCTTCAGCTCATCCATGGTGAACTGGAGCCCGGCATCCAGCATCGCCTCCATCCTGGCTTCGGGCACCCTCACTATCCCCTTCCTGAGCCAGGAGCCCGACGGCACCCTCCCGCCGGATTCCGCGGCCAGCCTCTGCATCCCCGACTCCGGATAGCCACCCGATATGGCCAGTTCGATCAGTGCCGCCTGGAGCTCACTCCCGCCGTACAGCGCGTTGTACCTGTTAGAGGTAGGAATTGACACGATCGTCGACATCCTTTGAACGATTCGGTTAAATACCTTCTCGGTTATATTGCGCACGTGCGCCTTAATGTGTTTCATATAAGGGGTAGGCGCACACCCCTTATGTCATATAAAATCAATTAAAGTTGGTAAATTTATCAAAAAACACATTCCTATCTAGGCACTTTCCTATGTGCTGATTGTAGAGCTAAACGGTAATATATTGAA
>JAJYTP010000017.1 GCA_021792955.1 archaeon | reverse complement strand
ACTGAGTAAAACCCTCATTGTAACGCCAATAATAGCAACTGCAGTTCTCACCTTTGTGCCAACGCTCTCTGCCTTTGCTGCCACGCAAACCCCAAATAACTACATCTGCACCTTCAAAAAGGATGCCAGCTATATTTACTGGACGCCAATTATACTTCTGAATTCGCCGTACGGTGGCAGTTCTTCAGCATCCACCACACAAGGCTACACAGGAAAATATTCAATAGGCGGCGTAACCTCTTCGACTACACAGCAGGTAGGTTGGCAAATGAGTCTAAGCGATGGGGAAGCTGCTGGCCTCTTTGAATTAGCCAATTGGATTTATTACACCACGATCTATGGAGCTTGTCCGAATTATGTGTCCATGAAACCCATTTCATCCGAGCAGTATTATACACTGTATCTATTACCTTCAGGCAGCCAGAGCGATAATGACGAGATAGGTTATTTGTATACAATGGCTACAGTTCCATCCAGTTCAATAATGATTATAGCACCTTATCTTATCAAGTTATCACTACAAATGGCCCTGGCACTTCCGGAACGCTGCTCTCAACGTCAACAACGTCCCTTTCATTTTCGGTAAGTTTCCCGAGCGCGAGCAACTATGTAGGATCTGGAAACCTTGATGTCTAGATTTCATATTATCAATCAGGAACCGCAAGTTTTACGTATACCTTCCCAGGATCATTCGGTACTTGGAACGTAGATTCGTTCAATGGACAGACGGGTTCAAATACACAGGGGGCACTTGGGTTTGAATTTGTCTAGGTCAACTGGAGCAACGGGCAGCGCCAGTATATGGAGGATTTATAGCCAAGCCGACTTTAATACAGATTAGTGATGGTAGAACATGAACAAGGACCTGCTCGTTGTCTTTTTGGTACTTCTCCTTTCTGTTAGCTTGGGAGTGAACGTTTACTTTGCATCCAAGTTGCCGCCCCCAACGAGGCCGGTCACCGGTACCCTGTATGCAAGCATTGTGTCACCTGAATATCCGCTTATGCTTGGCCCAGGGACCCAGTTGGGGCAAGGGATGAGCTTCGCTATTGAAGAAAATCTTAACGGGACAGCATTGGTAACCTGTAGCTTAACAGCGAATGCCCCCGTTAACTTTTATATAGTGAACGGAAACACATATGTATTTTCCGAGCGGAACATAACTAACCTGCTCGTAAACGTCACTGTTCCCAAAGGTGATTGGGCCTTTATGATTTCGGAGGATGGAGTTATTTCAAATGTAACTTCTGCCTGGATACTCATCAACTACACTTATTTTGCATCGATAAACAAGCCCCAGTGATGATGGGTCGGCATCCCCCTTATTGTGACGTTTAAGCCGTTAATGAAAACCGGGCATAAGGCCCTGGGGAGAGGATTGAACGTTAAGCGAGCCATACCCGCCAGCATCTCTCACTTTCGCCCCCATACCTCCCCAATCGGCGGGCATCTCCCGTGACCAGGTTGCTCGTGCGTAGCGGGCCTGTGGCGGCTGGATTATTTCCCTTCAGGCGTCATTTACCCTTATGAACCTGGGGTTGCGCTGAGCCAGGTTTATGGCCCTTTTGTACCCGACCAGCCCTATTACAACCACAACGATGACTACAAGGAAGAAGCCTATGCCCAGGTCATGCAGGTTGTGGACGTATATCGGCGTCACTATGGCGATGTTGAGCAGCCACGGGGCATAAAGTATTGCGGCCCCCCCGACGATGAATGCCAGCCCACCGTACTCAAGCACATACGTGCTTATGGTCTTGCCAACGAACGCGATTCCGTTCATGTTCAGCCTCTTGTTTGAGCTGAGCCACTTGCCAAACGCCGAGCCGAACAGTATCTGCATGGTCATCGTGCCGAGGCCGAAGAGCAGCCCGGGAAGGAAACCGAACCACGGGGAGGGCATCGACGGCGCAAGCACCGTATATATGATAAGGGCGAACGCGCCGAACCCGAAGCCGGCTATGAAACCGTGGACCAGCGCAAGCTTCACCGGCACTGGCTTCGTATCCATTTCATTATTTGAAACATTGGCCGGGTTTATTTTGTGCTCAAGCTCCTGCTTCTGAACATCGCTGTGCTTTTTGTGGATCCCGAAGATCACTCCAAGCCTTTCCTCAAGGTAGTGCCAGTGAAGGTACTTCCCCTTTTTCGCGATGTATATCCCGGCAAGGGCCATTGCGAGCCCGACTATGATATATGTAATGCCAAATGCCGCTGCGGTCAGAAATATGCCTGCGAGGGCAAAGTAGCTTATTTCGGAGAGTATAGCCCTTTGCGCCGTAAAGCCGCTGGAAAATACCATGCCAGTCTTCGCCCCGCCCTTTGTGCTGAAGGATCCAACGGAGTATGAAAACGTTATCGGCCAAGTGTGCTCATCAGGGGTTATGCCGTGGACTATCCCCAGCAAATAGGAGATTATCAGGGCGGTCAGGAGGCCCACGTTTTCAGGGTTCCAGAGGTTCAGGTAAACCATTTTATATCGCTTCCATGATCTGGCGGCCGTGAGGGCAGAGAGCCGGGTTCCCAATCCTCTTTAACACCAGCATGGCTGTCCTTTCATCTATCAGGTAATCGAAGTTGCTTACCATTTTGCACGCGCTATCAGCATCATCGCCACACTGGACCAGGAACGTTTCAAGCGCACGGTGATCCATCATTATCCTCCTGTAAACGGCCCTGCCAGTTTCGCTGAGGACTACCATCCCCTTGTTCCTCTGGATGAGCCCCTTGCCCTCCAGCCTGTTGAGCAGTTCCTCCACCGTTGGGGGCCTGATCTTCATTGACTCGGCAAGAGATGAGACCCTTACTGGAAAGCCATTTTGAGAGCCGTTCCATATGCTCACTATGCAGTCCCTTTCCTTTTTGGTTATATTAGTATCAGCCGACATATGTTAGTACCATACTAATACCCTTTATAAGGTTATCCTAAAAAATATTCCCATATCGTATACTGTGGGCCTTAATTTTACGATGCCAGATTGAACAGGTTATGCCAGAGTTCCATGGACAGCGCGCAGCTGATCCTGTCATCCCTCCTCTGTGCGACCATCCAGCCCAGCAGCTTCTTATCCTGTGCAAAGCCTGATTCCGAGTTGCTCCTCTTATGATATTCCTCAAGGTAGCCCACGTTGAATTGGTGATAAAGTTGTTCACGGCGCTCTGGTCATTATAAAAGCAGAACAGGTCGTTCATCACGGGAACCGTTTTATTGCCGGATATCATGAGGCCAGTGATATACCTTGCGAAGTTCTTAATCTGCGGTTTAGAGAATATGCCATCAAAGGCGAGCATGTATGAGGAGACCACTGATTGACGCTCGACTATAGGTATCATCAATCATTTCAACAATTCGCCTATAAAATCAGCGGCAACAAAATTATCTGGCAAATTTGGTAAACTAAATTTTGCCAAAGTTTAGCCAGATCAATTACTTTAAAATCCCTGCGCTGTTCAAAAAGAATGTGCGCGCGGGTACCACACTTATTTGATTTTCATCCATACTTTCTCCCATTGTTATTACCATGCCCCTTTCCGCGCCGAAAAGTTTCATGAACTTGCGCAGCGCCCTGAATTCCATCTCTCTCGATTTCTCCTCTGCTATACTGTATGATACCTGCACGGGCAAAAGCTTCCCCCTGTGTTCCAGCACTATGTCCACTTCAGCTCCTTCACCTTTCCAGTAGTACATTGAAATGTTATTTTCAGATGACACCCTTTTCAGTTCCTGCGCTACAGCGCTTTCAAGCATTCTCCAGGTGTTGGATGCAGCTGAATTTACAAGCAATCCATTGTCAATAATGTGGACCTTTCTGGGTGAATTTTCCACAGCCTTGGGTGAACTAGAATAGCTCCTTAGAAAGAAGAAAATAAATGCTGATTCTAGGTAGCCAGAGTACCTTTCCACTGTTTTAAGCGGAATTTTGAGAAACCTGGAAACACTGTTGAAAGTTATGGTTGAAGCTGTAGAAGCCACATAGAACCTGGCAAGCGACTCGACCTTTGAAATGTCCCGAATTCCGTACCTCTTTACAACATCCTTCACTATTATGGAATTGAAGTATGATAAAATCAGCTCATTTTTAACTGAAGGATTAAGGACAGAATCTGGGAACCCTCCGCCGTTAATGTAACCCATCATTTCCCTTTTAATCGTATCAAGGTTGGCAGAAACGCTCAGTGGACTGTCATAGTTAAGGCCACCGAACCCGAGGTACTCCCTGAAGTTCAATGGAGTGACATTTACTTCTATGAACCTGCCAGAAAGCAGAGTGGAAAATTCTGAACTGAGCAGTTTCGAGGACGAACCCGTGACTATAAATAAAGCTTCCCGCCTTTCAGATAATCCCCTTACGAACCTTTCCCATCCTTCAACTTCCTGAGCTTCATCCAGCAGGACATAGGTTTTTTCGTTTTCCCTTTTAACCTGTACCCTGTAAAGGTCATAAATCCTGAGCAGCATCTGGTAATCAGGGTTCAAAAGCCTTTCATCGTCAAGCCTGATTATCAGGGTATCCCTTGGATTGGTTCCCTGATCAATGAGCCTTTTGATGGTTTGAACCGAGACGTACGATTTGCCCGCCCTTCTAACGCCAGTAACAGCCACAACGCCCACGGCCCTGAGAAACCCCTCTATTCTGTTAACATAGTGATCCCTGGTGATGCCGGTTTCAGGGGGTCTACCCCAGAAGTTCCAGCTGGCCATCAGGCCCAGAAGCTCTTCATCGTTCAATTACAGAAACATCTGCAGTTACGGTATAAATAGTTTGTCATATGTGACATAAAAACTGCCGAAAATATGTCAAACGCGACTTGATAAGCGTCTATTAATACCCTGAAACCCGGAAAATACCTCTTAACCTCCTCCGGCGTGTTTGCTCTCTTCGTAACAGCATAGATCCTTTCGGGGATGGGCATCACCTCCCTGACAGGGGGTCCAGCTTGCGCATGTCCTTGAGTGAGCACGTTGCTTTGGTCCAGGTCGAACAGGTAGCTGGTGAGGGTCGAAGTTATGTGTTTAAACCCTGTAGTGGACGAACGGCATTAGCAGCCTGTCCCTCAGGGACAGCTTAAGGGGCCTGCCTGCGCCGACCCTATTTTTCCTTGGCCTCTTCCATAGCCTCTGCCTCTCATATTCTTCATACTTTGCTTTAACCTTCTCATATACGGAACAGAACTCGGACAGTTTAAGCCCTGTAAAGGACCTAAATGCGTTCGCCATTCTGGACACCAGGCCATAGTTCAGCATGACAGCAATGCCCTGAAGTCGTTTATATGACAGGAAAATATGACAGAAAATGATTTTGACGCTTTGATAAAATTAAATTGTGCCTAATGTCTATTGTCAAAGAAAGACGATTTACCTAACAACCACACATCAAAATTTAGAGACAGGTAACACAAATAAGATGCTATATGTTTGTAAAAGCCCTAAAGGATCAACCTGGCTTCCAGCCCCCTCCATTCCACCTTAAGGCCAAGTTCAACAAGGGTTGAGACGGTGGCCTCGATGTCCCTTTTCTTCAGCAGCTCGATCGCGGCTTCGGCGTCCTCCGTTTTAAGCGCAATTATATCTTTCCTAAGCGCTTCAGCAAGGCCCGGGCCTATCAGATTAGAGCCGTCAAATACGTACCCCTCAGGCCTGGCCTTCGTCAGCGCCTCCCTCATGATGTCTTCGGGCAGGCCGTTCTCCCTTGCCATTTCACTGACGGACAGGTGGTCGCCTGCGACCTTTACGCTCATCGCCCTTTTCATCAGCTCGTCCTTGAGCGGCCTTTCTATTTCCATGAGCAGCGCCTTTACCTTATAGGCGTCTGGTACCCCCCTGTATACGATCACCCTCCCGGCTATCTGAGGGAGCTTCCCCCTGTAATTGGCCGAGTCTATCGCTACTATCAGGTTATCAACCTTCAGCTCGCTCAGCTTCCTGAACTTCCTCTCAAGGTACTCCGGCGTCCAGAACCCCACGATCTCCATGTAAACCCTTATGCCGCCCTTTTCAAAGAGGAAGTCCGGTATGATCGTGTAGCTTCCCGCCCTGAGGGGCTCAGGCTCCCTCCTTATCTCCCAGCCGGTCCCTAACGATGAAAAGCTGCGGTAAAATCTCCTTTCCACCTCGCTGTCGAAGGTGACCTCCCCGGTTCCGGAGGAGATCGGGTCGTCGCTGCTAGCCCTGAGCACCCTGGAGCCCTTCGCCAGGCCGGCTTCAAGCCACCACTTCTCCGCCCTGGTAATGAAGTAAAACAGCCTGGAGATGGCGAGGCCGTAAGCCCTGGTGCTGCTGAGGGGGGAGGCCGGCCCGTCAACGGTTATGGATGAGCCTTCAAGCTGGTACATAAGGCCGAGCCTCTTAACCGCCCAGAGCGCATCCTTCCACCTGTCGGAGACCCAGAACCTGATGTACGCCGACCTTAGGAGGATTGAGCTGACCGCGCGGAAATTGTACTCCTTTATTACGTCTTCAGGGTTCGGAGCCCTGAAGGCCTTAAGCACCTGGTTCTCGGGCAGGTCGGACCACATCGCGCTCCTGAACTCGTCCTCCTTTATCCCAAACCTTTTAGCCCCTTCCTTTATCACGGCCACTGCCGTATCCTGATCGTAGTTCCCGATCTCGCTCATCCTGGCGAAGGCGAAATCCCTCAGCGGGGCGGGATCGAGCCTTGTCGCCGGCTCAAAGGTGCAGTAAGCCAGCATTATGTCGTAGAAGCCCCTGACCATCCTGTAATCGCCATGCGCTTCAACCTCCCTTATCCTGGCTTCGACTTCGCCCCTCCTCCTCCCAGCTGAGCCCTTCAGGATTCCAGATATCATGTCCACCAGGTGAACGTGCTCGCTACCGGCATAGGCTGGACGTAGCTCGCCCTTCATTTCATCTCATCCCTCCGTCAATGGTTTTCTTCCGCCGGTAACTTGCGCGGGGCTCGGTCGTATCGCTCGTAACTATTTCAATCAGTTCGGCCCTCTTGCCGCTGACCTTCCTCAGTATCCTGCCGAGCCGCTGCACGAACTCCCTTGAGCTTCCGGTCCCGCTCATTATGACCCCAACTGAGGCGTCGGGCACATCAATCCCCTCATCGAGGACCTTTGAAGTTATTATCACCCTGTACCTCCCCTCCCTGAAGCTCTTCAGTATGAGTTCCCTTTCAGCCTTGGGCGTCAGGTGAGTTATGGCCGGTATGAGGAGCGACCTGGAGACCCTGTAAACAAGCTCGTTGTTCTGGGTGAACACAAGGACCTTCTTGTCACCGTACTCCCTGAGCACGCTTACTAAGGCATCGACCTTCTTTTCGGCGTTCAGCGATATCCTGATCGCTTCGTTTCTGGCCAGAAGCGCAAGCCTGGCCTCGGGGTCCCTGTTGCTCAGCATTATGAGCCTGAGCAGCCCCCTGGGGGACCTCATGATTATCCCCTTCCTCTTCAGGTAAGCCGAATAGAGATCATAGTTCCTCCTGTACTCCCTCCTTTCCTCTTCGCTCAGGTCAACCGATATCCTCCTAATGCTGAAGTCGGAAAGGTATGTCCCGGCAAGGTCTACGGGCGAAATCCTGTAAACTATCGGGCCGAGGAGCTTATCAAGCTCCCTGTGCAGGCCATCCTCCCTTTCAGGCGTCGCAGTAAGCCCGATCCTGTGCTCCGCCGTCGAGTAAAGGGCGATCTCGGAGTAGCTTGGCGCCGGGAGATGGTGGCATTCGTCAGCTATCAGCATCCCGAACCTGTTGCCGATGTGCCTGATCCTGTTCATGGCGGAATCGTAAGTGGCAACGGTCACCGGCAGGACCTCCTGGCTGCCGCCCCCAAGGGTCCCCGGGCGTATGCCAAGCACTTCCTTCACCTTTGCCGCCCACTGGTTCATCAGGTCGATCGTGGGGACGACTATGAGGGCGGGCTCGCCAAGCTCGTAGATGGCCCTGAGAGCAACTATGGTCTTCCCACCTCCTGTGGGGATGACAATCACGCCCCTCATGCCGGCCTTCCTCCACCTGCCAAGCGCCTCCTCCTGATACCTCCTGAGGCCGCCCTTAAACGAAATGCCCTCCGGAAGCGGGGCTGATTCCCGCACTTCATCGACGTACTCCATTCCAGCCCTGTCTAGGCCTTCCCTGAGCTTCCTGTAATTGATGCCAAGGCACCTGTAGTTCCCTGACCTTTCATCATACTTTACGAACGGAAGGTCAACCCTTTCGCTGAGCGTAACCGTTCCACCGTGATACCTTAGCTTCAGGACCAATGCCGCAACATAAACGGATAAAAATATTAAGGTTCCTGCGATCGCACCGCAAGCTTGTCACTATACTTACAATTGATAATCAATATAATCAAAGTAATATCGTTCTCGGGGCTGTCAGACCAGAACCCGTGGCGGAGGGATTTTAAAAGGCCGGTGCTAAACTTTAAACTACGTTGTTTAAATAACTAACCGCTTGAAGCACCACCATGACAGAAAAGACCGTTAAGATGAAGGTGTTCGGCATGACGTGTGACGATTGCGCACTTACCGTGACCAGGGGACTGAAGGGGAAGGACGGCGTGCTTGATGCGAAAGTTTCACTGGCTGATAAAAGCGCTGTTGTAAGGATAGACGAAGGGAAGGTCAAGCCATTCGAGCTTGAGGCGCTGCCCGTCTTCTCCGGGAAGTCTCAATACAGGGCGCAGGTAAGGGAATAGAGCGAACTAAATTGAAAAGGGAATATGACCTGGTTATAATCGGAAGGGGAGCTGCTGCATTTTCGGCGGCAATCAAGGCTTCGGAGATAACGTCAGGGCAGGCATCCATAGCCATGGTTGGCTTCGGGCATCTGGGTGGAACCTGCGTGAACGTTGGCTGTGTGCCCTCCAAATACCTTATAGAGGCATCAAAGATGCTGTTTGACCAGCGAAACCCGCGATACCCTGGCATAGCGCCGGTTGCCGCTGAGCCGAATTTAAAGGACCTTATGGGTTCCCTGAGGGATGCTGTGGAGGGGGAAAGGGAGGCCAAGTACGAAGATGTGATCAGGCAGTACGACAACATCGACATCGTAGAGGGGAAGGCCACCTTCAAGGATGGGAATGAAATCTCCGTTTCTGGCAATGCCCACAACATCAGGGGGTATAACTTCATAATAGCCACCGGCTCCTCAACCACGGTTCCAGACATCGAGGGCCTGGGGGAGGCCGCCTACCTTACAAGCGATAACATATGGGACCTGGATGATGTGCCTGGCAGGCTGGCCGTTGTAGGCGGCGGCGCCATAGGGCTCGAGCTGGGCCAGGCCTTCAGCAGGCTGGGCTCAGAAGTCCACGTTGTGGAGGCGCTGCCAAGCATATTGCCACAGGCTGAGCCTGAAATTTCCACAAGGCTTATGGAATCTCTAGCAAAGGAGGGCATCGAGTTCATCATGAAAGCCAGGGTCTTACGCGTCTCCACTGGCAAGGTGATTGACATAGTTACGGCCGAAGGCAGAAAAGAGCTGAAGGTAGATGCCATCCTGATGGCCACTGGCCGTGCTCCAAACGTTTCAGGGTTAAACCTGGAGGCCGCAGGGGTGAAATACAGCAGGAAGGGGATATGGGTAGATTCTAACATGAGGACCAGCAATCCAAGGATATATGCCGCAGGTGACGTGGTCGACCAGAGGCTGATGCTGGAGACGCTGGCAGCGAGGGAGGGCGTCATTGCGGCCACCAACATATACGAACATGCGAACCAGTCGGTGAACATGATGGCTGTCCCGTGGGCGGTATTTACCGAGCCACAGCTGGCATCCGTTGGATTCACGGAGAAGGAGTTCACAAATGCGAATGGCGGGTGCTCCTGCCGGTCGCTGGACCTGAAATCGGTTCCCAAGGCCCGAATCCTGAGGGAAGAGGATGGCCTGTTCAAGATCGTAGTGGACCCCAGAAACGATAGGATCGTAGGCGTACATGCTTTATCGCCATACGCGGCCGAGCTGATCATGGAGGGGGTTTGCGCTATCCAGCACGGCCTTACCATAAATGACGTGCTGATGAGCAGCCATGTATTTCCAACGGTATCGGAGGGGATCAAGCTCACCGCGCAGTCGTTCATCAGGGACATATCAAAGATGAGCTGCTGCATGGAATAGGCCCACAGGCGCAGCTGAATCATGCGAATTTGGAAGCGCGACCTGGCCGCAGCTGCAAATCAAAGCACTGACCGGCAAGATCAGGGTCGCAATAACGAAGCTCGAAATATCGTTTGCTAAATAGGAGAATACCGGAGGGCTATGGCGGCCGAGCGGTCCTAAATTAGATAAAGCCCCAACACAAAGGAAATCTTAAATCAGCGTCCTCTGTGGGGACATGCATGATGCTGGCTTTTCCTGTAGAAAATGACGAGGGGCCTGAGTCGCGCATAGCAATGCACTTTGGAAGGGCGGGGTACTTTGCGTTTGTGAACATCAGTGGGGATAAATTACTGAACTTCGAAGTCAAGCAGAACCCCCATGTGGAGCATGAAGTGGGTGACCTGCCAAAATTTGTAAAGGAGAACGGCGCTGATACCATAGTTGCATACGGCATGGGGCCGAACGCGGTCAATTTTTTTAAATCATATGGAGTGAAGGTTGTAACCGGGGCAAATGGAAAGGTTAAGGATGTTGCCGCAGCCATAATGAAGGGTTCACTGGCGGTGGATGATAACTGGAAGGAACACGGGGATTTCGAACACAGGGACTGAATACAGCGTTATATCCTCCGTCCGTTGGCGTGGTATGACGCAGCTGTTCACCAGTTGACCAGCGCGGGCCTGCGGGTATGGGACGCCGTTCCTGAACCGTTATCCGGATGGATGGCGCCTGTGGGGCGCAACTGACCTCTGCATTATGCCCTCCTCTAGGCGCCTTTAAAACCTCAATCCTCATATAGTCAGAGCAAAACCAGCCACAGGACCAGAAGCGAGAAGAAGAGCACGGGCACCGCCATGAGGAAGCCGACCTTCATATAGTATTTCGTTGAGATCTTGATGCCGCCCTTCCTTTCCAGCGTATACAGCCACAGCAGCGTGGCAAGGGAACCGATGGGCGTGAACTTCGGGCCTATGTCGTTTCCTATGACGTTGGCGTAGATAAGGGACCCCGGATGTGCGAAGTTCGATATCGCCAGGTTGCCTATCATGACGGAGGGCATGTTGTTCATGGTGGCAGCGATGATCGCAAACAGATAGCCCGACAGCAGCGTTGGAAGCGGCCCGCCCATCGTCGAAAATACGTTCAATATGGAGAGGATGATTCCGGTCAGCCCCTCCCTTCCCAGCCCGAACACTATCAGGTACATTCCGAGCGAAAATATGACTATCTGCCATGGCGCCACCTTCAATATCCTGTTCGTATCGATTTTGCCGTTAACCCTGGCTATCATGAAGATCACGGCGACGATCGGGACGGCGATCAGAGCTACCGGTATTCCGAAGATCCCCCCTATTGAGTACGATACTATCAACAGGATAATCGTGGGGACCGCTAGCCTGAACGTAAGGCGATCCTTTATGGCTTCAGATGGGTCTCCAAGCCTCTGCATGTCATATCCCTTAGGGATGCTTTTCCTGAAGTAGAGCGTCAGGAACAACAGGGTAGCCAGGATCGCCGCCACATCAGGTATTATCATCACCTTCGCGTAATCAAGAAACGATATTGAAAAGTAGCTGGAGGTCACGATGTTGACCAGGTTGCTCACGACCAGCGGCAGGCTGGCTGAATCCGCAATGAACCCGGTGGCGATTATAAAGGGGAGCACGTGTTTTTTATCGACGCCCGACCTTATCAGCATCGCATAGACTATGGGGGTGAGAATGAGCGCCGTTCCATCGTTTGCGAACACCGCGGAGATGCCAGCGCCCAGCAGAATTATCAGCATGAACAGCTTCAGGCCATTGCCATTTGCTGACCTCGCTATCCTGATCGCGGCGTATTCGAAGAATCCGGATTCATCAAATATGAGGGAAGCGATGATGACCGCAACAAAGGTGAACGTGGCGTTCCACACTATGCCCCATACAATGAATACATCCCCAATGGTCGTAATGCCAAGCAGCAGGCTTACGGCTGCGCCGGCGATTGTGGAGTACCCTATTCCGATGTTCCTGGGCTTCAGTATAACAGCTATCAGGGTTGCCAGGAATATTATCAGGGAAACTGTAAACAGAATTTTCATTGCAGTTTCATGTTTTCCAGCTTGCGCTTGATTTCATCCCTTATCGCCCTTACCTCATCAATCGGCTTGCCGGCCGGGTCTGCGATGTTCCATTCGATCAGTTTCTTGTGCATTTTTGCCAGCAGTGGGGCTGGGCACACATCTTCAACCGAACAGCCCATGGTGACTGTGATGTCTGCCCAGTTTATCATGTCATCCGTAAGCAGCTGCGGGCTGTTCTTGCCGATGTCCATCCCGATTTCCTTCATGACCTCCCCAACTGTTTCATTGACCCTCCGTGCAGGCATCGTTCCGGCGCTTTTGGCCTCGTATCCCATGCTCTTTGCTACGGCTTCCGCGATCTGGCTCCTTCCGGCGTTTTCCACGCAGACGAATAACAGCCTGGGCTTCATGACGGCATTTGCTTTATTCTGTTATTTATAAGGGAGTAAGTTTCAGCAACTGTAGTAATTACAGAAGCTCAAAGCATGCCCCCTGCCTGCCGCCTCTAGAGGGGTTCTCCCACCCATCCGCAACCTGCTTCAAAAGTCAGGTATATATGGCTATAAGTGAATAAGCCGTTTTTGCTAAAATGAACACCACTATGATTATTATCAGGATCCTGACATTCTTGGAATTGAAACGATGCATTAACGCAGACCCTGTTATGCCGCCGATAGCCCCTCCTAGCAGTACAGCTATCCAGAGAATGTAATTGATACCATGAAGTATTAACAGATATGATATAAATCCGCTCATAGAGCTGAACAGAGCTATATAGGCGGTCGTCCCTGCAATTTTTTTGAAATCGCCTTCCATAAATGTTAGCACGGGCAATATGATCAATCCGCCCCCTACACCGAGTAGCCCGCCAAGAAATCCTGCAATGCCTCCTATCCCTATTCCTACCAATATCGCGTTTATACTAGTCATCTCCTTGCTTCTTTTCTGCCTTTTCTGGGAGGTGATAAGGTTATAAAGCGTGTAAGAAAGGAAAAGAGTGAATATTACCAGCAGAATAAAATCCGGTGTATGAGCACCTACTATCGCACCTATCGGCGCCATTACAACCGCCGGTATCATGAACGTTGTTCCAGTTTTCCACAATATGTAATTATGCCTTGTGTTGTTGAAAGAAGCGCTAGAAAGCGAAAGGACATTTAGAAGAAGCCCTGAAGCAGCAGCTATGGAGAATGGTATCCCCAGTGAATAATATATTGGTATTAACGGAGTCGCTGCTCCAAGACCAGATATTGCGAAAATTGCTGAAATAATCCAGGTTATTATTAAAATAAACGTATAATGCGGCCCTCGCCTGGGCCTCGGCTGAGGTCAGGCCTTCCTGGCCACCCTTGACTTCCCTTAAGGCCTCCTCTACGCTCAGGGCCTTATAATCATCGGTATTCCTGCTCAACTTTCCAGATAGCTAAAATTTGAATATGATGATTTATACGCCTTTTGGGTTTTTGGGAGGTATGAAACGTTGTTCCAGCCCACCATTCAAAGCTGGATAGATTGTACCTTGGACGGCGCTGTTGAATGTCCATCCTGTTATTCCTCCGCGCTGTTCCACATGCGGGCATCTCTTTGCCAGCAGCCACCACTATCCTGAATTGCCCCTCTGATGCGCTGCTGCAGGAGGCCCATGGCGCGTGTTGGAAGCTTCACGGCGCACTCCTATCTGGGGATCCGTTCAGGCTCACATTCTCAGGCATAAAGGCCTTCCCATCGTTCATCCTGTGCGATTTGTCCCTCCAGAGGTTCATGAAGGAAGCCGGGATCATGCATATTTTTTACACCAGTGCTCAGTTCTGTTATTTCAGGTATATCCATGCCAATGCTGGTGACAAACGCAACAGATCAGCGATGACAGGGATATGGCGGGGATAAATAGGACAATGTACCAAAAGGTTTAAGCAATTGCCCGCCCTTAATGGATGGAGGTGAAATGTATGCCGGAGGAGAAAAAGAAGGCTGAAAAGGCAGGTGAGAAAACTGGTGAAGCCATAGGGACAGGACTCAAGAAGGGCTTCGGATTTGCCAAAGGGTTGGGCAGCGGAGTGAAGAAGGGAGTCAAGGGAGAAGAAAAGAAGGAGGAGTAAAATTCCAGCTAATGGAAACCGGTCAAGTTAGCTGGAGAGGGCGGACGTATGGCTGCCCCCTCAATTGGTCGGTAACATTCGCGCAACTTGATGAGCTTCTGCTTTTCTTTTCCTAACCGCTTTTTCTTGATTTTGATGGGTTGGATAACTTTGAGGCCTTCAGTATGGCCACCGGCCTCGGGCTTGATTGTACATATATATGCCAATTAGTAGAGCCCGCCGTTCATGGGCCCTTCATACTCAGGTTCACCAGGCCGGATACTACTGGTAACGGTATAATTTACTCATATATTTTTGACAATTATGCCTAAAAAATATGATACCGCTATTTCAATAAGCCATACAACCCCAATAATTATATGGAC
>JAJYTP010000016.1 GCA_021792955.1 archaeon | reverse complement strand
TAACCATCATTTCGTACTGTACCAAAAGAGCCAATGATATATTCGATACGGCGGCACTGTAAATCGAGAGGAAGGTAAATGGGCACAAAACCAACATAAAATCCGGTTTAGTAATTCTTACGCCTTGTCAAATGGAGGCAAGCAAGAGAAAGTTAGTCACAGACGTACCTTTTAAAGACGTAGTTAGCGCTGGCATATTTACTAAAAAAACAGGCACGACCAGACTTGATAAACGCCATGATATTGCAGCTTTAGACCAGCTCAAATGTTAATAATGATAACAGGATAATTTTTTAGATAAGTCTATAAGGAAAAACAGTTGGTGGATAGATATGCTAAATATTGGAGATGCGGCGCCAGATTTTAAGGCTAAAGATCAAAACGGAAAGGAAGTATCACTCGGCGAATACAAGGGAAAGCCGGTGGTCCTTTATTTTTATCCAAAGGACAATACCCCAGGTTGTACAAAGGAGGCTTGTAGCTTTAGGGATGACATGAGTTCCTATAAGGATGCGGGAGTTGCAGTGCTTGGTGTAAGTGCAGATGGGGTAGATTCCCACCGAAATTTTACAGAAAAGTACGGATTGAACTTCACTCTAGTATCAGATAAGGATAAATCAATAATAAACGCCTATGGAGTAGGGGGATTGCTCTTTACTAAGCGGACAACTTTCATAATAAACGCCGATAGCAAAATAGCTTATGTGTTTCCGAGTGTGTCTCCAGCGGGTCACGCCAAGGAAGTGCTCGGAAAGTTAAGAGAATTGAAGTTAATAGATTAGAGGATTCTGAAAAAGTGATATTCTCTCGCGCTAAGGCCGCGAGCTTCCCATGCAGCTATCCCCATGTGGATTCATCAGCAACATGAGAACTTGTACCCTGTTTCATTGACACGCCGCTAACATGCATCTCATGCCCCGCCGTTGGTATTTCCGCAGACGTAAATTCAGACATGCCCATTCCTACTAACTAACGCACACCGTTATATGATTATGCTTGCTTTGAAATCCCTCTGTGCCGTATAGCTACACGAAGGATAGAAGGATGTTCTCCCTGATAATGCAAATAAGTATGCATTAATCTTATTTTCCTCGCGGCGAACCGTTATGGGCCTCTATTACTTCACTCTCAAGTTCATCCAAGTTCTTTCGTTCACTTATTGGTGCCATAGATATCCCGGCCAAACCTACAACCATGGGCAGGGGGGCCAGTATGAAGAATAATGGAGAGATGCCAAATGAAATGAGGAGGGTTGGGAATATGAGAGTGCTAAGGTATCCACCGAGTCTACCGGATGCAAAACCTATTCCGCTCGAAGTACTTCGAAAGAGGGTTGGAAATAATTCATTCGAATAAATGGAACTAGTAGTATAACCTACTCCACCAAGTACCCATATTATTGAAATATCTGATATGAAAAGCGCTATACTTGATCTGGCCAATAAATAACCTACCATCAAAAATACACCGACTATTATCGAGGAAGAGATGATCATGACCCTGCGCCCTATCCTGTCAACATATTTGAAAGTTAACGCGGTGCCGCCGGCGAATCCCATCCATTGAAAGCCGCTGATTAGCAGAGCCCATGCCTTTGATAGTCCTTCAGCATGGACCAAGAAGGATGGAGTATAACTTGCGAATATGGCTAAAATAAAGGTCCAAATGAAGAACGCAATAGCAACAAACGAAAGTTTTGTGGCGAAACTCTGTTTATCAATCGGCTGGGCTTTTAGGTCATCCTTTTTCGAAGCGCTCCAGATTTTACTTTCTGGTAGCCCTCTCCTAAGTAGTAACACTACGATAGGGGGGACAGCCCCCATTCCCAATATATATCTCCAGGATTCGGCACCTAATGGTAGGAACAACAGGGCAACGATTGCGGCCGCACCTCCCCCCACTCCCCAAAGAAGAGACTGTAGAGCTACGAGCCTGCCCCTGTTCTCTTTGTTGGAAATTTCGGCCAGTAGGCTCCCGCCTACCGGAATATCACCCCCTATTCCTATACCGACTAGAAGCCTGCTTAACAATAGTATGGACGGTACTGTCGCTACGGCGCTTAGAAGCGACCCTAGCACGAAAAACAGGAGGACGTTCAGAAATATAACACGTCTACCTGTTATATCAGCCAGCCTTCCAAATGCTAGGGCACCTATAATAGAGCCTATAAAAGGCGCTGATACTATTAATCCTGTATAGCTGCTTGTAAGATGGAAATATGGGACAAGTGTTAAAAGGGCGCCGCTGGCGATCAGCAGGGCAAACCCATCGGCGAAACCACCCATCCCTATAAGGACCGGGGCATAATATCTTGATATATTTAGATTGAGTTTCAATTTCCTTATGCACACCTATGACATTGTCATATTTAAGTCAATCGCAAATTTTTCAATGCTGGGAAGCAAGTATTTTAAACAACTTCCACTTAATAGAAAATATTTAAAGGAGGAGATACTAACATAATTTGTGAAACATATAGATATAGCCCGCCATCTGATAGAACAGGACTTTGCTTACAGGACCTGTTTATCTCGAGGCGTGATCAATTATACCGCGCTTGCTAAGAAGATAAAACCTGTCTTGGAAAGGACAACAGGGTATCCGGTTGCTACTAATACGATAGTCAAAATGCTGACTAGGATTAAAACACAAGAACTGAAGGCCGTAGATCCTTATGGCGCATTATCAAGGATCACCATTTCGGTAGATTATGGATATGAGAGAAAAGAACTAAGATCATTCAAATATGAAGGAAATGAAATCATGATAGTGAACTTAGGTGACAAGTACGAAGTCCTATATAAAAATAAAAAAGGAACAGGACAGGCCCTTCTTAAGATCAAGCTCAATCGGGATATGGAGGAGACCCCAGGTATAACTGTTCTTCTTCTATATTTGCTTGCGGGTAAGAACGTCGAAGTTAGTAGTATATACAGATTCGGTGATGAGGTGTGGTTCTTGCTACCAGCTGGCGATGCCCCCAAATCAATAGAAGCTCTTTCACATTTCACTGTAGGCCTAAAGGTGAAGGTTGAAGCTGCAGGATTATAATTTCTAGTATGGGAATAATCCTATTGGCTTTTCTCTACTCTATAATATATCGCAGGAGTTTAAAGGTGCCGGCATTTTTTATACTTCAGAAACTTAAAGCTTTAACATATGGCCTTTTTCATTCAGCCATGCCCTATTTGTTTCATAGTCCGGTTTTAATAGCCCGACCTGCTTCCAAAATACCTTAGAGTGGTTTTTTACCTTTAGATGTGCGAGCTCATGAACCACTACATAATCTATAACAGGTATTGGGGCCATGACCAGTTTCCAGGAGAACCTCAAGTCCCCTTGCACTGAGCATGAACCCCATTTCCTATTAGCATTAGAAATTTTTATACAACGGTATTTTAACCCGTTGATCGACGAGAACAATTTTACCCTTTGCGTAATCACCTTAAGTGCTGCCTCTCTGTACCATTTGGTTAGGATAGAGGCAACATCTATATTTGCTCCCTTTAAAACATTAAATGAATCGCCATTCCAAACTGGCGAATTAAAATCCTCCCTATTCAGCCTATATAGATTGCCTAGATATAGTAACTTCTCACCATCCTCGAACCTGTGATACGGCTCCTCGGTCAACCTTTTTATCATTAAGCCCTTCTTCTTTTGTATCCAAACATTATGCCTTTGAATAAATTCTTCGATATACCTATCTGCCACTCCATATGGAGCATATAGAACTACAGACGCATCCTCCTTTACATGAAGTGAAATCGTCTTCCTCTTTGACCTTATAACCTGGATATCCTTATTCATGACTGCTACTGCTAGGCGATATTGTGCATATCAACTTATCACCTACCTGGGTAAGTAAAATTAATAAATGCTTGACTAAAAACCACAGGTTAGTATCAGCCCGCTGAAGATTCAGTTAAACTTATCTATGGGTGTACTGAGAGGATGGAATATTCATGGTGGCTATTAGTTTTACTGATGCTCTAGTATATGGAAGCAACATAGCTTGGATAGTGCTAATAGTGTTCATATTTGCCTATAATCAAAGGCTTCAGATATTTTTAAGCTTGCGATCGGTCAACAAGAGCCTTGTAAAGATCGAAAGTTGGAATAAGGAAGCCAAGGATAAGTTCTTTTCACTCCTGAAAGAAAGAGGGGCTAGCGATGCGCTTTTAAAAACTGAAGCCAACGCCATGGTCAATACATTTGTGATCGAGCCCGTAAATATGGATCCAAAGGGGATAATCAGCAAAATAGATAACGTGGTCCATAACTATGAAGAATTCTTTAAGGCTAAGATTCGGAAAATGTTACCGGCGGTTAATGAGGTTGATCTATATAATCTGAGCGATGTAGCTGAGGCTTCATTGGTTTTGAATGAAATATACAAGCAGATAAGGCATTACTATCTCTCGGCTAAGAAATACCATGACTACTACTCGCTGGTGCTCCTGCAAATGCAAATGCCCATGATAATGGAGGTAGCTGAAGCTTATTATGGCGCTATTCCAGCCCTATCCAAGGGAACTAGTATCGGAGATGCCGTAGGCCCTCTTGTGATCACACAGCTCGCTGGAGGTGCCGAATTTAAGCCAATAGTAAAGGAAACCGTGGTGGCAGAAAGCACTGTCGAAGAACGAAAGGCCATTTTAATAAAGGCCAAAGGGCCAGGCGGTACTGTAGGGAGGCCAGGGGAAGCCATCAAAAAGGCGGTTGAAAGTTATAATATAAATTATATAATAACTGTAGACGCGGGGCTAAAGCTCGAAGGCGAGAATTCTGGGCAGACCATAGAGGGTTATGGCGTAGCCATTGGCGGCCCTGGAACAGACAAGTTCTTTGTAGAGGAGTCCGCTACCGCTCGGAAAATTCCCATGTACGTGGTGATAATAAAAATGTCTGAAAAGGAGGCCATAGGGGAGATGACTGACGCTGTAAGGCGTGCCTCATTGGACGCCATAAACAAGGTCAAGATGATAGTTAGGGAAAGAACTAGTAAGGATGATGTGGTTCTAATAGCCGGAATAGGAAACACTATGGGTATCAGTTAGGGTCTATCAAAGAATGGCCCTCTTGAGACCGTCGCTGTTCTGATACTTACCCCGGTATCCAGTTGATTCATAAGATTCCTGCATTAAAAAGTGCCATACCTTCAAACCTTTCTCCAGCTTTATGGGGCGCGGCCCCATCCTTATAATTAGACTTAGGACGCCACTATAGCCGGCGTCTACTACGGTCGGTGGAATTAGGAGCCCCATCCTTGCCCATGTGCTCCTGAGGAAGATCAATCCCACTACATTCAATGGCAGAGTTATCCTTTCAGCCGTACTTATTAGGTAGAAAGTATCTGGCCTGCTCATAAACCCTTCATCCATACTGTATTCTAGTTCATTGCTCATATCCACAATCTTATCTCCAATTCGTAAATCGATGCCGTTGGGGGACAAGTTGTCCGACAAAAAGGGCTCTATCCCAATTTCTCCGCTCAGGATCCTTTTCTTTATTTCAATATCAGAAAGTATCAATTCAGATTCCCTTTTTATTTATCAGGCCTGGTAAAGAATCTATAATGGGACGTGGTGCCATGGAAAATCTCAATGGGTTTTTGAATTTCATAAATGGTTTTAGTTTCCTTGTAATGTATCCATTTTTCAGCAGTTCATTAAACAGCTTTTCAGTCGAGGTTTGTGTGGAGATTGTAAGAAAGAAGGTATCGGTTGGTGTTTTATTTATTCTTTCATCTAGCTCACCTAGGAACCAGTTCATGGTTTCCAACGCCTGATTCCACTTGGCCTTAAAATAATCCAAGTGCTCTAGGGCTTCAGCTGCAAGGGCCAGAGACAGGCTCGATACGGGGAAAGTGAGTTGTATGTTGTTCAATACCCTTATTAAATCAGGTGGGCCAATTATATACCCTATTCTCATTCCAGCAAGCGCAAATGACTTCGAAAAGGTACGCATTATGGCTAAATTATCATAGCGCTTGAGATATTTAATCAGGCTCCCTTTGGATATTTCAGCATAAGTTTCATCTATAACTAGGAGACCCGGAAAGGAATCCAGGAGCCGTTTTAGCTCCTCCTCACCTATGGAGTTTCCGGTAGGGTTATTCGGGGAACACAAAAAGAGCATATCGGTGCCCCCCTTTAAAATTATTTCAACTGGGAGGCTAAAATCTTCACGGTAAGGAAAGGATACTGCGCGAACCCGGTTCAGAGTTGATCTGACTTTATACATGGAAAAGGTAGGTTCGACTATCCCTACGCCGCCATTTTTTTTAAAAACAAGCGTAAGTAAGTCTATTATCTGGTCAGTGCCGGCGCCAAGAAACACGCTGGAGGCATTTACACCAAGGTACCTTCCTATCGACTCCTTCAAATAATCTGTCTCCCCATGGGGATATAACCTGGGGTCCACCCTGTCAATGGCCCTTTTAAGCAAGCCAGAAATAAACTCCCTTTCTACAAATAGGTTTTCATTTGATTGCAGAGGAATCATATCCTCTGTTTTCATTCTAGTTATCCTTGCTGCCTCCTGAATACCTATGCCCCCTTCGTATAGATCTCTATCTGAAAACATCCTGAGCCGCTTCGCCCATTCCTCCAAAGATTGCGCCCTTGATGGCTCTTACTATATCCGTTTTAAGTTTATCCTTTGAACCATTTATTACAAAATTATACTGTTGATAGATCAACGGCATGCCTTATTTAAAAGTGAAGAATTTTACACAAAACGCTTTTTAATCTAGGTACCGAGACACTTTTTATGCACTCAAGGATCAATCGGATTTCGCTTGAAGAGGCATTTAGCCTATTGTCACAAGAAATAAAAGCAAAGCCATTGGAGGCGATAGATGTTGAATCAGCGGTCGGAAGGGTACTGGCAGAAAACATAGTTTCTAGAGAAGATGTCCCAAAATGGCCGATAAGCGAAGTTGATGGCTACGCCCTTCGCGCTGACTCAAGGGTTGCCAGTTATAGTATAGTGGGAAAGAGCGGACCTGGAGAAAGGTTCAGCAGGCCCCTAACCGATGCAGAATGCATAAGGATATTGACGGGCAGCTATTTGCCCGAGGGCACGGATACTGTGATACCTCAGGAGGATGTAGCAATAGATGGTACCTCGATATCCATCAAGGGTGAAATCCCACGGGGGGGCAGCCTAATGAAAAGTGGTTATGAATATAAAAAGGGAGAGCTGATAGCTGGCCAGGGCAGCAGGATCACACCGTCTATGGCAGCATTCCTGGCGTACCTGAGGATAGATCGTGTGTTAACTTATTCAACCATCAGTGTTGGCATCATTTCCGTTGGGTCTGAATTAACTACTATGGGGAAGTGGATAGATGGAAAGGTCGTTAATTCTAATTATATATCGCTGATGGGATCGGCCCGGTCAATGGGATTAATTCCAAAGAACTTCGGTATAGTCAGGGACGATGTCACTAAAATTTCTGAGAAGATAAGAACCGCGCTAAGGAAATGCGATATTGTGGTTATGAGCGGGGGATCGAGCGTTGGAGATACCGACATGGTGTTTGAAGCACTACATCAAATCAAATCTAAGTATATTTTCCATGGCTTAAAACTTAAGCCTGGAAGGACTGCCGGAGTTGCAATTATGAATGGAAAACCAATAGTCTCCGTTTCAGGAAATATACAAGCTGCAACCATCGAGCTGATGATAGTCGTTGGTGAAATTGCCAGATTGCTGTCAGGAGGCGGTATTACGGTTAAACGGATGACATGTATGATAGACAGGGATATCGAACTTAATACCAAGCCTGGCTATAAGAGCATACTATGGCTTAAGCTCTATCAGATAGGGAATCAGCTCTTTGGGTCTCCTCTTATGGCGAGAAGCCCGATGAAGAGTATCGTTATGAGGGCGGACGGGTTCTGTATAGTTGAATCGCCCAATTTGAGAAGTGGAGAAAACATTGAAACTATACTTCTGAATTAAGCTGGGGGCGAAACTGAGGGAAAAAAAAGCTAACATACGATATTCTTTTGATTATTTCTGCAAAATCTGCTTTTATATAAATTTTTTATGTAAAAAACCTTTTTTTAATGACAGAATTGTCATACGAAACATATATATATGAACAATAAGAGTGGTTATTAAATTGGCAAAAAAACTTAAGTCGATTTCTACAGTAGCAATAGTAGCAGTAATCATAGTGATCATCGTCATTGCAGGAGTTGGCGGATATTACTATTATATGACAACTTCTAGCAAGGTAACACCTACACCACCCCCATCAAAGGGTTCCGTCAAGATCGCCTTACTTCTTGCTGGGGTAAGCACCGATCTCTCATGGAATGAAGCCGGGTATGCTATGACACAACAGTTAGCACAAGATCTCACTAATGCTGGCTACAACGTTACGGTTAGCGTTGCAGAAGGGCTTTATACGTCCGAAGAGATCCAGCCGGCCATGCAGACATACGCATCTGAAGGATATAACATAATAATAGGTATGGGCTTCCAAGACCAGGCGCCCGCAACCGCGATTTACGCTCAATATCCAAATACGCTATTCCTAATAGCTGACGGGTATCAATCAGGGCCAAATATGCAAACCGTTATAGACGATGCTGCACAGCTTGGTTTCGTACAGGGTGTCCAGGCTGCCCTACTGAGCAAGAACCACATAGTGGCGGCAATAGGAGGAGAGAATGTGGGTGATATAACGTGGGCGACTACCGGTTTCGATCTGGGTGTCCAGTACGCTGATCAGAACTTCTTAAATGGGATAAATACTACAATAATAACTACATTTACAGGCAATTTCAACGATCCTGCTGCAGCGCTTAGTGCAGCTACAGCCGCCGTATCCGATGGGGCGGATGTCCTATGGTGTAGCGGCGACGGCATAACCGAAGGGGTAGCTCAGGAGGCTGCGACAGCAAATATCCCGTTCCTATATGCAGAGTACAATGCTACATCTTTTGACCCAGAAACCACCTATGGCGGTGTCTCATTTACCTTTGCACCACTGCTGTATCAGGCGGCTACAAGCTGGTTAGTAAACAAGACCATATCGCCACTGCCATATTACGCGAACTTCGGCAATGGTGGACTAACATTGAACCTTACTCCTTACAACCCATCAAATGTAACAACCATAGTCAACAACATAGAGGGCGCCCTTGCAAGCAATAAGATAATGATATACCAGGAAAACACCACTACTGGAAGCTTGTATTACTCCCCAGTAACTCCATCCTATAATTCTCTATTTGGATAGGGTTCCCCTTGAACATAGGAAAACCAATCCAAATCATTTTTTTTATAATTTTAGCGTTACTGATTAGCTCGTTCCTACTTCTTATAGATCATGTTTCACCGATAGCCGGTATAGCCGAACTTATTTCCAGCGGGTTTTTAACCCGCTACGGCCTTATGGCGACCCTTAATGATACCATTCCGTTGTTGATCGTTGCCGTGGCTATCATCATTCCGTTCGTCGCTAAGTTCTGGAACATTGGAGGGCAGGGGCAGTACATATTTGGGTCCATATTCGCTACATGGATAGGGCTTGAGCTAGCCGGTTCCCTGCCGGTTGCCCTCCTCATAACAGTCGCGATAATATTTGCATTCATAGGCGGCGCTCTTTGGGCCATACCACCTACCCTGATGAAGATCTACTTTGGAACCAATGAGATAATTACGACCCTCATGATGAACTTCATCGCAGTCTACTTCCTGGACTATATGACCATAGGCCCTATGGAAGGCGCTTTGGCTAAGATAAACCACGTGCCATCTTCGGCGCCAATTCCCACACCTGATCTACTACCTCATATTGGGGGGGTAAGCACCGGCATCTTTCTGGCGCTGGCTATTGCCATAATAATATTTCTTCTTTTAAGATATACCAATTTTGGTTATGAGTTGAAACTGATAGGTAGCAGCGTTGACGCTGCCAAGTATTCAGGGGCGTCGTTAAGGAGGGATTTGCTTTTATCCATGGTACTCAGCGGCGGAATCGCCGGAATAGCTGGTATGATTCAGGTTTTTGGAATAACCACTGTGCTTTTGCCACAGGTGTTCAGCGATATTACGACTAGCTTTGGTTACGTGGGAATACCGGTTGCGCTTGTTGCATCCCTCAATCCCTTAATTACGATCATCTCAGCCTTCTTCTTCTCTGGTATTCTTAATGGCGCATATGCTATGGAGATTTCGTTTGGGATACCTATTGACCTGGTAATCACAATATATGGCCTGATGATGTTCTTCGCCGTTATAGGCGTTATGATAAACCTTGGAAAGATCTTTAGGAGGCATAGAGCGAAATGAACTCCTTAGTATCCATTTTACTGCTTTTATTGCCGACTGTGGTGCTGGGCATGGTACCGCGCGCAGCCCCCATATTCGCGGCGGCACTCGGTGAAGACGTGGACCAAAGCGCGGGAACGCTAAATCTGGGGGTGGAAGGTATGATGCTTCTGGGGACCATAATAGGGTTTGTAATTGACTTTGAAACGGGGGACTTTGTACTGGCTTTTATCGTTGCGGGGCTAGCATCGGCCCTATTGGCGCTATTCCACGGGATAGCTACTATATCACTCAAGGCGGACCAGGTCACTAGTGGTACCGCCATATGGTTCATTGGATGGGGTCTATCCGGATTCATCTATTCCTCCCTTTTTGGTAAAGCTTCTTCACCTCCGGTGGTTAAGACCATTCCTACGCTATACATACCTCATCTAACCGATATACCGTATATCGGCAAATTCCTGTTCGGGCAGGATCCTGTGGTCTATGCACTTCTTATAACGTTCTTGGCTGTGCAATATTTCCTATTTCATACAAAGGCTGGGCTAAACCTGAGAACGGTTGGCGAAGACCCTCTTGTGGCCGAAATTATGGGCGTTAATCCGGATCTCTATAGGTATCTTGCACTGATATTCGGCGGCTTTATGGCCGGAGTGGGTGGCGCATATATAACGCTTTCCTTGGTGGGCTCATTTTATTTTGATATGACAGCGGGCATGGGGTTCATCGCAGTGGCTTTGGTATATTTTGGCAAATGGAACCCTGTGAGGGTGCTGATAGGTTCTCTGGTTTTCGGGGCTGTATATGTGCTCTATCTTGCCTTAGAAACCTACTTCCCTGCAACCCCTTACCAGTTCTTCTCCATGTTTCCATATATAGCTACTATGATTCTGATAATCCTAGTCGGCGCAAGGGCGCACGCCCCTGCGGCGCTGGCGCTTCCGTACATTAAGGAGGGATAGGCTTGGCCACAGAACCTGCTATAATAATGAAAGGGATAGTCAAACAGTTCCCGGGTGTGCTTGCGGTGGATCATGTGGACTTCGAGCTCTATCCGAAGGAAATACACGCGCTGCTGGGGGAAAACGGAGCCGGCAAAACAACGCTAATGAACGTGCTTTATGGCGTATACAGGGCTGATGAAGGTCAGATATTAATAAATGGAAAGGAGGTCAAAATTAGGAATGCTGTGGACGCCCAGAGTAACGGCATAGGTATGGTACACCAACACTTTTCCCTTATTCCGGTATTTACCGTTAAGGAAAACCTGTCGATAGGCCTCAGGACCGGCGGTTTCAGGTTAAACCTTAATCAAATAAAATCGAAAATAGAGGAAGCCGAAAGGAACTACGGCATAGAAATCGATCTTGATAAAAAAGTGCAACAGCTCAGCGTCGGCGAGCAGCAGAGGGTGGAAATCCTTAAGCTGCTTTTTAGGGGGGCAAGCACGTTGATCTTGGATGAGCCGACATCTTCACTGACGCCTCAGGAGGTGGCTAACCTGTTCAAGAGCTTAAGAGCTCTACAGTCTGAAGGTAAGACGATCATAATTATAACCCATAAGCTATATGAAGTGCTCGATATTGCAGACAGGGTTACAGTGCTGCGAAAGGGTAAAGTCGTATTCAAATCGATGAAGGAAGGATTGACCTCTCAGGTCCTAACCGAAGCCATGATAGGTAGAGGTGTTGAGCTATCAAACTATAACAGGGAGAAGGTAAGCTCCGGAAATTCATTGGTTGTTGAGGGGCTGTCGGTTAGGGGTGACAGGAACGATGAGGTGGTAACCGGTGCCAGCCTGGAGGTCCGCGCGGGCGAAATACTTGGAATAGCTGGAGTATCCGGCAATGGCCAGAAGGAGCTTGTCGAGTCAATATTTGGGCTTAGGAAAAGCAAGGGAGGCAGGATAAAGATTAACGGGCATGATATAACTAATCTGGGAGTCAAGGGACGTATTAAGGTTGGCCTAGGATATATCCCGGAGGAAAGGAAGACACGTGGTGCAGCAGTTTCCCTTCCATTAACTCTCAATAGCGTAATGCATGACCACTGGGGGCAACCATATCTTACAAGGGGCGCTTTCAACTATAAAGCAATAAGGAAATTCGCAGGTGAAATCATCTCCGGTTTTAAGGTGGCCGCCAAGGACGAAAACGTTCCCGCTAGGGATCTTTCCGGGGGTAACCTACAGAAGTTCATAGTAGGACGGGAAATGATAAGAAATTCTAGCTTTTTGATGTCAGTCAATCCGACATCCGGGCTGGATGTCGGTGCAACAGAATATGTTAGGAATGAACTTGTAGCCTATAGGAACAAGGGCGGTGGGGTGTTACTTGTGTCCGAAGATTTGGATGAGTTGTTAGCCCTTAGCGACAGGATAGTGGTTATGTACAGGGGAAAAACGTCCAAACCTGTAGAGCAAAAGGACTTCGACAGGCTAAAGATAGGCGCTATGATGCTTGGAGAGGGCTTTAGCCACTGATTCGTTGGCCATGCAAAAGAGATAATAAGGCACAGTAAATTTGCATATGTCATGCCGGAGATCAGGCACGACCAGTTATCGGATTTTAGCAGCATTGATCAACAGCTAAGTAGCGGGGCATCTGAATGCGAACTATGTGGTCGTTCCAATGGCCTAATTTTATCGATAAAAAAGGTTGGGAACTACATTAAGATAAGCAAAGAAGAAGATGCCGATTGGGATGTAAAGGTCATAAAGAACCCTCATCCCTTGTTCGATGAAAATTTTAGCGGCGAGTGGGGGGAAGGCCCATTCAAGAGTGAACCAGCGAAGGGGACCGATGAAGTCATAGTTCTAGGCGCCGCGCATCTACCTTTTCACGACTTGAGCGTTCAGCTTATCGCTGAAGGGCTTTATGCAGCTCAGGAGGATATCAAGATGATTTCATCCAGAAGCCGCATTACATATGTAAGCATGGCTTTGAATTCGGCGTTGGGGACTGATCATTCGGGCCATCCGGCATTTTCGATCACGGGATTGACATTTATTCCTAGGGCAATAATGAATGAAATGAGGGCCTTTAAGGATGAATATGATAATAGAGCATCATGCCCGGTTTGTGAAATAGTAAAAGCTGAGACAAATGGTCCACGACAAATATACAGAAGCGATAACTTCATCGTGGTCTTGCCATGGTCGCCAGCGCGGGATAATGAGATAAGGGTCCTGCCCATTCTACACTCCAAGCCCTTCCAAAAATTGACACAAAAGGAAATCGAGGACTTGGCCTTGATTCTAAAGCTAACAGGCTCGGCACTCTATAAGAAATCAGGTAAGGATTATGGAATAGCGTTTCGCCTTAACCCCGTTAAGCGCTCGAGCCTTTTTTACCACTGGTACATGAGCGTCTTTAATATCAATAACGCAAGGGATATGTATAGAGAAAATTTGGGGTTAATAATCATGGAAAAATCACAAAGCAGAGATGCAGAACCGATGGCCAAGGTGTTCAGGGAATCATTTACTGAATATGTTAGGATGTCGACTGTTAAACATGATTCACAAGCATCCATGTCGGGTTAAATAAATTTAGATTTCTATCCGGTTCATATATCACCCTAACTCGATATGTTAGTTTGCAGTGCGAACAATATACTCCAAAGCCAGAGGATATATATGCTTACAGTTAGCAAGCGTTAAATAATCCGCTGTATACGCCATACCAAATGAATGAGGATCTTAGCACTCATCTGGAGATATTTGGGGTAAAAGGTATTCCGGAAATAAAATACGGCGACGACCTGCCCCATTTGATCTATAATGCTATTACAAAAAAGGATGGTCTCCAAGACGGCGACATAATAGTGGTAACTTCCAAGATCGTTTCAAAGGCTGAAGGGAGATATGTTGATTTGAATACGGTCAAGCCCAGTGATTTCGCCAAGCGGATTTCAAACACACTGAAAAAGGATCCAAGGGAAGTAGAAGTCATACTTAGAGAATCCAAGAGCATAATAAAGATACGTAGAGGGATAATAATAGTAGAGAGCAACCAAGGCGTTATATGCGCTAATGCCGGTATAGACAGGTCAAATCTGGAGGGAGATAAACTGGTCCTCCTCCTACCTAAGGATCCTGATCGTTCGGCTAGGTGGATGAGGCGTGAAATAGAAAAGATGTCAAAGAAGAGAATAGCCCTGTTGATCACAGATACGTACAGCCGTGCTTGGAGGGATGGTCACATTGACTATACGATAGGCGCATCCGGATTGAGGCTTTTCAGGGATTATAGGGGTAAAAAGGATCATTTCGGAAGGCCTCTAAGGGTTACAAATATAGCTCAAGCCGATGAACTGGCGGCGGCTTCCGAGCTGGTCATGGGAAAATCAATGATGATTCCTGTAGCAGTCATACGCAATTACAAGTATGAAACCGGGGAAGAAAGGGCTATCAAGTTAAACAGGCCTATTTCAAGGGACCTTTTCAGGTAAATATTGAGCGTAAATGATTAAAAATCTTTGATATCTTAAAAATAACTTATGTTATTGATGTTTTTAAATAATAATAGGACTTACGCAGTTGGGTTGAACAGGTAAAATGGATCTGCGAGGTATGCCCTTATGGCGTCCCTGATTATCCTGGCCTTCAACTTATACCAGCTGAGGCCGGTCCTCAGCCTGTAGACCTCCAGCCTGAGGAAGGCCCGTATCGACATGCATATGTGGTTGAACACCGCTATGCCCTTCCTGACCTGTGCCCTCTCGATGCCGCAGCATTGTTTTATGCCCCTGTGGAACACTTCGATCCCCCACGCATCCCCCGCCAGCACCTCCCTCCCGGCTTCTTTCATGTTCAGGTCGTCCGTTGCCCAGTGCTCCACATCTCCGTCCTTGGAGACGATCCGGAACACCCTGATCATGCCAAACCCCTTCAGGTGCACCACCCCGCCTTCGGGCTGTATTTCCACCGAGCTCACCCGCACATTTCCCACCCTGTCAGGGTTGACCAGCCTGTTGCCCTTGAGCCTGGTGAGGAAATGCCATCCGCAGCCCCTTATGGTCTTCAGGTTCTCGAGGGAGGAGTACCAGCCGTCAAAAAGGACGTACGACGACGCGAACCCCCTGCCCTTTGCCACCTTCAGCATCGCGGTAAAATGATCGTTCTTGGTCAGGCCGTCGACCGAAGCGTTGTACAGCCTGAAGTCCGTGGGCACGAGCGCCCTTCCGTCGGACCAGAGCAGCGTTAGTTATCAGGTTTATCCCCTTCACTACATCGTGGTGCTTGCCGCTCCAGTGATACGTAACGTAGTCCATCTTCTCCGCGTACGGCTTGTCCAGCGTCGTATCGTCCAGTATCAGGACGC
>JAJYTP010000015.1 GCA_021792955.1 archaeon | reverse complement strand
TAGCTATGATAAAGGCAGTTAGGGCTATTGTTAAGGAGAGGGCCAGCGTTAGCGAGGCCTTGGCCATTTATCAAAAGGAGAGAGATATTGCGTAAGGTGGGTGGCATAGCAATTGAATGGACCCCTGGCACGGGGGTTTTCTATGCCATTCAATGTAGCTTAGTATTAGACTAAGGGAAATTTGATTATTGGTTCAGACAGTTACAAATTGATATTTTAGCCCTCAGTGTGATTTGCAATTGTTACGATTTTACAATTGTTAATATAGTATAATTACATGTTCAGGCTGGCAGGTTGTTATTTGAACCAGTTGAATATTTGGCATTTTATTTAGCAAATATAACATATTTATATTATCAAAAACGATGGTAATATCATGATGGAAGAATATAAAATCAGTCCGATAGGTTATGCCCAGACTGATGCGCCAGTAAAAACAATAAAGGAAGATCCAGACACGGTAACATCCAAGCTCATAATAAAAGCCGAGTTTGTCGATGGTCTGGTCGGGCTAAATGGATTTTCTCATATTATAATTCTTTCTTTTCTTACAGAATTGAGGGCGTTTGAGAGAAATGTCATGCAGATCAAAATGAGGAGATTCACAAAGTACGGGTTTACCCTTGAGGAATTACCATTGATTGGGGTCTTCGCTTCAGATTCTCCAAACAGACCGAATCCTATTGCTATTTCTATCGCTAGACTTCTTCAAATTGACAAGAATGTGCTTACCGTAAAGGGGCTAGACATATTCAATAATACGCCTATCCTAGATATCAAACCATACACTCCGGAGAGGGTCGTTTCTGGCTTATCGTTGCCCCCTTGGTATGAAAATCTCATTTCCAAAATAAGGGGCAAGTAGCTTCGGAACTTGACGCGTGCTAAGTGTACCTCTCTTGGTATGAAAATCTCATTTCCAAAATAAGGGGCAAGTAGCTTCGGAACTTGACGCGTGCTAAGTGTACCTCTCTAATCAAACATTAACCTACTTTTTTTACAATTAGATTCCTTGTAAGTCAGGATTTATTTAAGTAAGTCCACTTGGCTATGCGGGCCATATCTTCCTATTATTCCTTATTGCCTTGGATAGCCCACGTTAGCATCAAAGAGTTTGACCGTGGCTGATGAAGGTTAAGGGCCCTCATTCAGGTGTGATTATACTATGTCATTCTACAAATGCATAAACTGATGGGTAGGCTTTTATGAGCGCAAGGTTTAGCGCAAGTACATTAACATAAGGATCGCCGAAGAACTTGGATATCGGGTTGACGTTTGCGTTAACCAGCGCTATAAGGGAATCCGTCGGAATACCCGTTGACCGACTTATTCTTGGCACCTGTGCATAGGCTTGTTGCAGAGTGATGTCGGGGTCCACGCCTGATGTTGACCCAACTGCATCATGGAAGAATTCGGGCTGTGTGAAATTCTGCGCTATCAGGTGAGATCCCACCGTGCTACCGTGGTAGTGTACCAGTTCACCGTTCGCCTGATATGGGACAAATATCTGTGAAACGCCCGTGATGAGGAGCGGATAAGCAACGCCACAGATAAGCAAGAATATAAGAGATATGATTATCAGGGGCCTGACCCTTTGACCAAACTTGTTACCTTTAATTTTACTCAATTTTTATCACCCAACTAAATTCTTAGAATTATCAGGAGTATATCAATGGCCTTTATACCTATAAAGGGTAATATGACACCACCAACCCCGAATATAAGTGCATTCCTTAAAAAGAGAGTCATAGTATTTGCAGGTTTGAACGATATGCCTCTCATGGCCAGTGGTATAAGAGCGGGTATTATTGCGGCGTTAAATATCAATGTTGAAAGCACGGCCGTGTGTAGCCCTAGCCCAAGGATATTCAGCGCTTGAAGCTGTGGGATTGTGGCTGCAAAAAGTACGGGCACGATGGCAAAATACTTTGCTACATCATTGGCTATACTGAAGGTGGTTATGGCCCCCCTCGTCATCAGCAGCTGTTTTCCAAGCATTACCACATCCATAACTTTAGCAGGATTCGACTCAAGGTCGATCATGTTTGCAGCCTCCTTTGCAGGCTCTGTACCGGAATTCATGGCAAGACCGACGTCAGCCACTGACAGCGCCGGGGCGTCATTGGTACCATCGCCTATCATAGCTACGATCTTTGACTCAGCCTGCTGAGCTCTTACTATATCATATTTGTCAGCAGGCTTGGCGCGCGGTACGTATTTATCAATGCCAACCTCATGTGCTATACTTTCAGCCGTAAGCGGTTGGTCGCCCGTTATCATTATGGGTTCAATGCCCATCAACTTGAGATCCGCGATTTTTCCCATTACCCCCTGCTTAAGGACATCCTTCAGCCTTATCATACCTATGGCCTTTCCATCCTTAGATATCGCTATGGGCGTTTCACCAGCAGAGGATATCTCGTCAGTAATTCTATCGAATTCCATTGGTACTGAATCGACGATCCCCCTAATAGCGTCCGGCGCGCCTTTCATAATTTCAACTTCTGTCAAAGGCGTAGATCTGACCAGCTTATCTGCATGCTTTCTACTGAACCACCAGCGTCGCCTGTTTTCCTTTCCACCAGTCCTTATTTCATCATTAACCTCTGTCAGACGTATTCCGCTGGTCCTAGTGGTTGCAGAAAAATTATAGATTTTGGACATTGATAGTTCGTTTATCTCCTTGGGTATGTATCCCCTTTTATAGGCTAACTTTATTATGCTCCTGCCCTCCGGTGTATCATCGTACCAGGAAGAAAGAAATGCGGCTTCTCCTACAGCCCTTTCATCCCAGCCTTCAAACGGGATAAATTCGACGGCCTCTCGGTCACCTACGGTTATGGTCCCCGTTTTATCCAGCAGTATGATATCCACATCGCCTGCAGTCTCAACGGCCTTTCCGGATTTAGCTACTATCTTTCTCTTATACAGTCTTGAAATTCCTGAAAGACCAATAGCAGACAGTAGGGCGCCAATGGTGGTGGGAAGAAGACACACATACAACGCTATAAATACAGAGAGGTCGCCTCCCAGCCTCAGGGCCAGTGAGATACCGATTAGTGTTAGTATTATTACACTGAAGATTGCGGTCAGCCCTATTAACACTACTGTTATTGCCTTTTCATTAGCTGTTTTAGGCCTTTTTGATGACTCCACCATCTTGGCCATCTGTTTTATATATGAATCTTCTGGATTAACAGTTACCCTAGCGGTTAAGGTATCGCTGATCACCCTTGAACCCCCTATTAGTACATCCCCGGGAGCCTTCTTGACAGCGGTCGATTCGCCCGTCAGGAGTGATTCATCTACCATAGCTATACCTTCAAGCACTTCTGCATCCATGGGCACGATTTCATCCTTCTTAACAAGTATTACATCTCCCCTCTTGATTTCTGATGATGGCTTTGTGACGTACTTCCTCGACCAACCCTCGGTTATTACTATGGTGCTTATGACCTGTGTTTCCAGCTGCCTGAGGCTGTTTGCAGTATTTCTAGCCTGCTGCTCAGCCAGCGCATCAGCGAGGGTGCTAAACCAGACCGTGAAGAGTAGTATTGTAGCCACGGTGGCGTAGAACCCCCTTTCGCCGGTCTCTGCCAATGGACCAAACCCAACAGGATAAATCGCCATAAGTACCACTATGAAGAACGCGATTTCAACTATGAACATAACCGGGTTTGCTATTAAGCTAAATGGGCTCAGCCTTTTCACAGAATCCAGAAGAGCCCTCGATAGACTGGTAATGCGTGACCCTTTTCTGGCTTCTGAACTACCCAAAGAAATTCATCCTCCCTTCAAAGAACGCAAGAATAGGGCCCAGAGCTAAAAACGGAAGAAAAACAAGAAGCACGAGTATTATTATGCTCCCCACAAGCACTACGGCAAAGACAAGGCTATCAGTCCTCAAGCCTGACATCGCCTCCCTCTTTCTTCCTAATATTGACCCGCTTAAGGCGAGTAATATACACATCGGCGCATAGCGGCCAACGAACATCACAATGGCCGTCGCAATATTGAAGAATGGTGTATTGGCAAGTATACCAAAAAAGTCGGAGCCGTTATTTGCAGCAGCCGAAGAAAATTCATAAAAGATTTTAGTGAAACCGATGGCGTTGGCTCCTATGCCTATCTGGGCCGCAGCCCCCGTCGTATACGCTAGAATGGTGGGTATGAGTATTATAATTGGATGGATTATAAAGGCAAGCATAATAAGCCCAACATCCCTGGCCGTTATCTTGATCCCAAGATACTCCGGCGTCCTCCCGGCCATCAGGCCAACTATGAACACCGTAAGTATGACGTACATTATCATATATATGAGCCCCGTACCTACAGCGCCCGGAGTGGATTGTATGAACATGGACATAAATGAGGAAAGGACAGCTGATGGGCTCATCGCATAGAGCGATGCGTTTAATGATCCAGTATTTGTTGAAGTAGATATAACTGTCCAGAAGGTGGAGAAGAAACCTCCTATCCTGGTTTCGATTCCAGGACCAAGGTTTACCTTTTGAAGAAAGCCAATTAGAAGGTTGATGCCGAGCATTGAGTATGCTGCAATAAATACAGGCTTAGATTCACCTTTCTTCCCCAAAAGTCGCCCGAATACGAAGATCAAAGCAGTAGGTAGTAGAAGCATCAATGAAAGTTCAAGGATATCGCTTACCGGGCTCGGGTTTTGAAACGGATACGCAAAGTTGGCACCGAAATATCCACCTCCATTGGACCCAAGCTGCGTTATCGAAGTGAGAGAAGCTATAGGTCCTATAGCTATCTGTTGGGTAACGCCTTCAATGGTCCTTACCACTGCGTAACCGCTGATGCTTTGCGGTACACCAAGCACGACCAGAACTAATGAAACTAATATGCTCAGTGGAAGTAACAATCTGATAATGGTTCTGGTAAAGTCCAGGTAGAAGTTTCCTAAATCCTTTGCTCCTACCCTGAACCCTCTTATCATAGCAACGGCCATGCTAATTCCCGTGGCGGGGGCACTGAACATTAGAAATTGAACCGCGGCAGTCTGGCTCAGATAGGAAAGGGTGCTCTCTCCAGCGTAGTGTTGAAGATCGGTATTGGTCATGAAAGAAATCACATTGTTTAATGCTAGGTTCCAATTCAAACCACTGAAATGCTGGGGATTCAATGGCAAAACCCCTTGAAATAAAAAAATTGAAAAGGCTATCGCCATCATTATCAAATTCACGGAAAGGCCGGTTAGGAAGTATTCCTTCCAGCCCATACCTCTATTTTTGTCTACACCAATTGTTCTATATATTAGATTTTCAATCGGGTCGAAAATCCTGTCTATACGACTACTTTCATGGGTATAGATTTTGGTTATATAGGGCGCTATTAACCAAGCTACGGCGGCTGTGGCTCCTATTATAAGCAGAACCCATGATATTTCTATTAAATCCAACGTAGATCCAATCACTTCCTCTTCTAAACATAATTATGCGCTCCATTGAAGCGCTATGCAATCCATGAGACCCTTTGTTGTTCAATCTCGGGTATAAGTGCGCTATTTGATAATCGTGCCAACATATGGTCGACCCACCAGCCCTCTGCACCCGCGACTGCCGTTCTCCTGGTAGATGTATAGAAAGTATGCGAATAGACAGCGATAGGTCCATGCCTTGTAAAATCCATTGCAAACGATACTCTAAGCCAGGAAGAGACGCTGGCTTGAACCAGTGCATACCCCCACATTTCATTCCTTGGTATAGCCGGTGAGTGAAGGATCAATTTATAAGCCTTTTAAGCTGGTTCTTTATAAATCTAATGGGATCCGCTCTTCCAGCCATAAAAAGGATAACCTTTCCTCGGCCTAGTCTAATAAGATGTCATAAAATAAAATCACCAAAGATATTTAACTTCCGCCTGCAAAGGCTCGTCCATGAGTTATTCGGACCTGTTTCTGTCAACATCACCTTTGATCACTATAAGCGGAGAAGAGAAGGTTCAGATGTTCGGCGTTCCATTTGATTCCACCAGTTCGTACCGGGTTGGTTCAAGAGATGGCCCTAATGCCTTTAGGCAGGCGTACTGGAACATAGAAATATATGATCAGATACTGAAAGTAAATGCCGAGAATGTCCCTGTAAAGGACCTCGGAAATATGAATTTAACGGTGGATTCCAATTACATGCTGAACGCTGTGGCAAAGGTAACTGGAGAAATAAAGCAAGGTGGTAAGGTGCCCGCTATAATCGGGGGGGAACATCTCCTGACGCTTTCATCTGCAGCTCAGTTTGAAGGGTCATCATTGCTGGTTTTTGATGCCCACCTTGACTATAGGGATGAGCTTTATGGTTTGAGGATTAGCCATGGCACATTTCTAAGGAGGTTACTCGAAAAGGTTAAATTCAAGAAGGTCGTCCATGCGGGGTCTCACGCCATAAGTGAAATGGAAATAAGGGACGGTAGAAAAAATATGGATATCATAAGCTCATTTGACATAAACCAATCATTTGACAATTATCGGATGGCACTCAAGGATATGGGAGATGATATTTATGTGTCTATAGATCTTGATGTAGTGGATCCAGCGTATGCACCCGGGGTAGGCAATCCCGAGCCTGGTGGTTTAACTACGATGCAGATCCTGAACCTGCTATATTTGCTTAAAGACAAAAAGTTGGTGGGCTTTGATATAGTGGAGCTGGACCCTTACTTTGATACTGGAATAACCGCGCCTCTTGCAGCAAAGCTCTTCTCGATCTTGACTATAATGGCATCGGGGAAAAGATAAAAATGCCGGAAGGTGTGAGAGAGAAGTTCTCTCCTTACTTTCAATCTTTAGGGAATCAAATAGCCAAGGTGGCTCCCTGGCCAAACCTATTTACCTTCCTAGGATTAGCATTTGCGCTGGTATCCGCTTATTTCCTGTATATGGGTGAATTCATTCCAGGGGGGCTAATGATTATTCTGTCAGGGTTTATGGACGCAATCGACGGGTCCGTAGCCAGGGCCATCAACAAAGTCAGCAGAAGGGGGGCGTTTTTGGACTCAAATTTGGATAGACTGGCGGAGTTTGCAATATATTTAGGGATCGGTCTCTATCGACCATTTTTAATGATTTTATCCTTTCTGGCTCTAGGATTTTCACTGATGGTAAGCTACTCAAGAGCAAGAATGGAAGGGCTTAAGGTCGGCGATCGCCCAAAGGGGATTGAAATAGGTGAGAGAGCTGAACGACTGGGCGTGCTTATAATATTCACCCTGCTTGGGTACATAGAAATAGGCCTTTACATAATAATAGTTATAGCGGCGATCACATTTATTGAAAGGCTTTATATATATTACAGAAGCCTTTGAAATGGTTAAGCAAAAGGGGGAGTCAAGCGGTTTAGCTATAAAATCCAGCCTAACCCTAGTAGCTGGATCAGGTCATCCTTTTCTTTAACTCATTAAGGTATTCTTGATAGACCCCTCTAACTTTTTCAGCAGATGGGCCATACCCTTCAACTACTCCTGCGTCTGTTACCTTAATCTTCTCCATTACGATTATGGCTCCAATATCCTCCCTTAGCTTGACTAGGCCTGGAAATAGCTTGTTAAGTTTCTCGCTTAAGGCCTTTAGATCAAAGGGATTTTCGAGCAGCGTGATACGTTTAACTGCACCTGAGTTAAGGATGATCTTTTGCTTTAAATTGTCGTTCACGACCTCCATTATAACCCTCAGTGAACTATCCACTGCGAGTAATACCCCCTTAATTGTGGCGCCATCACTCATGGTTATATCCACCTGTTTTCCTAAAAGGGGTACTAGCTCTTCACCGAACCTCTTTTCTATAATTGATGACATTATAAATTAACAGGTAATTTTGTGGTTATAAAACCTTTCTCTTTTCCTCACCTCTGTAAATGGCTATCCTGCAATTTATTATACATGCTTGCATATACAATCTAGGCCGGGAACCCCGGATATTTAGGATAAATCATTATGACCATCGCATAAGCGTTATATTGGCGGAAAATAAGGCATAGTCGATGAAAATACTTCTGCTAGATGCTGATGAATTCGGGTATGAGCTTATAGAGAAGGAGGGGGATACATTCGATACTGGAATAAAGGGCCAGAGAGACGACATGGCAGCAGTGCTTGTTGGAATGGTGGCAATAGAAAAAGGCGACGGAGAAACACAATACCCCGATGTAGATAATGATATTAAAGCAGTTATGGAAAATATAGGGGATAGAAAGCTTCTACTTTACCCGTACGCTCATCTAAGTTCCGAACTAGCTCAGGCTGCCAAGGCTCACGAGGTCTTTAATGGCCTTTATGAATATCTCCGGGCCAGGGGTATTGACGTGCAGAAAGCCCCCTTTGGATGGAATAAGTCATTTCATATAAGGATAAAGGGCCACCCCATGGCTGAACAGTTAAAGACATATACTGCAAAGCGTAAAACCTCAGAAGCTCCTAAGGAAAAGTTTTACAAATATTATATAATTGATGAAAACGGGAATGAATATTCAATAGATCCGGCCGCTGATGTGGATTCACAGCCGCCGTTTGATACTGCGCGCGATAAATTTCTCATGTTAAGGACCTTTGTTAAAAACGAATTAGAGGGGCGCGCTGCCGGTGGTAAGGAACCTAGCCATATACTTAACATGAGAAAGCTTGAACTGGTAGACTATTGCCCAGAGAGCGACATAGGCAATATGAAATGGTACCCAAACGGGGTTCTAATAAAGGACCTGATACTGGATTATGCTTTTAATGAAGTGGCTAGAAAATGGGGAGCTATAAAGATGCAGAACCCTTTGATCTACCGCACTGACGTTGAGTCGATATCGATGCTACAAGGCGAGTTTCATGAACGAGATTATAAAATCGAGGGGGAAGATATGGTCTTAAGGTTTGCCAGCGACCCCGGAGCATTCCCATTTGTTCAAAAAGTTAACTTCAGCTACAAGCAGCTTCCTTTTAAAGTCTATGAAGAGGCCACATGTTTTAGAAAGGAGCAGAAGGGAGAAGTTAGCGGTCTGATGCGGGTTAGGAACTTCACTATGACTGACCACCACGCCTTCTGTCTCGACGAAACGATGGCCAAGGAGGAGTTCATAAAGTTAACGAAGATCTTCAAGCGTCTTATGGACGATATAATAGCTGGTGGTTATTGGGTCATAGGTTTTGAAATAGTTGATGAATATTACGAAAAATACAGAGAATTCTTCAAATCGCTTCTTAAGGAAGTGAAGATGCCAGCCTTTTTCAAACTTATGAACAGGATGTCCCACTATTATGCTTTTAAGAATGAATTCCAAGTTGTATTTCCGGACGGTAACAATTTACAGATATCAACTGTCCAGTGGGATGTAAAGAATGGATCAAGGTTCTCTCTATACTTTACTGATATAGATGGAACTAGGAAGCCCGTCCCGATAATCATTCACGCATCCAGTTTCGGCAGTATAGAACGCGCGCTGGCGGCTATACTTGAAAAGGCTAGTTGGATGGAAAAAGGAGGTCTGGCTCCGACCCTGCCATTTTGGCTTTCACCAGAACAGATACGGATACTCCCAATATCAGCAGACAGACATTTGAACTATGCTGAAAAGGTCGCAACAAAGCTTGAGGAAAATGGGTTCAGAGTGGGGATTGATGATAGAGACCTCTCCCTTTCCAAGAAAATGGCCAAGGCCAAATCAAGCTGGATACCTCTTCTAGTGACTATTGGAGATAGGGAACTTAACGGCGGTACGCTGAGCGTATCCAAGAGGGCTGGTTCAAAGATAGGTGAAGAAGAGGTCACGGTTATTAGCATTGATCAGCTTATTGCGCTTTCGAAAGACCTCCAGAGGGGTATGCCAACAAGGGCCTCATATCTTAACCGTTACTTGAGTAAAAGGCCAGTTTTCTGCGAAATAAGAGAATAATAGGCGCTGTAATATTGAGACGCTTTCGCTTCCTAGAATTATATTTTTGCGGTGTATTCTCCAAAACCCTTAAAAAACAATAATTGGATTGAATAATATGAGTCAGGTATATGACATTGCCATTATAGGGGGAGGCCCCGTGGGGATGTGGGCAGGGTTCTACGCCGGCTTTCGCGGCCTTAAGGTGTTGATGATCGAGTCGACACCAGAGCTGGGAGGGCAGGTATCCTTCTTATACCCCGATAAAGAGATTAGCGACCTGCCAGGCATCCCGTCGATCAAGGGCCGTACTCTGGTAGACAATCTCAGGGAGCAGTTGATGAGATTTAACCCCGATATTAGGACAAATGAGGGTGTTCTGGATATAGATGAGGAAGGCGATATCTTTAAAATATATACAAATAAAGATTCATATACAGCCAAATTTATAATCTTGTCAACCGGTATAGGTGTATTCACCCCTAACAAGCTCCCAATAAATCTGGATAGCTATGAAGGCCACGGAGTGATTTACTTTGTTAAGGATAAAGCTCACTTTAAGGGTAGAAAGTTGCTGATAGTTGGAGGAGGGAATACTGCCGTAGACTGGGCCCTTGAACTTAAGGATATCGCTAAAGAGCTCACTCTAATTCACAGACGTGATGTATTTCGCGCCCTCGAAAAGAACGTCCAACGCCTTATGAGTTCCAATATTCAAGTTAAACTATTTTATAACCTGATTGGTGTTAACCAAGAGAACGGGGAACTTGTAGCCAGTATCCAATCGACTCAATCCAATGATATTGAAAAATTACATGTTGATGATATACTTATCCTAATAGGATACAAAGCTGATATGTCTATTGCAAAAAAATGGGGTTTAACTATGAACAGCAATGGTATAAAAGTCGATGATTACTTCCAGACTAGTAGGAAGGGTATTTATGCCGTTGGTGATACAGCCTCACCTGACCATATGATTAAGGAAAATCTGCTCGTCATCGAGTTCGCTCAAGCGACAATTGCTGTGAACGCCATTAAAAAGTCGCTTGAGCCAACGGCTCCCTCCTTTGTACACAGCACAACTGTAACCCAACAGGAATTATGATGGTGAATAGGTATCAATCATTTTATAATTAAAACACTAGGCAGAGCTGTCTAAGGAAGCGTGAATTAAGGAACCGGCTCGAGCGAGGGTGAAAGCGATCAAAGATGCGCAAAGGATATGACATCTAGATGATTACTTGTCCAGAAGGCAAAGCTGTCGTTAATGGCGATGATATATAGCAATTTCCAGCCCAAAGAAGGATGGACGGATAAACAAGGCACGCTGCACTGGCTGAAACTGCATTAATTTGAGTTGGAATACAAGATATTCTATGGAGAAAGATTAATAAATGCCCAATTTAACGAAATAATCATGTCGAAGCCGGTAAAAGATCAAGTTGACAACGCGATCAAGATGATAAGCGCGGTGGAACTTACACTTGACAATCAAATGAAAAAATTGAAGGAAAAGGATAGTATTATATTTAGTCAGGTGGTGGCAAATTTGAAGAAGGGTAACAGGCCAAGGGCAAAGATGTTAGCCAACGAACTGTCAGTAATAAGAAGAAGTATAAAAATGGTCTCGACGTCGCACTTTGCTCTAAATACGATCAAGGAGCGTCTGATAACCGTTACAGATTATGGTGAATTCGTATCCGCAATCTCTCCTGCCTTGGCGATAACTAAGTCGATTCAGAAGGACGTCTCAATGACCGCTCCGGAAGCTAGTAATGGATTAAGTAGGATCGCATCAGATCTCAACGATATTATCACCAATTCGGGAACCCCAGACATAGGTTATTCCCCTCAGGCCGGGGAAGAGGCAGAAAAAATAATTCAGGAAGCTGCCAAACTAGCAGAGCAACGAACTATGAAGACACTTCCGGAAGTTCCCAATACACTAGGCGAAGCTGAAGCTATTTAATTATCTGCTCAAGCCATATATATAAGAAAAATATAGCCCACTCATGGCGGCAGAAGTAGATCCAGAAACACAGAAGACGGCGGGTTCGTCTACTGAGCTGAACAATAAGAGGGGGATCATTGACAAAATAGCGAGCAGCATCGATATATCCAAGCCCGGTTATCTATTTCTATGGATCCTATTATTAACCGTAGTATTTTACGTAATAGGAATCCTTCTATTTCCTTCAGCGATCTACGGTAGCACGTATTTCTATGCCTTCCCGGTTAGCCTAGGTGTCATAATAACTATAGGCCTTTATTATAACAAAAGCGTGGGCAGTCTAAGAATATATCTTGCCAGCATGCTTATCATGTATTTGATTATAGCTGTTGTTAGCAGCCTACCGGGCAATTATCTTCTGGCTACTACACCTTCAACTGTACAGGGATTTGGGAACAGCATCGGGAATATAAGGCAGACCTACACTACAATTCCGTCCCTATCCAATGAAATCTTCCTGAATAACATAAGAATAGATTTGATATCATATGTGCCTATTCTTGGAAGCTTCTTTTTGGGATATTCAATTGTTAATACAGGTTCCCTTCTGTGGGCTCTTAGCATTTCTTATAGTCAGGCTCATTTATCTGGTTGGTTTCTTGGCCTTCTGGCTGTTATTATTGCTCCAGATACCTTCACCGAGTTTTCAGCTTATGTTCTTGCAGCGATAGGCGGCATATATTTATACAGAGAACTTACAAACAAGATTACCTTCGGATCCACAGGCCAGGGCAGGGGATATCTCTACAGGTCATTGATCTTCTTATTATCATCCATTGGTTTGCTGTACGGATCGGCACTTCTTGAGGCGTTTTTGATAATTAAAGTTGGGCTTTAACCCATAACTAAGGGGAAAACATTAGATCAAGTTCAATGAATCCATCAACGAAGCAAAGGAAGGATGAGTACTGATCCCAAATATTATGTTCTCAATCTTGGCCAAATTAACTGCCAGTGGTTCAGGTTTGAGGGCTCCAAATATTACCACCATTCTTGGCTTAAGTGGGGAAACTCTTATCGCGACCATTGGGCTTCTGCCTAAGCCAACTTGGGTAAATATGAGTGCCCTCTCTGAAGATTTGCCAAATATCCTGTAGAACTCATTTCCATTGAGGCTTATTATGGTTTTTATACTATCTAGGATTGTATATCCGTAAATCGGTGAATCAAGCTTATCATTCCCACATGCCACTTGCATCTTCAATGCATCAGCAAGCTTGCCAGCAGGTATTGGTTTGTCAAAATCCTCCATCTTGATTATAGCCCCCTTTAATCCCTCCGGCTCTTCGGCAGTGCTATCCTTGGAATGGTACGTCTTTTTCAATTCCATTATAGTATTAACATATTTTTTTATGAATTTTGCCCCCGGCGTCCTACGTCTTCCATTTTCATAGTCGCTCAACACCGATGCTGCTATTCCGATTGCGGTAGCCATGGTCTTCTGCGATATCCCCAGTTCCTCTCTTAACTGTTTTATTAGCTCCGATGGCCGTTCATCAAATATAAGCCTTCCAGCAATAGAATATCTGTCGTCGGGCGGCTCATGATAACTCATGACCCGCGGTTATAGCTTGGTTTATATAAATATAGGCATTTTACCTTTCTTTGTAAAGTCATTCAATACAGGAAATCGACCGTGCATAATTTAATATATGTACATTAAATAAACTTTATTTTATTCATCATGGCAATGTTTTTATTAATAGAAGCCGTAACCGTAGGCGTTGGCTCAGACAAATAATGTACCCTTCAATATGGGCAAAAAGCCTATGTTCGCATTGCAAAAGGACATAAACAAGGAAGTGACTATCAAGCTGAAAAATTCGCTAGTTTATAAGGGGCTTATGTTAAACGTGGATATTTATATGAATGTATATCTTCAAAACGCGGATGAATATAACGAGGAAGGCAAACGCCTGACTAATTATGGGGATATAATAATCAGGGGAAACAACATCCTGTATATCCAGGCAAATGAAGGACTCCTAAAGTAGGAATTATATTCTTAATTGGTATATAGATTAAAGCGTAAATCGTTGGTAGTTAAATTTTGTAATGATGTTTATGATATATATATGATAAAGGGATATCAGTAAAAAAGCTTAAAAATGATTGATGAGGGGATTATGTTTATGGGAGGAACAAAAAGAAGGCCGTTGGCTTCAGTGGAAAAGGCGCAACAACAACAGAAGGACGAAAAACCAAAGAAGGGACAGGAACATGAGACCAAATCCAAATCTGATCTTTATCTATCGATATCTGGAAATGACTTGTTGAAAGCTCTTGGTGGAGTAAAAGCAATAACTGCTTATAGCGCGAGCAAGAGTTTGGGGGTAAAAGTCAATGTGGCCAGGGATGCCCTTGAAAATCTCCGCGAAAAGGGGTCGCTTGAGAGAGTGGGCGGGTACAGCGGCCATTATGTTTATCATATAAAATCTTCTGCAAGTTAAAATCACTGCGAGGATTTTAGAGCAAGAATAGAACGATTTTATTTTGTCAAATAAGCGAATTGAACCTCAGATAGATTTAATAATGCCCGATTGATTGGGTTTTTAAATTAAAAAATTGGCCCAAGAAAATCCTCTTTATCTATATGAAAGAGCACCACTAACATCACCAATTTCTAGTGTCTACGATTATTATTGGTTGGCAGAAAAGGTAGGTACACCATATTATATCGTGGAAGAGTCAACATTAAACGATAGATACGAACAGCTGAAGGAGGCATATGCTGGCTTTAATGGGACCGTTAGGATAGCGCTATCAATAAAAGCAAATTTTAATCCATATGTGCTCAGATTCTTTATTAAGAAGGGTTCCATGTTCGACCTTACGTCCCCAGAGGAGCTTTTTTTTCTCCTTCACTCAGGAGGATCGTCGGACAGAGTTGTATACACCAGTGTCACTGAGAGGCTTGATGAATATGAAGAAATATTATCCAAAGGTGTAAAAAGAGTAGTAGTTGCATCATTTTCAGGCTTAATGAATCTAATGGAAGCGGCTGAGCGCCTTAACCTTGTTCCCGAGGTGGGGATCAGGATAAATCCGGAAGTTCCGGTCAAGGCTGAAATTAAGGCCTCTTACAAAAATGGCAAGTTTGGAGTGCCTATAGGTGGATCTACTCAGGACAATGCGACCAATATGATAAAATCCATTTATTCAACTCCAAATCTTAAATTTATTGGTTTCCATTTTCATCTGGGATCTCAGATTGAAGACCCTTCTGCATTCATTCAAGCACTGGACAAATTAAAGGCATTTTCGCAGAAGCTTAAGAGAGAAATACCTGCTTTTGAACTAAAGATGCTGGATGTGGGGGGCGGTATGCCAGTGAACTACGGTATACGTGTCCCAAGTCCAAAGGAACTTGGTACAGTTGTAACGGAGCGCCTGAACAACATAAAAGAGGAATTGGGATACGATTATGACCTTTATGTTGAAAGCGGAAGATATCTGACCGCCGAATCATCATCTCTCCTTACAAAGATAGTTAACATCAAGAATTACTCGAGTCATAAATACATCTACGTTGATGCAGGCTATCATTTATTGCTGGACACCGCATTGGTACACCAAATATACCCAATGGAGGTATTGCCTTCAACAAAGGAGGAGCCAGTAAAAACGACGGTCGCAGGGCGGTTGTGTGACACTATGGACGTCTTTCCTATAGGGCCTGAGGCGAAGCTTGGAGGAGCCAAACAGGGAAAGCTGATGATGATCAAGAACGTGGGGGCCTATTCGCTAGTTTTCAACATGCCATTCCATTCTCAGGTCAAACCAGCAGTAGTATATAGGGATGTCAATGGAAAGTACTTCTTGGCTAGAAAGAGGCAGACAATAGATGAACTGTTTAAAGAAGAGGGCGGGGACCTTCTAAATAGCTGCATTCAAATAGATTAAGGCCGCACAATGCAAGTTCGCATATAATTTTTTTTCTTATCTTAAA
>JAJYTP010000014.1 GCA_021792955.1 archaeon | reverse complement strand
GTGTTCAGCCATGATCTTACTGTATGCCTTAACGTTCATGTCGGCTGTGGATACGAAGCCGTACCGGTACCACTGGCCGGCGCAGTCGTACAGCGCTTTAAACGGGTGGTTGTCTTCCTTGTCCCTGCAGTCTGGCAATTCTGAGAGCCTCCACCGATGCTGTGAAGCATCGGCGAACTTGTTCAGATAACCGGGCGCTATCCGGTCGAATTCGTCCTTCGTGAATTCGGCCTTGCCAAACTCGATGTCTGTCAAAACGATCCCACCATCAGCAGCGCGTCGTCCATGGACCTGGCCCCGTTCTGGACCTCGGCCCACGTCTCTACCGCCCTGTTGAGCCTTGCCCTAAACCAGTCCCTGTGCCTCGCTTCAAGCTTCGTGTGTGTCAGCGGGTCGGTAATTCGGTTAAAGGCATCCCACACCGTCATGTGCTGGAAGCCCACGACCGCCTTGGTCTTCTTTGCGAAGTCTATGAACGGCAGGTACTTCTTCGGCAGCGAGACAGCGAGTATGTTAGCCAGCTGCATGTTCAGGTCTATCTGGGTCCACCGCCTGTAGGTCTGTAGCTGTTCTTCCAGCCCAGCCATCAGCGGTCTCATGACAGACTCCGCATCCTTTGTCAGTTGGGCAACATCGCTAAGCTTCGGCAGTGAAATTGTGTTCCTGTTTTCAGGCACGGTCATGCCATTTGTGCATGCGAGCCTGAGCGTGTAGCCGCTGAAGCGGTAGCCGGCCGAGCCGTCTATCGAGTTCTTCATCTGGAACCCGACGGCGACCAGGTCGCCCACCTTGACCTCCTTTGGCTTGTCGTTGCTGATGTAGCTGGCATAGACGGAAAGTCCGCCCTTGCCATACTCCACCTTGTCCTGCTTGAAGCCATACTTCTCGGCCACGGTGCTGGCCACTTCCAGAGCCACTTCGTTCGGTATCAACCGAAACGACAGTCCCTTGACGATGGTCATGCGCTCGTGTCTTTGTGCATTTGGCTCGATCTCCACGAGCTGATACATTTTTGGTGTCAGCCCGGCACGATCGAATGCCCCAATCGTTGTACGGATGCCGTAGCTCGCCCATGTGTTGTCGATGAATTTGCTTACGAATCCAGTGGTCTCCTTGCCCACTGGGGCTACTTTGTCATCGGGGTTGCGAAGCCCCGCTCTCCCGGATGGAGAGATATCCTCCCCTTTCGTTCCCAGTTCATTCTGTCCTTCTGCGTTCATGTCGGCGGCCCATGCAGCCATTTGCTTAAAAGGAGGGGCAGCGGCCGAAGTTCAGGTCATAATCGGTTGCCTTGACAAGGCTCCAGGGCGTCGGGTGTAGTAGTTGCAGACGGGATAGTATGTAAGCTCCTGCGCTAAATCAAGTTTATACACAACGCCGACCTCATGACGCCCCTGCTTAACGACGTAAGGCTGAACGAGATCGATGTTTTACTGCTTCTCATGGACAGGGAGTTCTTTTCAACCTTGGTGTTGCTAAGGCTGAACAGGCTGAATCAACCGTTCCTTATTGATGCCCTGTATCAGGAGGAGGGGCATAATTGAAGCGCTGAGGGAGTTCTCATCAGGAAGGAAGGGAAGCGTGTCGAACCAACTACGCCATGCGGGAAGCCGATGGAACGGCGGACATAAGGCTGATCATCGTTAGTGCAGGGTAACAAGGGGCTCATTCCATTAGCCACGAACCTGTCCACAGACATGGTAATCTGGAATGTGCCCAGGCTGCCGGCTGAATACAGCACGAGATGGGGGATAGATGGAGACGGGCTACGCTGAGGTGGAGGGGCTCAGGGCCAGGACCACCAGCAGGAACCATGCGTCAAGGCTCCTGCTATTCTACTACTCCATAATTATCTACAACGTATGGCTCCTTGTCAACCTGATGATGGCGGAAAAGTTCTTCAGGAGGCTGCTAGGGCCGATCATATCCATGGCCGTTCTCAAGGGCGCACTGCATGTCATGATAGTAAATTCGTTCTCGACTGGCCAACCGGGTGACCTGCAGAAGGAGGTGATGTAAGGGCACATTCATCTCTACTGAGGCTCGGTTTTGCCCCTAAATTAGCTGTATCGTTACGCGCTACTTTCGCCGATACCGCAAACATGATTCTATAAAATTCGAAGCGTATTTGCGTGATGCCGCAATATTAATGTGCATATATTGGGCTAACATAGAATACTCAATCCAGCCGTCCCTCCCGGCCTCTATCCCCGAACCGCGCTTCATTATATATGAGAATCTAGCGTCAGATGGAACGCCGACTAGCCTTGAATAGTGAAATTCGTGCCCCTTGACCGAGGCCCCGGTCTTCGCTAGGATGTTATCTCTGAGAACTGAGGCGTATGTGTAATTCATGGTAAGAGCCCTAACCATATGGGTTTCGCAATCTAGGGCACCAACCATTGAATGAGATTCACCTTCGAAATCGGTTATAGACTTGGTGAGATACATCAACCCGCCACATTCGGCAAAAACCGGCATGTTTTCCTCAATCTTTTTCTTTATCCAGAAGCGGATAGGTAAATTCGATTCTAACTGCTTGCCAAAGACTTCTGGGAACCCACCTCCTATGTAAATGCCATCAAAATCGTCGGGAACCGTCCTGTCGTGTATTGGGCTGAAGAAATGTATATCCGCGCCCATAGCTGAAAGCGCGTCGAGCGCATCCTGATAGTAAAAATTGAATGCCTCATCATATGCGACTCCCACCTTCACAGTTTTCCTATAGGATGGTATATTCAATTTTATCTTCGGAAACTGCGGGGCATTATCGGCTATCTCCACAATCTTCTCCAAGTCGACATTCTCCTTTATTAGGCTTGAAATTTTGTCAAGCTTTTCCCTTAATTCCGGCTTCTCAATAGTCGGAACCAATCCTAAGTGTCTCTCAGGAAGTACGATACCTGTATCCTTGGGTAACACCCCAAGAACCGGCACTTTGGTTCTTGATTCGATTGAGTTCGTGCACAACCTGGCATGCTTCTCACTTGAAACTCGGTTGAGGATAACACCAGCCAGGTTTAACTCCCTATCTAGGGCCCTGCAGCCAGCCACTAGAGTTGCTGCACTTTCTCCCATCCCCCACACATCTAGAACTAGAATTACGGGGGCCCTGAGCAACTCTGCCATACTGGCGGTGCTCCCGCGGCCCCTCTCGCCATTTACTCCATCGAAAAGGCCCATGACCCCCTCCACTATAGCTACATTACACTCCAAGGTGTTATGCTGGAACAATCTAAGGATCATCCTGTCAGGAAGCAGCCATTCATCAAGATTCCTGGATTTCCTGTTTGTCACTATCGTATGATAGGTAGGATCAATAAAATCTGGCCCCACCTTGAATCCCTGGACCTTTAACCCCATTGAAGTGAGGGCACCCATAAGGCCCGTGGCTACAGTCGTCTTGCCGCAGCCGCTGTTCAGCCCCGCAATGAAAATCCGCGGTAGTTTCATTCCCCCTCCCTTTTATCGATCAAGAGTTGCATGTGGCTCGCATCCACTTCGCGCGCCAGAGGCAAAATCTTCATGGGCCTTAGTATGGTGTAGATTATAGATAAATTCGTCATTATCCCAAAGACCTCATATTTCCCATCGTAGGGTTCTGACGGCAAATAGCAAGCGGAAGGTTAACCGGTATTTCAATTGAAGATATATGCTGTAGTCCTTCATCAGTTCTTATCATGTGCCAAGTTGTCCGAGGAGGAAATTTCTTGTCTGAGAATCCAGCCAGGATAACATCTCTCTTATTGATTATCGTGCTATGGTCCTTCGAATAGACGACGATGTCATCGCTCATATAGTTGACAAGACAAACTGGTGCCACGAGGCACCCAATCAGCCGAAGGGCATTCAGCCTATGCACGCCATCCAAGATGACAAGGGTTCTATAGTCAGCGACCAGTGGATTCTTAAGAACGCAGTCAGCCTCTATAGCAGCCAGTATCCTTCTGAGTCGCCCCGGATCTGTCTCCTCATGTTCCCTAAGTTTTTGTATATCTACAAGTTTAAGCCGAAAGGTTATTGTATTCATGTATTCGGCCCTCCTGTATCGGTTTCTCTAATCGTTCCACGCGCAAGCAACCATTCAGCCCTTCGAACGTCGTCCGGGGTGTTGACGTTAACAAGTTGGAATACTTTATTTGTCACTATCATTGTTTCCTGCTCAAGCCAATCGTTATCGCTCTTTTCAACCAAGGCTTTTGTGTCTAGGATGTTCAGCCCTGCGGGCGATAAATCATTTAAAACAAGCGAGGGTTCAAACCCTAGTTTTCTCATCCTCCAGGCAGGCACCATTACTGCGAGAGCGTGCTTCTTGACTCGAAGAAAGTCCTCAATGGCAGAATTGATCAAATCCCCAGTCAGGAAAGGCAGATCGGAGTTCACTATTACGGCTCCAGAGTGCCCTGTATTGACTCTTTTTATAACGTATCGCATATCTTCGATGTATCCGGCCCCCGGAGCTATCACCACGGTCATCCCAAACTTTCTTGCTTCCGTAACGGTAGATGGTGTATAGGGGCTGCATGCCACGATAATTTGTTCGATGTATTTTGAATTTCTGAGAGCCTGTACCACTAGGCTCAATATTTCCTTGCCGCCAATTTTAACCAATGGCTTCTCGCCAAGCTCGCGCATCCTGCTACCCAATCCGCCTGCCATGACGATAGCCAAGAACTTTTGGACCATCCTCCTATTTAACACCTGCAATTATAACAAGAATGGCGACCATACGGCTAATATCATTGATTGCACCCAATACATCTCCGGTTATTCCGCCAAAATTACTCTTTGAAATTTGCACGATAATCCAAGTGGCGATAAACGAAGCAACTACAGCTCCTAGACCGATTAGCCCCCTTGCGACGAATCCTATAAATAGGGCAAAGAGTATCGGAAAAATCGTACGAATTACTCTCTGTTTTGTATGCATGACCCTTATGAACGGAGTATTGAGACCGGGGGCCGCGGACTGGCTGATGCTCGCAGCCAGTACCATGGAAGACTTTGCTGTGGTCTCCGCGGTAACGATAGCCAGCGGAATGCTGAACATGGGAAGTAAGGAGATGCTGAGGGCGGTGGTCAAGATAACAATTGAGCCTAGGCCAAACCCACCAGCTCCAGTCATCCCATCTTGCATCGCACGCAGCTTTTCTTCCCTCGTTCCACATAGCATTAGCCCATCCCCGAAGTCAAGTAGGCCGTCTGTATGGTGAAGGCCAGTAATTAGGAGAAGTACCCCAAGCGTGAGCGGGCCTATAACCAAATGTGGAAGGGGAACAGCGAAAGCCAAGCCTGCAACACCAGCTATAACCCCGATAGCCAGACCTACTAGGGGAAAGAGGGGCATGTAATTTGCCGCTGTCTCAAGGTCTGCCTGCGATCCCCTTATAGGCAGTATCGTCAAAAAAGCTACTATTGCCCTAAGGCCCTGGAGCAATTCTTTTATTTTCAACTTCACTCACGCGAACTCCGATAATATGTGGTCTGCCAGTCCACAGACCAATACCCCAAGAATGATAGATAGCTTGGTTTTCTTGAAATTCTTATGAATACAGTAGTTCAGGATCTGCGCTTCAGTCGTAAATCTACAGTTTATGGCCATAGAATTTGAAACCCTAAAAGCAAATTCTGGAACTTCGAATTTATGATTGTCGATTTTGGTCTCAAGTCCGTATGTTTCCACAGCGGTTGTTAGTCGTTTTAGTTTAGACAATTGGCACCAACATCCTGCTTACCACGATGATTGGGACGCAGACAAGAGCTACGAATAACAGTACGTTAAGTTCCATAATTCTTAGGGCATTTTGGATATCCGCGGCGTCTAGCGCCCGTGATGACTGACCAAGCACATAAAAGCCCGGCTTCTCGAGCGAGATTCCTAGGGCCCCAGCCATGGCTGACATCGGCCACCCAGCATTTAGACTTGCTGTCTTCGAGTGGTCTTTCCGCAATGTGTACAAGCACTTTGACCAGTCAAAGCCGAGGATCCAGGACGATGCTATCGTCAGTATACCAGTCACGCGTGCTGGAACATAGTTAACGACCGTGTCAAGCCTTGCAGCGAACCAGCCGATGTAAATATGTCGCCTGTCCCTGTATCCTACTGTTGAGTCGAGGGTATTGACGACCCTGTAGGCAATTGCCCCGGCTATCCCAAACAATGAATAGAGGAAGACAGGGCCCGTCGCGCCGTCGACCGTGCCTTCAGCTATGGACTCGACGGTAGCCGAGAATACCTGCTGATCGGTAAGTTGTGCTGGGTCCCTCCTGACAATGTTTCGCAGGAGCTGTCTCATTCTGTCATAATTCCCCTCCTTGGCGGCGCAAGCAATGGGAGCTGCAAACTGCCTCATAGATTTGACGGCTATCGTAGTTTTAAGGAGAAACGCGCACACTATTAGGTAGGGAATCAATCCGATGTATCGGGCCAAATAGTCTAGTCCATAGTACGCGGGAACAGTGAAGAGAAGGACCAATGCAATTACAAGGGCTATCCCTTGTGCACGTTCCATAGAGGGGCTCCCAAGTCGAAGCCTGCTCTCAATGGATTCAGCAACTTTTCCCATCCATACTGTAGGATGAATAGATTCTGGTGGCTCCCCAATGAACAGGTCTATAGCCAAGGCAAGGGTCAATGCCAGTATGCTTACCTCTGTTATATTTATCATGATGATACGCCGGCACTCAGTGCCGTGATCCCAGCCATGTTAAGAATTCTATCTATATCGACATTTGAACGCAACGTGGCGCAAAGGAGGTTCAGGCTTTCTTCCCAAGTACTTTCTATGCCAGTTTTATTGAAAATGCCTGTATCGGCTCTTTTTATACCTTTCCTTTGGGCAAGGTAGCCCAGAAGTGCCCCAATGATCGTCCCATCATCGAAGAGACCATGAAGGTACGACCCTATGACCAGTCCGTCATTGCTGATGGCTCCGTCATAATGGGGCACCACATGGAGCCCTTTCCTGTTTGCCTTGAGGATTTTAAAGGAGGACTTGTCAGTTCCGACAAGCCGTGTTTCGCCCATATGAATTTCATATGCACTTATCAGCTTCCCCAGCACGGAGCCCAGTATTGGGCCTGCTCCAATCACCTTGGCCCTCACCCTACGGGTTTTCTTCTTGTAACGATTAAACTTTGTCGTTATATCCAATAAACCCAGCCCATCGATTTTCGCTTCTGTCGGCATCTCTATCTTTTCCACTCCGTCTTCGAGTCCTAGGGTATCGACTATCTCCTTCCCAAGGATCTGATAGCCACCGCAGATGCCTATAATCGGTACTCCACTCCTTCTTAATCGCAGTATTTGATCGTCGAGCCTTTCCTTCCTGAGCCAACGAAGGTCATGCATCGTATTCTTCGTGCCAGGGATTATGAGGACATCGGGGTTCCCGATCTCGCTCACCGACTTAACCAAGTTAACACGTAACCCGGCGGCGATTAGAGGATGAATATCAGTCGAGTTAGACATAAATGGGAGCCGGATGACAGCTACATTAATGTTATCCCGTCTTTCATAACTCCTGAGGTCATCAAGGGACATGGAATCCTCCCACGGAAGATCAAGATTCTCAATATATGGGACTACTCCGAGCACCGGCTTGCCAGTCCTCTCCTCCAGCTTACTCAGGCCAGACTCGAGGATAGTTGGATCACCATGGAACTTATTGATGATTATACCCTTCACCCTCTTCCTGTCCTCCGGTGGGAGAAGGCAAATTGTGCCTACAGCACTAGCGAAGACACCGCCCCTTTCAATGTCTGCAACTAAGAAGACAGGTGCGTTAGTAAGGCCCGCAACCTTCATGTTCGCGATATCTTGGCTGTACAGGTTGATTTCAGCAGGGCTTCCGGCTCCCTCGATGACCACAGCATCGAACTCCCTAAGGAGAGACTTCAAACTCTTTCTGACCGCGCGGAGGCCTTGGTTCCTTGTAAAATCTGCATAATATTCTTTTGCAGAGATGTCTCGATAGGGCTTACCCATCAGGACGACTTGGCTGACTGTACCTCCTTTGGGCTTGAGCAAGATGGGGTTCATCTCAACTCTCGGTTCTATGCCTGCCGCAAATGCCTGAAATGCCTGCGCCCGGGCGATCTCTCTACCTCCCTTTGTGACATAAGAGTTAAGGGACATGTTCTGCGCTTTGAATGGGGCCACTTTGACACCGGCCTGGCTCAATATTCGGCAAATAGCTGCAACAATTATCGTCTTGCCCACGTAGGAGGCGGTCCCCTGTATCATTAATGCCTTTCCGCGCTTCAAGTGAGTGCCTCCTTGAGTGCGGAGAGGAGTGCCAAGTTTTCCTTCCGCAGCTTGATTGATATCCTGAAGTAAGACTCATTCAGACTAAGGAATGACGAGCAATCCCTTATTAGAATGTGATTACCCTTTAGCAGGGAGCTCTTGAGCTCCTTTGCCGTATGCCCCCCGGAGAGCTTTACGAGTATGAAGTTCGCTTCGGGCTCAACTGGGGCTAGCGCGCGGATTGCTTCCAGCTCCGTAAAAAGGAAATATCTTTCCCTTGTGATCAATTTCTTAGTACGTTTTAAGTACGCCCTATCATTCATAGCTGCTATTGACGCTTCTTGGGCTAAAATGTTCACAGACCAAGGTATCTTTATGCTCTTCATCAGAGAAATAAATTTACGCGAGGCTAGTCCATAGCCAATACGAAGGCCAGCCAAAGCGAAAGCCTTGGTGAGCGATCTAATCACGAAAAGGTTAGGAAATTCGTTGATGCGTCCCAAGATTCCTAATTCGTCATTACCATCTATAAACTCTATGAATGTCTCATCGAGCAGGACACGTACATTCAACTCAGATGCCCGCTCAATGATTTTGAATATATCCTTCACAGGTATGATCTTGGATGAAGGGTTTCCAGGGCTCGATAGAAATAACGCCTTGTATCGTCCGCCTAACTCATCCATCACTCTTTTCGTGTCTACAGTAAAATCACTTCGGCACCCGATATGGGTCGGTATCCCGCCTCTTCTTCGGACGGCTCTTTCGTACTCGCTGAATGCCGGGACCGGGATAAGGGCTTTTTCGCCTTCCCTAAGCGAAAGTTCTGCAAAAAGGTAGATCAGTTCAGTCGAGCCGTTGCCCTCGATAACGCTTTCAGGGTCCAATATGCCGACGTATTTGGCTACAGCCTTTCTGAAGTCATAGTAGGTAATATCCGGATAATGGGGGATCATGCGGATAGCGTTCTTCATGCGCTGAACCGCAGATGATGGAGGCCCTAATGGATTGATACTAGATGAAAAGTCTATTATCTTGTAAGGGTCTAGCCCAAGCTGACGAGCTACCTTGAAGACTTCTCCGCCATGTGCATTTTGACTTACCTGTGAATTCATGATAGGTGTGTGTTACACCTCCATTTTATCATACCGCTCGAACTGCCGTCGAGTATACTGCATCAAGCTAATGAATGATTTATTCAGCGAAATGAACTGCCTGTGCGAGGTGATCCTGTTTAGCCTCATCTTTGGAATCTTCAAAAATATAATATGGTCCGTGATAGTTCCTTCATTTAACGAAACTATCAGTTCATGGAACTGAACGGTGTACTGCCTGTAATCTATAGACATGCCTAACAGGGCGCTTCTCCTCCGTCCAGCGAGATCCGTAGATCATTGAAGGCTTTTTTAGTAAATCCTTCATACGAAAAAGATAGTGCGTCCGCGCGGGTCACGTAGTTCACGCTACTATTATGGTTAAACGCTTATATAAACGTTGGTTGGATACTCCATCCATGTCGCCAGGCACAAGCAGCATGGGAATAATTATAGGTTCAGCGGTAATTGCGGCTATACTAATTGTAATAAATTACACGCTCTTCAGCTTATACCACGGGAGCAGTATTGAGGAATGGGAAACCGTTGCGGTGGCCAGCGCTCTAATTATAGGTGGCCTTGCGGTATCGATATCAAAGGGGTTTCCAAAGAACTTCTCAGAGAAGGATATGGCCCTTACTGTATCCTTCGGAGTGCTTCTCTACGTAGCACAGTTTGTCACCGGGTTTGTGCCATCATTTGTTTATTACGTTCCACCTATTAGCTATGTAGCTACGGATATCCTCATCTTCTTGCCCGAGGGGATCATATTTGGTGCATTAATCACGATGGTACACAAGCCGGGAAGCGCTTTCTCCATGATGGTCCCTTTTTATATTCTATCAATCATTTCGTATTTTAATCCGATCTGGACCCTATTCTATTTCGCGTGGGCTTGTGCTGCAGAACTTGTAATCTGGCTTGGAAAGGAAGAGCTAAAGTTAAATGAAGTGATCTCGATATCTCTGTTGTTTGGGGTAGCTGATGCTGCTCTGGTAGCAATATTTTCTCTTTTCTCATTTGGAGCTTATGAACTACCCGCTATATCCGCCTTCACCGCTATTTCGAACGGAATTTTCTCTGCTGCCGGTGGTGGCATAGGGTACTTCGTTGCTATAAAGGGGAAATCCGTTTGGAAACCTTAATTCTCTTGTTGAATAACGTTGATAATAACATGTAATATCTACAACTCTATATGAGATTTATTCTAGTACTCATACTAAAAATTGGTTCGGTTCGATTATAATAGGACTTAAGCAGTTGCTGTTTCATGTAGGCCACTAAATTTTAACCGCCTTATTTATTTTTTTTAATTAACCAATTGGTCCCGTTCAGTGACGGGTTAGAATAAAAGTAAGCTTCAAGTGGCTTGCTCACCGCACTGTTATGACCAACAAGGAGGTGAACAAGCCAAAATTGGATATAAATAGGGAGAATATAGATCTTACATCCATAATTGAAACGGAAAGGATAGAATCAGCAGTGAGGTTAAAGGAAAGAATAGAGGAGTTAAAGGAAAAGGTTGTGCATGAAATGGTTATGAAGGATACAAAATGGCAGGATCACACAAAAGGAAACTTGTAACAAGCCTGGGAGTCACCGAGCTGAAAATAATAAAGCTGAGGAAAGATGATGAGGTAATTACTTCTCCGATACTTAATAGATTGGGTATAAGAAGGAAGAAATACTCCAATGGAGTGAAAATGAAGCTTGTTGATATGGCATCTGTTGCTTCATACGGTGAATCGAGCAGGATGTTTAAAGACATTTCAGGCATTGATGTGCCAAAGAGCACCATACATGGATTTGTTCAGGAAGTGGGCCAGCTGATACGCTTTGACCAAAATATAGCTGAAAATTCAGTTGTGGAGCCTGATGGCACTGAAGCTCACTCAACAGGCCAGAAGAACAGCTCTATTAGGGTGGTCATATTCTATGGCCAGGAAAGCCATCAGAAGAGCCTGATCAGCGTTACAGTAAACAGAGATTGGGCCAGAATGCCACAGGGAACGTTTACTGTATCAAATGCGGAGAAGGAAATTGAGAATAACGTTGATCTCTCTGCCCACCAGCTTGATTTGGTGCATGCAGTGGGAGACACTTTATTCATGATGTGGATGGACAGCGCGCCAAAGGAGGAAAGGAACCAGATATCTGGCAGGATGAAGGCCATGCTGCAAACCCTTGTCAACTCTGTAAGGAAGCATCTGGCTGATGATAATATGGGTGCCCTTTCATTGAGAATTGATAAAATGCTTGATGAGCTGGAGATGACCGCTGCAGAGCTTGAACGCAAGGGATATCAAAGAGCTGCAAGGTTCATAAGGGGTCACTCCCATTTTATGGTTACGTTTGCAAGGGTTGCCATAAGTGAAGGAAGGATGATACCTTACACTTCAAATGCAATAGAGAGATTAATGGCTGAAATAATGAGGAGATGCAAGCACATATGGGCAAGGTGGAGCGATAAGGGCCTTGAGAACATTCTCAAAATAAGGTTGTTCAGGATAGTTGAGCCTGATAACTATATGAAGTTCTGGCAAGGTTATACACACGCGATGATAAAGAGGTGATGTTGGTCATGACGGTGTGCCTAACCGGTGACTGAACGGCACCAAAATACTGAAGGAATTTTACCTGAGAATAAGGAACAAAAGGGGGGAAAAGAAGGCGATAATTGCAGTGGCAAGGAAGATCGTCGTTTACGCATACTGGATTCTCAAGAAGAATGTAACCTACAAAGAGCTTATCCTTGGCTGAAATTAGGGGAACCATCCCCGGGAAGTGAGCAGGGAGGCCATTTGTAGGGCTGAACGAGGAAAGTGGGAGAGATACCCGAATGGTTGATTACCGGCTTCTTGAGGTGGTGATAAAGGTCAGTTAATAAAGCTCATCATGGTTGATATCAAGGACATGCATATATAACTTGAGGCAGCTGGCACACTTGAAGTATACAAGGGGCATAGATCCTGCTATGGAATGGTCACCTACCGCTAGGCCTATCATTCAGGGCCACCTGAGCCACTAGCGCCGTTCCACAAAGCCATTACAGATGGCCGGCCATCTTTTCCCTGGTAATGGCGAGTACCGTGGGGAATTGTCCTAGGTTTGGGGCATCAGGCGTTCGTCCATAAGAGTATGGCTATAGATCTCGCCACCGTGGAATTGCGGAGATGCCCGAGGAGATTCTTATTGCAGCTATTCGGTTCCCCAATTCACACGCCCTGTCGCTACTCAGGCCGTTCAGTTTTCCTGCAATGAACGCCGCATCAAAGGCATCCCCGGCGCCTATCGTGTTTTCGGCCCCCGCGATTTTAAAGGGCGGGAAATACCTGACGCTGCCGCTGGAGACTAGGCTGGCCCCTCGTGCGCCCCTTTTGATGACGACCTCCCTCTGACCCTTACCCTTCAAGAAAGCGGTGGGGGCACGGTGGTGGCTTCCTCTGACCTTGGACAGGCGAGCAAGCGATCTTGCTTCCTCAGTGTTCAGGAATAGCGTACGGGACAGGCCAATGAACTCATTTATCGAAGCTATTTTGCCGATAAGGGGGCCCGGGTCGAAGTAGATATGAATCGAATTCAGCGAAGCCACCCGGGCCGCTTTCATAATGGCCTCATATGTTTTTCCTTTCACAGTCAGGTTGTATCCTTCGAAGAAAATTGACCTTGAAGCCATTATCGTGGCTTCATCCACATCGCCTGTCTCCAGGCCGCCTTCATTAGCCAGATACCCCACAAAGGAATGCTGCCCGGCGCTATCGACAAGGTTGATGGAGACGGCGGTCTGACTCCCTACTTCCCTTATCATGTGCCTGATTTCGACTCCAGCCCTCCTCATTTGCCCTATCAGCATCGACCCGTTGGGATCGTTTCCTATCCTGTCCACGACAGCGACCTTCAGGCCCAGCCTGCTGGCTATCATCGCAAGCGCTGAGGCCCCCCCCGGCTGTACCAGCATAGTGGGCGACATAACCGTAGCCCCCTTCCTTACCGGGAACTTACCTATGTTCAGGAAAATATCGAGGACGCTACCGCCGACTATTGTGAGGTCATATTCGAAGCGCATCTAACAACCCTGCCCCGATACCCACTATATCATCCTTTGACGCCATATCTACAGCCTCTATCCAATCATAAGGGATCAGCTTATAGCCAGCGTAGGCGCCGGCCATCGCCCCAGCCATCGCCCCTATTGTATCAGCATCACCACCGAGGTTGCAGGCCATAAGCACGCAGTCCCGAAAGTCGCCGCCTGAACGCGCAAACAATGCAACTGCGGCGGGCACCGCGTCCTGTGTAAGGGCCCCCCTGGGCTCGATTAAAAAATCGTAAAGCGCATCCAGGAACTTCTCCCAACCTGTCTGGTCCTGGGCCAGTGAAATGGCGGCTTGGATCCTCGGGCCGATTGAGGAAGCCGGATCGCCCATCGCTTCCGCTCCTGCCCGGGCGCCGGCCAGTGCAGCCCTAACTATCGAACCCGTGTCCCTATCGCCGCTCAGGCACTTCCTGACGCCGAAGCAGAGGGCCGAGGCGCCAGATACGGCTATGGCTGTATTGTGTGAAGGTAAGCATGCCCTGATCACGTCATTCACCGCCTTCTCGTCGGGGGCGAAAACATCAAAAATGGCTACAGGCGATATCTTCATGGCGCACCCGTCGGTTGTGCCATTCTTTCCGGTAACAGTGTACGGCAGCCCCCTCTTTAGCCCCTCTATGGCCGCCCTTGTGCTGGGCCCTATCAGGGTGGTGTTCAGGATGTCATGACGGTCAGCCCATCTGACAAGCTCGGATGCCACCTCAGCCGGGTCAACCCTCCTTCTCCTTATTATTGTCTTGGCAAGGGCAAAGGTGAGCTCCGTATCGTCCGTGTATTCTGCCATCCCCATCCTTGAGTGGACAGAGCTCTCAGAAGGTGCCTCCAAGAATCCGTCCACGTGCCCGTACCTCTCCTTTATGTCCTCCCTGCTCAGGAAGGTGGTAGGCATGCCCATGGCATCACCTATGGCAACCCCGTAGAGTGTTCCAATAACCCTGTCGTAGATGGGATCAGTTGGACTGTCCATGTACCACCATCTAATCCCAGATCCTTACGCTCTGCCCTTTGCTCGTTTCAACCCCCCAGACGTACCATGCGGCGGCGGCCATCAGCCCCGCCGCAAATATGCCTATCCCCAGCCATATATAGGAGAGAATGGGGAGGTTAACCGCCAGGAAAAGCACCGGTATCGACCCCCCCAGCGATATGACCCTGACGATGGCAGTGTACAGGCCCCTCCTCTTTGTGGGCCATATCTCTGACTTCAGGGTATCCTCGGCTAAGAAGAAAATATTGATGAATATGGAGACACCAATGAACAGCACCCAGAATATCAACGTCTCGGTAAGCCAGTATTTTAGCGTGGGAATGAACAGATACCCGAATACGACAACTGCTATCGCGGAAAGGAGCAGCATGGGCTTCCGATTGAATCTGTCGGCCACCAAGCCTATGAATCCGGCTATAAAGGCCACCACGCCGAATACGAAAATCAGCCAGTCTGTAAGGCTCGGGAAAAAGTAAGGCCCAAGGGTCAGCACTATCAGACTGAAGCCGGCCGTATAAGCCCACCCTATTACACCACCGATGATTATCCTGAACCAGACAGATGGCAATCTGGCAGGCTTTACAAGGCTGTCTGACGCCATTTGGGCGCCATAGTACTTCTTAAGCTCCCCCTCTGCCTGGTTTGCCTTTCCCTTAGCCTCGAGCCACATTACTGATTCTGGCAACCTCAACCTTATGATATACATGACCAGTAGGGATATCAGAAGCGTAACACCCAAGAGCTCCCTTTGGGCGGTGATTGATGTTATAGAGAGAAGTGCAAGGATAGCCGCTATGGAGCCGCCTATATTAGTAAAATTCAGCTCGAGAAAGAGCGCCCTGCTCCTGTTCTTGCGCGGAAACAGTTCATGGGTAGCCGTCATGATAGTGTTATATTCCCCTCCTGAGGCGAACAGCAGGAGCCCTACGAAAATCAATATGGTCAGATAAGTATAACTGAATATCAGGCCTGCAGCCCCCACAGCGTATATCGCAAGTGTTATGTAAAGGGTCCTCTTTCTCCCGACACTGTCAGCAAGCGGCCCTGCTACCGCCCCTCCTATCAGGAGCCAGAGTGGAGACCATATGGCTAGGATTGCCAGCAGCGTTTTTGGGATTGTAACCCAGGATGTCGCGATATATGAAAGTGAATATATGTATGCCTCGACTGCAGTGCCTATACAGAAAGCTAAGAATAAAAAGCTGTGGACCGAGTTCCACTTAGCTTCCTCAGCCCCCACCGAAGCTTTCATTCGGCCGGCTTTTGCCTGTGTAATTAATAAACCTTTTGCCGGATAGAGTAGTTCCGCAAGTAGATTCCAGCGCCTAATTTTTGGGTATCTGACGGGCTCGATTTTATCTGGGAGGCATGTCCAGATGCTCGGTGATGATCTATGTGGAATAATCACAGAGCATATGGGTACATGCCGCCCAACAGGAGGGTAACAAGGCTACTCTATAAACAAGCCTTCTCCATGCTGAACGAGC
>JAJYTP010000070.1 GCA_021792955.1 archaeon | reverse complement strand
TGATATACATCTCTTAAGCGCCACCTATATATGCTACAAACGCTTGTAATTTATCTTCCATTTAGTATAAATATGGGAGGAAATGATGTTGATTTATGCTGTTGGTTAAAGTGAACAGGATAAGCAGTATGAACAATCCTACCACAGGCATACCTGGAAGACAGGTAGAGCTTACGGAATTCAGGAGGGCCGGTATTGCGAATACACAAGGGGCTATGGACGACGTACTTCACAACGTGATGTATCAGTTCCAGTCCCTGGGTATCCTGCAGATGATCAAGGATGTTCAACCCCCGAAGATAGTCCTGTTCTTAACTGATGACGAATACATACAGCTAGGGATAAATTTCGAAGTCAATGATATTTATGAGCTAACGTTAGAAACAAGCTCAATCAAATTTGTAAGGTCGACAGTAGAATCATAGCATTGTCTATCCTCGAAAGGTTCATGGATTTTGCCGGGCAGAGTAAGCTAATCGAGATCTTCGGACCGGAGGGAGCTGGAAAAACACAGCTGCTCCTGACGCTTATAAGTGAAACGTTAACCCGTGGCGAAAATGAACAGGTGGTCGTAGATGGCGCGAGAAAGTTCAGACCGGAAAGACTTCTGGAACTGTTGGCTGATCGATCTCTGTTAAGGAATCTTTATGTTGAACGACCCTATGATGGACAAATGGCCTATGAGTTTACATTATCAGTAGCAAAGAAGGCTAATTATAAGTCTGTCTTCATAGATGGATTTTCTCAGATGTTCTATGATTCTCGCTCGTTCTTGAACAGGTTGGGCCTTAGCGCAAGGCACCTTTCAATATTTGCATCAAATGGTGGAACCGTAATCATGACCGATGGCCTTTCAGGGATGGGAATGGGCCATCCTCTTGGCAGCGCCCTTACGGACCCCTATATATGGACAAGGATAAGGATGGAGCGATTTGGGACTGTTGGGAGGCTGATCATATCCGAAACTGGAAAAAGGATAAATTATACGATCGGAAGGGATGGAGTGAAATTGATTGGATGAGCAGATAAGGGAGCTGTTGGATGAAATATACAGAGGTTACAAGGAGCCCACTGTACTTAACGATATAGGCCTGAGTACAGAGAAGAAGAAAGCTCTTCTAGCTCTTGCCAAGCTTATTTATGGAGCTGAGAAGGACCGGGGTAAGTTTGAGCGGACCAAAGCAGCATTGATATCCGTTCTTGATACCCCTTTTGCAGATGATATTGATGGGACCATATTAGAATATATCAAGAGTTTAGGTACATGAAATTGTGCTAATTATCAATGCTATAAATGTAGTAATAAAGGGTACGCCCATCTTGCCGGCGATGGGCTTCAGGCTGGCAGAAGTGAGTAGAGATCCTTCAATAGCAGAATTATACCTTGCGGAGGGAACAAACCCATTTCCGTTATTATTATATCAATATATTCAGACGGAGTGACGTCAAATGCTGGGTTCCTTACCTTTATGTTTGGATGGAGGTTTAACCACTCCTTAGGGGCTATTTCTGAGCCATCCCTTTCCTCTATCTCTATCAGCTCACCCAGAAAAGTTTGAGGGCTAATTTTATAGGTTTCTGCAGCAACCATCACCCTAGTACGTGATTCCTTTGCTATCGCTGCTATCTGTGACGTTCCTATCTTGTTTATAACGGCTCCATTAGCGGCTATAGCATCAGCCCCTACAATGACCTTATCTATCTTAGTCATATAGAGACGCGCTGCCGAATCGGGGATTAGCGTTATGTCCAGTCCGCGATCAGCTAATGCCGCCGCGGTAAGCCTCCCTTGGTATCTTGGTCTTGTTTCTGTAACAAACACTTTGATGTTTTTGCCTTGGGAATGAGCCATACTGATCACTTCTATTGCGCTCTGACTGTTGCAATGTGTGAGTAATACGTCACCATCGCTTATCCTCTTTGATCCAATTTCTCCTATTTTCTTGATGGCTTCAAGGCTGGCTTCTATGAACATATCCGCGGCCTTCCTTGAAATAGCTTTGATCTCCTCTACTGAGGAGCCCGTCTTCGCCCCTACCTGTATCTGCCTTAGAAAGTTGTTTATGGAATTGGGGAGGGAAACGGCGGTAGGCCTAGCCAGCTTCAGATATTCGCCAGCTTCGGTCATTCTTGATAGAAAGGCATTAACATCCCGATCGTTCTCTCGATCTATTTCTACTTTAAGCGTCTCTACGGCTGTTCTTGCAATCAGGCCTGCGCCTCTAACTTTCATCGTCTGTATGTTATTAAATGACTTCTGCAGGTTATCAGAAAATTCAACCATATTCCACTATTGACCGAATTTTATATAAGTATTTCTACAGTTATACGCCAAGACGCCCAAGGAACATGTTACTAAGTTTATGGTTCTAGTAATTTATCAATTTTCTATAATAAGCCTAATATAGGATAATACCTCTCCCATTATACATTGACCTAGTAATTCTATATACATTCTACGTTATAACCTACAAGTTTATTTATTTTCTTGATAATAATTCGATAAAGGATCAAGTTTGTACAAAATTCCTGATTGCGCAGCAGTTATTGTAACCGGCTGTGGGACGCTATTATTCCCTAGCGTCCCATGTTGAATAGGTTGTGCCAGAGTCCGACGCAGAACAGCGCACTGTAGATCCTGTCCTCCCTCCTCTGCGCTACACCCCAT
>JAJYTP010000013.1 GCA_021792955.1 archaeon | reverse complement strand
CTCCTCAAGCACCTTTCTTAACGACTTGACGTCCCTGACTGAACCGTCCAGCGGCCTGAGGAAGACAGGCCTGTACCTGTCAAGGTCGAAGATAAGGGCCATGTTCACCTGTGGGATGTGCAAATGGTCAGCGTTGTGCCCCTTCTGTGCGATGGTTATGCTCTCAGACCTGGAGAATATGCTTGACAGGTCAAATGCAAGCTTCCTGGAATTCTGCATCAGCTCCCTGAACAGGCCATAATGGGATGCCGACCCCAGGTCCCTCAGCAGGCCGGTCAGCGTATTGGGAGAAAGGCGCGCTTTAATCTGCATCGACATGCACAGCTTTTCCCACCTCTCCATCACCGATTTAAGCGGAACCGGCTCTATCAGCCTGACAGCTGATAATGCATAGACTGATTCCCAGTAGTCTGGAAGGTGCTTCTTCAGCGCACCAACTATATCCCCTGACACCACCCTTATCAGCTCAGAATTTCCGTATTCGTATACCTCCCTGACATTGTGGTTTGCCTCAACAACCCCGTTTTCCGTTATCCTACCTATGTATTCTGATACCTTTTTTGGGCCATGCCTGTCCCTATCATATCTGGACGTTGAATGGTAAAGGTAATAGTTGCCGTTAAGCCGCTTTATTTCAAGCGGTATCCCTCTCCTCTTCCGCTCCTTTTCATAAATCCCCCTTACCCAGTCTTCCACTATTCCCTATAGGGATTATATATTAATGAACGTTCCTAATAACAGTAATTACAATGAATAGACATTATAAATTACAAAAAGAGCTGATATTCCCTAAAAGCAGTGAAGTTAAGGTTAGGAAATTCCCATAACGAAAATTTTATTTAACTGAGGGATAAATATTTAATGTGAAAAGCGGGAATTTTATTACGGTGTTAATAACAGCATTCAACCGGAAAAATTATATCAAACAAGCAATCAACAGTGTTCTGCATCAGGATTTAGATGGGGAAAAGTTTGAGGTTATAGTTTTAAAAAATTTTAGGGATGCGTATATTGACCAAATTATTGAAAATAACAGTTTAAGATGTTTTACAATCGATGGCTCAATTGGTAAATATTTATACGAAGGAGTTATTAATTCTAACGGTGAGATAATATCATTTTTAGATGATGATGACCTGTTTTTGCCGAACAAACTTAGCATAATTTATAGGGAATTCAAAAATAATGATCTTGCATACTACCATAATAATCACATCAAAATAGATGAAATGGGCAATATTATTGAAACTCCTTTTTCATTATTAAATAGGCCCGTTGATTTTAACATGTCATCCATTTCCATTAGGAAAAGCGTGCTAGACATCAATGCCATAAAAAGCTTGCAAACAGCTCCGGATACTGCAACCTACATTTCAGCATTAAATTCAGGTATGAAGATAGTTGATAGCAAAAAAATACTAACATATTATAGAATACATAGAGCTAATACGGCTCAAGGCAAAAATACGCAATGGAAACAATTATACCTTCTTCAATTAAAAAAGTTATTGGAACATTATGAAGGTGAGGAGAAAATAGTTCAGCATTTAAACAAATTGATAATCTTTGCAAAAGTAAGCTTAATCATGGATTTAAATAAAGAAATTTCAAATCCAGACGCTTCTTATTATATAGCTCATTTAATTAAAAATTCAAATTATGAGACCGTGTTCAAATTTACAAAATTTTTAATTGGTAAAAAATTGCTTTTACATAAACAAAGGCGAACAAGCAAGCTCAGTTTATAAAGCTAAATTAGAAACTGAGCTAGCCTGTAAATAGCCAAATTATTTTTGCAAAACCAGTACGATTAACAAGAGTTGTTATGCTAAATAATTTTGCAATAAAAACTAAAGTTCTAATGATTATTCTTTTTTTAACAGTTGATGCAAAATGAAAATAAGGGCCGATATATCAATGATCGCAAATATAAACCCTAAAGAAAAATATGCTAAATTATTTGATAGTATTTCTTCTGGAGGGACTTGCAAAGGCAATGACACTGCAAGGTTAAGAGTTCCATCTGGTTTATACAAACCGCCGATTGTCAAATAGTTTTTCTGCTTTATATAAGATGCATTAATTGATATGGCTTGGGCTGATGATGAGTTTATATCTCTAATGAAGTGAGAATTAAAACTTATTTGGTAAGTGCTATTAGAGGCAGCTAGAGTTCCCGGTATATAAAGTGTAAAACTTGAATGAGTTCTTGTCCAAGTATTAGAAATACTCCATGGCAATGGGGCATTAAAAATATATGTCGTTGTATTATTATTAACTTGAAAATTTATACCGTAAGAGTTGCCCATATCACTCCCGGGCGTATAATACATAACATTTGGTACATTATTTAAGGCTGGAACCGATAAAAATAAAATAAATACTATGGCGAATGTAAAAAATAGAGCACCATATCTAGAATATGCGTTTGGCCCCATATGTGTCCTTTTCCAATTTTTTAGGGTGTTTTTACTTACATTGGCCTTTTCATAAAGGATCTGTCTGAAGTGAAGGCAAAATAATGCTAAAAGTGAAAACATGTATAGAGCGAGTACTAAGGTTAAAGCATCAGGCGGAAAAGCCACTGGATATATATACCAATCATTCAAAGTATTTTGAAACAGAATCAGTACGCGCGTATTAACTAAATAAAAGATAAATATGTTTAGGAGTGAAGCTATGATTAAAAAATTTAGATAAAACGGTCTCCTTTTCAGGTAAAATAAAATTATTGCAAAGGGAATAGCTGCCTGAAGATACTGCGGGTCAGCTGTTATTGCAAATATTGCAAACAGTAAACTGTCAATAAACAAAAATTCTATAAAAACCGTAAAGTAATTATCCTTTAGTTTTTTTATCGAAAATAGCATCATCGGTATTGACATCGATAGTATGAAAATGACCTCTATCATAAAATTAGAAGTTCTATATCCAAAAATAGAATAAATCAATAGGTATGGACTCCATGTTGCCAAATGAGTTGAAGTGAATGTAATTGAACTAGAAACTATGTAAAGCGGGGCCAAAATGGAGCCGGCAGTGAATGGAATATGCATTATATAATAGACAATCAGGGGAACCCCCTGTCCAATGAAAAGGGTAAAAATTATTAACAGGATTGATTTCTTTGCCTCCTTTGCACCGAATTTTTTATTTATTATTTTTAGGAATGGCAAAATAAAAAATATAGGATATAAATATGTAGCAGCAGCCGCCGCTACAAATATAGAAGAAAGCCCGGGCTTGGACTTTAAAAAAAACACTAAGGAGAGGGTAAGCAACATTAAAGTTATTATTAAGGGATTACCGAATACAGGAACAAAAAATATTATTAATGGAAAAACAAGAAAAATGATGCCCGGCGTTAAGGAAAATCTCCTGCCTGGGATTAAGCTTGAAATAATTTTGCTTAAACCGTATGCGGTTATGCCAGCGGATATTATTAATGGCAATTTAATTGAGAATTCCTGTACAAGTACATTATCCAATCCTGCAAAATAAAATGGGATATTAACTAAAAATGAGCCGGTCAAGATTGCGTTGTAGAAAGCCCCAAAAACCCAATTAAAGTATGGTGTAACGCCATACAAGTACAGCCACCTAAAGTACTGAAAATAAAACGCTTCATCATAAGCAAACCCAATAAATGGGGAAATAACAAAATAGCCTACAAGTACAAGGAAAAATAATGTTGCAGGCTTCTTAATGATTTTATGGATAAATGAAAAAACTTCTCTAAATCTAATAGCGCGCAAATTGGCCTTTCCTCATTTTTTAAATAACCATAAATAGAAACCAACCGTCAAGCTTAGCCCAAATACTAGAAAGTAATCTACAGGCACTATCAAGATTTCTCCTATATTGCGTATGAGGACCCTTTTATAGTTTCTGTATGGGCGGCTCTGTAGAAAACCTCCGCATGTAGTTGACACACACGGTGGATCTTGTTCGTAGAAGAAGGACAAGAATATTTTAGCAATAGGTCAATTCATTTTGTAGATCGTATTTGTCATCGCCCTCAGGCTAATTCCTTTTATGACATCAAAGGAGGATAACGCAAAGGGCGATGACGATCTACGGGTTAGGGAAAGCCGGTACATAAGGAAGGATGGTGAAGGCCATATTTCACGTGTGCAGGAGGCAGCACATACCGCCGTACTCAAGCAAATACTCCAGGAGGGACTTCACCCTGTGGCAGCATATACATAGCGCTGATAGCCCTTATGCAGAGGATGAGGAAGTAAGTCCTACAGGGAATATGTAGATGACTTCCTGAGCGTAGCGGATAGGCTCTTGGATGCCCTCGGCATTACAAAGCTGCCTCATTTCACCACCCTGGAGAAGTTCATGCTCAGGGTCCCCTCCTCGCTTTTGGAGAAGGTCCTGGGCGGCTTCATATACCTGACGAAGATCAGGGGTCAGGTGTTCGCCCCCGATTCCTCTGGATTCTCCCTGCACCATGCCTCTCCATACTATGTGCTTAGGATAAAGAGGGACGCCCTGTCCTCCATGAGGAAGCAGGTCAGGCTGAAGGAGATGAGAAAGGGGTGAACCTCATATGAAGTCCAAGACAAGGCGGTTCCTCAAGTGCATCATAGGCGCTGAACTCAGGAAGCAGCTGATTACATCCGTAAAGCTGAGAAGGGGTCCATGTGACGACAACAGGGACTTCAGGCCGGTGGTAAGGAAGGCCCACTCACTAAAGTCCATCAAACTGGTGATAAGGGTTACGACGACGAAAAGAACCATGAGTTCCTCAGGGAGGAGCTGCACGCGATGTCCATAATCCCGGCCAGGAACGAAGATGTGCCGGTGTGCAGGACAAAGGGACGTTATAGGAAGGAGATGAAGAGGGGATACTCCAAGAAGAAGTACCACCAGAGGTCGAAGGTGGAGACGATATTCTCAGTCATCAAGAGGACCATGGGTGATGAGATAAGGTCGGTGAAGACGGTGGCCCAGAACAATGAGATGAGGACGAAAATAATTTGCTATAACGCCGCTGGGATCGTAGATATGGCCTCTTCCTTACTCAGAGGATTTCTACAGAGCCGGATTAGCATAAAGCTCAAATATATCCTGTTTAAGAATTATGTGATGGTAAACGATGTGCCAACAAAAAAACCTGAGCGCGACCTCAGACTCAAGGCAAAGGTTAAAGAAAAAATAAGGATAATAACGCGATATGAGGAAAAATGAAGCTCTATGCATCTATACTCGGGGTTGGTATTGGGGAAATGCATGAACTGATGTTGGAAGCTGAGAAGGCAAGGATTGATGGTTTCCACTTTGATATATCTGATGGCTGTTTTACGCCAAACTTGACCTTTGGTCCGTGGCTACTAAGGAGCATGAGGAACATGCTCTTAGCACCATTTGAGGCACACCTAATGACAAATAACCCTGAAAGGTACTATGATGAGCTTTCATGCTGTACTGAAACTATTTACTTTCACCCCGAAGCTTCAGTGTCCCCCATGCGTGATATAAATAAAATTCATAGCCTTGGGATGGAAGCTGGAATTGCAATTACAAATGATGTCCATGTGAGCACGAAGTTACTCGAGAACGTTGATGTGATGCTTTTATTGCTTGTGAAGCCAGGCTTTCCAGGGCAAAGCATGCAGCAGGGTTCTCTGGAAAGAATTGACATGCTCAGGGAGATGAGGGATAATATGAAGCTCAACTTTGAAATAGCGGTTGACGGTGGAGTTAAACCTGAAAACGCCGCTTTGCTGGTTCATGCTGGGGCCCAGAGGCTTGTATCAGGAAGCGGAATATTTGGTAATAAAAAACCATCTGATTCAATCATGAAGTTCAGGGAAGTCGTTTAAAGCTTATATGTAGGTTATTGCGTATGCAGGTTATTGCGTAATAAAGGGAGTTTGAATGAGCCGCTTTTAAACTTAAAGGGGATCTCGGCACTTGTAATCGGGGATTCAGCCCTGGATAGGTACAGCGTTGGCGCTGTGAACAGGATCTCGCCGGATGCTCCAGTCCCCCTTGTTGAAGTTCAGAGGGAGTTCTTTTACCTGGGAAACTCTGCAAATGCGGCCATACAGCTCAGTAGCCTTGGGGTCGATATCAGGTACATAACCGTTGTGGGGGAGGATCCTGAAGGGGAGATGCTATTAGGCTACCTGAAGAGAGGTGGCATGAGCCCTGAAGGGGTTGTAATGGAAAGGGGATACAATACGCAAATAGTGCACAGGGTATTGGCTGGAAGGCAGCAGGTTATTATGATTCAGAGGAATCCCAAGCGGCCCATAAGGAAATCAACTGAGGCACAGGTCATAAAGAATATCAAGAACTATTCAAAGGAGACTGATATAATAATTCTTTCTGATAGGGGCTTGATGCTCACTGATGAAATGATCAGTGCAGCCGTTTCCTCCGGCTCAAAGGTAATTGCAAACTCGAACTCTGAAAACCTGTGGAAATATAACGGAGTTTATGCAATAAGGATGAACAGGTCAGCTGCAGAAGCGGCAACTGGTATTTCATATGTTAACGAAACGAGCATTAGGAATATGGGCCTTGAAATTTCTTCAAGAACAAACTGTAGATATCTGCTTATAACCTGGCTGGAGGATGGAGCATACATCTTTACAGGAGATTCAATTAACCACATACCTCCTTCTGGTTACAATCCTTCCAGTTTCACCGGGATAGGCGACATGATAACGGCTGTGCTTGCTGCAACAGTTGCTTCAGGAGTTGATTTCATTACTGCTTCAAGGATAGCCTATTATGCAGGAAGTGTTGCCGCAAGCGAAAATATCAAGAATTTTCTAAGTATTGAAAAGATTGAATCAATGCTCAGGTCGGATGAGTTCTCAAAATGGTCTCAGTTGAAAGGCTGAAGGATATATCTAGGGAGATAGGGTGCGGGATAGTGGCCTCAACCACCGCCGCAGGGTCAGGTCATCCCGGCGGGTCACTATCGATCAAGAATGTAATGGCCGTGCTGTTTTTCCACGTTATGAGACATGACCCATCAAAACCTGAATGGCCCGACAGGGACAGGTTCGTGCTGAGCAAGGGCCACGCTGCGCCCGCGCTCTACTCAACCCTTGCACTGGCGGGGTACATAAAGAGGGAGGAGCTCTACACGCTCAGGAAGCTGTGCAGCAGGCTGCAGGGCCACCCGAGCAGACACCCGGGGATGATGATCGAGGCTTCAACCGGTGCCCTGGGAAATGGGTTCTCCATGGCGGTTGGAATGGCGCTTGCAGCCAAGATCGATTCCAGGGCCTACAGGGTTTACACAGTTCTCGGTGACGGGGAGGTGCAGGAGGGGATAGTCTGGGAGGCTGCAATGCTTGCGTCATACAGGAAGCTTGACAACCTGATCGCCGTTGTCGACAGGAACGGCCTGCAGCTTGATGGCCCCGTCGAGTGGATACTCTCAGTTGAACCCCTCGCTGCCAAGTGGAGGGCGTTTGGGTGGCACGTCATTGAAGCTGATGGGGAGAGCGTGGATGCGCTCGTAAGGGCCTTTGAAGCTGCAATAAAGATGAGGGGCAGGCCAAAGGTGATAATCGCCCACACAACAAAGGGGGAAAGCTCGAGCGTGATGAGCTGGAACAGGAAGTACCACGGCTCCGTGCTTGACCGTGAGCAGTGCATGCAGTACATGAAGGAAAACGGCTGTGGTGGATGGAATTGCAGGTGAGCACGAGGGATAGCTACGGCAAAGCGCTGAAGGAAATAGGCGCTGATAGCAAAATAGTCGTCCTCGATGCCGACCTTTCATCCTCAACCAAGACATCGGTGTTTGCTGAAGCGTACAGGGATAGGTTCATAAATGTGGGTATATCTGAACAGAACCTGTTTGGCATCGCTGCTGGCCTAGCATGCTCAGGAAAGACCGTTTTTGCAAGCACGTTTGCCGTGTTCGTTGGCAAGGCGTGGGACATCCTTAGGATAATTGCGCATGACAGGCTCAACGTGAAGGTTACGGTGAGCCACGGCGGTATTTCAAACGGCCCAGACGGCTGGTCACACCACTCCATTGAGGACATAGCGATGATGAGGGCGCTGCCAAACTTCACCGTTGTTGTGCCGGCCGATAGCGTTGAGGCTGAGTCTGTCGTGAAAGTTGCCGCGCAGAACGATGGGCCGTGGTACATCAGGCTGAGCAAGCTTGAAGTACCGACCATCAACGGCATTGATTATCGGTTTCTGCCCGGGAAGGGAAACGTGCTTCTGGACGGAAGCGATGTATCGATAATAGCCTGCGGCGCGATGGTTCATGCGGCGCTTGGCGCGGCTGAAATCCTAAAGGGGGATGGCGTGAGGGCAATGGTCATAAACATGGCATCGATCAAGCCAATTGATGTGGAGCTTGTGCTCAGGGCTGCAAGGGAAACAGGAGCGGTAGTTACTGCGGAAGAGGGAAGCGTGATCGGCGGGCTTGGGGGAGCCGTTGCTGAGGCAACTTCATCGTACTGCCCTGTAACGGTGGAGAGGGTTGGGATAAACGACACGTTCACCCAGAGCGGCGGCAGGGATCTGTACGGGTTTTACGGCCTGACAGCTGAAGGCATAACGGAAGCGTGCAGGAGGGTGAGGAAGAGGTGAAGGTGCTGATACTTGCTGGCGGGCTTGGGACAAGGCTCAGGCCAGTGATAGGCGAGCTCCCAAAGCCAATGGCTGATGTGAACGGTAAGCCGTTCCTAGAGATACTCCTCAGGAAGCTAGCCAGGGAGGGCTTCATGGACATAATTATATCAGTTGGCTACAGGAAGGACATAATAGAGGAATATTTGGATAGAATTGATGTCGGCGCAAGGATAGCATATTCTGAGGAAAGCGGACAGCTTGGAACGGGTGGTGCGCTCAGGAAAGCTATTGAGCTTGCCGGAAGCTCTGACCTGCTCCTCCTTAATGGCGACACCTATGTGAGCGATAGCCTGTCTTCCCTTGCAAAGTTTCATGAAAGAAATGGGTTTGACGCCACACTTGGCACGGTTGAGGTTAGCGAGGAAAGAAAGGGTGGGTTTGTCAGGATCGAGAAAGGTAGGGTGGTTGAATTCAGTGAGAAGGTTGGAACAGGGACCATGAGCTCGGGCGCAATTGCGTTCAGGTCCACCACCCTTGACCTCCTGCCCCAGCTGGATGTTTTCTCAATTGAAACCGATTTTATGCCAGCACTAATAGGCAATGGAAGGGTAGCTGCTTACAGGCTAAACGGCGAGCTCATTGATATAGGAACGCCAGAAGGATACAGAAGGATAAGGGAAGTGGTAAAGGGATGATCGTGAGGGGAAGGGCCCCATTCAGGATAAGCTTCGGAGGTGGAGGCACCGATGTGCCCCCATACTGCTGGGAGGAGGGCGGAGCTGTGCTCAATTCAACCGTTGACAGGTACGCCTACAGCACCGTTGAAACTGTCAGGGAAGGGTATGAGCTGATATCATATGACACCGGCACGATAGCCAAGTACGATAAGCTGACATACGACGGAAAGCTTGACCTGCTTAAGGCAGTTATGAAGGTTATGAAAGTAGGGCCTGGGCTCAGGTCAAGCACATACAGCGAAGTCCCTGCGGGCTCAGGGCTTGGCGGCTCATCAACGCTTGCGGTTTCACTTGCTGCAGCTCTTTCAGGCGTACTGTCACTTAATCTCAGCAAATATGAGCTTGCTATGACAGCTTATAGGGCAGAAAGGGAGGAATTGATGCAGGCGGGGGGCTACCAGGACCAGTTTGCGACCGCATATGGGGGCATTAACTACATGGAGTTCAGCAATGGAAAGGTCAATATACTGCCTCTCATGCTGCCCGATGGAGCGGTCGCCGAATTACAGTACAGGTCGCTGCTGTTTTACCTTGGCAGTAACAGGCTTTCATCTCAAATCCATGACAGCATGAATCGCAAGTATAAGGAGAAGGAGGCTGAACAAATGGAACTCAGGAGAAGGCTTAAGGGTATTGCGCAGAGGATGAAGGATGAACTGAGCAGGGGAAACATCGATGAATTTGGCCTCCTGCTTAACGAAAACTGGACCGCAAAGAAGGGGATGTCGGAGCTGATATCAAATGAAGAAATTGATAAGATTTACGCCAAGGCAATAAATGCCGGAGCACTGGGCGGTAAGGTGGTAGGAGCCGGCGGGGGAGGGCACATGCTTATATTCTGCCGCACAGATAGAAGGCAAGAGGTAATGAAAGAAATGATTGGTGCTGGGTTAATTAACGTGCAGTTTACGTTTGAGAATGGAGGCGCAATTTATTGGAAGCTTCAAGGGTAGCTGAAGCAGTGAAGGAAAGCGCTGAGGTGAAGCTGAAAGTTGCTGAAGACGGTAAACTGCTTGAAAAAATAGTGAAAGTGGCTGGAGCGATAGTTGAATCTCTGAAGAAGGGGGGAAAGCTCGTGATATTTGGAAATGGAGGAAGCGCAGCCGATGCACAACACATTGCGTGTGAATTGACTGGAAGGTACCTAAAGGAAAGGGACAGCCTCCCAGCAATCGCGCTTACTACAAACACCTCCTGCCTAACCGCAATAGCAAACGATTATTCGTATGACCTTGTGTTTTCCAGGCAGGTGCAGGGCCTTGTAACGGAAAGAGACACGGTGATAGGAATAAGCACAAGCGGGATGTCAAAGAATGTAGTGCTTGGCCTCAAGGCTGCAAGGGATAAGGGTGCGTTTACGGTTGCATTTACCGGAGCATCGGGCGGTGAAGTTTGTGTGCATGCTGATGAATGCATCAAAGTGCCATCCAAAAGCACACCAAGAATACAGGAAGTCCACATCACGATAGGACACATAATATGCCAGCTGGTTGAAGAATCAATGTTCCCATGAAAAGGGCTGTCTTCCTTGACAGGGATGGAGTCATCTGCTACGATGTGCATTACATGAGCTTCCCTGACCAGTTTCAGTTAATGCCAGGGGTTGCCGATGGCATAAGGAAGCTCAATGAAGCTGGGCTCCTGGTCATAGTAGTTACCAACCAGTCAGGAATACGGAGGGGGCGCTTTACTGAGGATGACCTTGGGAAAATTCATGAAATGATGATCAAGGAGCTAGGTGAGAGGGGAGCAAGGATAGATGCGATATATTACTGCCCCTGCCTTCCAGAGGATGATTGCGAGTGCAGGAAGCCAAGGCCAGGCATGCTGATTAATGCTGCCCGTGATCATTACATTGACCTTTCCAGGAGCTTCATGATCGGAGACAAGGATATAGATGCTCAGGCTGGGAGGGCAGCTGGGTGCATCACTTTGCTAATTTCAGACCAGCAGTGCCAATATGCAGATTACCCTGTAGGTGATTTCAGCTCAGCCGTTGAGAAAATCTTAAATCTAACCCGATGATTTAATATGTATGCAAATATTCATAGATTCCGGGGATATAGATGAGATAAGGGAAGCGATGTCTTGGGGCGTTGTTGATGGCGTAACCACAAACCCTTCACTCGTCAGGGCGGCTTCCCTCAAAAGGGGGATAGTTGACTTGAAAGAATACCTGTCAGAGATATGTAATGTTGCTGGAAGGGGAAGGCCGGTTAGCCTGGAGGTTATGGGCACTAATTGCGAGCAAATGGTCAAGGAAGCAAAGATAATTTATGATAAATTCAATACGGTTGCTAAAAACGTTGTAGTCAAGATCCCAGTTACAACCAAGGGGATCGAAGAGGATGAATTTGAAGGAATTAAAGCAATAAGGCAGCTTGACAGCAGAGGCATACCAGTAAATGCCACATTGATAATGACTCCAATGCAGGCAATGCTTGCTGCTAAGGCTGGGGCGAAATACGTGAGCCCATTCCTTGGGAGAATTGATGATTATGTCAGGCAGAAATCGGGGATTAATTTTAAGAAAGAGGATTATTTTGATACAACCACTTTGAGGAGGAATGCTAATGATGACGCACTGAACTTTAATGAAGGTATTCTTAGCGGGATTGAGCTCCTGCTAAGGATAAGGAAATCTTTTGCGAATTACAACATAAAAGCAAAGGTCATCGCAGCTAGCATAAGAAACACGAGACAGGCAGAGGAATCGATGGAAGCTGGGGCAGAAATAATAACTGCTCCATATGAAGTGATAAAAAATATGACATTGCACACGAAGAGCGAGGAAGGCATTAAGCTATTTGTGGAAGATGCGAAGAAAGCAAAATACAGCGAGCTTTTCAGTTAATGTTAATCATAAATAGCCTCCAGAAATTTTAAAAGTTCAGTGGAATTCTTGCTAAATGAATAGTATTGCCTTATCCTTTTAATTTCATTTTTATCGAAATTGGGTTCCGCCCTTAATTTATTTGCCAAGCCGATGATCTCCTGTACAAAATCTTCTCTTCTCACAATTCTAATCCTATTAGATTCTATAATTCCCTCAGCAGCTTCAGGGGTAGTTATTACAAAAAGGCCATTCACCAGATATTCTATATTTTTAATGCTGGTTCCTCCAAGGGTAGTAGAAGGATTAAGGCCTATATGGCATTTTTTATAAACCTCCTCCAAGTCTTCCACAAACCCTAAAATCTGCAAGTTTCTTTTTGCTGAATGGCCATACCTTTCCTTGCTTCTGTGGCCTGCTATTATAAATTTAATTCCTCTATCGCTTATCTCAATATTTGTAGCCAAGCTTAGTATGAAATTAGCGGCATCAGCGTTTGGTTCATAATCATAATTGCCGACTAGTGTGCAATAAATATCATGCTCATCATCTAAAAAACCAAAATTCATTCCTTTTATATTATTTTCCCTTGGTTCATAAATATATGAAAAAACTACGGCATTCTTATTTCTTTTGATAATTTGTTGTTTGACAAACTCTGATGGTGCAATGATGCCCTTAGAGAATTTTACCGTTAACGATTCATAAAGCTTACCATAAAATATGAAAATATAGCTTAATATAGATAAATTAAAATTAATCTGGGAAGCATATTTACCTCCCCAGTCGGATACGCGTGATAGTATTTTATTTCTAAACAAAATGATGGATAGCATAAAAGGTAGAAACACGTATCTATCCTCTACAATTATAAATTTTGTTTTATATTTAATTAAATTAATGTTCCTTAATAGCCAGAAGGCCAGAAAGGCATTTACTATAGACGTCCTTGTTACCCAACCAAGGTTTTTTATCCCCGTTTTCCTAAACAACAATTCAGAAGGCGCGATGACATTGTAACGCGCTGACAACCCTTTTATAATAGAGCTTACGTAGTTCGCCTGCCCGTCCTTTTGGCTCAAGGGCTTATGGTCGAGCAAAATGATTATCGGCTTACCCATTAATTGGTGCACCAGCAGCTTTTTCAAAAGCATTGACCAGGATTTCCCATGCTCTCTCTTTCATTATTAGAGCCTCTTTCTGAAACTTGAATATATTTTCCTCATAAGTCCCTTGTAAACAAGATTTATGTAATGTGATTAATGTTTTAGCCATATCCTTGCGGTTATATGGGTCAAAAACTTCCCCCACATTATATTTTTTTACTAAAAAGGATGAGCCAGCATATTTCGAAACCAAGACTGGTAAGTTATGCATTAAGGCTTCCACAACAACAAACCCAAACCCTTCCCCCCTTTTTTTTGAGGGTAGGACCAATGCATCTGACATATCATAAAACTCTTCAAGAGATTTTAAGCGCCCTAAAAAATGTACGTTGCTTATTTCATATTTTTCCGCGAGGCTTTGATAATAATTTCGCAGCTTTCCATCTCCAATTATGTTAAATTGTAGTTTGGCATATTCATCATAATATTTTTGCTTAAGCCACTTTATCCCCTTTAAAAGTGAATCAAGGCCTTTATATGAATGATTTTCATCCAAAACCCCGACAAACAAAAACTGAAAAACTTTATTCTCTTTTTTCTTAACAGTAGCAGGCAAATTTGGAACCAAAAATTGATAATCAAAAAAAGGCAAGAATTTATCGGGCTTTATTAGCCATCTTAATAGTGTCTTTTTCAGGTTAGGATTATTAACTATTATACCATTGGATAGATTATAGATGGGCAACTGGAGTTTCACAAGAAAGTTATAGAGCGGATTTCTATAAAAGGCCTGGGCAGATACAAAAACAGGTTTTTTTACCGTAAATTTATTGGTAAGTAGTATCAACGCATCAGTTGGGGATAGGCCATCGTTAATATATATAATATCAGGGTTAATTTGTTCAATGCGTTTCATAATTTTCAAGATGGAAATTGAATAGTTTTTTATTCTTAGATCGTTCTTTATAAAGATCATTTTATAATTATTAGTTTTTGTTTGAGGCTCCTCAAAGGATCTTAAGGGGAAAAGCGCGTAAACATCATGGCCTAATTCTGCAAGCGTGGCACATTTTTTATGGAAGTTCATTTCACCACCTCCTATCTTTGTTAGATCAACATTGTCATACACTAATATTTTCATGTTATATTATTTCCTTGTATTATAAGTAATTATACTTTTTGAGATAACATATGAATACAGCAAGGAATAGTTCATCTTAATCTTCAGAATGGCATATATTAGCGTCTGCAAGACAACGAAATGAATTAAGGGTTCATATGACCTGGTACATTATCTAATATAAGGTCTGCAACACAAACCACTGCATGAACTACATGATAGAAGCCAGACGCCGAGCCCTTTTAAGGAAAGATGAATAACGCTATTGGTGAAAAAGGATGAGCATTTACATGAAACTAAATGGAAGGGATATGATGCTCCTGTGAAAGACGGCTTAAACCACCCATTTGGAACAATAAAGAGTAACTAGGACTATGTCCTCATGAAGTGCCTGCACAAGGTCATAGCTGAGTTTGGCCCTAGTGCACTGACATAAAGAGGGCAGTTACAGTAATGAATATGGGCATTGTCCAATGCTCTCACATAAAAACCTGAATTCCAGCAGAGGGTTTGTTTGTGGCAATCATCCAGCACGGCTAGCCTTAATCAAATTTTCATACAGTCTCAATCCTATGAACATGCGCCCGATATCGTTGGAGTTTCGTTTATCCTTTCCGTTTACCTATGATTAATCTGTAACTCAGCGCATTTTAAGTAATATACATTGGCTGGAATCTATTGAAGTGCTTAGTAATGTTTATATATACATATTACTTATATAAGTAATATCAAAATGGTAATTCCAGATTGGGCACTGAGGTTCAGGGAGAAAGGCACCCAGATAACTGAGATAAACGGCAGGTACTACCTGTATAGAGTGAAGAGCAAATGGAACCCGGAAAAGCACAGGGCTCAGAAGATAACCGAAGGGTATGTGGGAAGGGTAACGCCTGACGGCATAAGGAGGCCTGATGAGGTTGAAATAGCGGTAAGGGAGTTCGGTGCAACTGATTTTATAATGAAAAGGTGTTCATACATCATAGATGCCCTGAAGCTGTACAGCGGCTGGGAATCCATGCTTATCTTTGCAATGTTCAGGCTCATGCACGCGTCTCCGCTGAAAAGGGTCAAGTTTTATTATGATACATCATACATCTCAGAAATAATAGATGCAGATGTATCACCCAAGGCCTTATCGTCCCTGTTAAGGGATATAGGCCTGAGGAGGGAAACAACCCAGGCATTCCTGAAGCACTTCCTGAAGGGCCAGGAGGCAGGGATAATCGACCTGACGCATGTATTTTCCATGAGCGAAAATATAATCTCGGCTGTGCCGGGATATGACCGCAATAACGAATACCTGCCCGGCATAAGGCTCATCCTTCTCTTTGACCTGGGCCGGATGAGGCCAGGCTACTACAGGTTCGTTGCCGGGTCAATAAGCGATGTGTCAACCATCAAAATAACGCTGAAGGAAAGTGGCATAAAGAGGGCGCTGCTGATAGGTGACAAGGGCTTCTACTCTGATGCAAACATAACGGACCTTGAGTCATCAAGCATAAATTACATAATACCGTTGAGGAGAAATTCCTCTTTCATTGACTATGAACCGTGCATGGGCGACAGCAGCAAGTTCTCTGGCTATTTCATGTTTGAGGGCAGGCCCATATGGTACAGTTCAAGGGGAACTGGCAGGAGGAGGGTCATCATGTACCTGGATGAATCGCTGAGGCTGGAGGAGGAAAAGGACACGCTAATCAGGGATGACGGCAGGAAGATCTTTCAGGAAAAACAGTTCACCCTTGGCACGATAGCTGTGATGACCGACCTTGACAAGAGTGAAAGGGAGGTATACGAATTGCTGAAGCAGAGGGCAAACGTCGAGCAGGCGTTCGATGTATTGAAGAACACGCTCAACGCTGACAGGACCTACATGAGGGACGATTACTCCCTTGAGGGATGGTTCCTCATCAACTTCGTGGCTCTGTTGTTCTACTATGAAATATACAACCTCCTGAGGGACAAGAATCTTATTTCCAGGTATTCGCCTATGGACGTTCTGGTGCACCTGTCAAGGATCCACAGGCTGAGGGTAAAGAACAGGTGGGTCACTTCAGAAATCCCAAGGAAGTCAGGGCTGATAGCTGAGAAGCTTGGGTTGCATATTACTTAAAATGCGCTGAGTTACAGCTAGAGTTTGGCAAAGTTGATTTTACCAATTTGTGAAATTTATTTGCCACCTACATTTTTTAGTGAGCATTGCACATGATTGTGTGATCCCCATAACCGACTATTCTCCGTTCGTCAGGGGCAAGGGCTCGTATCTAGCGTCCGCCTTCGAGTACAGGAGCCAAGCTGACAACTGCATGAGGTACCTCACTGGCCTCATGACTATAACTGAGAGGAAGAACGTATCGTCAATCAACAGGCCATTCCTTGATTATAGGAACCAGGCATCTCTCAACAACTTCGTAACTGATT
>JAJYTP010000069.1 GCA_021792955.1 archaeon | reverse complement strand
AATATAGGGGGGCAGATAGAGGAAGCGCTGAACGGAAAGAAGGCCGTAAGGATGACCATAGGGTGCTTCCCATGGCTGTTCAAGGGTGGAGAAGCGGCGTTCGCTAGGGTCGTAGGGTTCGACTTTAACAAGTAGATCTTTTTTGTAATCAAACGACCTCCATTTTTTTATTTTTGTATCTATAGATACCGTATATACTGACTTAGCCATCTGAAAGCGAGTCTTACTTACATCACTAATGAGCTGCTGACCTGATCATTGGTTTGTAAAATCCGATCCTCAGTATTGAATATTTAAAGCTGAGCGTCCCTATCAAGGTCAAAAGGGTAGCCAGCAGATCAAGGATTTCCAATTTTTGGAAATGATGACATAGAGGAAGATCGATGCGGCAGCCATAAGCCTCAGCACTATAGCGCCAAGCCAGGATATCCTGTTAGCCCCCGTTTCCGTTAATTCACGATACGAGGGTAGTGAAGCCGCATCTTTCCCACGCTTAATGTTATACAAGGAAACAGCTGATAGGATAACTACCACGATCGCGATCGAAGGAAACTTTCAAATTTGATGGCTGGACTTAGGAATAAGTGAATGGTCAGGTGACGCGAGTGCATAATTACGTCCCTACACTTTCTCATTGGCCTCCCTATGAGACGGGTGTTCCAAATGTTATAGGATGTTTCTAAAGGTGCTATCAGGTTCTTTATCTTAAAAGGTTCGCTTGGCTAGGCCCGGCAAAACTCACTACTAATATTACCATCGGCTTACTCAAAGCTATCCATTACCCCAATAATTTAACCATCTAATATTGGAGGACAAACGGAAGAAGCGCTGAACGGAAGGAAGACCATAATGATGACCGTAGAGCAATTTTCGTGGACTAAATTTTTTCTTGGGTTAATGTGAAAAATATAATAGCCAATCTATATTAACCTAAAAGGACGGCGTTTGGGAAAAATTAAGATAGCCATTTTCGGGACCGGCAATTCAGCTTCATATCTATGTCGGGGTATCTATCAAAAAGGGGTTAAACCATGGCATACATTAGTAGCAGGACATTCTATGGGGGATATAGAGGTTGTAAGTGCGTTTGATTTGGATGAAAAAAAGGTAAATCAGAGCCTGCGTTCGGTTATAGAATATGAAACAGGTTTCAAAGTTCAGGTTCCAGAAATTCAGGTTGAAGGTTCGATTTTACTGGATGACTTGGGAAGAGAAATAAAAAAATTTATTAATCCAGTCAAAATATCTGAGCGCGCCCTTATCGATAAATTGGCTGCCGAACACCCAAGCGTAATTGTGAACTTAATAAGCGCCGGCCTGCAAAGGACCAGCAAGCGCTTAGCCGAGATCGCATTGGAAGTTGATGCATCATACATAAACTGTACTCCTGCATCGGTGGTCAGCGATAAGAAGCTGGTTGATAAATTCAAGCAGAAGGGTAGGGTCATAATAGGCGATGACCTACAGAGCCAACTCGGTGGAACCTGGTTACACAGGACGTTATTACACGCCTTCAGAAGATGGGGCGGGCACGTGACTAAATCCTACCAGCTTGATGTAGGCGGCTCAAGGGAGACCCTTAATACGCTAGATGAAAACATAAGGGAAGTAAAAAAGGGGATCAAATCAAATGCTGTCAATAAGGAGGATCGGGATACCCAGGTAGTAACAGGCACCACAGACTATATCCCATTCCTAAAGGATGGGAGGGTCAGCAACATATACTTAGAGATCGAAGGGCCCATGGGCGAGAAATTTACGCTTGATGGCGAGTATAAGACCTTTGATGGTGTTAACGCTACAAATACACTCCTAGATGTAATAAGGGCCGTAGATGGTGCAATGGAAGAAGGGAAGGCTGGTGCCGTAGATCAGATAATAAACTATGGCTTTAAGAACACAATCAACCCTGTATCAATGGAATCGGCCCTTGAAGATTTTGAAAACATGTTCTTAAAATAAAATAGGTTAAATTTATTATATTAAAAAGGAGGAAGATGAAATTAATCAGATGGCGGCGGCGCTTCACCACCTGCTCCGCCTTTTCCTCCTGTCGAGGGCTTGCTTGAAGAAATGGTGTTATCTATCTTGATTATCATGCTTGCAGCCTCCGTCGCCGCCTTGATCACTTCCTCCTTTACTGAAGATGGTTCAATTATATTCAGCTTGTACATATCTGCTATCTTGCCGTTCATTACATCTATACCTGCCCAAATCTTACCATTTTCGTGTTCAGATTCCAGCTCAGATGATATATCTATTACGTTGAGGCCCGCATTTTCAGCCAGCGTAAGTGGAAGGCTTTCCAGCGCATCTACGAACTTAAGCGCTGCCAACTGAACTCTTCCTTCTAGGGTAGCAGCCCATTTCTTTAACTGGGTCACGATCTCCATTTCAGCTGCACCTCCTCCTGCTACAACAAGCGGCCTTTCTATGGTGTCCTTGACTGTCATTATTGCGTCATGGATGGACCTTTCAGCCTCGTCAACTATCCTTTGTCCCCCACCTCTAACAAGCAGGGTAACGGCGCGTGGGTTCTTGCAACCTTCTATGAAGACCCATTTATCCTCTTCTATCTTTCTCTCCTCCACCAATGCTGCATCACCCAGATCGGACGCGGTAAGGTCTTCTACACCAGTTACCACTCGACCTCCGGTTGCCCTTGCCAGCTTATCCATGTCGCTCATCTTTATCCTCCTGACCGCTAATATTCCCTCCTTGGCTAGATAATGTTGAGCCACATCGTCTATACCCTTCTGACAAAGCACAACTGTGGCACCTATAGCTTTGATCTTGGTGACCATTTCTTTTAATATCCTTGCCTCTTCATCAAGAAAGCCTTTCATCTGGGTCGGATCTGTTATG
>JAJYTP010000068.1 GCA_021792955.1 archaeon | reverse complement strand
ATAAGTGTATATGGTAATCCCAGTTATGTAGGCGTAGTTATCCTCGAATCTTTGACTAACAGGTAAGGTGCCAATACAGGTATGGTTACCTCTCCCCACCACTTGATCCAAGCTCGTTCCTTTGAAATTGATTTGATTGATTCAAATAGTCGTGGTAAATTATCTGATAGCCTAGAGCCATGTATAGATTGAGCAATTTCTCCATTGGATATTATGAATGCAGCATCTCTAGCCAAAGTTGAAAACTCCCCCGTCCTATAATTCTGAAACCGTGTATACCAGTTATTGGTAAGAAGTATGCCTTTCTTGATCGATCCAATGATGTGGTCTACCGGCTCACTTCCCCTTTCGGCAACTAGGTTCCATGGAGAGGGATCGATGATACCGGCATTTCCGGTGGATACCGTGTTGGCCTTTTCAGCTGTAGTTGAATTATGCAGATAATGTGTTAATATTCCATCCTTAACTATACTGGTAATCTCGGTAGGCGATCCTTCATCATCAAATGCCCTGCTCCCTATTCCACCCTTGATCTGGCCATAGTCAACTAGGTTAAACAATTCAGACGCAGTGTGCTTGCCTAACTTCCCTGCTAAAAACGACAGCCCCGCTTCAACGGAGAAGGCGGATGCAGCAGACCCAAATAGCTGGATCAGACTGGCCGAAACACTTGGTGCAAGCAATACATCGTATATACCAGGCTCGACTTTGACCGGATCCTGTGATTTTTTTGCGTTTATTGCTGCAGTCTTTCCTGCAGTTACAGGATCTAACCCGCTCAAATGTGTTGAGATTGAAACAGCTGCCCCACTACCCTTATTCTTTATTGCTCTGATGCTTAACATCGCAGAGCTTCTTTCTTCAGTGGCCCGAGTTCCACTACTAGTGAGGATGGAGAAACGCGTATCCTCCATCATGACCGACCCGGCGACTCTTTCAGAACCAGCTTCTAAACAGGCATCCATCCCCTGTTTAGCCATTGAGAACATGTCCCCATTGGAGATCCCTGCGTCTAAATCCTTTAATACATGAAATCTATGGCGGCCTCCGGGCAGTGTGGATACATCTGAGCGCTTCGATAATCTCATCGCTTCTATGAGTTGTTCAATATAAGTCGAAATTATTGCATCATTGGAGAGTTCGCTTATGACGCCCAGCGCCTTTTTCTTGCCCTTAGTTATGTATACTTGTACTGCAACAGTATGACCATAGTTAACTGTCGTAGCTTCATTGTTAGCGAACCTTAACATCGACTCTCTGCTCTCAACCTGTAATAGCGAATATTGATCCACTCTATCGCCCAGCGCCCTTACCACCTTATCAAGGTAAACAGCTGTCGTTATCCCATTACTGGCCGAGTTAGATTTATCATCCATTTACTCCTTCACCTACCTGTGCGTTACCATAAGTGGCCCAAACTTTAGGTGGGGGCCTCCAGTCCACACAGGAATTCCCTGTTCAGGATCCCCTTTACCACAGGTAGCCGAACTGAACTCCAAATCATTAGCCCTTCTTTCTAAGCTGGACCACAGTGTAGGGGTGTTAACTTCTAACACTAGGTTTCTTATTGGTAAGCCAACTGCACCATTTTTAATGATATATGCTTCATGACCTACATACCTCTGGTTGAGCCGTCGATCATCTATATTCCATTCCATGAACGATTTTATATAAACACCATCCTTTGTTTCCGCTAAAAGTTCTTCAGGATCAGCATCTCCAGGCTCAACATACGTATTCGCCATCCTAATAATTGGTTCTCGATCATAAGCCGATGCCCTTGCGGAAGCATTGCTAGCTGTTCCATATTCAGCACTAGTTTCCCTATTATGTAAAAATTCACTAATCCGCCCCCTATTTAACAACGCTCTTTTGTACGCTCCTACCCCTTCATCATCGAACAGGTAAAACCCATATGAATGAGGGATAGTTGGATCGTCACTAACACAAGCTTCCTCACTGCCGATCTTCATCCCCATTTCATCCTTTCCTATATATGATTCACCTGCCTGTGCAGCCTCCCTACCTAATATCCTATCAGCCTCTGAGGGATGGCCTACGGACTCATGTGCCATTATACCAGCTATTTCCGGGCTTACCACCACGTTTCTTTTTCCCTCCTCTATTTTGACCGATTTATCGAAGATTCTAGCCATAATCTTCACTTCCTTGGAAATCTTTTCTCCAACATTCATCCTTTCAAAGGCTTCTATACCACCAACTTCACCATGTTGAAGCACTCTCTGCAATACACTCCCCTCGGAATGAGCTGTTATGATTCCGAAAAATGACGCGCGAGGGACCCTACTCCTTATTATGGTCCCTTCAGAATTAACGAAATACTTTTCCTCGATATTTGACTCGAGAGAAATGATCCTTTGTTTTATTATTGAGCTTTTGCACATCTCATCCAGTGTAACTGCCTTGGCCAAAAGGGTTTCATAGTTAAGATTTTCCATTCGTTCTCGCTCTTCGGCCTCCCATTTTGCTATAGAAATATCCTGCTTGGAAAAGTTAATAGGTCGTCTGAATAACGTAACTCCCGCCTTGGCCTGCTTTATGAGCTTATCAACCAATTGATCTATAGATCGTCTATCCATGGCGTTTGTATATCCAAATACAAGGCCTCCTTTATAGCTGATCCTCATGGCAAGCCCACCGGTCATGGTTATTATAGCGGGTTCAGGTTCGCCATTTTTAAGTAACACCCCCATTTCTTGCTGGGCCTGTAACCTAGCCTCGGAATAGGTGCCCCCCCTCTCTGATGATTTAATTACCGCATAATCAGCCAAATCTGTATTTAGATTCATATATACAATACAATTTCCCGTAGTATATATCTATAACTGTTAAGTAGGCAATTAGA
>JAJYTP010000012.1 GCA_021792955.1 archaeon | reverse complement strand
CCAGGGCCAGCGTTTCCCTTCCCTTCTTCCTCACTGCCAACGCTATATATACGGAGAACATGACGACCGAGGGGACCATATATATCAGGACCCTCAGCCCATAGAAAGCCATTCCAATAAGGTAGGGCACGGAATCAAGGATTACCAGGGCGATGAACGCCGGGGTCAGCGGCCTGGTCGAATTATCAAACAGGTATTGCAGCGTGAACAGGCTTGACATGAAGGCCGCCAGGCTCAATATCAATCCGATGCGGCTGGGGGTCCATTGAATGAACAGGGCAAGGAGGAGGGCTATGGTGATTATTCCGATTGAACTTGGCGCTCTAGGCGGTCCAAATAAGCGACCCGGATGCCGAGATGCCATTGTCAATCGCTCGAATAACGCTCACTATATATCCTTTTGCGCGCCCCGGGTGATATCTCCATCAAGTAGATCGGGCCTGTCCTTTTGCAATATCATCATTGCCGACCTGCATGTGCCCGCGTCGATTCATCTCCTTGCGAGTCCCTCTTTCCTTACTTTACGGAAATCTGAACGGCCTGTATCCGGCGTCCGTGGTTACGTTAGGCATACGTTACCCTCTTGTAATGTGCAGGTGGACGATGCGTTGAGCTGAACAGGAGCGGCCATCGCCTTATGCCGGCCCTGAGTGCCACCCAGCGCCTGGTGTCAACATCAAATCATCATAGATAGATAGTAGGTAGATAGATAGATAGATGGATTGGGCAAAGCATGACCTGACCAAAAAAAAGGGGAAAAGGGTTGGTTTCCTTCGATTAGTAGGAGCTGGATGTTCCGCTCGAACTGGATGTAGTGCCGTTTGTAGATGGCGTATATACGTACTGACTGAACTGGTTGCTATTTCCTAACTGGTACTCGTTGCCGCTGGGGTTATAGACGACTATGGTTGATCCGTTGGAGGCCTGATATTGCACCTGAGTAACGTTTGAGACACTGTAGTAGGCTTCGTTTGCGATAAGGTATCCGTGGAGCGCTGCATTGGAATCTGGTGAAAGGGTGTTCATGGAAGCGAAGGAATCAAGGTTGTTCGTAGAGAAGTGATCCACTATGTATATGGTTACGTTTGCGGACCTGTCGGACGCAAGCACGCCATGATAGGTTGCTGGATACCACGGAGAATCTGATATGCCTCTCACGATTACCCACGGAACGCCAGCCTGTGCATTCGCGTATGCGAATCCCATACCCTCATTCTCGCCGGCATCTGTCTGATACAGCGCGTTCTGGGCGGCCATTACGCTTAGCGGCTCTGTCCACTGGTTAGCCGAGCCAATGACGCCTATCATGAGGCTTGCTGGTTCTGAGCCCGTCAGGGATGTATTGCCAGTGATGTCAGCTATTGAGGTAGTACCAAGTATGGATGATGCGCCTTCGGCCGTCTGCACCAAACCCAGGGAAGCTTCAAGGACAGGCGTATATACGTAACTTGTATCTGAGCCGCTTGGTCCGTAGCCGTATGTCGATGCGTCCTGAGGTGTGGGTTGAACGCCGCCATACCCTGATATCCACTGAGATGAGCTGTTAAAGAACGATGTTGGCTGGAGCACCATTTCCACGCCGGTGTAATCGGTCTGGAAGCCTCTGGCGTGATAGTGAATGGATGACTTGTCCACCACCATCGCTCCGACCACTACATCGCCCGGCAGCACATAGGGATTTCTTGATCCAGCGGTGCCCGAAAGTATGCTGGCCATTATGTTGAAGTGGGTGTCCATCAGGTAAGTTGCAAGCTCCGCCGCATACTCCTTTTCACCGCTCCTCACACTGACAACCGCGTGGCCGTCTATGGTGCCCAGATAGAATGTATATCCGCTCATGTTGACCGTTCCCTGAACGTTCATTGCGGCCAGTATGGGCGCCTGTTCCATGCCCATCGCGGTTACGATGCCAATTCTCGGCGTTGTAACCAGCTTCTGCTCCGCGGCCAGAACCTGTGAATTAAGGCTGTTAGTCACGTTGACCATGCCGCTGACCGAAGAGGACAACCCCATGAGGGATGCGTTAAGCTCAGTAAAGCTCGCTTGAATTGATGAAACAGATTGTGAAAGGGAGTTGAGATATGATTGAAATGCGCTTATCTGTGAACTCTCAGCCGAACTGACCCCGTACTCATATGCGAACCCGGCGAATCCGATCGCCGTGAGTATTAGAAGTGCTATGGCTATCACCTTTAAACCTTTGGAACTAGACATGATTATCGTATATGAAATCACCCCTAACCTAATAAGTATTATCATTTTTTTGGCCCCGTTCAGCCACTGTTATGGCTGATATCTCGTCGCTACCGTCATACATAATATATCAGCAATAGCAGCAATTGCTTTGCACCAGTTCTATTATTTTCAGTTCGGCAATCCTAGGCCAGCTATTGAATTCTTTTTGTAGTACCGTGCTGCTTTGCGCCACCTATCTAACATTATAAGCTGACCCACTAGCCCTTCCATCCTCTCCTTTGGCCTGAGCTCAGTTATGGCCGTGACGCATTCCCCTTTTGATATCCTACCTGCTTGCCCATACATGGATCATAACAATGCGTCAAGCGGGCCGTTTTAATCTTGCTAAATATCTAATCCGGCACCAACGGGATCAATTATCCTATTCGCTGGATGGAGTAAGTATGATGTGTTTTGGCCTTCCTTCAATTATGGTTCGCCCATGCTCTACGGTGGATTTATAATTATTACTTTGCATAAAGGCACGGAACTTTTCTATACTGTCCCATTCGGTGTATATCAAATATTCTGATGGCGTTTTGACATCGCGATAAAGCCTGCCATTTTTGAATCCAATCTCCGCCTCCTTTAACGTGGTGAGCACCTTTTCAAATATGGATTCAAATTCCTTCTCATGCCCAGCTTTAACCTTATAGTACATCCCGACGTTTATCATTATGATCATCGTGGCGTGTGCTAGAATATTAAGATGTTGATTTTATGTTACCAGCCATAGCAATGTGCATAACCGGTGGCTGAACAGCGCCAATTTCTCATATAGTTCCAATCAGGCTAGTATATTTATTGGCACTATTTCGGGCGGATCTGCTCTGGAACTTTGGATCGCTGGCGCGATTGAAATCTCTGTATCGTTTAATTGCAAATCGAATTTAGCTCCGATGAGAAGAGTGCTTCCTGTCGATGGCCTGATAGGCACCGCCCCTGGCCTCCGGTATCTAGTTCAGGAAACCATTCGCCTTTCCAGCATCGTGCTTGACCTGGCCGTACATTTAATAACCCATGTGCTAGGCACCCCCGTATGTCATACGACCGCAAATATCATTATTACCATCCAGATCAAGGGAAGCTGGTTAAGCGATCCCTATCCAGATTTATATCGGCCGCGTTGTGGGCAGACTCATCTAAACTGGCTACTGCTTACAGGGCCGAATCGCCGGGCAGACGCATAGCCATACTGAGCCAGTCCCCTATGGCGTGGCCAGGCCATAACTGCCCTGGACAGGCTTCCAGCGTTCTTGCCTCAAGCATGAACTGGTGCCCGTACCCTGAGATCAGGACGGATGGTGGCTTGGCCCTTTTCAACAGGACGTCCAGCATTGTAGAGGGCCCGGCCTTTGAAAGGCGATCGTCATTTGCTGACCGGGGGCCTCTTTCGTATACCGTAAGCAGGGGGACCGGGCGCTAAGGCCGATATTTTAAATCGGTGGAGGAAAAAGTTGTCATCTGTGTCGCTTGATAATGAAAAGATAAGGGCGCTGGTATTCACCAGCCTTGGCCATTACCTGAACGACACGTTCCTGATCCTGATATCGATCCTGATCGTCTATTATCTATTAGCTGGCATATCTGTAATTTTCCTGGCGGCGATGAGCGCCATTTACGGTATAATCTCGGGCCTCCTGAGCACCCCCGTCGGCAGCGTCGCTGACAGAAGGGGGAACTACGCTAAGCTGATGCTGCTGGGGTTCATACTGATAGGCGTCGCCAACATATCATTCGCGCTTTCGTTCTTGTCCTATAACATATATCTTATAGCGATCGGGTCCATATTGCTGGGCAGCGGTGCAGCCTTCTATCACCCGCTTGGCGGTTCAATACTGCAGCTCAAATATGGTGGCCAAAACGCTCCAAAGGCCCTGGGCATAAACGGGTCACTGGGAAGCCTGGGCAGGGCAATAGCCCCCTCATTGCTGGTGTTTATAATTGCGTTCCTTGGTGAGGTGGTCGGCCTGACCGTAATCGCGGTGTTCGTCTTCGTGCTGGCCGGCATAATATATGCCGGGCTAAGGCATCTGAGCATCAATCCCCGGGTGGGGGAGCAGACAAAGGCCAACACACCCCTTAAGCCCTATCTTTACCTGCTCTTGCCCATCGGGATAATGGTCTTTGTAAGGTCCATGTTCATAACCGGCGTAATGATGTACATCCCCACGTTCATGACAAGCCTGTACAGGTCCAAGACGGTGATGGGCGTCGTCCTGACCGTAACATATGCCATGGCCATCATCGGCCAGCCTTATTTTGGTAGGCTGACTTCAAGGATAGGAGGCAGGAACGTGCTCATAATTACCACTGTTGGGGCTGCCATTTCCTTCGTAATCTTCCTCCTCATCAGGAACTTTTATGCGCAGGTAGCCCTGTTTGCGGTTTATTCCTTCTTCGCGTTCACCGGCTTCCCCAACCTGCTTGGCTATGTAGGGCAGCTGGTGGACCGCGGAGCGCTCACCAGGGCCAACGGTGTGATATGGGGCTTGGGTAATACGGTCGGGGGCGCGATAGGCGTACTTATAGGGGGCTCACTTATAGCGTTCATAGGGCTCAATGAAGTAATGTGGGTATTTGCCGTATTCGCGGCCGCATCGGTTGTGCTTCTGGCGTTGCTCCCAAGGAGGAAGGCGAAATGAACCTGGCTGGACGGATAAGGGCTCTGATGGTGGCCGGGCCAACCCGCAGGGAATGTGGCCTGCTGCAATAAAATTAATTTCGATGAACCAGCTTCTGCTCGTGTTCTATAAGCCACTCCTTGCGCTGTATGCCGAAGCCGTAGCCCCCAGGTTCGCCGTCCTTTCTGATGACCCTGTGGCATGGTATGATGAACGGGACTGGATTGGAAGCGCACGCATTGGCCACAGCCCTCACCGCGGAGGGCCTGCCGACCAGCCGTGCCACTTCACTGTAAGAGCGTGTCTCCCCCTGTGGGATCCGCTGTATTGTGCGCCAGACATCCAGCTGAAAATCGGTTCCCCTGATGTCCAGAGGTAGCTGTGTTTCATATCCATCGAATAGCCCTTTTACAGCTTCAGCAAACGGAATGGCCCTGCCCCCCCTTATGATATTCCCACGCTGATGCCGGAACCGGAGCCCTTTAATGAGCTCATCATCGCTGTCCCCAACGTCTACCCAGCTTATCCCGCGTTCGGTGGCGGCGACAAGCAGCCTGCCGATCGGCGAGTCAACAATGGCGTATGTGACTGTGTCATTGGGGGAAATGGCTTTATTGACAGCCGAAGCGGCCCTCCGTCCCTGTTTCTGTTTCCGGCGCGGGGCCTCGTGTGCCCCGGCCCTTCCCTGAAGCGGCGAACCAGTGGAATGGCCCGAACCGCCTCCCCTTTCAACCCTTTTCGGCATCATTTCATATCCATTAAGGCCTTAAATATATCCCTTCTGGCCTTATCGCAGGTAGCCTGTCTGCAACCGGTTGTCTAGATATCTCTTCGCTATAAAATAAATGACATTTACGGGGAAGGCGCTATAAGTTATGGCATTAGGCCTGCCCAGCTGCATACGATGGCACTGATATAACCCTGTAACCGTGAAATGGGTGCATTCGATCTTGTCCGGTAAATGCCAGCGCAATTCCTACCATTTAACCGGGTTAAAGTTATTAAATATTTATATAAAAAACGCATTTGCTTGAACACATGGTACTTAGCCAAGAATATGAGGAAAAGAAGACCGTAGAATATAACGTTATCAAGAAGACTCAGAGCATATGCCCTGAGTGCAACAGGATACTCCCCGCGACCATATTTGAACGGGATCAGAAGGTCTATATGACAAGGACCTGCCCGGACCACGGCGAGACAGAGGAGCTCTACTATGGGGATTATCAGATGTATCTCAAGTTCAGCAGTTACTGGGATGACGGCAAGGGAACGATGGCGCCGAACGTCGCCATAGATAACTGCCAGTGCCCCGCAAACTGTGGGCTCTGCAGCAACCACCTTAGCCATACCGGACTTGCCAACATCATAGTCACTAACAGGTGCGACCTGACCTGCTGGTACTGTTTCTTCTATGTAAAGAAGGGGCTGGAGGGGGCGTACGTCTACGAGCCGGACCATGAACAGATAAGGAACATGGCCAAGGCGCTCAAGGCCGAAAGGCCAGTTCCCGGCAACTCCATTCAGATAACGGGTGGTGAGCCGACGCTCAGGGATGACCTTCCGGAGATAGTAAGGATACTGAAGGAGGAGGGGGTCGATCACATACAGCTCAATACCAACGGGATCAACATCGCACTGAAGCCGGAGCTGGCCAAGATATACAGGGAGGCGGGCGTCAGTAACCTTTACATGAGCTTTGACGGGGTTACGGCCAAGACCAACCCAAAGAACCACTGGGAGGCGCCGTACGCCTTAGATGCCTGCAGGAAGGCAGACCTTGGCGTGGTCCTGGTGCCGACCGTCATCAAGTCGATAAACGACCACGAGCTGGGGGCGATCATAGATTATGCCAAGCAGAACATAGACATAGTAAGGGCGGTAAACTTTCAGCCCGTATCGCTGACCGGAAGGATGAGCAAGAAGGAGAGGGAGAAGTACAGGATCACCATCCCGGATGCGATCAAGAGGATAGAAGCGCAGACGAACGGTGAGGTCACCGCTGACGACTGGTTCCCGGTACCCAGCTGCTCGCCTATAACCCACTTCATCGAATCCCTTACCCACAAAAAGCAGTATGAGCTTTCCATCCACTTTGCCTGCGGGGCAGGGACCTACGTCTATATGAGCAAGGGAAAGCTTGTTCCGATCTCGCAGTTTGTGGATATCAAGGGGCTGGTGGAGTACCTTGATGAAAAGGCCGACGACCTGAACTCGGGTAGCAACAGGTACATGACGATAGCCCAGGCAGCGCTCAGGATAAACAGCTTCGTCGACAAAAAGAAGCAGCCCGAAGGGCTAAACCTTGGGAGGCTACTCTTCAATGCGCTGGTAAGGCACGACTATTCCTCCATAGGGCAGTTCCAGATGAAGAGCCTCTTCCTTGGGATGATGCACTTCCAGGACAAGTACAATCAGGACGAAGAAAGGCTTCAGAGGTGCGACATTCACTACCTGACACCGGACCTCAGGATAATACCGTTCTGCAGCTTTAACGTAATACCCGAATGGTACAGGGACCGTGTTCAGAAGAAGTACGGCATGCCGGTCGAGGAGTGGGAGGCCAAGAACGGGGAGAAGCTCGAGGACAGGCTATACAGGGGACAGCTCAGGAAGGTCAGGCCGGGGATGAAGGCGGAGGCGCCCACCTGCGCCACGGCTGAAATATACCAGAAGGTCAGCAACCTGGGTTAGGCGGCCGGGCGATCGGGTGAGCAAGGGGCGACGGGTAGGGGCGGTGATAGATTGGCCATCAGCATAACTTCGGCAGAAAGGGAGAGGTCCAGGGCAACGCTCCTTTCCCCAGTCGAATTCAAGTTACAGACCGACGAAGTGGGATTGGATGAAGCGGTTAAGGTATCGGTAAGGGCAAAGCTGGAAGGGGGGCTCGTGGATGCATTCAGAAGGGCTACATGGCAGGAGGCCTACGCGGCTCACGACATACTCCTCAGGCTGCAGTTTGGAATGAGCATCAGATCGGGCGGCCAGCTGTTCGGAAAGACCATTGTTTCAGCAAAATGGGTCAAGAAGGGGATACTGTTCTGGACAAGGGATGCCAACCTGACCGACAACGTAACAAACATGATATGGGCTATGGCGGCCGATGAGAACGGCTACAACCATTTCTTCGAAGACGAACAGGGCGTAAGGGATTTCCTGTTCACGTTCACCAGGGAACTCAGCTTCCTGCCGGTGAGCCTTGGAAGGGGCGAGCACAGGCTGCACGCGGAGGTCTTCGTAAAGTGGTGGCGCCATACCTATATAGAAAAGGGACAGGTCACTGGAAGGTCGCCCTCCATAAGCTTAAAGGTTAGATAGGCATACGTGATAAGCGCAATGGCAAAGTTTGATGGGGTAATAGGTCAGGAGCTTCTGACCGTGGAGGAAAAGGAGGGCGAAGTGGTCTTAATATTCAGGGACAATAGGTACATATTTGTAAGGCTGGTCGACGGCAAGCTGATCACCGAAAGCGTGCCCGAATAGCGCTTCTAAGGGATAAAATGGCCAGTTCCATAGCGAAGGAGATGGCCACCCTTCTCGATTCTGATGAGAGCTTGATCAATGCGTATATCGTCCTTCTCCTGGCAGGCTTTAATGAAAACCGGGGAGAGGTCGTTGAGGGAGGTAAGGGCGTAAAGACCGGTCTTGAAGGTGGGCTTCTGGAGAGGGCCGTGGAAAATGGCCTGGCGATAAGCACCAGCTCCGGCTATGTGCCGCTCCACCCGCGGATGGCCATGAGCAACCTCTACCGGCTGAGCTGCATAAGGAATCCGGATGTCAGGAAGAACCGTCCAAGGGTGGATGCACTTGTGGCGAAGCTCATCAGGCTTTGGGACGGCTGAGCCTTTTCAGTTAAGTGAGTGCTGAGGATACCTCCCTGTAGTGTCCATCTGGTGCTATAGCCGCACCAGGGGGGCGCCATCTCGTGTTTCTTTAAAAACGCACGAAACCGATAAATAAAGCTGGCATGTGGATCAACCTATGGACCTTGGGGAGAAGGCTATAAAATCGCTAGTGTATCTGGGCCTTTCAGAATACGAGATCAAAGTATATTCAGCGCTGCTTCAGGGCGGCCCCCTGACGGCTTCCGAATTAAGCAAAAGTTCAGGGGTTCCCTATTCGAAGATATACGATATACTGAATTCCCTGGAGGAAAAGGGGTGGATAGACGATGACAAGGAGAGGCCGAGCAAGTACTTCCCATGCGATCCCGAAGCTGCGCTCAACACGAGCAAGGCCAGGATAGATAAGACCTTCGAAATATCGAAGCAGAGCGTTCTGGACGAAATAAGGCCGATATACGAGAAGGTGGAAACGCGAGAAAGGCCGGAGATATGGGTGGTTAGGGGGGAGAAGGCGGTGCTCGAGAAAACCCTCGAAATAATCCAGAACGCGTCGTCCGAGCTCAAGCTGGCCATCCCGGCCATGGTGGCTGGGCAGTATGGCGTGGAGGAGCTGCTCCCCCTTATCAAGCCCATCAAGTGCTACTTCCTGGTGAGCGATAACGGTCTCGCTGGGCTCATCAAGAGCTCGATGCCGAGCGCTGAAGTAAAGATAAGGGATGGGATGTTCGGAGGGGGGGTGATAGGGGACCTGAAACGGGTTCTCCTGCTGCTGGGAAGGGGCGACAGCGGTTCCCCATATCTGGCCATATCAGCTGAGCATCCCGGACTGGCCATATTTGCGGACAGTTACTTCAAATACCTGTGGGAAAGCTCCAGCTATTATAATAGCACAACGGCGTCAGGCCGCTGAGCGCGCTTGCCTGGCCTTTCATGAGTGGCCGGGAGCGTTCAGCAGCTTAATGGGCGCTAGATTGCAGTAGCTTTCCACAAGCGTAAAAGGGTTGCCTGGGCAACCAGTTGACCCTTGCAGCCAGGGAGGACGGAAACAATGTACGATATGCTAATATAGCCACCGATGGGTCATCGGTCATCATGACGCAGGAAGAGTGCAAACATGATGTGAGGTACGCCGGCGTTCTAAACCTTCTGCACGGCTTTGGGATCCTGGGGGCTGTGGACGTGTGGAAGTGTGTAAAATGTGGCCAGATATGGTGTGACGAAAAGAGGCTTGGGGTACAGGATCTGCCCCCCCATGTTGGATTTCCTCCCAATGATCCCGATAGCGAATGGGCCATACTTGTGTGCAAGGACGGCGAGAAACTGGAATGGCATCTGTTGCAGGTTAAAAATGGGGCAAAGCTGGAACACAACTGCGAAGTCTTCAACACGACCTGCCACATCGAGATGGTAGACGGCAAGGCCGTCTGCGACCTTCATAAGGAGGGGCACACGTTCTTATCTGTGAAGGACAATATAAACAGGAGCATCAAGGTTTGAAGGGCCGGCATGATATGGTGGTGAGCTAGATGATGAAAATCACCGTTTCCAGCGCGCAAATGGGTGCTGTAGCCGGATTTATCAAGGGGCACATAGATATAGACGGGCTCACGGTCAATTTCGTGGGAACCGCATATGGCCGGTTCAGCGGGCACAACATATCCGTAAGGTTTTCTCCTGCAGCAAAGAAGAAGATGGTTCAAAGGGGGCTTGATCCGGAACAGGTAGCGTTAGACGCCCAGCAGGCACTGATCACCGGTTCCTTTGAGCTGACGGACAATTCAGCGGCTTCGGAATAGGCATGCGCCGGTGGTTGCAGTGGTGCTATGTGGTGCTAGCTAGGTTACAGCATCAGGCCCACACGTTCATGTTGAATATATCCCCTATATCCTTGCCCTCCAGGAGGCGCACCAGCGCCAGCCCCTGCGGATATGAAAGGAGGGGCTTTTCGAAGCCCCTGTCTGCCATAGGTATCCTTGGACAGCCCAGCTCTATGAACGCGTCATAATCCCTTATCAGGTTTATCCTTGCCGGGGAAATATCGCGGAGGGCCATGAGGGTCGCTACCTTGCCAAGCTGAGAAAGCCTGGTTTTGAACCACTCACCCTTCGCCCGGAAGGACTGTCCTTCCCTTAAGCCAACTATTATCCCGAATTTATCTCCGCCCTTTGCCTTGTAGATCCCGAGCACCGCCTTCTTGTACATCTTATCGCCCTCCTCCCTGACATCCGTCACCTCCCCAAAATGCGGATCCACAAGGTAGGTGGGTTTCTGCGTCGAAAGGTATATCCCGGCGGCATGGAACATGCTCTGACCGATAAAGAGGAAGGCCTCTGCATTCGAGTTCCTCGGTGCATAGTAGTTGCAGCCAAACACCTGGCCCTCGAACAGAGATGGAAACGGCTTTGACTTGACTACCTCAAACCCGGCAGCCGTAAGGATGGCCTCGGCTCTGGCAATGGCGCCCCTGTAATTGCTCGTGGTTATCAGGCCGACCCTTGTGAGTCCGTGCGAACGCAATACCTCCGCCGCGGCGGTCATTGCGGCCTCTACATCAACGTCGTACTCAGCCCCTATCAGGAAGGTCTTGGTGCCCATCTTCGGTATATCCGTGGAATGGCCGATGTTGAACACCGCATCAAGGTTCAGCCTGTCCGCCTCGGCGTTCTGTAGGTCGCATGTGCCATATGTGGCCTCCAGAAACACGAAGACGCTTACGCCGGGATACCTGTTCTCTATTTCCCTCGCCACCTCCGGCAGCTTGTAGAGTATACCGTCTGGTGCGGAGAGGCCAACGGAACGAAATCCGTTTTTCTCGATCAGCGAAAATATCAGCTCAGTATCTATTCTGATCAAATTGTTTTTGACTTTCAGGGTTCACCATTAATATGCGTATCGGGATTTACACGGGCGTATTCACGCTGCTGAACCCCTATTATATCGTAATCTGACCAGGGCCAAATCATAGGCCAAGGAGCCCTGATGAAGATCGTACAGAGCGCAAAATTTACAGGTTCCAACGGCGGGCGGCTCAAAGGGAACTGAACGGCAGGGCCGTGTTATGCTGGCGCCTCCCATCCCCCAAACTATTTTAGCCAAGCGCTGCTTAAAGGTAGCGTTGAGTGGACTTTCAATCTTATTCGCGTCAAAGACCATCAGGGTCTTCGTATTCGGCATGGTCACGGTCCTTACTCCGGTCTACCTATCCCTAATGGGCTATTCCTCGCTCTACGTTGGCCTGGCACTGATGGTGATAGTCATTGGGAATGCGCTTTCAAATACCTTCCTGACGTGGTACGGTAACGCCTTCGGCCGGAAGAGGACGCTTCTCCTTTTCAGCTCCTTGATGGCCATATCGGGCGGCATACTGTTCATTTCAAGGTCATTTCCGCTTATCATCGTGGCGCTTTTGATAGGCAACATAAGCACGACGGGGACAGAAGCCGGCCCATTTCAGTCGATCGAATCTGGCGTTCTCCCGAAGCTGACCTCGGACGCGGGCAGGGGGCGCGCGTTTGGAATGTACAACATGCTGGGCTACTCCGCCTCGGCCATCGGGGCGCTGGCCGCTACGGTCCCTTCATTCTTTGGAGGGGCCATGCCGGTCTTCAGATACCTATACCTGATCTATGGCTTCGTGGGTATATCGCTCTTCCTGCTGTACAGGAGGCTGCCCGAAATTGAGGCCGTGAAAAGGGGCATCGGCTTCCGAAATATATCAGCGAAAGCAAGGCGGGAGATCAGGAAGCTTTCGGCGTTGTTCTCAATGGACGCGCTGGGCGGAGGCTTCGTAACTCAATCGCTCATAACCTACTGGTTCTTCCTCGTCTATCACGTATCGCTTCAGAGCCTGGGGTTAATATTCTTCTTCGTGAACGTAATCACCGCCCTTTCAATTTACGGCGCTTCATTGATGGCCGAAAGGCTTGGCAACCTTCGCACCATGGTCTACACCCATCTCCTTTCAAACGTCTTCCTCATCCTGATACCGATTTCAGGCTCGCTGGAGCTGGGGCTGATGTTCCTCTTCCTGAGGCAGAGCGTGTCCCAGATGGACGTCCCCACCAGACAGGCGTTCATGGCCCAGGTATTTGATGACGACGATAGGGTTTCAGCAAACGCAATAACCAATACCTTCAGAAGCGCCAGCGCGATCATCGGAGCTCCCATAGCCGGTCTCGCCCTGGCCCAGGCCCTCTTCTCCCTTCCCTTTTTAGTGGGAGGGTCATCGAAGGTGGCCTACGACCTCTCCATATTTGCGGCATACAGGAAGAAGGTCAAGTGATGGCTTGCCTGGCTCAAGGGGGCTGGGCGCCAAGCCCCATATGGCCGTCCCAGAAATCAGATGAGGTCAGGAGACCGGCGAACCCGTAGCCATATCCTTATCAGGCCTGAGAAGCGACAGCTCCTTTCCATCAAAGGCGGCCAGGACCATTACCTCAGATTTCAGGCCCATCATCTCCTTGGGCTTGAGGTTTGTCACTACTATCACCAGCTTTCCCACAAGGGAAGACGCATCATAGTACTTGATTATCCCGGCTATGGCCTGTTTAGTTTCAGCACCTATCTCTATTGACAGCTTGATAAGCTTGGATGAACCCTCTACCTTTGTAGCTTCCAGAATCCGCCCTACCCTTATGTCCAGCTTCTTAAAATCTTCGAATTCAACGGTGCTCATGGTTTTTGTCCCAGAATACCTCCTTTTAACCTTTGAGCCTTGGAACTGGCTTCATGCTGAAAGGAAGGGCCGGAATACGACTCAGATTAATGCCTTCAAATCATCAATATCTTGTTAACTCTGAATCATCACCGTCGTACCGCCCTCCCGACCGGGTGTAGCTTTCGCTTCGCCCGGCCGTATGTGAGCAGTGACCCTACCTTATAAAAAAAGCGGCCTGTGTCAACTGGTTATTTTAAAAACTTTGAATCAGGTACAGAGTTTGCGAGCCGGTGTCCGGCCGGCGAGGGCTGCCATGAGTTAGAGAATGTCACCGCGCGCCGCTTTTATAGTCCACGGCCAGTTTCCTGTAATCCCGATGCCCGCAACTGGTGCACTTGACGAAGGACCTGCCGGTTGGAACGACTTCGCCTCCACATTTGCTGCAGGAGGTGAATATAACGCCCAGCTCTGGTTCGTCTATTCTCACGAGCAGCATCGCGTTCCTGATCAGCTTAACCTTTGCCCTGATGATGTCCCCTTCCCTTCCGGCAGGGGCATCCCTTACATTGCCTTTCATGTATAATACGGCCGTCTGTTTTACCCCTATGTTCCGGCCATCCAGCTGGTTAATGCGTATGTACACAAAGGGCTTCTGGACCTGTTCTATTGTCCCCACTATCTCATCACCTGGCTTCGGAAATGGCTTCTTCAATCCGATGGACGTCAGGGACCTATCCTTCCTGTTGATCCTGATATTTGCGACCTTCGTAGAATAGATTTCACCGTCGAGCACGTATACGTCACCCTTAGCGTCATATTCCTCGATGACGGCCAATCCTTCCCCCGGTACGGCCTTATTGTTCATTTCTGATCAGACGGTTTGCGCGCTTTAGCCTTTGGTTTAGCCCTGGACTTGGGTGCGGTAGCAGATTTTTCATCTTCCGCGGCCTTGCCCTCTACCTTGATTGCTGAAGATGCTTCCTGAGCTTTAGCCTTTGGCTTCGCCTTTGGCTTAGCCTTTGGCTTCGCAGCAGCGGCCTTCTTAACTGCCCTGGCCCTGGGCTTTGCTTTAGCCTTTGGCGCCTCTGTGGGCGCCGCTACAGGCGCTTCCACCGTCAACTGCTCGGCGGCAGATGGGAGCTCAGCAGGTGCAGCCACTTCAACTGGAGCAGGCGCTGCCACTGCCACTGGAGCAGGTGCAGCCACTTCAACTGGAGCAGGCGCCGCCACTGGAGCTTCGGTCACCGTCGGCTCCGGCTTGGCCGCCTTTACCTTTTCCTCAACCTCGATTTTAACCGTGGGCGCCGCCTTCTTTTCCTCCTCCCTGCTCGCTGTCCCTATGATGGTCCTCACCGGAAGCTTGATCCTGGCAGCTTCAAGGGCGGCCCTGCCCTTAGGAAGGTCCGTATCCCTGACCCTCACTTCTAGGATGGTTGAACCGTTCTCAACCCTGGCAGCTAGCCCGACCGGCTTGCCGAAGGCCCGTCTCATGCCTTCCGAGAGGCGGTCCGCACCGGCCGTCGCGACCATCTTATTTTCCCTGAGCACTACGTGAGGGTAGCTTACCACCCTCAGGTGATAGTTCGGTTCTCCAAGGGGCTCAAGTATCTTGTTGGCAGCGACCCTTGCGGACTCAAGGGCGTTGTGCCTGATCTGCGCCCTGTCCTTTGACTTGAGCGTCAGAAGATAACCATAATTTTCAACCAGCCCCCCCTGTGAAAAGCGGGCCACTCGCGGCTGAGGAGCCCCGGCTATATACTCCCTCCGTACGTAGGGCATCCCCTTTACTTCCCTATAATTTCTTCCTTTCAAACCATCATCCTCTATAATCGGAGGTTTTAAAAAGATTTGCCTGGCCTTCCTTCAGCTCCTCTGTCAAGGGCTATCCTTGTCCTTCTGAGGAAGCCGAGCAGCGTTACAAGGTCCTCCTCCGTCGTAATATAATCCACGGTTATGCCCTTGATGAGCTTCAGCGTCCTTTTCTTCCTTTCTTCAGAAAGGCCAATGCCGTCGGCCACAGCCCCTGCGTACTCCAGGGCCGCGTTCCTTTCCTCCGTTCTGATCCTGGACCTCCTCCTGGATGCCGGTGCCCCCTTCCACAGGTAAAGAAGTATGGCCAGGGCGTGTGAAATATTCAGGGTCGGATATCCCCTTGACGCCGGTATGGAAATGACATAATCGCACGCTGAAAGCTCCCTGTTGTTCAGCCCGGATACATCCCTGCCAAGGATCAAGAGCGCTTTTTTGAACATCCTCGCCCTGCTGAAAGCCGCTTCAGGTGCCATGGCGCGCCTGTTGACGTTCTTTGAGCTGCTGCTGGGCCTGGCCGTGGTCGCCATCCTCAGGTCAAACCTGGCCACCTGCTCATCGAAGTTTCCCAGCACTGCGTTCTCCACTATCCCCTTTGCGTGGGCCGAAAATTTATATGCGTCCTCCGGAAGTTCGCTCAGGCCCGTCACTATCAGCTTATCAACTCCGAAGTTCATCATGGTCCTGGCTACATAGCCTATGTTAAGGCCATACTTGGGCTCGACCATCATAACCGAAAGTTCAGTCAAGAAAGTCACCGTTCATCGCGTATATGCCTGAATATATAGGAGTTTTGAGGCCCGGGCCGAGGCCCGGGCCTATAACATATAGCCCGGGGCGGATTCGAACCGCCGTCCCCGGCTCCAAAGGCCGAGATGCTTGGCCTCTACACCACCGGGCTGAGTCATCCAGCGATGCGACCAAGTTATAAGTTTTTAGACAGCAGCTACAGCAGAGCCCGCTGGCGCATATATTTATTAGCGATTGCTGTGATACCGGTGTACAATGCGACAGCCTATTCTGATGATTCCGGGCCCGACCAATCTGGACAGGAGCGTCCTGGAGGCCCTTGCTCTGCCGGCCATAGGGCACACCAGCGGGGAGTTCTATGATGAATTTGGTGAGCTTCTGGCCCTCGCCGCAAGCGCGTTCATGGCGAAAAAGGAACAGATGGTGGTCATAACGGGATCCGGCACGTTCGGAATGGAGAGCGGCATCGCCACCTTTCTGGGTAATGGTAAAAAGGTCCTGGCCATAGTCAATGGGTTCTTTGGGGAGAGGTTCGCGCAGATAGCCGAAATATACGGGTCAAAGGTGAGGAGGTTGACCGTGGGCGATGGACGAAGCGCTGGGGAGGACGAGCTAGCCAGAGCCCTGTCAGAGGATGATTATGAAGCCGTGCTCATGGTGCACTCCGAAACCAGCAATGGCGTGCTGAACGACGTCAGTGCCCTCGCCAGGGTGGCCAAGGAAAAGGGCGTATACACCTTTGTGGACGCGGTATCAAGCCTTGGCGGCGTCAAGCTCGACTTCGGCTCCGGGCTCTACGATTTCGTGTTCGCTTCTTCACAGAAGTGCCTGGCCGCGCCGCCCGGCGCAGCGCTAATAGCGATTTCCGATGAACTCAGGTCCGTGATCAGGTCCGGCACCGTAAGGTCGTATTACTTCGATCTCGGGAGATGGGTGGACATAATGAAGGATCCAAAGATATACCTCACCACGCCGGCCATCCCCAACTTCCGGGCCCTCCGGGTGGCCCTGAAGAACCTCGTCAACGAAGGGGTGGAACGGCGCTGGGAGAGGCACTCCATGCTGGGAAGGACCGCATGGCGCTTTTCCGATGATACGGGGATAAGGCTTCTGGCCAGGGACAGGTCGCCAACCGTCAGCGCCTTCTACGTGGGGAAGGGGGCGCCGGCGATCAAGGAGAGGATACTGAAGGACCGTAACATACTGGTAGCGACGGGCATAGGGGGGGAAAGGGACAGCGTCATAAGGATAGGCCACCTGGGGCTGACCGACAAACGGCTGATGGATGAAACGCTGGCCGCGTTCTCGGAGGCACTACGTTCCGTTGCTGGCTCCTCCCCTTAAGTGGAGCATGTCCGGTGTCAGCCTTTCCGCCGCCTTCCAGAAGCGGTCACCTATGTAATGCTCATTAAATATGGCCGCCCCGCTTTTCATGGCCAGCAGGGCGTCCGAATCATCAATGAGCGTCCCCACCGATATCCCTTTGCCAAACTTCTCATCGGAGACTATGACGATGGCGCCCTTGGCCAGGCCAGGAGGCATCCCCCTTATCCCGGGCCTCATGACCTTGGCTCCGTTTACGATCGACTTGATGGCGCCCATATCGACGCTTATCCGCGGGAAGGACTTCAGAAGCTCCAGGTCGCCAAGGAACGGAAATACGCCCCGTTCGTTCCTTATTATCATGAGGTCGTCAAGGTACAGTTTACCCCTGTCCAGCAGCAGCACCCTTTTGGGCTTGACGCTCAGCCCCCATTTAGCCATGATCAGGTTCGAAAATTCCCTGACCTCGCGGTTGTCGAGGAACCTTATGTCCACAGGGTAGGGGTGGCTGTTCCGGAATAAATATTTATTTATGGCGGCCGGCGGTGTAAGGGAGGGAACGAGCGATGTCGGCTGATATGACGCTAAAAATGCTGTCTGAGAGCTTGAGCAAGGTCGTACTCATAAGGTTGAAGGGCAACAAGAAGATAAGGGGCCACCTGCAGGGCTTCGATCAACACATGAACCTTCTGCTTTCTGAAACCGCTGAGCTTGAAGAGGATGGATCGATGAAGGAACTGGGAGTAGTGGTGGTAAGGGGGGACAACGTGA
>JAJYTP010000067.1 GCA_021792955.1 archaeon | reverse complement strand
CTGAGATGCTCACTGCCGGCGTATAGCCCGAATTCTCCGATTCCACACCCGCATTCTCCCGATCAGTTCAAAGCCATTTTGACGCAGGAAGTTCTTTCTGGGAAGGTGCGGTTTACCGACCGCTTACGAAGAGTCCGAGAAAGAGTGCCACGATGGCAGCGGCAACGGTCGCAAAGGCAGCGCACCATTCCGCCAAGGCAGGGTTATCTCTGAGACACTGAAGCAACGTTATCCACATGTCAAACAATCCTCCATGCCGATCCAGTTTAGTGCAATTATCTAAAGAGGTAAACACCTTGGTACCTGGACCTGCCAAGGGCGTGAAGAATTTTGCCGCAAAAATCTGAGACGCCCGTTAACGTGATTGCGCGGAGGGTTTCCCCCGTTGGGCGCTTGATCGGTGAACAAAAGGTGAAAGTTTCGGCTTTCCCTTTCGCATCAATGTGAGATATTCCCATAAATGCAACGGGACCGGCCTGCAATAATCCCTGCACAAGCTCGCAAACTACCTTGTAGCCTTAGTCCTCATTGTGCGGGCACGGGTAGGACCAACCTGCATAGACCGTGAAGGTATGACCTGGAACACCTGGAGCAGCACACAGTCAAGCACCAACAGCAGGTGAATTTTGGATTCCAGGGATATCGCTAGAACGCTGTAGAAGAGCTTGGGGCATGTCCGTGAAGGGTGTTTTGTGAGTGCGTTGACCGAAGGCCGGGGAACTCGATGCCCAGCACAACGGTTAGGTGAACCTAACACCTTTAGCGAGCCCACACTGCTCTACAGAAAGGTGTTCACCAGGCAAGCAGGAATGACCTCAACAACTAACCCGATCAGCCCTATCTGGTTAACTTCTACCTAAAAGTTAACTAGTGACAATCCGCTGTGAAGCCTTACTCCGTATAACTTTGAAGGTAATTCAGGGCATAGGCAGTGATTTTTACGCTTGACAACTGGTTAAGTTTTGCTAGCATAGCCTCACATTTTAACTACTTCGCAGCACAGGAGGCTAGACCATGAGAAAAGGTGAAAACACCAACCATCCTAAGCCGGGCGATGAAATCAAAGTGGAACCGATCAAGCTGGAGAAGGATATCAAAGCGATAAAGAAATTACTCCGGGGCAATCCTCGTGATCTAGCCCTATTCACTCTTGGAATCAACACCAACCTGAGGGCCAGTGACCTCTTGGGAATCACTGCCGGGCAGGTTCGCAACCTTAAGCCGATGGATGAGCTTACCCTGAAGGAACAGAAGACTGGGAAACACAGACGAATCAACCTCAATAAGGCGTGTGTAGAGGCAATCCAGGCCCTTTTGGAGTCCAGGCCATACCAAGATGAGGAACCTTTGTTCTACGGTCAACGTGGTACTCTCACGGTCCCATCGGTCAACAGGCTGGTTAAGCAATGGTGCAAGGCCATCAACCTCCAGGGCAACTACGGTTCTCATACGCTGCGGAAGACCTGGGGTTATCACCAGCGTGTGACGTTCGGGCAAGGCATAGCCGAGCTTATGGTGTGCTTCAATCACTCCAGCCAGAGGCAAACCCTAGATTACCTCTGTGTGCAGTCTGATGAGATCAAGAGTGTTTACGCCAATGAGCTATGAGTTCTCATCAACTGCCTTGGTTGCCTGGAGGGTGGAACCGCTTTCTACCTTCCAGTGCACACTGAGGTGTATTCTCACCTCACAAACCTTTCCAGCCTCTTCACCTCCACAATCAACGCTCCAGAATCGCTCTGGTTAAACTTTCCACCCTCCATCCGTATGGGAAACAGCACCCCATCAGAATAGGCCCGTGAAGGGGTCTATATGTTATTCTGGCGTGACTTCCCTGGAGTGCTTATCCAGTAAGGGTTTGTGAGGTGCAGAACACATCAGGTGACAATCTACCTCAATGTTTGGTGTACACCACAACAAGTTCAGAGAAGGCGTGGACTACGTTTGCGTTCGCTCCCCAAATTTGGGGAATCAAAAAGGCCGAGGTGGCGACTGGCTCACCAGGAGGATCGAAGAGTGCCGGTTCGTTGAGGGGAGGGACTTTTTGGTTTCACAAATTTGTGAAACCAAAACTGGCCGAGGTGGACAAAATTGTCCGAGGCGCAAGGGGTTCAGACTCCGTTTCACAAATGGATCGAGAGACGGATCGAAGAGTGCAGATTCAAGCAGGACGTGGATTTCATCTGTGTGGACAAAATTGTCCGTGCAGCTAATGTGACCGGCAAACAGAGGGTTAAGGAATATCACCTCACCTTCGAAGCTGGTAAGCACCTCGCCATGATGGAGCGTAACGAGATCGGCAAGGCCGTGAGGGACTTCTCCACCTGGATCAAGGATCGGATCGAAGAGTGCAGGTTCAAAGGAGGCGTGGACTACGTCGAGTTTTCCCCAAATTTGGGGAAAACCCCAAGTGGTTGAATTTTGGACTTATAGTTCGTGACTCCGTATACGAGAGAGGTGGAAAGAAAAGGCTAATAGAGTATCTATAGTAGAGACTTAGGTTTATGTTCAGAATCGACTGAGAGTAGAAACTTTAAGTCAGACTGAGGTAAAACCTAAGTAAAGATACTAATAATCAATAGATAATAATAAAGCTCTGGCCCGATCCTGATAAAGGAGGCAGGCCCAGTAAGGAATATCACTTCAATGTTTGGTGTACACCACACCAACTCTATTAAGAACTACTGCTTGGACTAGTAGAAGCCTAAGTACATAATAATTCACACTTTTGTGTTGGCATTCCACAGCTACATCAACTATTCTCACATCCTGTTCAACGTACACAATCACAAACCATCAGGAGGAGGATAACATGGTAGCATCAGTAAAGTTAAGCAATGGTTATGAGTGTTGGATTTCAAATTAAATGGACCAATTTTTTCTGAATAAATGGTGAAGAACGCTTTATTTGGGCTGATACGGAGTTTTGCCTATAATCTGTTTTGCCCTTCTGACCGTCCTGTCAAGGTAGAGC
>JAJYTP010000066.1 GCA_021792955.1 archaeon | reverse complement strand
CCGATCTGCTGTACGGGAGAAACGCCTTTAACCGAATGTCCACCTCAGTGCCTTTGGTGACGGGTGTTGGGAATTATCAGCATACCTATGACTTGCATCCAGAGAGGGCATACCAGTACGGGAATATTCAGGATTCCATAAATAAAGCGCTGACCTCTTCAGACTCCTCCACTCGTTCCTTAGCCGAGCAGGCCTCCCAGCTTCTGGCGGAAGGAAAAACAGGGGAGGCCATAACCATGTTCGGGAGCATCGGCATTCACCTCACCCCCGCCATGGCGCCCCTCATCAAGGCGAATATCCAGGGGATTTATAAACAGTCAAAGAGCGTTTCTCTATTGAGGGCGCATCTAGGTGTGGGGGGTCCCACGGTTCTTAAGGACGCGGAGGACGCTTACCATAAGGCCCTTCAGGCTGACATGATAAACCCCACCACGGCCACCCAAGCCAACCTTGCGGAGAAAACTAAAACCTTAAGGCAGCTGTCCGCAAAGCTTCATTATTCTTTGAGCTCCCAGGAAATGTCCCCAGTGGCTGCCATGGCACAGGCAAACCATATGCATCTTCAGCCCACGAATTCCGCCGAGCTTGACAACATGGGCTACAACCTGGCCATTGAGGACCGTGGTAATAATCTGAGTGCGTCCCAGGTGGAGAGGGTGGGATCCCATTTTGTCAAGTGGGGGATGAAGGATTACGGGTTTACTTCCGCCCAGACCTCTAAGCTGCGTAGAGATGAGCTGGCCCTCCGTAATGCAAAAACTCCAGAACAGAGGCATACGGCGAAAGAGCTAGTGCTGAGGGATATGAATAGGGATTTGGTGGAAGCCAAGAAGAACTTGACCCAGCTCAACGCCTTCAAGAAGGAGAGGAAGGCGGCGGAAGAGACGGCACTGTCCACCAAGAATCAGATCAACGCCAAGGGGCTCATGAATTCAATGACATTGAACGGACCGGTGACCATGAATGCCCAGCATGTCACCTTGGTGACGGGGAAGGGGGGCGGGGGCAGTAATGTTACTAGTCAGAAACCAGGAAGTGGTGCGGCAACTCCGTGGCTTGTTGCCGGAGCCGAATGGCTGGCGGGAAAGTGACCTTTAAGGAGCCTAAGTCATGAACAATTCAGTTTATCTAAAAATAGAACCGTTTGACGCCCAGAAGGTGTTTGAAACGCAGGTGGAGAACATCTTTAAACCCCTAACGAACCCGACGGCCATCTTTGTGCCGGCTCAGTTTGGTGGGCCGTTGAACATACTATCTCTGTATATGGAGAGAGACGTGCTGACATTCATGCAGGTTAATCCCAGTGAGTAATCCGGTCTCGAGCATTGGGAGCTTGGTCTCCTCGGCCACGGCCACCCTAAACCAGTACGGGGGTCCGCTCACGGTCAACACCGGCCTAAGCACCGGCTTCCAACTCATCCCCCAAAGTGAGCGCTTGTTCACAATGCTCCCTAGGGAGAGCCTGGCGGGGCAGCAGCAGAACTTCGCCTCGCTGTACATACGAAATTCCAAACAGGCCAAGCCCACTAACTACCAGAGCCTCACTGGGCTGGAGAAGGCCCTCACTAATAAAGCGGTTGGTTTCGCTTCCTTTCTCCTTGAGAGCTATTCCTTCGCCCAGTCTGAAAGGAGTCAGCTCACTCCGGTGTTTGGCGGGGGCATTGTTGCTTATTTCTTTGGGCAAAATCCGATCACCTTAACACTTCAGGGCAACATACCAGATGACATTGATTCTCAATGGTTTCTGCAATTCTGTGCTGCATACCAGGAGTTTTTAAGAGGTACCCAACTCGCCAGACGAAACGAGGAAATGGTATTTCTTCTTCCTAACATGAGTGTGGGGGGGGCGATATTAGATCTTCAGTATAATCAGGATTCCGGCCGTTGGGTGGACATTCCATTTACCGCGACAATTCTGGTTCGGACCCTTCAATATCGCCCTGTCATTTTTGGAGGTCAACTTAATGCACCACAACTATTCACGGGTACTCAGGGGCTGCAGCCTTCACTTAGCTATTCCGCTATAAACATGACAAAGGCTCTGGTTGCAGAGCTCGGTATTGGCTCCAGCGTTCCTCAAAACACTTCAGCTGTAATGAATGCTGGTATAGTCACTCCTTCAAATATCGTAGCCCAGCTAAATTCAGGCAGTCCTGTTCCAAACAATCAGATTGCCTCTCTGTCGATTGCATCTACGTTGATGAACCTTCAGCAGGGTCTCCTACCAGGAGGAAATGGGGTGACAAGTGGTTCATCTGGATGGCTGACGAATGCTTTCTCAAGTGTATCTGGGTTCTTGCGTACCTTTTCGGGTTATATAGGAAACGTACAATCATATATACAGTCCGCCATCCAGGATTCTGGACTCGGCAGTTTCGTCTCCCTGCTGGATCAAGCAGGGGGGGACCTCAATTCTGTAATTTCGACGGTGAGTGGACTTGTTGGAAGTGTCAGTTCGACTACTGCTGAGATTGTGGGAACGGTCGTTAGCTTGCCAGCCGACCTTGTTACACCCTTTGAGTCGCCCCTGGCCAATTTAGGGAATCTGAAGAGCACCTTCACTGACTTCATAGATCAACTCCTGGCGCTCCCCCAGACAGTTTCGGCCTACGAAGCCAGTATACTCAACCAGCTAGTGGCCGCCTCTGTGCCACTGACATCGGCACCACTTTTTGCGCCCGGCAATGGCTCCAACACGCTTACTTTAGCCGGAGGAGGAATAGCTAATATCTCAGCTGGAGCTGCGGGTTCAGGGACGGGGGCTAGTTTGGGAGCTGGCGTTGCCCCTTCGGGGGTTAATTTGGGAACCGGGGTTGGCGCTGGGGTGGCAATAAACGAGCCGGCTATGCTTTGAGTGGGGGGAGAGCTGAAGAAAGTACTTGACAGGAGGGGATTGGTGTGGCTGAATAGGCGGAACCGTTTTGGATATTTGGGGTAGTAAAGTATGAACAGAGCAGATTTAGCTAGGGGTTGGGGGATACATCAGAGCACCGTTGGGCGATACTCAAGGGAGTTGGGTTTAGTTTTTGAATATAATACTTCTAGAACTCTCGAACCAG
>JAJYTP010000065.1 GCA_021792955.1 archaeon | reverse complement strand
TAGAATGAACGACCCAAGCATCGACAGGCAGGTGGACGCGCGGTTAAAGGAGTTGATATCTAATGGAGGGTTCGTGCTCACCAGCTATTCCCTCCCTTGGCTGGTAAATGGGGAAATAACCGTCTGGCTGGAAGCTTCGGAGGACAATAGAGCCAAACGTATGGCCAAGAGGGACGGATATACAATCGACAGGGCCCTCAATGTAATAAAACAAAGGGACCGGGAGAACATTCGGTATTATAGGCGTATATACGGCTATAATCTGGCAAAGGATCATATGGTATTTAAAATCATATTAGATGTAAATGATATAAGCCCTGAACGGATTGCAGAAATTGTAGTTCTATATTATAGATATTATGGGAAGGATGTTTAGCGAACCTTGTAATATATCTTCTTCATAGCAGGCTCCTGCTTCGATAGAAGTATCCTTAATTTCTCGGGGTCCATTTCGGCAGCCCTTCTACCAACTGAGGGAGCTGACCTCTGTACTTCATCTAGAGACTGGTTCAGGTAATTGAGCTTAAATTCATCCTCTTTCCTAAGGCTTTGCTTGGGCACACCGGTAACTATTAGCCTCATTACAAAAGGGGAGTCGCCTAGCTTGTGTTCGACCTTCACGTTGAGCAAGCCCACCTTCTTAAGGTATCTCTTTATTATGTGTCTCATTATAGTAGGTATTATACTGTCAACCTGCATATCCACCACTTTGATCCTTCCATTAACATCAATTTGCTCTAAATTCAGTTCAGAAATTCCAAATCCCATATTATAACACCGTTATATTTAGCAATAAATGTACCATTATATAAACATAGCGTTTGTGTATTTCAACCTCTGATCGTTGCTTATCACCAAGGTTATTGCGTTTTGGGATATAATAATTGTCTTGATCTTACATGTTCAACCTTTAATGACATGTTTCCTGGCCTTTGGTGCCATTGTTTAAACTGGTCTAATATGATTCAAACGATTTTTTACGAATACCTTTAAGCGTCCTCGGGCTTAAATGATAAAATAATTTATAGCGTGAATTTAAAGACCTAAAAAGATAGTGCAATCTCTTTTCAACAGGCCGTCGATGGCTTGCTTGGTCGATTTATCTAATATGTTTATATTTCCCATTTATTTACACCAGACCAATGGAATCCAGTAAACTGGTCGATTCATTTAACAGAAGGATGACCAAAGTGCGTATTTCGGTTACAGACAAATGCAACTTTACATGCTTCTTTTGTATGCCGATCGACCCCATCTGGATGCCTAAGGCTGATGTGCTCACTTATGAAGAGATTGTTCGCGTAGTTAAAGTATTGAAGCATTTGGGTATTAATGAAGTTAAACTAACCGGGGGGGAGCCGCTTGTCAGGAAGGATATAGAAGTCCTCGTTAATGAGATCAGTCAGGTCATAGAAGATATCAGTATGACCACGAACGGCTTCTTCTTAAATGAAAAGGCAAAGCTTTTACATGAAAATGGGTTAAGGAGAGTTACAGTGAGCCTGCATAGTCTTCGCCGAGAACGCTTTAAATTTATAACGAACGTAGACGCTCTCGAAAGGGTTATCACCGGAATCAGGGCCGCCAAGGCTGCCGGCCTATCTCCAGTTAAGATCAACTCTACCATTATACGAGGCCGTAATGATGATGAAATACTGGACCTGCTTGAATTTGCAATCAGGGAGGGGGTAAGTATAAGGTATATCGAATTTATGCCTTTTGATGGAAAGAACTTTTGGAGCCTCGATAAGGTGATTGCCGGCGCTGAAATCAAAAATACCATTGAGTCAAGGTATAAACTCACCGAACTCCCAAGAAAGGTTGGCAGTACCTCTACCAACTACATAATAAAGGGAACCGACACAACAGTCGGTTTTATAACTTCAGTTACACAGCCGTTTTGTTCGGATTGCGACAGGATAAGGATAATGGCCAATGGAAGCTTAGTCCCGTGTATGTTCGGCAATATGGAGTTTGATTTTAGACACCTTTTAAGGGATGGCGCCTCTGATGATGATTTGGAAAAGTTCTTTATCGATAAGGTGGGGAACAAGTTTGCAGGAGTTGAAACCATGATCCATGAAAAGGCTATACCTTCACATATTAGACCTATGTATACTATTGGGGGCTGATCCGCGGATCAGGACATTCTAAGCTCATTTTTCGGATTTTTAACCGTTAATCCCGCTCCACCAATTTTAGGTCATTAGAGGTCCGCCAGATACTTGACTCGCCACCAACCCCTTTGATGGACTATCTCCATAAGATAATATGTTATCCCCTTAACTTCGGTCTTATATCCATGTCTTTCTTGTTTATATGGTTCACCATATCCGGTCGCATTGAGGGTATTATCGTTTATGCGGACAGAAAACCTACTAATGGCAAATTCCTCTATGGTGAACTTCTGAAGTACGGCTTCCAACCATCTATAGAGGAGGTTATATTCATCCGACCCGCTTACGCTGAAGTTCACTTCAACCTTCGACTGCACAGTATGTACATCATAGATTAAGTCCAGAAGAGAGAGTGCTGCGCTTTCAAAACATGTATTTTTTGACCTTCCATATGCCTCGATATATGCGTCACTTACATGTTCTAACCTTTTATAGCCCATGGGGCTTGGCTAGCACGGCCTTCCGTAAAACCTTTCGCCGATGGGCATCCAGCGTCCCAAAAATCAAAATTCTTATATTGGGGCGCGATACAAGGGAGCAAGGTGGCATGGTGCTAGAAAATGTCAATATCATTGTCTATAATCTGGCGCCAGAACATTGAATGATAATGCCGCGGTAGCTCAGCCTGACCACTGGGGCTAAGGAGAGCATCCGGCTGAAGACCGGAGTGTCGCCGGTTCAAACCCGGCCCGCGGCAAATCATTATACAATTATAATTTCACCTATAACCTAGGGGAGTTTAAGACGATATGGGGCTACCGATTGCAGAACTGTTATGACCACCTGGAGAGGAACAACATAGCTGATGGCTGCCGGCTAAGCGCTTTCTAATAGAAGGGGATGTTTTTGTGATGGATAGTTAAAGCCACTCCATAGGCTTCGATTTAAGCGTGCGACTCGGTAGTTCATGTAATATGATTTATGAATGCTTAAGCCATGGGTACAGGCGCC
>JAJYTP010000064.1 GCA_021792955.1 archaeon | reverse complement strand
AGGGGTTTGTTACATCATATTTTTTCCTAGCAAAAAAAGCTAGCGGCTGATCTCTACAATCATTTCTTGGAATATGCCGCCCTTCTTGAATGTCAGGAGTTCAGTTTCAGAATCTATCCTCGCCTTCACTTTGAAACTCTGTTTTTGGCCTTCGCCTGTTGCACTAACTGATAACTCCTTACCTACTGTTAAATCAGCTATCCCACCGATGTCGAATGTTTCCCTGCCGGATAGTCCCAATTCCTTCCATCCGCGGTCGGTTTCCAGTGGTAGCACCCCCATATCTATAAGGTTGTTACGATGTATTCTTTCATAGCTTTCTGCAATAACGGCCCTTACACCGAGTAACCTGGTCACCTTGGCTGCCCAATCCCTTGAACTACCAGAGCCGTACTCCTTTCCAGCAAGTATTATCAATGGGGTCCCCCTTTCCTGATATTTTAGTGCCGATCGGTATACTGATGTAATTTCTCCAGTTGGCAGGTAGACCGTGTTGCCTCCTTCTACCCCTTCATCTACCAAAAAGTTCCTAAGCCTTGTGTTGCTGAAACCGCCCCTGATCATCACTTCATGGTTTCCACGCCTTGAACCATAGCTATTGAAATCCTTCTGTTCCACGCCTAGCGACTGCAAATACTTACCAGCTTCGCTGGAGGGCGAAATGCCTCCTGCAGGTGATATATGATCTGTAGTTATCTTATCGCCTAGCACGAGAAGCGCCCTGGCGCCCTTGATATCTGCTACTTCATCTTTCATTTCCATAAATGGCGGCCTTTTAATGTATGTTGAAGAGGAGTTCCAGCTATAGAGGAGTCCATGTCCCGTATCCAGCCGCTCCCATTCTTCCTTACCCTTGAATATATCAGAATATCTTTCCTTGAACATGTCTTGGTTTATGATTTTTGCGCTTTCCTCGATGGCCTTTTCGCTTGGCCATAGGTCTTTTAGATATATTTTCTTGCCGTTGGGATCGGTTCCTATGGGATCATTTTTAATATCCATATCGATATATCCTGCTAGAGCGTAGGCTACTACCAACGGAGGGGACATCAGATAACTAGCTTTGACCATCGGGTTAATCCTTCCCTCAAAATTTCTATTACCGCTAAGCACGGCGACTGACCATAATCCTTTTGAGGATATTTCACTAGCAACCCGATCTGGAAGCGGCCCGCTGTTACCTATACAGGTAGTACAACCGAACCCCACTATTTGAAATCCAAGTGCTTCAAGGTAAGGAAGGAGGTTCAGTTTTCTTAGATACTCCTCTACTACAGGTGAACCGGGGGCCAGGCTTGTTTTGACCCAAGGCTTGGTTTTTAGCCCAATTTGTACCGCTGCCTTTGCAAGGAGGCCAGCTCCTATAACGACGGACGGATTTGATGTATTAGTACAACTGGTGATAGCGGCAATCGCTATGACACCATCCCTGAGTTCCCCATCAGTTTTTTTGATATAGCTCTGGACGCTGGCTCTCACATCGCCTAGACTTACTCTTGAATCAGGGTTCCTTGGTCCAGCAATGCTTGGTTCTATTTGTCCAAGATCTATATCCAGAAGATCGTCGTATCTGATTCCCTCAGCTTCATCATTTGAATAGAATAGGCTATTTTCCTTTAGGTAGCTTTCAATGTAGCTATGATATCTGTTTGTCATTTTCAAGTAAGTTAGCGTTTTTTCATCAGGAGGGAAGAAGCCTATTGTCGCCCCGTACTCGGGCGTCATATTGGATACGGTGGCCCTATCTTCAACGCGCAGGCTCTTTAAACCAGGCCCAAAGAATTCTACAAATTTACCAACTACACCCTTTTTCCTCAGCAATTCTGTGATCGTCAAAACAAGGTCGGTGGCCGTAGCGCCGCTCAAAAGGCTACCGGACAGCCTTACGCCAACCACCTGCGGCAACGGTAGATAGTAGGGTTTACCCAGCATTAGCGCTTCTGCTTCAATGCCTCCGATACCCCATCCTAGTATACCTAAGCCTCCTATCATCGTTGTGTGAGAATCAGTGCCCAGTACGGAATCAGGAAACAGCGATTCGCCATCCTTTATGACCAGCGAAGCCAGAAACTCTAGATTAACTTGGTGAACTATACCTCTTCCCGGTGGAACTATCCGCAGTTTTTTAAAGGACTTCTGAGCCCATTTTAGAAGTTCATATCGTTCGATGTTCCTCTCCAGCTCCAATTCGGTGTTCAGCTGATAAGCATATGTAGTTCCAAAGAAATCAACCTGTACCGAATGATCAATTACTAAATCTGTCTGAATCTTTGGGTTCAAATCAGCAGGGTCTTTGGCCTTTTCCCTCAGCGCTGCAAGATCAACTATGGCCGGAACGCCAGTAAAGTCCTGCATAACCAACCTGGAAGGGACAAATGGCAGTTCCACCCCAGGCCTGAGCATGGAATGGACATCAACCTTCCCACTTTGCCTCAGCACATTCTCCATTAGCATTCTAATTGAGTATGGCATAGAATCAATGTCAGGGATAGACCTTTTAAGATCATAATAGCTACCGAAGGAGGATTTAGTCATATCTGTCATAATAGGTGAATCATATCAGGTGTTTATAAAAATTATGCGTATATATTATGTTTAGCACTGACATGGGTAAAGGGAGCTGTACTAAATACATATGGTTCACAGAGAGCCTGTCATATCACTCCGTTCGATGTCTGATGACTACGAAGAACGTTCATTGAGGCAACTGACCCTTCATGAGCAGTTATCTGTTATCGTCTGGATATGATCTTGATGCCATCTGCACCAAATTTGTCTATGAGCTCCTTGACCACTTGAGAAGTCACCGCCTTGGCAACTTTCATTGAGTTTGCCCTTGTTGATATAGTGATATGTATTTTGATGTCCTTACCGAAGCTTTTTGCCCTTGACTTGATATATGTGTCGCTGTGTGCTGAAGCCACCTCCTTTAGTACCTTTGCCAAGGATGACTCATCGTTAGTGTCTACGATAATTTCCTTCTGAATATAAGCTCTCTCCTCAAACTCCTTCCTGATAATGGGAAGCAGTTGCTCTGTGAATATGGCTTTTAATTCAGCGGGAACCCCAGGAAGGGAAGCTACCAGAGACTCTTGATATCTTAAAATTATCCCCGATGCCACTAAAACGGAATGT
>JAJYTP010000063.1 GCA_021792955.1 archaeon | reverse complement strand
CGATCTGCGGGGAAGAGGATTCTCCATGATGCAAAAGTTATAGGCGTCGGAGCAGTGGGGGGAGCAGGGGCTGGGGCGTACATGGAGCATAAGAGGCATGAGAAGAAGGCTTCTGAAACCTTTCGGGAGCTTTTAGACAGCGGCCTTAGTGCCTCCGAGGCGGTGAAGCTCATTAAACAAGCTGAAGGCGTTGGCAGCGCTGCGGTAGACGCTGCCTCCGGCCTCTGGGATGACACTAAAAACATGGCCCAAGGCGTAGGGAAGGCCCTGACCAAAGGAATCAAGAAGCATCCTCTGGCTTACCTGGGTAGTACAGCGGCCACTGCTGGCCTCGGTGGCATGGCGCTGGCTCACAATTCAAACAACGGGAATTAACAAATTATGAGAGATTTTGCAAGCTTAGTGAAGGCAGCGGGAGAGTTGGATGAATCCATTAAGCGTCGTGCGGAAGACCTTGAGAAGAAGGCCACCGTGGACCGCTATATGGGGTATGGTTTGAGTTATGAAGTAGCCACGGGTCTAGTGAAGACTGCGGCCTCCGCCAAGGAATGGGGGGAGTTGGCAGACAAGGGTATAGACTGGGCGACACAACGCCTGCACGGTGCCGCTGGAAGTGTGGAAGACCTGAAGAAAATTAAGGAGGGGGCCGAAGCTCTCTCTAAAAAGAAGGGACTTTCCACTGAGGCTAAATTAGGCCTGGGCGCTGCGGGGGTTGCCCTTGGAGCAGGTGGTGTCGCCCTAGGGAGCTCCATGTCGAGAGATAAGAACCGCATGCCTGAGTACGAAAAAAGGTCTGGTGTGAGTGAGGCATTCTCCAAAATAAATAAGATAGACACTGCCGCTGGGGCTGAGCTGGGGGCCATCACGCTAGCGGGAGGTGGTTATACCCTGGGCAACCTCCATGGCAAACACGAAAAGCGATCCTCTGTCCGCATTATCTGCCGCACGGACGTCTAACCAATGGGCAACGTCAGGGCTCTTGTTAAGAAGGCCGAAGAGGTCATCCACGTTTATCACGAGGAGACTGGCAAACCGAAGGTCATGCACCACGTCCATGGCAGTGACCGGGAAATACCTGACTCAGAGTTTCAGGAGATCCTAGGCAGAGGAAGAAAGAAGAGGGGGCTCTTAGGGCGCCTGAGGGGAAAGCCCATTCAGTTTGAGGTTCCCCGTCAAGAGACCCTTGTAGACAGGGGCCTACGCCACCTGTCTGGGACCATGGATGCCCTAGGAAAGGCGCCCAACGTTACCCATGAAGCCGCTAACCTGGTCCGCTCGGGGGGTGGTTGGTTTGGTAAAAGGGTAGCCCATAACGACCGCAAATTAATGATGAAACACCTGGCCGCAGGAGGCGCCCTCGGCGTCGCTGGCATGGGTGGGATTGGGCTGGCTGGCTATCTTCACTCCAAGAAGAACCGACCGTACTAAAATTATTCAGAGGAAAAAGCTAAATGTCTTTGATACCCGAATTACTGATCAAAAAGGCCGAACAGCTTGAAGAGCTCCGTGGTATGGGCTCCAAAGTTAAGGAGGCTCTTTTTGATGAACTCGTAAAACGAGGAATGGATGAAAACGTCGCCAAGGGCGTGTCCGATGAAATGGAGCCGTCCTACATGGATATGTGGTCCAAGCTCCTGACCGAACCCAATGGCAGTTATATGGACATCCCCCTCGACGCTGATGAACTCCGCAAGGTGGCGGAATACATCGAATATCTTGAGAAGAATGCTCAGGAGGCGCTGGATGCCCCTAAGCGGCCTTTGATTGAAAAGTTGGCTTCTGCGGGCTACAACCCAAAAGATGTTGAAAAACTTGAGGTTCCCACCCTGGAGAAGATTGCCAGCGCCGCTGGCTCCGACCAAAGGCCACATGAATATGGCTCTCCGTCGAACATCCCCTCCTCAGGCGCGGACGCCTTCACGAAGTTTCTTCTGGGCTAAAGCTTAGCCCCTCTCATAAAAAGGAATTTGAAATATGGCTGGAATTTATGATGGGCCAATTCTCGACTACCCCATGGAAGTTGTCCGTGGCTGGCCGAATGATGGCTCTCTCGATTTTAACACCACTATCTCTAGCATCGCCACTGGTGCCAGCGGTATGTCCTGCGGTAACATTGTCACGGTTGATGGTAACGGCCATGCTGTTCTGGCCGCCGGTGTGGCGCCTCTGGGCCTGGTAGTTCGTGGTAATAACGACTCCGCCAGTTCCATGAATGCCGCTCTGGTTGGTGAACGTCCCGGTGTCAGCGGCCCTCAAGGTGTCGTCATTTGGGGCAACGCAATCTTCCGCACCACGGTCTACAACGCGGCTTCTTCTTTCAGCCCAGGCACTGCGGTGACTGGTTTGAACGGCGTCATCGACGTCGCCACTGGCTCGAATGCCGTCCTCGGTTATGTCATGAGCGTCTACCCAGCTTCTGGCACTTTCCCTGCCTCGCTGCTTATTGTAATGCGCTAAGACAGGAGAATAGGAAAACATGGCTTTTAATTACAACACCGAAACAGTAAACATCCAGTTCCTGAACAAGAGCTTCTTGGACAAGCTGGACCAGGGCATGACCAAAGAGGCCAGCGCGGCCATGACGGCTTTCGTCCGCCAGAAACTGCGTGAGCAAGGTTTCACCCGTAAGATTTTGCCGCCTGTTGGCATCACCGCAGTGGAACTGGACCGTCAGGTGACTGATGAGCCGGTGGTCATCGTGGAAAAGGAACCGGATTCTGAGGCCGCAAGTTTTGCCTTCACCGGTCGCCCCCGTATGCGGTACTTCCAGGCGTCTCGTTATCCGGTAACCTTCAGTAAGATTGAATCTCGTGAGTTCACGAAATCCAAGTTCGAGCTGGCGACTTACCGCACTGACATCCGCACCGTGCTGCAGGACAACAGCGTTCGAGACATGCAGAAGACGGAGGACGAAACGTTCATTAACGCTTCGTTGGCCATCGCCACTCATGCCGGCAACGTCATCAACACCACTGGTGGTGTGACCGTGGCGAACATGATGGCGGGCGTGCAGAACATGGTTGAGAACCAGTTGCCCGTGGGCTGTATTCTGATGACCCAGAGCACGTATGCAAGTCTTATGACTCAGCCTGCTACTCAGCTGGGTTCGCCGTTGGCTTCTGACTTGACTGCTGGCCGTACTGATCTGAACAACTTCTTTGGTGCTCCGATCATAACCACAATCAAGAATGATATTGTACCAGATAACACTGCGTATA
>JAJYTP010000062.1 GCA_021792955.1 archaeon | reverse complement strand
AACTGAGTGGACCTAGTAGTACTACGCTAAGATATGAAAGTACTATCACGACAGCTATTTGAGTTATATAGAGGACATAACGAGTAGTGCTAACCCTTTGCTTGGATCGTAGAGATAACCCGTACCTTAACCATGGATATTTTTTGTTGGTATCCATTTTTTCGGCCATTTGGATATCGCCTATTATTACATTCATGCCTATATAAGCCTATGCTATTCGAAACGCGCCCAGCATGCCACGCCTTAGTCATGATAAAATCAAAGATCTATAATATACTAATTTGAAAATGCGTAATGACGGTCACTATGATTAACACAAGGTCAAATAAAGTATGAAAAGGAGGTTAAATATGAACGTCTAAAGCGACCGTCCAAAACACATGAAGTTGGAATGTCCGCGATAACAGGAGAGACACAAGGCCGTAAATGCCTTTGTTTTATAGCACAGTTCGAGGCCCAGGCATGTAAAGCAACGAGACAACAACAGGTTGGCCCATGTACTTGAACCCGTTCCGGCTGAACTGAGGGCTGGCATAAGAGAAGTTACGGCTATGCTGATCCATACCTTATAGGCCATTGAATTAGGAAAGGAGTTGCCCATAAGCGTACAAACCTTAGAAGGCTATCAAGTTGGTACGTAAGGGCATAGCTTATATGGATGTCAGCGGTTTAGGTTATTGGATGATAAATGTCCTTACATAAAAATGTGCGAAGCGCCGTGCTTGCCAGTTATAACTCAACGTTCGTTATCGTTCCCGAAAGGGCCGCGGTTATAGGAGAAACGGTCAGAATATCGAAACTAAGAAGAGAACATGGAGGGAAGGGGTCAAATCAGGCAATCGCCCTAGCGAGGCTGGGCTCCAAGGTAAATATCATAGCAAGCGTAGGGGCCGATACTTTCGGGCAAGAGGCCATAGAAAAGTGGCATAGGGAGGGATTGGACTGCACCGGGGTTAAAGTGTCCAAGAAGGAAACTGGTACTGCCTATGTATTTGTGTTTAATAAAGGGGCGAACCTGATATATATAAACACCGGCGCAAATGGGGATATAGATAGGCTATTTCTAAGCGATTCGCTGAAAGATATGGATACAGACTACTTTCTGACCAACTTTGAACTGCCAGTTCCCATTGCGATGTATGGTTCAAGGCTTATGATGAAAAAATCAAAGGCCATAATTAACCCAGCACCAGCTGTACCTATAAAAGCACGTAACTTTAAAGGCCTTTACGCAATAGCCCCCAATGAAACTGAGATGAAAATCCTGGCGGGATATGCCCCCGATGCAAATGTTGATGTCTTTCAACTTGCGCGAAAATACTCCAAGTATGTGGAGGTTGTGGCCTTGACCCTTGGCGCCCATGGGGCCTTTATAGTGTCCAGAAACAGGGAAGAACGTATACCGGCTGTACGTGTCAAGGAAACGGAAACCACCGGTGCTGGAGATGAATGGTGCGCTGCATTCACGTTTTTTATAGGACAGGGCCGTGATCCCTTCTCCGCAGCCAGTCTTGCCAACAGGGCAGCGGCATTTCTCATACAGAGGATCAGAGGCCCGTCTCTTGTTGATAACCTACCATATTATGATGACATCAAAGATATTGCAAATTCCTAAATGATAGCGTACCGTATCATAAAATTATTCAGCCTGATTTAAGCTTAACGTGCCCTCCGTTAGGAGATCCGTTAAGGCTGCCCTGCACCAGCCCGTCAATAAGGCCAAGGGCGGCCGTCAGACTATCCGCTTTCCTGACATCCAGTTCGCTATAAAAATCGCGGCGGTCTAGGAGGATAGCGCCAAGGCCTGCTAGCTTAGCCCCCACATAGTCAACTTCATACAAATCTCCTATGTGTATCCCTTCACAGCCAGCCCTCCTTCTTGCGATCTCAAATATCTGTCTACCCGGTTTAACCGCACCCACATCACATGATGCGACCACATCATCTACATATCTTCCAAGGTCCAATTCCGTGATAATACGATGGATGGATTTAGTGGCGTTTGTTACCAGCACGACCTTAAATCCCCTATTTTTTACCTCCTTTATGAACTCTAGTGCATCATCGTACAATGTATATTGATTCGAAAGTATGTCAATAGATCCTAACCCTCTTATCAATGCCCCATCGCCGGAATCTATGCCAAGGTATGACAATAGGTCCTTATAATCGAGCTTTGGTATACCATTACCAATATATGCATCTTCAGCCCTCCCGTACTGAAATGCCATCCCTCTAAATACGTCCTTCTCGCTTATATTATACCCTGCACGCTTCAGGTAGCTGTAGATGTTGTAGTGAAATGGTGGTTCAAAATCAACCAGAGTCCCGCCTATGTCCAAGAATATAGCTTGTTCCATGGCTATCCAAGGAGTTATTCGGTTAATCATTTTTAAATAGCGCGAACAAATCTAGTATGCCCATCTAGTACAACAAAAGCGCTTGCTAGAGCGCTTTGGAGCTAGAACGGCAGCAGATGACAAAAATGATTATATTCTAAATAACCAAAACAGTGGCGTCATATTTTATGGATAGTGGGAATTTTCACTCAGTTGTAGTCTGCAGTCACATCGTTGGTACCGGGGCATAGGTAGAAATGATTAGAACGGAAGGACTTTCAAAGGTGTATCCTGATGGGACCAAGGCGCTTGATGGTGTCAGCCTTAACATTGATAATCGCTTCACCGCTATTATCGGCAGGAACGGTGCCGGCAAGACAACCCTTGTGAGGATACTTTCTACCCAGCTGGAACCATCTTCAGGAAGGGCATTCATAGACGACCTCGACGTAATCAAGAACGCTGACAGGATAAGGAAGAAGGTGGTTAGCATTCCCCAAGAGGCCTCCCCAATCGGCATACTTACCCCCTTTGAACAGGTTAAACTTTACCTTATAGCTAGAGGAATGACGTCGAGTGAATCATCGTTGGCCGCAAAAAAATCCTTGGAAGATGTCGGGTTGAGCGATAGCCTTGACAAACCAACGGATATGTTGTCAGGGGGCACAAAAAGAAAGGTATTTGTGGCCATGGCTCTGGCTTCTAATGCCGAAATAGTATTTTTAGATGAGCCCACCACAGGGCTGGATCCCATTTCAAGGCTGGAAGTCTGGGCCGCAGTAAGGAAACTGGATGGAAAGATAATACTAACTACACACTACATGGAGGAGGCGGAAAATCTATCAAAAGATGTAATCATGATAGACTCCGGGACAATTCTAGAACGCGGGAGCGTCGCTGAACTCTTAAACAGATTCAAAGGCAGGGTCCGA
>JAJYTP010000061.1 GCA_021792955.1 archaeon | reverse complement strand
CCCCCTTCTTACCCCTTCTTATCAGCAACCTCTTCTTTAGAAGCTCCTTCTTCATCAGTTGAATGGCTTTCGCTGGGTCAACGTCCTTTGGGCATACATAGCTACATGCTCCTGCAAAATGGCATCTCCATATTCCATGATCATCATCAACCAACTCCAACCTTTCAGCCCATCCCTCATCGCGAGGATCAGCTAGGTAGCGAAAGGCTTGCCCTAAGGCTTGTGGGCCCAAAAATAGAGGATCAATTGTCACAGTAGGGCATGCTGAAATACATAGGTTGCACATGATACAGTAGTCAAACTGTAGAAACTGCGTGGTCCCCTCTTGTGTCACCTTGAACTCGCGAGGCGCATTAAATATTTCTTCCTTTTTACCTCTGATAATATATGGTTTGACCTTTTTATGGTTCTCTATGAGCGAATCTAGCCCAACCACCAGGTCCTTTATAACCGGAGAGTTGCGCATGGGCTCCACATTGACAACGCCGGCATCCAGTTCAGAAATGTTTGTTTGACACGCGAGCCTTGGCCTCCCATTTATGACCATCCCGCAGGAACCGCATGTCCCCATATGGCAACTCTGTCTGAAAGCAAGCGTATGATCCTTCTCTTCCCGCACCTTGTTAAGCAGGTCAAGCACAGAAGTTACACCGGTTAGGCCTATCTGATATGATTGCCACCATTCTCTTGTTCCATCAAACCTTCTGACTCTCAGTATGATTTCATCAGAGCCGTTCATCCTAGTACACCCTCGCCACCGGCTTCCACATGGTAATATTCACTGGTATATATTTAAACTGTGGTCCTTCCGGGGTGTACCAAGCTAGCGAATGAACCAGCCAATGTTGATCGTCTCTTACCTTATAATCTAACCTTGCATGCGCTCCCCGGCTCTCCTTACGAAGGTAGGCTCCCATTGTGACAACTTCTGCCTGTTCAAGCATAAATCCTAGTTCAAGCGCATGCTGAAGATTGTAATTAAGCGTCGGCCTGTGGTCGTCTACCCTTATATTACGGTATCTTTTCTTTAACTCTTGAATCTTAACCAACGCCGTCCTTAACCCCTCCTCGGTTCTATAAACATGCACATTTGATTCCATAGTGTCCTTGAGTTCATTCTTGATCTGATATACATCCTCGCCACCGCTCTCTTTCCCTAGTATACCATTAAATATTCTATTCTCTTCCAAATCCACCCTTTCCTTTGGAAAAGCTGTATCTTCATCCCTGTGCTGTTCCAGATACTTATAAATTCCGTCCCCGACTATGGCCCCATACACGAGGCACTCGATAGTGGAATTAGACCCCAGCCTGTTTGACCCATGAACGCTAACACAGGCGGATTCTCCAGCAGCCCAGAGACCATCTACTGAACCATGGTCATCGTTTAAAACCTTCCCATCTATGTCAGTGCGTATCCCCCCCATGGTATAATGCGCAGTGGGTCTGACCGGGAGAGGTGCCTCAGCAAGGTCTATACCAAGGTTCTTGAGCCCCAATTCCCTGATCATAGGAAGCTTTTTCTCAATTTTTTCCTTTCCCAAGTGCCGAAGGTCTATCCAAAGATGGGCTAACCCGGAAACCTTATCGGTGGCAGCCCTACCTTGCGCTATTTCCATCATCTCAGCCCTGGAAACTATATCCCTTGGTGCCAGCTCCATCTTGGATGGTGCGTATCTTTTCATGAATCGCTCACCTTCGGCGTTTATCAGGTATCCGCCCTCCCCTCTTGCCGCCTCCGTTATCAACAGCCCTTTTGGGACTAGCCCAGTTGGATGGAACTGGACGAACTCCATGTCCTCCAACGGTAATCCTGCCATGTATGCTATACCATATCCATCGCCGGTGGTGCTGCTAGCTGTAGCTGTTATCCTCCAGAGCTGGCCATTCCCGCCTGTAGCTATGATTCCAGCTTTACCCTTGAAGAACACCATCTTTCCGGTTTTCAATTCGATAGCTGTGAAACCTTTAAATTTGCCCCCCTCAATCACCATTGAAGTTACAAAATATTCATCGAACCTCTCCCAATTATCGTACCGCAACAGCGTGTCATAGAGGGCTCTCATCATAAAGAACCCCGATTTGTCCTGAGCATATGTTGCCCTTGGAAAGCTCAATCCGCCGAACCATCTCTGTTCTATCTTACCATCTTCCCTTCTGTTCCATGGTAATCCTATTCTTTCTAAAAGCCTTATTTCATCTGTCGCTAGATTAACGAAACGCCACACTACATCCTGGTCAGCTAGGAAATCGCTACCCTTTATCGTATCCCAGGCGTAAAGTTCCATGCTATCCCCTTCTTCAGGGTACAGTACGGCCGAAGTGCCTCCTTCGGCCGATACCGAATGGCTTCTCATAAGATAAAGCTTGGAGATAATCGCAACCCTTATGCCGAGCTTCCCTTCATCATTTTTCATGATCTGCAGGGCCGCCCTCAAACCGGCAAGGCCGCTTCCTACGATTACCACGTCAAAATCCATTACCTCGGTCATTGGTGATAGTGTTTTTCTCTCTGTATATATACGTTTACCAGTGGGCTTGGGTAATGTGAGTTTATCAAACAGACTACAGTGCGTACATTTAAGCTGCACGTTAAAAGTTCATAAAACTGCAGCAAGTTTTATAAACCAAAAACCAAAGATTGAAGTAAAATGGAGACCGCTGATTACGATATCGTAATAGTCGGAAGTGGTCTGGCCGGAATGCGTGCGGCCCTGCAGGCTGCAAACTTTTCTAATAGGAAATTGAGGATTGCCATGATATCCAAATTACATGCTATGAGGAGCCACTCGGTCTCCGCAGAAGGCGGTATTTCAGGGGTGCTTAGCCCCGGTGAGGGAGGCGATTCGATAGAACTACATGCTATGGATACGATAAAAGGGAGCGATTATCTTGCAGATCAGGATGCAGTTGAGTTCCTAGTAAATGAAGCCCCTAAGGAAATAAGGTTATTGGATAATATGGGGGTTCCGTGGAATCGAAGAGAGGATGGCAGGATAGTTTTACGTGCTTTCGGCGGCATGAGCATTCCTCGTACAGTTTTCGCAGGTGATAAAACGGGATTCTTTATGTTAAGTACGTTGTACGATGCCCTTCTGGAGTATCAGGATGTGGAAATATTTCATGAATATTTGGTGATTTCGTTGAACATTACGCGCGGGACATTTGGAGGCCTTTTGGCTATGAATATCTCCACTGGCGAAATGAAGCTCTTCAGGGGGAAGGCGGGTATAATAGCGACGGGCGGTTACGCAAGGATATACGGCTTTACAACGACCGCCTTTTCGAGCACGGGGGATGGAATAGCAATGGCCTATAGGGCTGGTGTATCCTTAAAGGACATGGAATTCGTGCAGTTCCATCCAACGG
>JAJYTP010000060.1 GCA_021792955.1 archaeon | reverse complement strand
GTGCTCTTACGATATCTAGTTTATGCAAGCAAGTTAAAAGGCTTTCTTCAATCCAGTTCATTAGGTCATTCAAAACTTTTTTATGTATCAATATTGATATATAGGAATCATTTGAAGATAGCAGCGCACCTTAATTTTATCAGGGACGGACTTATGAAGGTTCATGAAGAAATTTACAGGCCAGAAAATATTTACAGGTGGACTGACCGTGGGGGCAGGGCATATTATGGCGACGAAAGCGTTTACATAGACAGGCTGGCCGATAGGACCTTAATGAAGCTAGTCAAGGAAAGATACGACAGATACACCTACATAAGTGAAGAGAGTGGAATAGAAGTAGCCGGAAATAATGGGTTCCATATACTGGTCGATCCCATAGACGGTTCAACTAACGCAAGAAGGGGGGTTCCCCTCTTCGCTACTACCATAGCGGTGGCTTCGGGCAACCGATATCAGGATATATTCGCTGCTGGATTGATGTATCATACTACCGGCGACCTAATATGGGGATATAAGGCAAACGCATTCTTCAACTGGAGGAAGATCAAGTTCCGCGATGATTCAAATGTGCACATGACCATGATAGGGTTCACAGCAAATATGAGAGGTGGCAGGGTGGAGCTGTTCAAGCTCATTCAGGAGGTGGGTTATCCTCGCATTTTCGGGGCTACGGCCGTAGAAATAGCTTTGATTCTTAATCAATCCATGGATGCCTACGTATCTTATCCTGTTGGCACTAGGCCATTTGACTTCATGCCATCCTTATTTCTGGTTCAGCAGGCAGGTGGCAAGGCCATCAGCCTTTCTAAATACCCCATTTCTGACATTCCGCTGGATGCAATGGGGAGATTCCCTCTTATTGTTGCACTAAATCTGGCAACGCTGAACAGATTGTTAGATATTCTAAAGGTGAAAGGGAAACCAGGCTTCTAGTATATCATTATCGATCTCCGACCTGTGCTTTAAAAGGAAGTTTACATCGCTATCCTTATCCCTTAGATGATCCGGGAGCAAAATGGGCAATGAGTCGGTTATTTTGTACCACCTCCTGCAGGCGTGGCAGAGAAGAATGCCCTCACTTACATCGGTAGCCGTGCATGAGTCACATTCATACACCGAGGCATCATCTATCATGCCTTTTTTATACCCACAGTAGTATTCGCAGCGTGCTACCGGGGATCCAGTTCGAACATATTCAATCTTGAAAGTGATAAGGCTCAAAGGGAAGCTTTTGCAAATGGGGCATGCAAAGACGTCCATTAACCGATAAAGCAAAATTCAACCGATGAGGGATCACGTGCAGCCTATTTAACAATTACCCTCTTTTGCGGGAAATGCTACCGCCCAAAGATCAATATCTCTTATGCTTGCCCTATTGTGATGTTTAAGGTAGGAGCAAAGGGGTCCAGTTTATAAGGATAAAACACTTATATCTATGACGCACTTCATTAAAGGCGAGCCTGATGATAACAATGAATGAAATTAGCAAGCCTAGAACAGGTAAAAAAAGGGCGTTGCTCATAATTGGGGCTGGTAATATGGGGAAGTGGTTCGCCAACTATTTTAAGGATAAGTATGACGTCTACATCAACGATATAGATCAAAAGAAGTTATCATCTTTAAATGCGATGAAGGGCGTCCAACCTGTAGAGAGTTATGAAAAAAATATACAGCAATTTGAAATAGTAATTAATGCCGTCAGCCTCAGTTCGGCCGAACGAGTGCTTAGAGGGATAAAGGAAAACGGTTTTGCAGGAACAGTTATTGATATTTCAACCTTGAAAATATCGGTAAACGGCATCTTAAGGTCAATAGAAGGGGCAATTTCTATACATCCCTTCTTTGGGCCAGGGGCTAACTCGATCAACGGTAAGACAATCGCTCTTACGCCTCTTGTCGATAAGGATAAAGAATTAAAAACCGTTAGGAAGCTTTTTCCAAAGGCGAAGGTCTTTTCAATGAATGAAAAAGTTCATGATCGTCTGGTCTGCTACTCAATAGAACTACCTCAACTTCTATCATTGATTGCGATCGATGTTCTTTCTGGGGATATGGCGGATATAGCTAACATAGAAGGAACGAGCTATAAAGCATTGAAAATGCTTATTGCGACTTCACTGTACGGATCAGAAAGGCTTGCAAGAGATATAATTATATCGAATGTTTATACCGATCAACTATTGGCCAAGCTGGCAAATGCTATAGCCAAAGTTAAGGTTGTATCCATAGAAGAAGTACTGGAGAAAACGGCCTCTTTCAGGCAGGACTATGGGGAATTTTATTCCTTGCTGGAGGAAGGGCAGCTCAAAACCGGTTTAAAAAGACATGGAGAAGGCTATACTACTGACACTCATGAAAATAAACGTTAAATATGGATGGCGAACAGAAATATTATGGCCGATGCTTTTGTGATTGGTGTTGACATAGGCGCCACGAATATAAGAGTTGCCCGCAGCGATTTGCTCGGAAAAGTGCTCAAGATCATTAAGGTTAAGAATAAAGCAATTGAAAATCCTCCTATACTTCCGTTACTGGTAGCAGATCTTATAAGGGAAGTCGGTGAAGAAGGAGTTAGAGCTATAGGTGTGGGTAGCATTGGTCCGCTCCGCGTTTCCGATGGCTCGATAATCCCTCCGAATTTGGGAAATAGACCGATTAAGATCAAGCCCGAACTAGAAAGGATATTTGATATACCGGTATTCCTTACTAATGACTGCATTTCGGCGGTGATAGCCGAAAAGCTCTTGGGAGAAGGGAAAAACTATGATAACCTAGTATATATCACCTTCAGTACAGGGATAGGTGCTGGGGTAATTGTTGATGGAAAGATCCTCAGTGGCAAGGACGGTAACGCCCATGAGGTCGGTCATTTGGTGCTTGATGTAGACGATCGGGTTCGTTGTAAATGTGGGGGGTACTCCCATTGGGAGGCCTTCTGTTCTGGTTCTAGCATTGTTCCTTATGCCAGTTTTTTGAGCGATAAACTTCATCTCCCTGAGCTGGGCGCTAAAACCCCCGAAGCTCTCTTCAAATTGGCCAGAGAAGGCAATCAGATCGCCCGAATCGTAACCGAACGCTGCGCATTAATAAACGCCGCTGGCATAGCTTCAGTAATAAATGCCTATGACCCATCCCTGGTAACTATAGGCGGGTCGTTGGCTCTATTGAACCCCGATTTTTATGAACCAATGTTGGATAATTTGCAGCAATTTTTAACCAACAGGATGCCAAAGGCTTATCTGACGCATCTGGGGGAAGATATAGTGCTCAAAGGGGCTCTTGAGATCGCCAAGGACCCGGAAATAATACAGAGGGGCTTTAACTAATGCTTAAAATACTCCATAATTTGAATCAATGATATGTACATTATATTTGTTACTGGAATGGCCGGATCAGGCAAAAGCCTATTCTCAAAAACCCTTTCGGAGTCCCTTGATAAAAATGGATGGACCACTGGAATTTTGAATACTGTT
>JAJYTP010000059.1 GCA_021792955.1 archaeon | reverse complement strand
CAGTTACTGCCTTAATAGCCGAAACGACGATTATGGCCTTCTGTTCCCTGTAAAGCTTTAATATATCGACAATCCGGTTATAGCCACCGTCCTTAACTGACGTGCCACCGAACTTCATTACGATCGTTTTCATGAGTAACCTTGAATATACAACCTTAATAATATTACCTAATTGGATTGATGGGCCGTACACCATGTTTATATTTCAATCCGTTGATGATGACTTAATATGTTCAAGCGGTCAAAGGTTGCAGGCGCACTGATATTTGTAGGAGCGTCCCAATTCCTGCTATCTATGATTATCGCCGAATCTATCTATCCGGGTTCTAGTATACAATGGAATTACATAAGTGACCTGGGGGTTGGCTCAACTTCCTTGATATTTAACGCATCAATAATTTTCTTAGGCCTTTTCTTACTTCTTGCAGCATATCTCCTAGATAAGGCATGGGCTGGAAGATGGTTCACCTCTGCGCTGGTGATGACAGCCATAGGCGCGATCGGAGTCGGTGTTTTCAATGAAAGATCGCCTTTAAACCTACATGTCCTGTTCTCACTGATCACCTTTGCGTTTGGAGGCATATCGGCTATCATGTCGTCTCGCATAGTCAAGCCCCCATTTTCGTTTATATCGGCCTTGGTTGGATCGTTGGGGCTAGTTGCGCTGGTATTTTTTGCTCTAAACTTCTATCCCTTGATAGGACCAGGAGGAATGGAAAGGATGATAGCGTATCCTATCCTAATCTGGGGGTTGGCGTTCGGCGGGTATCTTATGGGCGCAGATGGCGGCTAAATTTAGTTTGAACCCATCCTCTTTAAATGAACGCTAATTTCGCCGTTCTGTTCAATAAAATTTAGCATCTCTAACTTGTTTATACTCGCCAAGCTTTCGAAAACCGGCCTTTCGTATGGAAATCTTGATTTCATGAGCAGGAGGTTGGCCTCCTGTCCTGGCGCGCATTCAAAATAAAGTAACTTCATGGTGTTTCTTAAGTACGTCAATGGGTCATCACCGCAAGTTACATTCCTGAGGTCCTCCACGATCATTAGACGCACCCTCTCATTGGGCTGGAAAATAAGTCATAAGCTCCACGATATTAAATTATTACAATCATATTAGTACATATGTGTCAGAAGCTTATTTGACGTACTTGAGGTACCAGGTTTGAGTGCCATCATGACCATCTCTTTTTTCGCTGTCCTCAACTGTAAGCGGAGCAGGTTCTATCCCCTCTTGGCCAGGCTGCCAGTTGGCCGGTGTCGCCAATTTGCGATCCCAGTTGAATTGAAAGGCCTTTATAACCCTCAATATTTCATCTATGTTCCTGCCAACCTCGGCGGGATAGTAAATCATCCACCTGACCATTTGATTTGGATCGATAAGAAAGACACCCCTGACCGTATTCCCAGCCTTGACATCTATCAGGTTATATTCAGATGCAATGGCCTTGTCTACATCAGCTATTATAGGGAAGGGAATGTCAACCCCCAGATTTTTCTTGATGTCCCTTACCCAGGCTATATGACTGTATATACTGTCTACACTTAACCCTAACAGTTCCACACCTAGCCTCCTGAATTCATCGTACCTCTTAGTAAAGGCCATAAATTCGGTCGTGCAAACAGGAGTGAAATCCCCCGGGTGAGAAAACAGGACCACCCACTTCCCTTTAAGGCTGGATAGGGTAACTGGTCCCTTTGTTGTACTAGCAACAAAATCAGGTGCCTTCTGTCCAAGTAATACCGGCATATTAATTCGGTGTAATTAATGAACGATTTTATTTAAGCGTTGCTTGTAAATTTAAAAGAATCCAGCCCTCCACTCCTTGCAATTGAATCCAAACAATTCAACCCAATATAATAACAAAAAAGGACAAATAATTTAAAACCGCGGCCATCGGTAACAATAACATGGTAGAATCTATAGGCCAGGGAGTGTTTGAAAAGGACCCCTATAGTAATGCGCTTACCCAATTGGCTTCGGTGGCAGAATTTTTGGATCTGGAACCGGAATATTATGAGGTGTTGAAGACAACTATGAAAGAATTAGTTGTGCATATTCCCTTAAAGCTAGCAGGAGGTGAAGTGGTAACATTTACGGGTTACCGAGTTCAACACAACAATGCTAGAGGGCCTTTCAAAGGGGGTATAAGATATCACAAGGATATGGACTTGAACGATGCCAGAGCGCTTTCTATGTGGATGACTTGGAAGACGGCGATAATGGACGTCCCATTCGGAGGGGCAAAGGGTGGAATAACTGTTGATCCCGCTAAACTGAACATGGACGAGCTTGAGCAACTAACTAGGAGGTACGTAGATATGTTGAAGGATGATATAGGCCCCGAAATAGATATCCCAGCGCCTGATGTCAATACAAACCCGCAGATTATGGGATGGGTTATGAATGAATATTCAAGGCTTAGAGGGTTCAACGTTCCAGCCGTGGTTACGGGAAAACCGCTTGAGCTAGGTGGGTCTGAAGGAAGGCTATCGGCTACAGGCAAGGGCGTCGCAATCTGTACCAGAGAAGCCGTTCAAAGGTTCCTTGGCAAGGAGTTACAGGATGTAACAGTAGCGGTACAGGGATTCGGTAACGTTGGTTCCAATACCGTTCGTTTCCTGATGGATATGGGTGCAAAGATAGCTGGCGTGAGCAACATCTACGGGGCCGCAAAGGCTAAAGGTGGGCTGTTTGGCGTTTCATTTGAAAAATTGAACAACGATCTTGTGAATCCACATTCCATTTCTTCACTCGTTTATGCTGAACCAATCACAAATGAAGAGCTGTTGGAAATGGATGTTGATGTTCTCATTCCCGCAGCGATGGAGGGGCAGATAACTGAGTACAATGCGTCCAAGATAAAGGCTAAACTTATAATGGAAGCGGCCAATGGCCCCATAACACCAAGCGCAGATTCTATACTGTACAAAAGCGGCGCGAAGGTAGTTCCCGATGTACTCGTAAACGCCGGGGGTGTGCTAGTATCCTATTTTGAATGGGTGCAGAATCTGAATAGAGATCATTGGAGCGAAATCGAAGTTAATGCCAAGTTGGATTTCAAGATGAAAAACGCATTTAAACAGATATTTGAATTCGCCGCGTTAAAAAATATAGAAATGAGGAAGGCTGCGGTGGCTATAGCTGTGGATAAGGTGGTCAAGGCTATGAAACTGGCGGGATGGCACTAGATAGTCAACGATACATTTCCAAGCGCTATATAATATGTGCAAAAGCTAGCTTTACTATCCAAATGGCGGCCCGAACGCTGGATAATTACCGTTTGCATGATTAATCAACCCGATTAGAGGCTATATTTAGATCGGCTCTTCTTATATTAACACGCTTAGGGCGCGCCACTTTGACCCCTGTGTCATTATAAAGCGCATTAAAGCCTAGGCCTGGCGCCTGTACCCATGGCTTAAGCATTCATAAATCATATTACATGAACTACCGAGTCGCACGCTTAAATCGAAGCCTATGGAGTGGCTTTAACTATCCATCACAAAAACATCCCCTTCTATTAGAAGGCGCCTGGCCGGCAGCCGTCA
>JAJYTP010000058.1 GCA_021792955.1 archaeon | reverse complement strand
GGCTGGGAAGACGGTAGGATAATGCCCACAACGACATCTCCGGAGAGGCGAACGGCACCAGAAATTGCGTCAAATTAGGCCCGGCAAAATCCACTTGCGGATGTACTGATCAGAAGTTTGTCTGATCGTGTTGGCCTGGTGCACTTGGCTGGCCGCTAAAAAACTCCTTAAGGAAGTCCATGACACCTTCGCAGAACGGTTTTTGTGTAATTACCTTCGCTATGGCCTTTAATGATTGATCTGCGTTTGCTACCGCGATGCTCATGTCTGCTGCGTTAAGAAGGGATAGGTCATTTTCAGCGTCGCCGAACGCGATTGTATACGCATTCTTAAACTCAGCTAACTCTAACAGCCTTTTAAGTCCCTGGCCCTTGTTCACCCCATGTGGTAGCACCATTATTGAATTTCTGTTCCTTTCAATAGACCATTTCAGATCCCTGTCTTTAATTGCATCGATGGTCTGCTTCTCGAACTGGTTTGGCACATGCGCTATCACTTCGCCGAACAGAATAGGTAGGCCGAGGCCTTCGAGGACGGCCCTTATCCTTTTTCCTTCACTTTCACCAAGCAGAACCCTTTGGCCATCGTACTCGATGATAGCGCCGTTCTCGGCTATTATGCCATCTGCCGTATCCAGCAGCATTTTGCGAAGGAATGACACCCTCCTTCCTGAGCATACTATGAACTTGGCATCATGTTCTATCTTCAGGCTTTCAATCATGTTAACCAGCGGCACACACAGGTTAAGAGACTCATCCGTTATAGTCCTGTCGTAATCAGTAGCTATGACGTATCTGACCATCGCCCTTTACCAATATCATCCATATTTATGTTTTGATGTTTAAGTGGAAGAGCTCTGTAAAATCGATTAATTCCAAGTAAAATCTAAAAGGAGGTTATGAAGCTGTAAATCTCAATTGCTTTAGACGAAATATGCTAACTCCCGTCAACAAACCAACTTATTTTTATAAACATGGGCTTTGGGAAATGGTTGCAGATTATCAGCCCAGCGCGGGCCTGAGTTAGAACGGCGCAGATCAGCCCGCGCATGTAATATAGGGGAGGCAAGTATATATATGTATATCCTATATACAGCTGGTATGCGCAGGGTTGAGGTGGGTAAGGACGGTAAGTTCACCCTTACCGACGATGATGTTGAGATGGTGTATGAGGATAAGGTCACCAGGTTCGGCCATGGTGCCAAGGTTGGATGCCTTAAGAAGTACGTAGGCAGGAGGGCCTACGTGATAGTCTGCAGGAAGTAAATGCCCAGGCAGGCGCTGATGGAGGAGTTTGAAACGGTCCTCGCTAGCGTCAGGGCAAGGGAGTTCCCGTACGTGTCCAAGCCGGGGTCCAGGATCCGCTGGAAGGGGTACGACCTGGCACAGGAGCAGGAGTACCCGGAGGTTATAGGGCTTATAAGGGCAGCCGTGGACCAGGCATCAAGGTCATATGTCCTCATAAGGAAGGACGCCGCAGGCAGGGCCCGTTCCTCGGCCGACGACATAGCCAAGCTGCTCCTTGTCCAGCAGTATGAAGGGAGGTCAGACAGGGTGGCCGTTGGCTATCTGAACGTAATCGGAGAACGCCTGGGCATCAATCATATGGTTGGCTACAAGACCCTGGAGAACGCCTACAGTGACTATGACGTCATGGCCATACTGAACGACGTATTCTTCCTTACCCAGCAGCCCGTTGCCAACCTGGAGCATGAGTTCAGCATAGATGGCACCTGCTTCAACAACACCATAAAGGCGAACTGGGAGTCAATGAAGGACGAGATACTCAGGCTGAGCGGGAAGGGGGTAAGGAGTAAGGACAGAAGGAGGAGGCAGTTCGACAAGGTCATGATAGCCGCCGGCACCACGTTCAAGGTCATCTCCTCCTTCGCCGTCACCAGCGTGCCCACCGCCAACGAATCGCCGTACCTCAGGCCTCTGCTCGAGCAGATAGTGAAGCTGTACGGGCAGGTGCTGCTCATGACCGCAGACGCGGCGTTCATCTCAGAGAAAGGAGAACTGCTCGGCCATAGCTTCAGCGGGAGCCCTTCCTAGGATATTCCCGAAGAAGGGCATATCGCACTGGGGGCCGGACGCCTGGATGGATATGCTGGAGGAGTTCGTGTTCGATACACAGAAGTGGCTGGAGAAATATCACAGGCGGTCCATAGTGGAGACCGTTAATTCAACGCTGAAGGGGACCATGCCGTCGCCCGTCAGGAAGAAGCTGATCGTCAGGAAGGCGACGGAGATAGCTGCCAGGATCTGCATAAATATACAACATCAGGCGGCTTGTATACCTGAAGTACACCAGGGGGATAGACCCGATCATGTGATGGCAACCCACAATAAGGCTCGTTCTACCTAGATATCTGATCCCATAGAACCGTTTCCCAAAGCCTCTCGAAGCAATATATATAAATTAATCAATAATCATGTTATCTATTTATGGTATTTTTGCTTGAGTTGCTGCTGCTATTTTTCGCGGCCTTAGCCATAGGAATTCTGGGCAACGTAGCCGGTATTGGGGGCGGGGTCCTGCTCATGCTGATATTCATATTCCTGCTTGGAATTGACCCGGTTGTTGCTGGCGGTCTCAGCCTTTTAACCATCATATCAAGTACCGCCTTTGGTTCTTTGATAAACAGGGGGCAGGGGTCAATAGATAAGCGGCTTTTCCTAGATATCGCAGTACTTTCAGGCACAGGTGCAGTGATAGGGTCTGTGCTCAGCTATTATATTATTGTTTCATCATTCAAGCTGTTTTTTGGAATCACTGTGCTTGGGCTGGGGTTGTTTTCATTTATCTCAGCAAGAATTGAAATCAGAGTGAACAGGGACAAGGATTATCTAAAGAGGACATTTGCAGAATCTCATGAAAGCGGGCTCGACAGATTCAGGAGTCACAGGAGCCTTGCGCTGGTTTCGTTCATAGCAGGTATAATATCAGGCACGTTTGGGGTAGGCATAGGTGCTGTTGTAGGCACTTTTCTGACATCGATAAAGCACATACATCCAAAAGTAGCGTTTTCAACTTTGCTAGCTTCAATGATAATAACATCCACAGTGGGTGCGGCGGTTCATTTTTCAGAGCCAGGCCTGGCCGTTAATATGATGCTGCTTATGATGCTACTGGTGCCGCTGCTTACCGGAGCAGCCTTGGGTGGTTTCACCGGGGCGCAGCTCTCAAATAGAATGAGCTTTTCGAGTCTGAGGTCATCACAGAGCTATATAGTGATGTTCTTTGGCGCACTGTCAATAGCCATGAGCCTTCTCAGATTCCATTAACAACATTCTTGATGAAAAATTATATTGCTCTTTCAGCAAAGCAGACATTCGTGAAAATTCCAGCTTTTGATCCAATATATGCAGACCTAAAATACCTGCCCACATAAAGTATCGAATTTGTTAACTATGACCAGCTAAAGCTGTGCGCGTCCCGCTTCATCGACAAGGTCACGTGTAGAATACCCTTCAGGCATTCCAGCATGACAACGGCCCCGTCAAACGCGGCCCTTTCCGACTTCATGCTGGAGCCGTAAGCCAGGTATAGCCTGGTCCTGAGGTCCATGATCGTGAACGTGTATGCGAAGAGCCTCCTCCTGTGGGCAT
>JAJYTP010000057.1 GCA_021792955.1 archaeon | reverse complement strand
AGCGCGTCCAGCAGCTCTTGAAGGTTCTTCTCGTTTACGTTAACAAATATATGATATTTCTTTCTACTCTCCAACGTACCCTTGAACAGGGCAACTATATCTAATATCTTTTCCCTTTTTTTGCTATCCTTGAGAGAGTCCCTGTTGGCTATCAAGTGAGCTGTAGATTCTGTCACCAAATCTATTGGTTTTAAGTCATTCTGCTCCAGCGTTGCTCCGGTTTGGGTTACATCCACTACCAGATCCGCTTCCTCGGGAGGTTTAGCTTCGGTGGCGCCGAATGAAAGGTAGATAGCCACATCGTCATTTTCGCCCATCTTCCACCAAGGTGTGTATATAACGGGCTTCCGATCTCCATAGAGCGATTTGTAGGATTTTAGCCCCATAAGGAAGGAGGAAGTCAGCTTCGGATACTCTGTTGAAATCCGTAACCTCTTTCCAGCATTTCTTTCGATTATATCATCGCTATTTCCGTACACCTGTTTTGGCGCTCCTACGACCAGCTTAACCCATCCATACTCGAGGTCAAGCAAATCTTTTACATCACTACCGCTTTCTTTTATCCAGTCCAACCCGCTTATGCCTAGGTCATAGAACCCTTGCTGAACATATGTTGGGATCTCCTGAGGCCTCAATATCTTGATAGCCATTTCTCTGTCATCTATGACGGGCCTGTAACTTCTATCCTCCCCAACGATTTCGAAGGCCGACCTCCTTAAAAAATCAAAGGTGTCTTTTTCAAGCGACCCCTTAGGTAGAGCCATAGTTACCTTTTTCAAACTATCACCAGTATTGATGAAGAAACATCGCCGTACCTCTGGCTCTCTTGGTTAATTTAAAGCTTTTGGCTTAACAATAAAAACGATGAAAGTATTGCGTCCCCATCCTTCCCGCTCCTTTCAGGGTGGAACATAAGCCCTATCCTTCTGCTTTCTTCATCGACGAAGCCTTCAATGCCATTTCCATTGGCTATAACTCGCAACCCCTTACCAAGCCTTCCTATCCCATATTTGCGAGACTCAAAAACACGTACCTCCCCTGTAATGCCGAGCTGGTTCTTTTCAAAAAAATTGACTGGCCTAATACCTGATATCGACTCCGGCAGCTTGACCAGCGAGCCACCCCTGTACAGGTTCAGTGCCTCTGCCCCATAACAAATATTCAACGACCTTGATCCTTCAGTTATATTGAGCAATTTAAAGGCCCATTTATCTATCAGTTTAGAAGCTATTGCACGGCCAGAGAATATAATATTTTCGGGTTTCCCGATTTCAAGGTCCGGGAACCTTACGACCTTTGGCGATGTTTTTGTTATCCTATAGACCGCAGATACAAGTGCATCAATAAACGAACTGCCACTATCAAGTATAACTAGATCACCCAACTCCATATCCATAGACAGCCATTCCTTCTATAGGGATAAATATGTTTAATTAACTAAACTTTGGCAAAACTTCCCCCTGTTTTGTTTCCTGATTGTAGGAACAAAGATACCATCCCCTCTGCGTCCAACCATCTGCCCATTTTCAGCACTGCGGAGATGAGAGATAAAAGCACCTCCCTGTATGCCAGACGGCGCATGGAGCCTATCGTTTCAGCGATGGCTTTGATCCTTTCTACACCGATCCCATTGAGCCTGGTGCCATCATTTGAGGCAGATGGCACCGGACCCAGCACAAGGAAGGTATGAGCTATGAGGACCATCGCAAGGTGCCTCCTGACACCCTCTATCTTCCTCCCTCATCTCATAATCCTCCATGCCCAGCTCCTGCTTGGCATCCCTGTAGAAGGACTCTATCTTCCACCTCCTGGCATATACGTTCAGCATCTTGTCAGCCTTCATATCGAGCTTATTGGAACAGTAGAAGTTAGGCTCACCATCGAGTTTGGAATATGATACGACAACCCTCATCCTCTCGCCTCCCATAGAGCGCATCCTGAGGTTATCTTCATAGCACCAGAAGGTGTCCTGTTTGCCCTTGTACTTTACGGTGACCTGCTTGAGCTTCTCCTTCGGAATAGCCTTTACCCATTCCGAAAGGTGAACCCATCCACGGGGCATCAGGACAACCCTGTCCTTCTTCGACTCAAAGATCCATACCTTGCCCAGCGAGCCTGCCAGCTCAGCTGTTTTCCTAGAAAAGAACCATGAGTCACCCACAACGTAGAGGAACGGCATGCCGCTGGAATTTGCCTTCACCAGCAGCTCCCTGGCCATCTGGTTCTTGTCATCAAACTCGTCATCATTCTCCCCTTCCTTCCTTAAATTCCTCCTTCTTGATGTAAATTCTGAAGTCCAGCGGGATGGACAGCCTCCCCTTTACCAGATGGGTGGTGATTATGTCGTGGGCCAGCGTGTAACTTCCTTCAGCGTGGTCGAAGAACTTCCCAGCGTACTCCATATGCTTGCCGGTCTTATGCAGCAGCGTATCATCCATGATGAATATTCCATCACCCTCACAGTCAACGCTCCTCCTCTTCAGGCCGTCAAGTATGACCTGATACCTGGCTTTGTCAAGCTTTTCATCATCCCACGTGGAATCGGTGATAAAGTTGTTCAGGGCGCTCTGGTCATTATGAAAGTAGAACAGGTCGTTCATCGCGGAAACCGTTTTATTGCTGGATATCATGAGGCCAGTGATATACCTTGCGAAGTTCTTAATCTACGGTTTAGAGAATACGCCATCAAAGGCAGGCAGGTATGAGGAAACCACTGACGGATACTCAACTATAGGTATCATGAATCATTTCAGCAATTCACCTATAAAATCAGCAACAACAAAATTATCTGGCAAATTGGTAAACTAAATTTTGCCAAAGTTTAGTAATTAAATAAATTACAGGAGTATGCTTGTATTACTTGGTATATGAAGATTTAAAATGGCCAGTTCTATTGCTCATAATAGGAACACCTATACTGATGACTGTTTTAAAAGTGTCTAATCCGTGGATATCAGGCGGTACTATGAAAATCTCGATGTAAACCCCCGTTTCCAAAGACAATGAAGCTAACGTACAGACACTATACGGGATACTACTCCTTAATGATGATTAACCGCGAAATAGATATTTATAAAAATTATACGAAGATAAATGTATAAAACGCGTTACCCTAAATGCTGCGACCACCGCCTGCAGAGGTGCTTATCAAATAGTGGGTTAAGGAGGTGAGTCAGACTTAGGCATATTAATTTATTCAATATTTTTAACTATAAATCTATTAAATTAGCCAGCAAAGCTTAAAGCCAATGCGTTCCCAAAACATTTGATGTATAGAAAGGCTAATTTCCGTAGCGATGGGGTAGAGCCTGATCATAAACTTGGTTCCAAGGAAGGAATGAGTAAATCCTTACTTTCAGTTATTGAAAATGATAGAAGACAGCCTCTTGAACTTTTCAAGAACTACAAGACTTCCCGTGAAATTGTTTGGCTTTCACCCTTTTGCAGTGCGTGCAAGTATTTTAAAGCCCATGGGAGCAGGCTTAGGTGCGAATATAATGAAGCTAAGTTGATAAAGCCTTTCTTTGGGAAGGTTGAATGGACTGTGTTGATAAATAGCGATGGAACTGAGGAGCAAATACCTGCAAATATAGATTGGGATGTGAAGAGGATCGATGTAGATGATCTACTCATTGAGAGGGCCATGGCCAATATAAACTTAGGAAAGCCGTACCCTTGCTTCCGAATTTAGCGTTTTAATAAAATCTGTAATATGAACTGTGCCATTCATTTGATGCTTT
>JAJYTP010000056.1 GCA_021792955.1 archaeon | reverse complement strand
CCAGCAACCACGAGAGGGCCATACCATTCTCCTTTCCCAGCTTCATCGCTCCCTATATAAAGCATTTTTTCATCCTTCGGTTCTAGTATGGACTCAATGATCCTCCTAGCATTAGGGTTGTCCTTATAGACTAGCATATTAGAAGAATAAAGCACTATCATTAAATTATCCTCATTTACTCTTAACGTTTCATATGGCCCGGCCCTACCTAACTTAAAGCCCATCTCCTTAAAATATAAAGCCAATCTAGCTGCCTCACTGGGGGATAATTTAATAGAGATGGACATGCAGTTATATGTCCTGCACAAGTTCCTTTTATCTTTTTAATTCACAGGTAGAAGGTGAAATATACATTTATTGAGCCATTATATGGGTAAACCACGCTTATGAACTGCGGCACTTCATCTCTCATGCCTTTCATGAATGCTTTCGTCTTTGACCAATGGATTGCGGGTTGTCATAAACGTATAGGCGATAGCACCTGAAATCGGTAAAAGAATGCCAATGAAAGCTATTATCGGTGTGAACTGAGTAAGCATAATTAAACAGGATAATAAGCCCAAAAATGCTGGTATAGAAAACCAACCAACGTTTAGGGGGGCTTTAAATGGCCTAGGGGCATTCGGAGCCACCTTTCTCAAGTGCAATAATGAGATATTGACCAGCGCAAAGATAATTAATGCTCCAAAGCTAGTAATTTCTGCTATATTCTTTAAATTTCCAAGGCTAAGCGTTATTAGTGATGCTAAGAGCACTACCACAGCCGCAATAAACGGGCTGCCAGTCCGCCTGTCGATAGTCCCTAAAAATTTTGGTAATGCACCTTCCCTTGACATTCCAAATATTTCCCTCGTAGTAGCGATCATGAGGACTAGAACTGTATTTAGCGTCGTTAGGAGTGCTATGATAGATATAATAAAATACGCTGATGGGCCAATAACCATTGATACGGCAAGGGCAAGCGGAGCATTTGATAAGCCCAGTTGACTAAGAGGGACAAGACCGACCACGCAGACACCTACTAATATGTATAGAATTGTAGTTACCAACACTGATATAATCAAGCCAAGGGGCAAAGCTCTTTCAGGTCTTTTTGTATCTTCAGATATGTTAGCTATATTATCGAAACCGATATAGGCAAAAAATATCAAGATTGAAGCCCCTAGTATACCGGAAATGCCGCTGGGAGCTGAAAAATACTGGATTGAAGGTAATTTCGCCGTTCCGACGGCGATGACCAAAACCAAACCGCAAATGGCTACTATGCTGAGTATGGTATTCAAAAGAAATGAACCTTTGGTTCCGATGCCGTTTATAATGGTCAGGAATACTAACAACGATGCGGCTACAGGTAGAACTGGCAGCCCAGTGAGACCAGACATGTAACCAGCAAAACCCAATGAAACGGCGGTCATGGCTATTATTTCCGTTATAATCATGGTCCACTCGATGCTAAAGGAGAGCAACCTATTTCCATACGCCTTTCCAATGTATACGTATTCAGAAGCAGCTCTTGGATACATTGAAGAGAGTTCTGCATAAGTGAGGCCCGTAAATGAAGCTATAATAGCACCCACAAGGAAAGAAAACCAGATCATGCCTCCCGCCATTGAAGCTGCATCACCTACGAGAACATAGATACCGGCGCCGACTATGTTCCCTATTCCATACATTATCAGCTGAAATAGACCTATATTCCTCTTTAATGATGGCGAGGTAGGCTTGACTGTCGGCTTAACATCATTGACCATTTATTTTGCTTTGGTCAATGGGCCTTCACTCCCGCTAATTCCTTTATAATGACTCATTCCAGCCATGGCTTAGCGATATCCATCTTCAAATATATGCTTTACCTAGGCGTTTCCTCAATTTGTTAGCTTCGTCTAACGAAGCTAACAATATACCTATATAGTCAGTTAACTTTACCCCCTATCAATGTTAGATTCTAACAAAACTGGATCTGAGCCGCCTATCAACCACCCTAAGAAAACCTGGAAACAATTCGGATGGGATAAAGGCGCCGACTATAAAAAAACCTACTCAAAGTTAACTGTGCTACTAAAGGAATACGCAGAAAAGGAGGGCATTCATGCTGATTCTGGCTTTGCCTTCTCATGTGTCCTGCTTACCCAATTGAGAAACGGCTCAAGGGTTTCAGAAGCTGTAGAAGCAATGAACGGATGGCTCAGAAATAGGAACCCATCAGTCGAAGTGAGAGTTAGAAAACAGAAGACAGAGTCCACCAGATTAATGGTTATACCACCTGAAGTCCAAAGATATTACAGCTACAAAAGCAGGGTTCTAGGGGCCCTAGCATCCGTCCAACTTCCTGCTATTGAAATGTGGAGCAGGAGGAGGCTCGGATATAATACCCACTCCCTAAGGTACGCTTGGATCACCGAGGCTGCACGGCGAGGGATTTCCCCTCAGCTAATCGCAAAGATTACTGGCCATAGAACGCTTGACATGGTACTATCATATACACAGAAGTCTGGCGCTGAGGATATACTGCAGAAATTCTAGATATACACGAAAGATGTTATTAATTGAACGTAGTTTTTTATTTAGCTAAAGCTAACACCGCCGTAGATAATGCCGTTTAAACAGCTAATCCAGGCTAAGGTTAAGAGTTTTGTTTATGGGACTTCTTATCTGGTGAGTTTTATAAAAAAAGAGCATGGTGTCATTGCACAATAAACCCCATGAGCTATATCCCCGCGTTTGTTAATAAATGGAAATTGGCGCCCGAATTTTATATTACATACTGATATCCCTTTTTTATCATCGCGACTAATTTTTTAATGAACCATCTCCATATTCTGTTAGCTTAAAGATTTCAATGGATAATAGCTCAATTAGAAAAGTTCTATTAATAAGTAAAAATACTATGAATGCTGCCGATATATGGAACGGCATATGTTCAAGTAAAACATCCATAAATTAAATTCTTAGCCTAAAATATTAGTATTACTATTATGTGATTATTAACATAGTATATTGCAACAATAGCAAACCTTTTATATAATTCTAGATAAGCTATGATGCAATGAATAGAACACAATACTACTCCCTTATAGCTATGTTCAGTGCGACAGCCGGTGCAATGACGTTAGCGCATCTTGAATTTCCATTTCCACTTCTCCCTTTTTTACAGTTTGATCTTGCAGAAGTTCCCGATACTGTGGCGTTTATGTTACTGGGACCAGCGGGTGGGCTGTTAACCTTACTGATACACACCCTGATTCTATACACTCATGGGTCTTTCACAGTTTTTTCACCTATTTTTAAATTTTTAGCAGTAAGCCCAATGTTTCTTGGTATGTATATAGGTGGAAGCTTATCTAAAAATTGGAGCAAAAAATCGAGATATATTATAATAATATTACTGGGAACCGCTATGAGAGTTATCGTAGACCTTTTTGCAACACTAGCATTATATTTTGTGATAATGCCTAGCCTGTATCTTCCTACAGCTAACTTGGCCATGAGCATAGTCGGAATTCATATCTCAAACCCATTTGAAATAGCGCTATTCCTATCAGGTATAACTAGTCTGTTCAACTTGATAGCGGCACCTATTACTATAATTCTTAGCTACGCTGTTATGGGCGCATTAGGAAAGAGAGTCAAAGGGGCCAGTAGGTTCCTTTAGTGGGACGTCTATTAAGATAACAGCCTTTCAAAAGCTTGATCGGATACGGCGTGATCAGTTCTGAACCGAACTAGTCAAATCATAGGCTTGCAAAAT
>JAJYTP010000011.1 GCA_021792955.1 archaeon | reverse complement strand
GATTTGATATGAGAGAAGTCCTGAGATTAGCTTCACAAGGAAAGATTTCCGTCAGGGCTAAAAAGTTTAAACTAAGTGAAGCAAATGAGGTCCTTGAATCACTAAAAAATGGTAGGATAAACGGCCGAGCTGTGCTTGTGCCTTAAGTCACGTCAATACTCGGCCGGTTCTTACCATCTTCCTGTAGCTTGCTGCTTAAGCTCTTCGACCATCGTGTGCACCTTCTCAGCAAGGCTGTCGACAGACCAAATCATATCATGTAATTTCTTTTTCAATTTTTCGGATTTCTTTTCTATTCCATCGATTCTTGCTTTGATCCCTTCGTTTATTTTTATATCGTCCCAATAGTTTGCTTCGCTGCCATTCATAGCTACCATAGATTTAGCCAGTTTATTGATATCCTCGATTAACTTTTCCATTTCAATGGTTGTATCAGACATACTATGTGACATTTCATCCATCCGCGTAGTAAGGGCGTCCAACTTCTCCATAATTTCTTCCATCTTATTGGTCATTATAACCCTGTTATGGACGCACTTATCATATATATACGTTACTTTATTGGGTTATTTTACGCTAAAAAGGCATGTTAAATATTACCGCTTACTATCTGTCGACAGGCTTGCAATTGTTAGCTTCCATTTAGGAAGCTAACAGCCCACGCATCATTATGTTATCTTATAATAATATAACTAATATAATATAACATTTTTAATGCCTATTGATGTTCGTGCGGCTTAAAATGTGCCAGACTCTAAGAGCCCCCTAGGTCCGGATAGGACTTTAGAAGCATGCCCTCTATCATGACAGGTGGTCGTGAATTCGCCAGGGCTATAGCTTCTGTTAACCTGGTAGTCCTTTCCGCAAATATTTCTATCAATACATCTCCGGCCTTTACCTTATACCCCTGTTTCTGATATATTACTAGGCCAGCTCCCTTATCATATGGAGCGCCAGCCGCCCTCGCTATATCCGCAATGGAAGTATTGTCTACTAATGTGATATAACCATCTGCATCAGCCGTTAGCTTGTATGTGTGGTCGCCCACCGGAATATCATCAGGTTTGATTTTCGGATTGCCCCCCTGAGCTTCTATTATATCCCTGAATTTTTGTAATGCCTTACCTGATGTCAATAACTGCATCGCTGCGGTGCTTCCCTGGCCTCTTCCAGCCACGCCGGTAGCTTCTAGAAGTATGCCAGCCAGTGCTGTCGATTTTGAAACCAAACTCATACTTGCATTATCGGGCTCAATAAGTGACTGCAGCCCTTCCCTAGCCTCAAGCGCTGGCCCTATAGCCCTACCTACCGGTTGGCCGCCATAAGTAATGCCCACCCTCACATTTATTCCCAAACTCCTTCCTAACTCTATAAATTCGTTCCCCAACTTTTCTCCTTCTATTAGATCGTTAACCTTTGTGCCTCTCCCAACTGGTATATCAAGCACCATGGTTTTAGCACCAGCTGCCAATTTCTTCGACATAATGCTTGCCAGCATCTGCCCCTTTGGATCTATCTTTAATGGGTTTTCAATCCTGATAAGGAGGTCATCAGCGGGTGCCAAGTTAAGAGCCCCGCCCCAGACAATACAACCATGAGTTTTGGTTACTATGTTCTTGATTTCATTAAGAGAAAATTTTACATTGGCAAATACCGCCATAGTGTCCGCGGTCCCTGAGGGGCTTGTTATAGCCTTACTGCTGGATTTAGGGATGAGCAGTTCCGTAGAAGCGATGATTGGCACTATCAATAGGGAGACCTTATTTCCAGGAACTCCTCCTATCGAGTGTTTATCAACAATATGACCTTCCAAGCTAAGTTTATCACCCGTGTCTACCATTGAAGTAGTAAGGGCTTTTACTTCATCCAAATCCATCCCTTTGTAATACGAGGCTAGTAAGAAACTGGCAATTTCAAGATCACTCAAGTCAGATGATACGACATCTACTATTATGCTCCTTATTTCAGATTCCGTCAGTTTTTCTCCGGTCATTTTTTTCCTTATGTAAACTACCGACTTTGGTAAGGGCTCATAATTCATTTCCACAATATCACCTTGTCTAACCCCCAATGTATCGCTGACGTCTCTGTAGAATGCTATCTTCCCTTCAGGCACTAGAGTTCTGCTGATTTCCACGATGGCCACCACAGTCTTATTATTGTAAGTAATCTTTACCCGATCATTCAGAAGTACGCCTATAGAATCTGCGTCAATTTCATTAATTATAACCGACCTCTTTCCAGACAGAATATCAAATATTATGACTGATAGATTCATAAGGGTAACATATATGAGAAGCCCTATTAAATGCTTATGTAATTTACTCCAAAGCTGCAAAGAAAGTGCCCTTAAATTTATAATTATCAATAAATGTGAGTGTACTTGATAATTCGAGTCGGCATGTTAAGTTATGCGTATAAATCTCATTTATTGGATATGAGAGAATGATGTACCAACTGGGTATATCCGGAAGGTAGCAAGATAGCACAAACTGTGTTTCCAAACGCGTTAACTCCTACTTCGGCCACGTACAACGCATACTAATAGGAAGGGCTTGAACTCTGCACTCATCGAGCTGGATATATCCAACGGGTACGCCAATTAAAGGGTTAAAGCATAGATTGGAGGAAATGAAGTCATGAAGGAGAGTTTTTCATCTAGGCGCATTCATATATACTTTTAACTGGAGCAAAGCTTAAAAATGGCTCCCGATATGTATTTCTAGCTACAGGGGTGCCTTTATGGCTGAGAAGTCTAACGGACTAACCCTTGGAACCTGATCCAGATAATACTGGCGTAGGGATAAGCGATGAAAAATTGGCAAAAGTTAAGTCGAACCGATATTGGTAAGACGCGGGATCTACAAAGGATAATGCAAAATAGCCAAGCTTTATCGTCCATTAAAAGAGGAAATCATGGTCAACAGAGAACCTTAACTAATATTCAACGTTCATTTTCACCAATCCATGAACATATGATCCCTTCCTCTTGTTTCCATGCATTAACCGGAATGGGCGGTCGATTGAATACTGATAAAAGGGCGAGTGAACCGAGAAAACTAGCAGAAGTGAGTATTCTAATAGCATTAGGCGTTGTCCTGTCGTTCTTTCCCGGCCCAATACCCATAGGCCCAACCTATGTGTTTCCGTTTCAATCTATGATAAATGTAATAGCTGGAATACTACTGGGACCATGGTATGCTGCAGGTGCAGCTCTGGGAATAGGTATAATTCGAATATTCTTTCACACAGGAACTGTCTTCTCCTTACCTGGAGGTATTCCAGGAGCCATACTAGTTGGACTGACGTATAGATATACGAAAAGCTATTTGTCGGCATTTGCGGAGATACCTGGGACTGTGATTTTTGGAGCATTACTGAGCGCATTCATAGTTGCCCCTGTATTTGGCATAAACGCAACCTTATGGTTCTTTATAATAGCGTTCGTTCCGCCCGCTGTATTAGGAAGTTCAATCGGGTACATTATGATGATAGCTCTTAAGAGGAGGGGCATTGTTAGAAGAATTTCACATTGAGCCTCTTCAGAATAGGAGGACCTTGATAATAGGAGAAGTTGGATCAGGAAAGAGCTATTTGACTTCAATGCTATTAAGAGAAGCATTCTCCAAAGTCAGTAAAAAAGATATAACAATTCTTGATTTCGCCCCACATAAAAAATTACTGAACGGCTTGGTGGTAGGCGGTCAGTTGGATGATGTTATCCCCTTGGGACCGGATTGTATCTATTACAAGTCCAAAGCTATTAGAGCACCACGATTGGAGGGGGTGAATAAACAGAACGTCATGGAGCTGGCTGAACATAACGCGCAGTACACCACCAAATTCATAAGAATGTTCTTATCATCCTCCACCCCTTATCTTTTTATCAATGATCTGACAATGCACCTGCACTCAGGTAACATTAAATTATTGAATAAGGCTATTCAGAAGAGCAGCACGTTCATAGCGAACGCATACAGCGGCTCGACCCTCACACAGGACCGCGGATCTGGGATATCCAAACGAGAACGCGAACTGTTTGAGATTGTAATTTCCATCATGGATATATTGATAGATCTTTCTCCTTAGTTTTTATCATTGGCTTAAAAAAAGGTTTTAATAACTAATAAACCCGAACAATTGTATGAATCCAATTGAAAGGCATGCCTTAAGCCCTGTTTCACGTAAGGGTATTAGAAATCAAGCGGTCCCTGTGGCATTGACCATAGCCTCCAGCGACTCGGGGGGCGGTGCAGGCATACAGGCAGACCTCAAGACCTTTGCTGCACTCGGAGTACATGGTACATCTGCGATTGTAGCTATAACAGCTCAAAATACTCACTCAGTAGACGCAATAGAAGAGTTGAGTTTGGGAATAATAAAGAAGCAGATTGAGGCAGTGGCACAGGATATGGGTATTGGAGCGGCTAAAACTGGCATGTTATACGCCCCTGGGGTCATCACTAATATATCAAAGCTGATTAGGCGTTATGGTTTTCCGCTTGTAGTAGACCCGGTTATGATATCAAAGTCGGGAAGCGTGCTTCTTAAGGATGAAGCAATAGACGTGCTCATTAATGAGCTGCTTCCATTAGCTACACTTGTTACCCCTAATGTACCAGAGGCAGAAAGGATAGCCGGGTATAGGATAACATCTCTAGAGAAAGCTAAGGAGGCCGCTAAAATGATAGCCGATAAGACTGGTGTTAAAGCTGTATTAGTAAAGGGTGGTCACCTTGAAGGGCCCGAAAGCGTTGATTCGCTCTACTATGAAGGGAAATGGGATATGTACAGTTCACGAAGGGTAATAAGCAAAATGACGCACGGAACAGGTTGCACCTTTTCCGCTGCTATTACAGCAGAACTAGCCAAGGGAGCAGATATTCGCAGCGCCGTTCAGCTTGCAAAACGGTTTGTAAGCCAAGCCATAGAATACGCCTTTCCTTTAGGCTCTGGATATGGCCCAGTAAATCCCTCTTCATGGGTCATTATACCCTCTGAAAAGCAGGCCATAATGGAATCGTTGATCGAAGGCGTTCGCATGCTGGAGTCCAATACGTCTACCGCATATCTGATTCCTGAAGTTCAAACCGATATCGTGATGGCGTTGCCAGCACCATACTGTAGAAGCACAAAGGATATCGCTGGAATACCAGGAAGAATAGTTAGGATAGGAGGAAGGGTAAAGGCTAGCTCCCCGCCCTTGTTTGGCGCTTCTTCACACATGGCTAGAGTGGTCTTAAAGGTTATGGAATATGATACGAATATGAGGGCGGCTGCGAATATCAGATATACTGAACCTTTGATCAAGATAGCTAAAGAACTTGGGTATGTAGCTGTTTTCTATGATAGAAGGAAGGAACCAAAGGAGCTGAAGGAAATTGAAGGAGCTACCCTGCCTTGGGTCGTGGAGAGCGCGATCAAAAGCTTAGGCCGAGTACCGGATCTAGTTTATGACAGGGGTGATATGGGTAAGGAGGCTATGATCAGGGTGCTGGGAACCGATGCAGTGGATGTAGCAGGCAAAATTCTTAAAATAGCATCAAGGGTAGAATCAAATGGGAAGATCTAAATGTTATATTAAATATGCTTTAACGTGCTGTGGAAATCTCCGCGCCTTTTAACGGCCTCTAAAGTGCGTTAGCAAGCAAAGTTTATAAACTATAGTTGTCGCCTCACTAGATATGCCGACACACGGTAGTTTAACAAAGGCCGGAAAGGTTAGATCGCAAACCCCGAAGGTTGAAGGGAGAAAAAGGGTTAGCGTTTCTCCAAAACAATCATTTAGAAATAAATTCAATAAGAGAATGATACTTAACAGGAAGGCGGGTCAGGCCCGGTTCAAATAGAATAAAAAGAACGATATATCTAAATGATAATGGAAGCACTACCCGGTACGTATCTTCCTTTGAGAGTAATACATTTCCACCAGTTCCTTAACAGTAGTGGCGTCAACCGCTGATTTATCGTCCCGAACTTTCCCTGTGAACTTGGGAAACCTTAATGCCAAGCCGCTGCCCTTTTTGACGACGTCCAGTCCAGCCGTGTGTATTGGGCTTAAAGTTATCTCTTGAGCTTGTACTTCTATTACAACCGACGGTTCGAACCATACATCAGGCTTCAGATTGGAATCAACCCTGGCACTTCTGTGATCTATGACATATTTGGAAAGGAGTTTGGGGAACATATCGAGGTCTTCATCCTTGAACCCCGTGCCTATCTTTGTCACTGTTTTAAAGGTGTCCGCGTCTTCATCATATGCCGCAACCAGCAGTGTACCGTAGTTTCCAGCCCTTCTACCCATGCCATGAAACGCGCCCACAACTACCAGATCCATTGTATCATTTAACTCATTCTTGTATTCCCTCTTAATCTTGATCCAGGAAAACTCCCTAGCTCCAGCCCTGTAAACGCTTTTAAGGTCCTTAATCATTATGCCTTCACATCCATTTTCTATCGCGTCTTCCATCATCCTTTCAATCCGCGGAAGTTCACTCGATCTAAGGGACTCGGTCAGTTTTATCATTTTTCCCACTTCTATTGACCCGCGCAATAGCTCCCTCCTTTCCTTAAGGGGTAAATTCAGAGTGCTTTTGCCTTTGAGATACATGATATCAAATAGAAAAAGGCATACGGGATACTTGGCCATCGCTTTGTCAATTTCATATTTGCGCCTTCTATGCATGAGTTCCTGAAATGGGTAAAACTGGCCAGAATTCTTATCTATTGCCACCGCTTCTCCTTCCACTATAGCCACATCAGGTTTTATCTTCTTCTTTGAAATGGCCACAAGATCAGGATAGTTAACAGTTATATTTTCCAACCTTCTGGAAAAGATCGATATAAGCTCACCTTCCTTATGAATCTGTACCCTTTCTCCGTCATATTTGTATTCGCAAATGAAATCGTTCTGCATATGCTTTAGCGCTTCAGGGATGTCCTTCGCTCTTTCCGCAAGCATGGGCCTTATAGGTCTATTGAGCTCTACACCTATCTTCTTTACAGATTCCAGCCCACCATTTACCAAGTTCCCTGCAACCAAACCTAGATCTCCTGAAACGTTATACGCTGTTTCCAGCGATCCCCTCATATCACGTGATCCGAGAAAGGCTTCGGCGAGGGCATCAAGTACAGTATAGTCAGCTACCCCAAGCCTCAACGAACCGATGGCCATTCGTATCAAATATTTAGCTTCGATAGGCTCACAATCATTTAAGAGATTTATGAACAGTGAAAGCTTCTGCGATTGGGAGCCGGCGCCTGAAAGTTTGGCCATCCTATCTAACGTTACATATACCCTTCCTATAGTAAGAGGCTGATACAAAAGGGCCGCTTGTTTCTTTTTGGATATTAATGACTCCGCTACTATCCCCAGATCCCCTTTTTTCCCGATTTCCTTCTCAATAGTCATTTCATCAAGGCCTGTGACCATTTTAAGCGCTCTGATAACGAGCTTTTCCGCTATACCAAGTTCTACCCCCTTGTAATCAGGATAAATTTTCCCTTGAATTAAATAGACTACGTATGGTAATTCATCGGCTCCAACTGATTTAAAAAGTGATGAAAGCAGTGTAGTCAACTCTAATCTCTTACTAGTCTGTTCCAGTTTGGAGAGGCCATCCACCATTGCTCGAAATGGATAAGGAGCCATAAAGTAGCTTTATATAATGCACCTATTAAATCTTGATGTAACCGTTGGCTTATAGCGTTATCATCATAACTTGAATCAGCAGTTCATATGTTTATGGTTAAGAATTATATCATAGAAACTCTTTGCGTAGTAAATTAACTAACATATTAGACAACTTTTTTTGACTTGTCTGTTATTATAAAGGCTGTTAAAAGAAGATAATATGCCATGGAAGGTAAACCTGGTAAGATACATGTCAGAAGAAGAGCTGGCAGAGCTCTACAGGGATGAAACCAATCCCCGCATAAAGGAAAGGCTACAAGCCATCCTGCTTTTATATGAAGGGAGGAAGACTCAGGAAGTTGCAGACATAGTGAAAAGGGCTAGAAGCACGATAGAAAACTGGATAAAGCTGTGGAATGAGAATGGATATGAAGGGCTGGTGCCAGAATTCAAAGGGGGACCAAAGCCAAAGCTTTCAGACGAAGAATGGGAAAAAATAAAGGATGAAATTAAGGACAGGGGCATGGACATAAAGGACGTAATTATTTACGTGAAGGAAACAAGGGGCGTTAAATACAGGTATGGAGCTGCGTGGAAGGCATTAAGGGGTAAGATGCACGTTAAATACGGCAAACCATATCCAAAAAATGAAGCCAGACCAGAGGATGCAGAGGGCATTTTAAAAAAAACTTAGTTAGCATAATGCCGGGGCTTGATGATCCGGTAATTGGCTTTCTTGATGAAGCAAAGATCGTGCTTGATCTGGCAAAGAGGAGGGTTCTGAATACAAGGTTCATAACGTACAGGGAAAGCGTGATGAGGCCAAAGCCAAACAGCTGGTCCATATTTGGGTTCATGGCTATTGATGGTAAAGATGTTGTCATGGCATCAAGAACAGCAAAGGCAGCTGACATGCTTGAATTCCTGAAGCTTGTCAGGAAGGAGAACCCTGAGAGGCAGGTTGTTATCATCATTGACAATGCTGCGATACACCATTCAAAGCTGGTAACAGCAAACATTGAGGGCGCAGGAATATTCCTCATATTCCTTCCCCCTTATTCGCCTGACCTGAATCCGATAGAGTTCAGCTGGAAGGACATAAAGAGGGAACTGCGTAAAATACTGAGCTTTGATGAAATGATAAATAATGCTGAACAGACAGCTGTCATGGTGTTAAAGCAGCATAAGATGGGCTACACTGCCAGATGGAGGGAGAAGTTTAATGTCTAAAAAGTTAGTAAAAGAACTACGCTTTGTTGCACGCATTAATTTATGCATTCAACATAATTACGCCAGATAACTTTAATAAGCGTAAAGCATTTGAACCTTTCTCCTTATAGAAACTATGTCCTTCATGAGTTCTTGCAAATCGTTCGGAATCGATTTGCTATCTAGTATAAATTTAGCTTCAGCAGAATTAGGTAAAGTATATAGTATCTCATCTTCCTTAATCTGTCTTCCTATGGTCACCCCCTTGACCGAAATGGCCGCTTCTTCGTTTAGATTGAGTTCAGCGACGGGGTTCCCTTCCACTTGTATCTGCTCCACCATACCAACTTCCTCCCCCGTACTGTTCATCAATGGAACCTTCGAACGAAGCTTCCCGCCCAAAACGGTAATTCCGAAGACGGCTGGATTGCTTCTCCTAAATATATAGCCCTTCATAACCTTGATCATAGCCGGTAGTTTGACCGTTTCCATGCTCGCGTGAAGTTGTTCAGCCCTCTTCTGTTCCGTCCATTTTATATATGAATCGATTATACCGTATATGACATCTCCGCTGAATATTGGAACTACAGGATTTTCAACCAGCGTTTTCTGGTTAAAGGCTAACACGACCCCCAAATAAACATCCTTTTCTCTGACCATCTCTGCCTCTGTTATGTCCTTTTTGCTTACAGGGCCTATATCTGCCATCCTCACTTGTACACCCTTCCTTTCAAGCTGCGAAAGAAGCGCTTCAAGCGAACCCAAGGTATCAGATTTTACTACTACCCCTACCTTATCGGTCTTTATTATTGCCCTTTTAACTTCATTATCTATAAAGTTCTTTGCTTCATCAATTGTCTGCTGATTCCCAACCACCAGCAATGGAGTACCGGCAAGAACCCCTTGGACATCCGGCGCGAATATACTAACACCAGCCGCCGCCGTTATCTCCTTGACGGGCAGGAACTTATCCCTCGGGTCCCTCATTTCGTCCAGAGGCTTTGGCATGAATAACGCTTTTACATGTGATAAGACGGGTCCGTGGTCGGTACCTACTACTATCTCATCATTTACCTGAATCCTACCATTCAGTATTATCGTGTTCAGCACTATGCCCATTCCAACCTCTTCCTTTACTTCAATTACAAGGCCTCTAGCTGGCGTTTCCTCATATTTTAGCTTACCTTTCATGTATTGCTGAACTAGGCCGAGCATTATGGTTAACAGTTCTGGAATCCCTTCACCAGTTGTCGCACTTATGGGCACCATAACTATCTGTTTTGTGAAGTTCGAGGCTCGATAGTATACTTCACTCGGCAATCCTATTATAGATAATTGACCCATTACGGAGAATATACCATTATCTAGAAGATCCTGTGTGGCCTTTTCTTGTGAGCTTATGTCCTTTTCTAACGTTAACGACCTAGATATCCACCCTGCTAAAAGGTCAATTTTGTTTAGCGCGATGATAAATGGCACCTTCCTTCCCCTCAAAATGTCTATGCTTTCAAACGTTTGTGCCTCCAAGCCCTTTGTGATATCGACTACAAGGATAGCTATATCGGCAGCTGAGCCGCCTCTAAATCTTAGATTTGAAAAAGCTTCATGACCGGGGGTATCTATAAAGAGTAGACCTGGAATCTCTACATCGATCTTATATTTATCAAGAAGGTCAGCACAAATAGCCCTCAATACATCCTTTGGGAAAAAGCTTGCCCCTATTTGCTGAGTGATACCTCCTGCCTCTCTGCGCTGTACAGCGGTTCCCCTAAGCTTATCAAGTAGCGATGTCTTGCCTGCATCAACATGACCAAGCACAACTATTATTGGCTGCCTGATTGCCGACATATCATATCCATTTCTGGCGTACTTATAAAGATGTTAGGGTGCCTCAGTGCATTTATCTGTGAACATTAGGTCGGCAAAGTTAGCTCAAATAGGTCAACACATTTTAAATTTATTGAAGGCTACAGGGCTGGCGCAAGCTCATATAATAATACAAAAGGAGGTGTATCTTTCTGATATGTTCAAAGAAGTTAATCATACCTTACTAAAAGCATTTATAACCATCTCTCATTAAACCATTGCAATGAAGACTGAATTAAAGGTTCTTTCTGCTACTATGATCGTGGGAGGGGTTATGATGATTCTTTTAACCTTTTCACTTATTGGCTGGTATATAGCGGTCTTCTCAATTATATTCATTGATAGCGTAATATGCATCCTTGATGGGTTACGTCAGAACAGGACGCTCATATGGGTAGGTTCCGCAGGCATAATTATATCGTTCCTTACTATAGGATATTTCTTATACGGAGGTTCGGCTATATTTCCTTTAGTTTTTGGCGTAATACTAGTATTTGTAGGCCTTATTATGTTACGTAAATAGGTAGGCCATTTTAATATGAAACCTTTATCCAAATTCAGCTTGGAATCAGGCTATAGCGGCTTATGGGTTGACTATATTCCCCTTATAGCTTGCAATTAGCTTATCCACTTCCGCGGACGGGCCGGAATATGTGTAAAGATAACGCCCCTTTCTTATCTTTGCTTTTGAATGTTCTTTTCTTTTGACCAGTACGACCTTATCGGCGCCTTCCAGCAATTCCAAGAAAGTCTTCGAATCGAAAATCTGCTTTGGCATGCGCCGATATATTTACAAAGCTGTTTTATAGGTTTCGGTGATCCGATACTGTCGTTTCAACGATGTTGGGCAAAAGATCCCATGGAATCTTAGCCTGGATTATATTTTGTGATTGTGCCTGGAACCTTCCAATTATAATTAGGTCTTTGTTAATCGATTTTAAATAACTTCTGAACATCAACAGCCACAAGCTGGGTGGTAAAGCTCCATAATTAGCACCATATTCTATAATCAATATCTTGGTTACGTTGTCATACTTTACTGTACCTTTCCCTTCAAGCGATGATGAGATTAATTCCACCCATACAGGAATGGCCAATTCCATGCTCAACGACGGAAGAATAGAAGTTATACTTTCCTGGAATTGGTTGTACATATGTTCCCCGATAGCCCACAGCTCCTCCTCTGGTATCTTCATAAATAAAGCATGGGATAGGAGCCCTTGTAGGGGCGGGTCCTTTATGAGTGTTACAAGTTCCTCAGACATGCCGCTATCAATGAGTTTTAGATACCTATGAAGTTCAATGGATCTTTCAATAAGCGGTTCGGCGATATAGTAATTAACGGTTTTTGCAAGAGCTGGCATCTCAATTATATGCCCAGCGTTGGTATCTTCGTCAACCAAGAGCATCAACTGGTCATCACTTATGAATATCTCCTTTTTTTCGATTATCAAACCCACCTTTCGAGGAAAGGCTAGGGCAGCAGATTCCAGTATCAATTCGGTATCATTGGCCGGGATCACTACTTCGATTTCAACACCATTAACGCTCATTTCCTGTATTTGCTTCTCATAGCGCTTAAGCAGATGAAGGCCGTTTGCACCTGTTATAACATGCAGATAATTACGGCAGGACGCCATTATTTTATTTAATATGCTGGCGATCTCCTCTCCATAGACCACCTGAAATTTGCTTTCCTGTGCTGTGACTTTTCCGAGGGCGTGTCTTTCTATGTCCTTTAGGGACCTTAAGGCTAACTTTAAGCTCTTGACCCTCCTCTCTTCCGAAGTTATCAGTTCTTCGAACGAACTGTCAATACTTGTGGGCGCAAATTTAACTGGCCTTCCATAAAGCTGAATTATGCCCTTCCTCTTTAGATGAGTAGTTGTCTCATAGACCTTGGTACGAGGCACACCCGAAGCTATAGAGAGCTCATTGGCTGTCAAAGGCCCCTTTGTCAACAGCGTAAGATATACTTTAGTCTCATATTCAGTCAATCCTATCTCCCGCAATTGATCCAAAAGCCTTCTGCCCGGTTCCATGTTCGTATTAGAAATAATCACCTTTAAATCAAATAGACGAATTTTTTTAACAATCTGCTCAAATTTGTCACTAGGTATACTGTCACCACGGTGACAGTATATATTGGTGACACAAGGGAAATCTAATCAGGTTATGTAGGAAGTAGCGAGACCTAAAATGTCTGAATTTACTAAGAAATGGAGTTCTCCTAGTAACGAAGGATTTGGAGACAAGATAAGGGACGCAGTAAGGCCTGCAGGACCGTTAAAACCACGAATCGACCAAGCTTCAAGACAAATCCATATACAGATATCCAAACTGGATTCAACCGCAAATAGACTGAGGGACAGGGATTCACAGATCTTTAACAAAGTTGTAAACTACCTACAAAAGCATGATACAGATCATGCCACGGTATACGCCAACGAGCTCGCTGAGATAAGAAAGATGTATAAGATGATAAGCCAAGCGAAGCTGGCGCTCGAACAGATCGTGACGAGGTTGTCAACTGTATCAGACCTTGGTGATGTGGTAGTAACCCTAGCACCTGCGATGGCAGTAATAAAACAAGTTAAGAGCGGCTTAATGGGTGTTATGCCATCTGCTGAACAGGAGATAGGCGAAATATCCGGACTGCTGAGCAGCATTCTTGTAGACGCTGGCCAACTAAGTGGAATGTCCTTGAACTTCGAATCGGCCAATGAAGATGCCGACAGGATATTGCAGGAAGCTGGCGCGGTGGCTGAAACCAAGATGAAGGAGAGACTCCCCGACCTTCCAGGCCTGGGGATCTCCAGCCCTGCTGGACAAAGCCAAGAACAGTAGAACTAACCTATAACTTTTTATTTTTTTGTTAATTTTTTATGACATTATGGTTCAAATTCTAACCAGCTAAAGAATAAAGGGGGCTATCATGAATTTCAATCCTTTTCATAAAAAGGACTTACCTGATTACGAATCAAGAATAAGAAAGCTTGAAAGGTACCACGGCTTGATACTATTGATGACCCAAAAAGCCCAGTACAGAAGCGATGAATTATATCAGATGGCGGCATATGAACTTAAAAGGGACAGGAAGGAGATGGCTGATATGTATGCGAATGAATACATGATAGCTCGGAAGGTCTTAGACTTCGTACGCAATTCAGAATTGATGCTACTACGGATGATACTTAGGCTTCAAACTATAAATGAATTTAATAAGATCAGTTCCATAATCTTCGAAGCCTTTAAAAACGTTGAACGGATCAAAGGTTCATTAAATGGTATATCCATTGCATCAGATGGCATAATGGACGAAATGAATGACGCGCTCAGCTATCTGCACGGTGACCTCATCAGTACTGGCGGCACCAATATAGATATCTCCTCGGAATCGGCCGAGGAAATACTAGGAAGTGCAGTGAGCCTAGTAAAGGAACGGATGACGGATTTAAGAGTAAAGGAACCAACCCTTAAAAATACTAACGTCTTTGAGTTCAATGGCGATGAAAATTCTTATGAAAACATTCAGGAGAACCTGATTGAAATGATAAAGAAAGGAGAAACAGACCTAGCGGAGGCTATATAAAATGGGCTATCAGGCAGCCGGAGAGCTTGAAAGCACCGCTATAAGGTACGCTAATGAAGCAATAAGGCTCGATAGTCAGGGAAGCTACCCTCAGGCGGTTACAATGTACCAGAAGGCTATTTCAACCCTCATGAAGCTGGTACAACTCTATCCTCGCTATGAACTTAATCAGATATATTCAGAAAGGGCAATAGCATATCAAGAGAGGATAAGGGCTATCCAGGAAGCGAGAGGCGTCATGTCAGCCACAAATGTGGAAATAAATGCTAGAGATGGGGACGGAAAGGCCCAGAGGGTTGAAACCCTTAAAGCTACATTTGACGACCTAGTCATGAAAGAAAAACCGGATGTCAAGTTCAATGAAATTATAGGTTTAGAGGATGCTAAACAGGCTCTCCAAGAAACAATAATCTTTCCTAACAAGCGGCCCGACCTTTTCCCGTTAGGATGGCCCAGGGGCTTGCTACTTTATGGTCCACCCGGATGTGGTAAAACGATGCTAGCGGCGGCTACAGCGGCTGAAATAGATGCGGTGTTTATTCTTGTAGACGCAGCCAGCATAATGAGTAAATGGCTAGGAGAGGCAGAAAAGAACGTCTCCAAACTCTTTCAGATGGCCAGACAGCTAGAGGGAAAACAGGTAATAATTTTTATCGATGAAGTGGACTCCCTGTTTGGGTCAAGAAGCCATGAAGTTGGAGGAGAAGTAAGGGTACGAAATCAGTTCCTAAAGGAAACTGATGGTGTTACCGATAAGGGAAAGAACCTCTCAATATATATAATGGCTGCTACGAACAAACCTTGGTCGCTGGACCCCGCCTTCCTTAGAAGATTCCAAAAGAGAATATATGTAACGCTTCCGAACGTTTTAGGAAGAAAGAATATGTTTAGCCTTTACACCCAGCCTCTTCTATTAGATGATTCGGTAAAGCTGGATGAGCTGGCCAGACTGACCGAAGGATATTCTGGTAGCGACATAAGAGACATCTGCCAGGGTATTCAATTAAAAGTGGTAAGGGAACTATTTGAATCTGGGAAAGCCGAGGAACCAGGGAGCAGGACCCGGCCCATAAGCCTTGCTGACTTTAAGGAGATAATAAAAAACAGAAAGGCTAGCGTAAGCCCAGATATGATTAGGGCATACTCAAAGTGGAGCGACACCTTTAAGGCGCTGTAGAGCAATAAACCATGAAAGCGATAATATATGAGCGAGCGGGTGGCCTTGACGTTATAAAGCAGGTAGATATGGAAAGGCCCATTCTAAAGGATGGTGAAACACTAATCAAATCTGCCTTCACTTCGGTAAACCATGTCGACCTTTTGGGGAGGATGGACCTGCCATGGCACAAGTTTCCAAGAATACCGGGATCCGACCTCAGTGGCGTGGTAGAGGAATCAAAGAGCGGAGCATTCAAACCAGGAGATAAGGTCGTAGCGTACCCAATCAAACACTGTGGCCTGTGTTATGAATGCCGAAGGGGTGCCTCCAATTCCTGTGATTCAAGGATGCTCTACGGTGATCATCTGGATGGATTTTTTAGTGAATATGTGGTACTGCAGGATAGGAATATAATAAAAATACCTGATGCATTACCTCTTGAGTGGGCTGGAGCCCTACCTGTAGCCTACGGTACGGTGTGGCATGCCCTCATCAGGAGGGTCAAGTTGATGCCATCAGAGAAGCTTCTGATAATAGGAGGGAGCGGAGGAGCCGGAGTCGCAGCGCTCCAAATAGGTAAACTTGTTGGGGCCGAAGTTATTACAACAACTTCCGTACAATGGAAAGCGCGTCGGCTAGAGGAGCTAGGCGCCAAACAAGTTATAGACACTGCGAATGAAGAAAGCCTATTGGCTATAAAGGGGACTATGGACGTTGTCTTGGATAACGTTGGTGGTAAGGGTTTGAAGACCAGCATAACTGCCCTAAAGAAAGGAGGACGATTGGCTACCATGGGCATGACAGCAGGGTCAACCACGGAAATCGATCTAAGAGATATATATTCTAACAATATCAGAGTAGAAGGTATTTATGGCGAAACACAGGCAGATATAACTGAATTAACGCTGGTAGTTGCGCGTAAAGCCTTCAAGCCTCTTATAGATAGCGTGTTCCCATTAGAGAGGGTTGCTGAAGCTCAAAGTAAGATGGAGGAAAGAAAACATTTGGGAAAAATTGTTCTGAGGTTCTAAATTTTGCTAGCTCAACATCTATCGTGACCGTTTTTAGCTTAATCAAGCCAGATATAAGATGAGTTTAATCCTTGAGTTGGTGCCTTTTTTAATTAATAATTTGACTTACTAGGCCCAGCCCCCTAGCGCTCCCTTCTCTAAATACGAAAGTGTCGCCAACGTTTATCACGGCTGGGGCATACTTAAGCTTAAACGTAATATATCCTGTGTCGCCGCTCCTCAATATGGGTGGAGCAGCATCCACTACTTTGACGACCTCCTTTACGGTTCTGAACTGGATCACAGGTTCATACCCAACCGATATCATGGTTGGATGATGAAGTATCTTCACTTCGGATTTAAAGAGGTAAACTGGTTTAACAACAGTAGTGCTCCTGACTATCACCATGCCTCTTCTTATAACGTCCCTTTTTATTCTCCCCATCCCTAGGGTTATATACTGGCCTGCTACCGCCCGATCTATTGGCATCCTATTCTTATGAACAGATATAACCCTGAATGTAACAAAGTTCCCCGTCGTGTCCGGCCCCACCATCATTTCCTCACCTACAAGCATAGCCCCAGCTTCAACAAGGCCACTCACAACGGTTCCAACGCCGGTGACATCGAAAACTTCGTCAACATACATCATAAATGGAAGCTGAGCCAATGAAGCCCAATCTCGTCTCTTTGGCAGGAGGTTCAGAAAGAACTTGAGGTCCTGCAACCCGTACCCATTTTTGTTGGAAACAAAGAACACAGGAGTAACCCTACCGCTGGACATGTTTTTTGCGGCAAGGGAAGCGTCGATGTCATCGTTTATCTGAAATGGTATTTTGTCTATTCCAGGCATCTTTAATAGCCTCATTATTTCCCTATAGTTTCTGTCAGCAACCTCTCGCGGAGCTGTGTCGACCTTAGTTAAAACCAAGATCACTGGCACCTTAAGGGCTATTGCCAGCCCGAGATGCTCACGGAAGCTTCCAACCGGCCCCCCGTTTAGTGAAGCTACGAGGATGACATAGTCCGGCACGCTACCCATTATTCCTCTTAACGTTGTTTTCAAATATTTATCGTGGCCGGCTAGGTCAACAAGGCTTATGATCTTTGAGCTCTTCAGGTAGATCTCAGCCTCATTATATGGCTGTATGTACTCATTTATGCAATCCCCTTCTTCATCAAAACCCAAAATATGGGTTGAAATAGCTGACGTCCTCCTCATCTTAATCTCATGGATGTATCTAGCCACTGATGCCATAGCCCCTCCATTCCCATCGTCAAGCCTGCCTGTTACGAGGACACCCTTTAGCGTGCTTTTCCCAGCATCAACATTTCCCAATAGAGCTATTGTCAACTCAATAGGAAGGAAGCCCTTTATATATCGCAGATATATTTCGGCTATCTCTCCGTGTTGGCCCTTAGCCATCTTTATAATTCTGCATGAGGCTCCAGCCTCCTGTGCCAACATTCGCAGGTTGGATATCGATTTCTCCATTTTTTCATGGCTTAATCCGATTGGTCTGCCATCATCCATAAGGCCGAGAACATAAAACGCCTCACCGTGACCTTCGTCAAGCCTATAACGCAGTTGTGTCACCAATTTTTGAGCCTTTTCAGGGGAAACCGGTTCAAGGAGGTACTTATATTCTATGTTCCCCTCATCGTTTTCTTCGTCCATTACCGTTTATAACACTAAGGCACGCTTGTATAAATCCTTATTTGTATTACAGGTTCGCCATGACTGCTCTATGACCTTTATGTGCTTAGGGTCCACCGTACCAACCAATCTACCGGGCACCCCCATTATAAGACTGCTTGGCTGGACGTTGGTGTTTGAGGAAACAAGGGACCCAGCACCGATTACGCTCCTAGTTCCAACGCGGCTATTTTCAAGGAGTATTGCGCCCATTCCGACTACTACTTCGTTCTCAATATAAACGCCTTCCATTACTACCCGCTTTCCTATGCTCACCTGGTCACCTATTACTGCCGATACGCGATCAGGCTTTATTATAGTTCCATCCTGAATATTGGAGTTTTCACCAATTTCGATTGAAGAGGTGTCACCCCTTAGAACCGTATTGAACCATACGCTAGAGTTTGCCTTTATTCTAACATCGCCAACTATGTAGGCATTATCTGCAATGAAGCAGCTTGGATGAACGGATGGCCTTTTTCCGTTTACTTCCATTATTACCATATTTAAACCAAATAACGCTAAACTATTAACCTTTACTGGTAAATGACTCGTTTAGTGTGCTGCCATCATTTAACCTCTCTTTTGGCTACATACGAAATATCTATTAATATCCATGGACTAGAAATATATGTGTTCTGGGTGAATTATAGGGCTATAGAAGCTGGGACAGAGGTAACCCTCGATGAATTTATTAATGATTTAATATTGAATGCTAAGGTAAGAGCAGGAGTAAGGGGGCTTTATGAGGAACTTATCACTGTGATAAAAGGGTTGTTTAAAGATTCAGATATTGTTACTGCTTCAGATTCGCAGTTGATCTGGCAGCTAGGCCAAATGGGATATATTAAGGCCGAATTAGTACAAGAACTTGTAGATCTGTTACCAATAATGCAGAACGCTGAAAAAGTGGAAGATGAAACTATTTATTCAAATCTTGTCAGAATAATGGAAGACGTTGAAGAATGCTATATATCTATCACCGTTTTAAAGGGTCAAAGTATGGGCGATAAATGACCTTATAAATGAGCCAAGCTGAAAATTTAAGTAAATTAATATGATCGCTTAGCTCATTAAATTTAATAGTATGATTACACATTATTGTAGATATATAGACAAATAGGTTTATATATATACATATCTGACCTGAGATCATGAAAAATCTCGTTGTACAACTTAATGAAGACGACGAACCAAGTTATTGGTATAATATCCTTTCACAGATGCCCGATTTTCCAATGCCGCAGGGAGATAAAAATTCAATGGCTCTCCTTGGCCAAGTCCTCCCTTCGAAGGTGCTCGAATATGAATTCTCCAGGGACGAGCGCATCCCAATTCCGGATGAACTCAGGGAAATCTATCTAAAGGTAGGAAGGCCAACGCCGCTAGTAAGGGCAAACAGGCTAGAAGAATATCTTGGTGGCCATCTAAAAATATATATGAAAATGGAAGGCCAAACTTACGTCGGATCCCACAAGATAAACAGTGCAGTAGCTCATACATATTTTGCTAGAATGGATAATGCAAAGTTTGTATCAACGGAGACCGGTGCTGGCCAATGGGGGGCTGCCGTAGCTCTAGGCTCTGCTATCCAGGGCATCAAGGCCCATGTATTTATGGTAAAGACAAGTTATGAAGGTAAGCCGTATAGGAGGTATCAGATGCAGATGTACGGAGCAGATGTACACCCGAGCCCATCAGAATTAACCGCTTTTGGGAAAAAGGCTTTAGAATCGGATCCTGAAACCCCTGGCAGCCTTGGCATGGCAATAACCGATGCTGTCCAATATGCGCAAGAAAATGGCGGAAAATATGTGGTTGGTAGCGTAGTGAATTCTGATATAATGTTTAAAACGATAGCCGGGCTGGAAGCCCAAGCTCAGATGAAATTTATAGGCGAAGACCCCGATGCCGTGATAGGAGTCGTAGGAGGCGGATCCAATTATAGCGGTCTTGCTTTTCCATTTATAGGTGAAGAACTTAAATCTGGAACCAAAAAACGTAGGTACATAGCCTGCGGTTCCTTAGAAGTGCCAAAGATGACTGAAGGTAAGTACAGATACGATTACCCTGATACAGGCGGCATTCTACCACAATTAAAGATGTACACCCTGGGTTATCAGCTTAAAATACCCGCTGTATACGCAGGAGGCTTGCGCTATCACGCGGTTGCACCGACGCTCAGCCTGCTAATGGCAAAGGGGATGGTAGAGTCTAGGGATTATAATCAAGAAGAGGCTTTCAATTGGGCAAGGCTCTACTCGCAAAAGGAAGGGTATATCCCAGCACCAGAAACGGCGCATGCATTACCATTGTTGAAGGAACTGGAGGAAGATGCTAAAAAAGGCGGTAAAAAAACAACAGTATTGGTTAGCTTCTCCGGTCATGGGCTTCTGGACTTGGGCAATTATGCTTCCGCATTTAACTATGTATAGCATGCTAGTTCAGCGGATGTCAATAAGATAATAATCAACAGCAATAAGCATGAATCTAGTTAGATGATACTACAACTATCAGTAAGCCTTAGCTATTATCACCTTACGTAATGACTTATTGCCACACCATACGCATTTATCCATCAATTTATAATCTAGATTTAATGGCCTACCCCTTATTTCGAACCCACCTGAAGCATTACGTATCTCATCCGCACACTCCTTTCGACCACAGAAGTCTGCTAGCATAATACTTTTTTCCTTTGATGCCTTCAATAATTCTTCTTTAGTTCTAACTTCTTTAAGCGCTTTGCTCAGCACATCCCGCCCTCTATTGCTCAATTCACGATTTATTTCCTCCTTTAATACGTTAAGTTCAGATCCCAACTTGGTTAATTCAACAACTTTCCGAACTCCATTGTCACGTCTAAATATGGTGACCACATTTTGATTGACTTCTTTTTCTCCAATTTCTACTCTGATAGGGATGCCTCTTAATTCCCAGTGGTAGAACTTTTCACCTGGCGTCAGTTCAGAGGTATCCAATGTAACATTAAGGCCGCTCAAGCTTACCTCATCACGAACCTTGATGGCATAGTTAAGGACATCATTATTTATGCCTCCATGGTATATGGGGATAATTATGACATCTAGCATTCCTAGTCCCACGGGAACTATGGCTCCATGATCATCACCATGAGTTGCTATCAAAGCACCTAACGACCTAGATATGCCTATTCCGCAGCAGGTGCTGAAGGGCAACACTCTTTTCCCTTCCTTATTTAGGACGCCAACGTCAAAGGGTCTGGTGAAATTCTGACCTAGATAATGTGTTGTAGCTATCTGTAACACCTCTCCCGTCGGCAGCACTGCATCATAAGCATAGCTTTCCACGGCTCCTGGAAATCTATCAAATGGTTCCCTCTCTGTTATTATAAAAGAAAGCCCTATTGAATCGTAAATCTTACTTGCAACCCGCAAATCCTCCATTATCTGAGCTTTAGCCTCCTCTTCATTCAAAAATAGATCGTGTGTTTCTATCCATAGAAATTCCCTACCTCTAAGAAGGGGCCGTGTAGATTTTGTCTCATACCTGTATACTGCTACGGACTGAAAAAGCTTTAGCGGAAGGTCGTTATAACTCCTAACCCAGAGCGAATACATTGGGTATATGGCGGTTTCAGAAGTCGGCCTTATGATGAGCTTCTCATCAAGCTCCTCCCCACCAGCTCTTTCGACCATAAAAGTTTCATCTTCAAACCCCTTGATGTGCTCAGATTCCTTCTTAAAACTGGAATACGGTATGAATAACGGAAATAAGGCTTCAGCATGATTGTTTTTCTTAAGCTCTGATTCAAACATATGATAAAGGCCTTTAACAATCGACATTGAGTTAGGCCTATAAACGATAAATCCTTTAACGCCATAACGGATATCAATAAATTCCCCCTCCTTGAGTACCGCGTCAAACCATGCGCTAAAGCTCGATTTCTGTGGAATTCCTTTCTTCATGCAACGGCTATATCAAATGTTCGTTTATATATATTATTAACTGTAACTCCGTTAATTACATATAATCCAGATCTATGCCTGCCAGTACTTCAGCTATCAGCTTCAAGTCGCCAGCGTTAAGGCTCCAATCACAGCTCATCGCATTGGATTCTGCCTGTTCGGGCGTCTTAGCCCCTGGTATTGGTACGACTATCCTATCCTTAAGAAGCCAATTTAGAGCAACTTGGGCTATATTTTTCTTGTAAGCCTTTGCCAGACTGGACATTACATTTAGTAGTTTCTGAATACTTTCTAGATTTTCCTTTTTAAATAATTTATTGTCACTACGGATCCTGTCCTTTGGGACGTTTGTTTGAGAATACTTTCCGGTCAGCGCCCCCTGCGCCAAGGGGCTCCAGGCCATAACTGTAATAGAATTACGCTTACAATATGGTAGGACCTCTTCT
>JAJYTP010000055.1 GCA_021792955.1 archaeon | reverse complement strand
AAGGTAAAGGCGAGGATAGATTCTGAAACTGAACTCCTGACATTCAAGAAGGGCGGCATATTCCAAGAAATGATTGTAGAGATCAGCCGCTAGCTTTTTTTGCTAGGAAAAAATATGATGTAACAAACCCCTAAAGGATTTTGAATCGTATAGAATACAGGCCGTGGGTATTGTCGCTGCGTCTTATTGACCATTATCTGTATTATTCATTTGGTTCAAGTATTTTAGACTTTCATGATCTGTCAAGCACATCATTTTATCACCACGAATAACCTTAAAATCAGGTGTAAGGAACCTTATCATTTTATTATCACGAATTATTAACAGGACGTCAACCTGAACCTCCTTGAGAGACGCACCATCGAGCTTGGAATTGTCCCTTACTTCCACCTGTACTATATGCCTACCTGCCAGAGCGTTATCTCCTCCATGGATAACCCCCAGTATGTTATCCGAGACCACCGAATATGCTGCAACGCTGCCCACCATAGAATAAATTGGCAGAACCACATCTATCCCAGCCCTCTTCATACCTTCTATAAGAAGGCGGTCATTATTGATGGCTATGGTCCTAATGCTTTCGTTCATAAATTTTGCTGTAAGCGCAAAGAGCATATTGGTGTCATCGTTTTCTAGGGCCATAATAATTGCAGAAGCGGTGTTGATTTTTGCATTGTTAAGCGCGTCCACAGGTGATTTTAGATCAGAAAGTATAAATGGGATGCGCAGTTCCTGCAGTTCCTTTATGTTTTCTTTGACCCTTGTTATCACGCAAAATTTGTAACCCATTTCGATGAGCCTTTGGGCTATATACCTGCCTATCTGGGAATAACCGAGCACAATTATGTGCTTATCCATCCTCTTAATCCTCATTTCGTCCAAGTCCTCAGTCCATAGCTCCTTTTTTACAACGCTGGTCACCACCCCCTGTACCATAGATGCAGCTGACCCAACACTGACTATCATGATCAATATGAGAAGTACCTTTTCTAACGAAGGCATAGAACCTAGCGGAGGAGCATAGAACCCTATGGTCGAAATGGTTGAAACTGAGGCTACGATGGCTGATAGGGGACCTAGCGACTGATAGTATATAAAAATGGATGCGCCAAAGGTGATCATGGACACTAGCAAAATTACCTGTTTCCAGACATGTCTGAAAATTGAATATGGTTGCAGTATAACATCTCCTAGAAAGTTAAGAAACCTGTCGTTAATTGACTCTCTATACTTCTTGCTAGATTCCATGCGCTCCCACTCGAGCCTTTAGCTATAAATATTTTCTATTGTAATAAAAGGCCAAAGGGGAATAATTAGGTGGATGCCGTGGTAAAAAATCGGGTATTGTTCCTCCTATTCCTTAGATTTATTCGAACCTATGAACTTCCTTTTCATAATATCCATCTTGAGTAACTGAATCGCAAGCGCGGGATCGACCCCCTTGGGACAAACCGCCGAGCATGCGCCTGCGTACTCGCATCCCCATACGCCATCCTTTACATCTATTGCGGCCAACCTCTGTTTGATACCCTGATCCCTAGAATCTTCGTTATAACGCCGGACAGCCGCCAAGGCCTGAGGGCCGACGAACGCGCTGTTTGTGTTAACAACGGGGCAGGCATCCACGCACAGGCCGCACTTGATACAATATGAAAATGGAAGGAACCTGTCGAGCTGTCTTCTAGTTTGAGTGTGCTCCACATCGTTCCTGAACTTCTCCTTCATGTTGTTTCTTATAAGCCAGGGCATCACCTTTCTATGGTTATCGAAGAATTCACCAAAGTCGCAAACCAGGTCCTTGAGGACTGGGTGGCCACGCATGGGCTCCACTATCACCTCATCAGTATCCAGGGAGAACACGTTAGTTTCGCACGCGAGCCTTGGCTTCCCATTTATGACCATTCCGCAGGAGCCACATATCCCCATTCTACAGCTATACCGAATCGACAAGGATGGGTCCTGGGCCTCCTTTATGCCTATGAGTTCTCCCAATACTGTAGAAAATCTATTAGCGCTGACCTTAAATGAGCTGCTTTTTAACAGCCGCTCCTTGGCGTCAAACCGCTTTACCCTTATGGTTACGTTCCTATTTTCTTGGTTCTTTTTTTCCATGTATGAACACCTCATTTATTCCGACTGCCCCGAATACGATAGCGCCAATGCCTGTCAACCCCAAAAGGGCGGTCCTTATGAAGTGAAGGGCCATAAATGGTCCAGTGACTGCCAATACAAAGAGCAACACGGGTACCCCTATCATCGTCACGTAAGTTAGGATGGCTATGCTGGACTCCCTCATACCGGCCACCACACAAGCATAGCTATAAATCCGGCTAACCAGAGCGCCAATACAACATACGGCAGGGCCATATATATTAGCACGTTTCGATGGTACCTGATTTTCATCAGATATTTATATGAATCATTAAGATGCCCGAAGGCCAATCCATCGGACATGGCAAGCGCCACCCCCTTGGCTACAGCGAAGATCTGAGGGGTGAATAGAATCCATATCATAATTGTTGCCCCCTTGACGTATATACCAAGCGAAGAGAAGAGCAGTGAAAAAATTGTAAGTAAGCCATAGGCTATAGAAACCGGCATCAATATCCTATAGGATATCAAATGCACTATTGCCCATGGTAAGTAGGACTTTAGCCTGAATATGTTGGATTGTTTCCCTCTGTAATCACGACTCTTCCTGCTCATTCTAATACTTCCTCTCCATAGGTTGCCATTTAGTTATAGTGACAGGAATATATGATAATACAGGCCCATCACTCCCCATTCGTACAATAGTATGCTTAAGCCAGTTAACGTCGTCCCTCTTAGGGTATTCCTTCATAGCATGTGCTCCGCGGCTTTCCTTTCTAGCAAGAGCGCATTGGATAACGACATCGGCTAATTCCAGCATATTCCCTAACTCTAGCGTATCCCTAAGATTTGTATTGTATTCCTTTGATTTATCCTGAACATAAACGTTAGCGTATCTCCTTTTGAGGTCATTGATTACCTTCTTAGCGTTTTTGAACCCGTCGGTTTCCCTATAAACGTAGACGTATTTATCGAGGGTCTGTTGCATCTCTTTTCTAATCAAATAAGGGTTTTCTGTGCCGATCCGATCCATTAAATTATTTACCCTGGAGGCTTCTAAAGCCCCCCATTTCTCCATTTCTTCGTTTGTAACACCATAACCGTTTCCAAGCGCATGCTCTGCCGCGGCTTCACCAACAACCCTGCCCCATATTACACACTGGCTCAGTGAGTTGCTTCCCAATCTGTTGGCACCGTGTACGCTGACGCATCCAGCTTCACCAGCTACCCATAGGCCCGTTACTGGATCGTAATCATTTATAAGAGCCCTTCCATGTATATCCACGTGAATTCCTCCCATCGTAAAGTGAGCTGCTGGCCTAACCGGTATCATTTCCTTTGAAGGATCTATGCCGTTCATCTTTATGGTTATTTCCTTGATCATGGGCAACCTTTCGTCTATTACTGATTCACCTAGATGACGAAGATCAAGAAACACATGTTCAATACCAGTAGTTTCTTGTACAACTCCACGCCCTTGATCAAGCTCCGTTACTATAGCCCTAGAAACTATATCCCTTGGTGCCAACTCCATCTTGCTCTTGGCATAGTTCTCCATGAACCTCTTTCCCTCGGAATTTAGAAGGTATCCGCCCTCCCCTCTTGCCGCCTCCGTTATCAGGATCCCGCTAGGGACCAGCGCCGTTGGATGGAACTGCACGAATTCCATATCCTTTAAGGATACACCAGCCCTATAGGCCATTGCTATTCCATCCCCCGTGCTCGAAAAGGCGGTCGTTGTAAAGCCGTATATCCTTGCATAACCG
>JAJYTP010000054.1 GCA_021792955.1 archaeon | reverse complement strand
ATCACTAACAATCACCACCATTTCAATGTTGTGCCAATCCATTTTATAACCTCCGTTCAGTTAGTTTCCTCGACTAGCGAGGCTGAAAGGCCGGTACGAGTCCGGCCCGACAGTCTGACTAGGCACGGGTATCCCAATGTCCGATTTCAATCTGAGGAAGAAGATCCTCAACGGTTGAACCCATTGGAGCCGAACCGCTATCAATAAGAGCCTTAGCGCCAAGAACTTTAAGTTCTTCCTCATCCAACAAAGAGGATTCAGGCCCGGTACAAAGAACAGGTTCCTCGCCAGCATACTCGTAATACATAGCGCATCTGAAAATCATCATCACCACTCCTCACTTAATCTATATGTACACTATAATCCATACTGTACATAGAGTCAATACTATCCATAAAAAATCCCTCCCGCAGTCGAACGGGAGGGATATGCATCGCGCACGCTTACATTATACCCTATGCTTGGAGGAACTTCTTTTCCTCTTTATCCCATATCTCTTTGAACTCCTCCTCAGTAATCTCAATCCCGTGTTCAACCATGTAACCCCACGCCTTCTTCCTGAGCCAAAAGGCGATTTCGGGTCTAGCCATGCGCTTCAGCTTCCCTCTGGCTCGAAGCATCTCCTTAGCCATATAGCCGATGAACTTTCGACCGTCTTTACCCTCAATAGCATTCATAGCTTTTTGGATTGCTGATAGTTCTTTCATTAATCTTCGACCCTCCTCTAATCATCTGAAGTATCCATATTCAGCATAGTTTGAATCACAGCATGAAGCATCCCAATCATTTCATATTGGTTAATACGTCCTGACACTACCCATTGCAATCCTTCATCCGTTTCTATGATCACAATTCCTGAACGACCTAAACGCAAAGAATCGATCACTTCAGTTAGATCCCTATCAATATAGATTGCTTTTCCTTTTTCCATCAGCTAAGAAATTCCTGTATATTCCTATAGTAAATCGGCGGATTCAACTCCAGTACCTTCGTCGGGTCAATAAACCAAAACCCGTGCTGATCCTTTACCTGCCAATCCCTAGCCGAATTTCCGAACCCATAGAACCGGGCCATGCGCTCCTTATCCGACTCCAGATTCAGATGCCCGGTGAGAACCTTATTGCTCTGCCCTAGAATCTGCCGGGGAATGTATCCGACTTCCTGACTCCCAATAATGAATGTGATGCCTAAACTTCTGGCCTGCTTGAGAAGAATCCTCAGATACCGTGGATACCCCTGAGCACTCTCACTAGGACCGCCTAATGAGGATAACTCATCAATGTAGACAATCCGCCGCTTCCGCTTCAGATAGACCCGCTTCAGATAGAGGTTGTACTGCTCCGGCGAATCATCCGGCGGCCGCCATATCATGATCCCTTTCTTTAATGGCTCAGGAGCCTCAATCCCCTTATGCTTGACGACACCCTTCAGATTCCACCATGGATTAAACGCCTTCTCATGCTTCGGGTCCAACACCTCAATGGGGACATCAGGCCAAGCCATCTGCATCTTTACCAGAACAGCCTGAACAGCCGTGGTCTTTCCGCCGCCACTGGCGGCGATAACGGCCCAACGGTCCCCATGAGAGGCTTTCATTCTACATACCTCCAAACGTTGATTTAATATGAAACTCTACCAACTTCACCATCATCCGGCCAAATTTAGTTTTGTAGGGATTGATATCGAAAAACATGACATGAAAGGCCCATACGACAATCCATGCTTGCAGGAGAAGCACCAAGCACCAGACGGCTAAGACCGATACAAGAATGTCGTTTATGATCTTCATTTTGTTGCCTCTGCTAGCGGCGTTCCTTCCAATTCTTTTGGAGCCTCAATCTGATTCACATCATAAACCTGCCCCCCCACCTCAACCCCTGTCACGATAATCCTATCCCCATCAACATGATAGATAGCCTTAGCACTTTGACCCTCGATAAACTCCACCGAGTAATTCAGCAGCATATTCGCCAGGGTGACAACCGGATCTTCATCATCGGCAGGCTCAGGCAATATCAGCCCTTGCTTAGCAGCCTTCCGGCGAATGTCGCCTAGCATCATGATAGCCACACCTTTAACACCCAGGTATACCGTCTTCGATTTCATATCTTTGTTCGCCATGCTGACCAACCAACCGGGCAAGCCTGACATGACGACATCCTTCAAAACCTTCTCTTCGATAGCGATTTCCGTACCCTCAACTTTAAGGCTTATCAAGTTTGCTACCCCCTATTCCTTCTGAGATTTCATAGCGGGAAACAACTTAAACCCTCCATGATCGGCGTAGAATTGATACGTCTCCCATAGCCTCGGCCCTATGATTAGCCCTGCTTGCAGTCTCTGATAAGCAGAAACCGTCCCGCGAATCGCGGTCGCAATAATGCCCGACTTCTTCCCATCTTCAATCAGCATATCCGCGATAATCTTCCACTCATCGAAGGTGATGGTGCTCCAAATCTTGGCTTTGGCCTGCTCGGCATTGGTGAACGTAATCACTTCATCCACATAGCCGCCTAGCGTCTGAAGCGTCTTTGCCAGCGGGACCGCCAGATCCTTAGCTTCCTTATCGGTAAGCTTCTTAAGGTTGGATGCCCAGGACTCCTTCTTATCCTTCTCAGGAGGAGCCGGCACCAATTCAAGTTTAGGCTTTGTCTTAGGCTTTTCCTCTTCTTGAGCCTTCTCACTACCAGGAGGAAGACCGTCTTTCCTTGGCCTCCCCCTCCCCCTTTTACCCTGCTGTTGGGATTGGTCGGGTACTCCTCCTACCGTCGTCGTAGCCGGCGTTACCTCTTCAGATTCTCCAGCGCCCTCAAGAGAGCCGCTTCTGCTACTTGGAGCTTCTCCACCGCCTGATCCAGATCGTCGATCAACTTCGACTGCGTTGCCAGCGCCTCCGACATGTCCGAGAGCGTTGCCTGAGCCGTCTCCCACTCCTTCGCCCTGGTTTCCGACTCCGCTTTTAGGAGCTTCGCCAGTTCCTCCAGCCGCTTGCCCTGAATTTCCAGCGCCTCTTTGTAAGCGGATTCGTTCGAGGAGGGTGGGCTTTGTTTCGCCGCTTCCGCCTCCGCTTTCGCCTTCTCCTCCTCGGCCCGGTTCTTCTCCGCCTCGGCTTCCGCCGCTTCCGCCTCCGCTAGTCTCTTTTGAATCTCTGCCTGATCCAGTTCGTTCTGCCTCTTCTCCCAATCCTGAAGGGTTATTTCCTCCGGCTCCGGCAATCTCCTCGACCTCCTTAGAAGTTAAATCAGTAACCACGCTAACCCTCCTCTACGACTGAACCAATAACCGAACGGTGCTGAGCCATACTGCCACGTTACCCCTCCGCAGGAGGGGTTAGTTAAATAAGTTCCGTGACGTATATATCCAAGGTTCCGGTTGTTGGCAACGTAGCGCCCATGCCAATGAGAAAGCTAATGGAATCCACATTGGCCGCAAGCACACCATCGCCCTGCGCCATAGATGATTGCATTCCCATACTTCCCGATGACATGCCGCTGGTCTGTTCGTTTCCACTGTCTCCCCACCACTTACCAACACCACTATCACCTTGAATCGAACTGTCAAAAAGTAGCATCTGAAAGGATGTCAACGCCTCATTCAAGCCCTGAATAATGGTAAACGTCCGTTGTCGTGCATTACGATTCAGGATGTCCTGAAAATCAATCCTCGTGATACCGGATGCGGTAGTAATGTCTGCCGCTGTAATAGTGGCAATTAATTTTGGAGCCGACGCGGTTAAGGGAACATTACTGCCCGCCAGCTTCACAACCCCAGCCGACTTCACTAGAGGACTCTCATTCGTCTCAACAAACTGAGCCACATACTGCCCCGACAATCCACTCACCGAGAGCTTAGCCGAACTTCCCTTAATGTTAAGCGGGTTAATCCCCTCATAAATCGGCTGCGTGTACTTAATCGCCGGCGTCTCAATCGTGAGGGTATTATTCGTTCCCATCGCCGTCGCCGCATCCGACGATACCACCA
>JAJYTP010000010.1 GCA_021792955.1 archaeon | reverse complement strand
CCGTTGTTCATACGTCCTCCAGTCCCTCTCCTTCTTCGGGTGCTCCTTGAGGTACTCCCCCCTTATGTAATCGTCTATGTCCTTCAGCCTGGCCTGGATGTCGGCGCTGCGCAGCTCAACCATGCCTTACTATAAAAAGCGAAGTTAAAAAATTCGTCCGTCTATACATGTAGCGACGGCCAAACGCCGCACCCATGTACGGCGGCATGTGTATCCTATCCGCGGAATAGCGTCCCACACCCTAGATACTGTTTTTTCCAGAAATCATTTCCCATTTAGGATATCACCCAGTTCTCCATTATTGACAGGTCCATAAGCGACTCACTCTTCTTCTTCCTTGATATATAAGCGTGCAGTGGCGTGTCCAGGTCCAGTGCACCGTGTGGCCTCGTACAGTTATACCATGTGAAGAATTCATCGATGGACCCGAAGTATTTGACCTTCTTCTCGAATATGTCATGGAACTTCTCCAGCTTACCATTGGTTTGGGGATGATCAACCCTGCCAAGTATGAAGCGTATCTTCATCTTGAGCAGGTACTTCTCGAACTCAGTAAGCCCTTTCTCTCTGGCAACGGATTCTATGGCGTAGAAGGTGGAGCCGTGGTCCGACAGCATCGCGTCCGGCCTGCCGTACCTAGCTATTGCCTCCTTCAGCACCCTTACCGAATATTCCGACGTAAGGGTGGGGAACACGCCGTATCCGGTTACAAACCTGGAGGAGTCGTCCTCGTAAGTGATCAGCCACAAACCCTTCCACCTTGGGTCCTTTATCTGGTGCCAGTCAGTGTGCCACAGCTCGTTGGAGTGCTCCCTTTCGTACCTTATCCAGTTCCTCCTCTTCCACCTCCTCCCGGCACCGGAGGATAGGCCGCTGGCGTTCATGACCCTCTGTATCCTGTTGTGGTTTATGTTGATTCCGGTGTCAGCCCTGATCATGTGCTGCAGGTACAGCGCGTTCACCAGGTACTTTGAATATGAATTCAGTATCAGGTTCACCTTATCCTCAGTGAGCTCATCGTCCTTCTTCCTGCCTGGCCTGGCCAGAGAAGGGATACACCCATTGTCAGCGTAGTAACGGTACACCTGGTCCACCCTCCTCTTGGATATGCCCAACTCCTGGGAGATCACAACACTGCACCTTCCCTTGTTGGCCTTCTCCCTCACTATGTACTCCATCTTTTTAGCATCCAGCTTGGTCATCTTTACTACATACTTCCTATATATCCCTCTCCAGAACTGACCCAAGATATTATGTTTGATCAGATTGGGAAATAATTCGCGGAAAAGATACACACCCTAGAGAACAAATAAGCTTATATATCATATACGGGTTTAAATAAAAAATGGACGAAAATGAAATAAAAAAATATGTAGACAAGGGATGTAAACTGAAAGACGAACCGGAAGATGAAGTGACCAAGATCATGAAGGAGCTCCTTGCATCAATGAACTGGCCAACCAATGATATCAAGCCTCAGGCCCCAGTTCAGTCGGAAAACGGTAAAGTAAGATCAGATTTTCTACTCGATGATGGTAAAAATAAATTTATTGTTGAACTGAAATCCCCCACTGTCCCACTCACGGATGAGCGTGCCATAAAGCAATTGCGAGCTTACCTGCTCCTCCACAACGTACCATACGGAGTCTTATACAACGGTCACGAGTTGTTGCTTATGAAGAAGGAGATAGATGAACCTGTCTTCAAGTGGACCTGCCGTGAAGACAAAGAAGATATCTCAATATTCTCTAATCTCTCAAAGGGAGTATATCCAAATAACATTGAGAAACTCATCAGTGAGAGACAGGAACTAAACAAGCCGAAAGTCGTGCTCAGGGAGAACTACGAAAAAATTAAAAATTCTGTTAACAAGATGATAGCCTCTGATTTCGATATACCTTTAGAAACAGTAGAGAAGGCCAACATTAGGATCAGCTTCAGTGCATCAGTACCAAAGATATCCAGGAAGGAACTTGCTTCAAAAAGGGATGGTTTAGTTATAATATGTCCATCTGATGCATCAGAGCCTGATGATTTTTTAAAAAAGTATAATGCCTGGGGGTATGTGAAAATCAGCAGAAATCCCATCTACTTTGCGTTGTATGTCAATGAGCCAGAATCAAAGGTGTTATATTTTGGAGAGATTGGAGAGATAATCGACACGAAGGAATTAGTGTTAAAATTTGGGGAGGAAGGAGGGATCGACATGAAGGATTTGAAGGCGAAACCTTCTAATGGGAATAAGCTGATTATACTCAAGCCTGAAACTTTATGGGAACTGACAGACCCCATAAAAAAATCCGAAAAATCCAAAGGAGAGTGGAGTGGAATAAGGGGTGTCAGGTATTCTTCACTAATTAACTTCATAAAAGCAGAGACAATAGAAAACCTTTCAGTTGACGAGTGACTGAGGGAAAACATCGTGGGGAGAAAGGTAAATGTGGGTGATAAGTTGCTGAAAAACTTATCCCATTTATAAAAAAGGGAGTATAAATAGGGAAACGTGCGGAGTATTTTACACACTGGTTAGACTTGTTCGGAAATATATTCCGGGTTCGAAATGCTGAATATTCGAAGTATATAGCAGAGCTATTGAAAGAAAGGAACAATATGAGGTGGAAAAAATGGACGGTGAAATGGAACTCAATAAGGTTATCGAGATTGGTGTCAACGACTTGAGACTGGATATGAGGAATTTCAGGATCGATCCTGCAGGTGCTGAGCCTGTTATCAAGCCAAACTAAACAGGCTGTTCCTATGTCAGTGCTGTAACGGAGTTCCTGTCAGACCTGCAGGCGTGAAAGAAGAAACACAGGTATGGACAGAGGTGGGAGGTTGAAACCGTATTTTCCTCGTTAAAGAGGATGCTGGAAGAACACTTCACATCTATATTAAACATTGGAATAAACAATGAAATCATGTCCAAAGTATTTACGTACAATGTGGTTAAGGCTAACAGAAATGGCTGCGGATTATAGGGCACAGATGCTAAGGACCATTAGGGAACCCCTTTGATGCAATAAAACGCGTAGAGTCAAGAATTTATGCAACAAAGGATGAAACAGCCAATGGGAAAGTGGCGAGATAGGAATGTGCCCTTACATCACCTCCATTGTAAACATCGCTTCTTACCCACCTGAGAACCCCTTCACTATGAAGGGTTCATCAGACAATTGGGTGGGTAGCCGGATAGAGATGCAGACCTCCGCATCGCAATAGAACCGCCGTCTTGAAGTGCTCTCGATTCCTGAACCCATATGCCATCTTCTGGACGGTGGTGATCTTCGAGTTCAACCCTTCCGCCACCGCGTTGGTGATCCGGTGAGCGAAATATGCCATCACTCCGCTAAGATGGCTCTTGATCATTCTCCCCACCTCCATCACCGGCCTCAGTCTCGAGTGGGTAGCCCACCAATAGAGACGGCGCCAGTACTTCCTTGCCCACTCTTCGCTCTGGTATTCCCAGAGACCACCTAGAGCTTCCTTCCAAGCATAGGCACGCCCGGTCTTCAGGTGCATCTCACGGAGCTCGTCAAAGCGTGTCTGATACTTCTCTGGCAGGTTCTTCTCCCGGTAGAGCCACACATACCTGGTGCCCTTCAGGGTCGGGTCCCCCGCTTCCAGGAGGAGGCTGTTCTCGCTCTTCCTCACTTTGTCCACAGCCTCCCCGGCATGCTTCATGATGTGGAACCGGTTGAAGACCACCTTCTTCTCCGTATCGGGGAGATGCTCCATGATGGAGGCAATGAAGGGATCCCACATGTCCAGGCTCACCGCCTCGATGGCAGCTCGTTGTTCTGCGGTCAGGGTCTGGAAGAAGGAGTCCAGCGTCTCCTTCTTTCGGTCCTCCCCCATCCATTCCACGGTGGACTTCTCCAGATTGTAGACGATGGTCATATAGCGCTGTTGCCCATGCCCCATCGACTTCTCGTCTACCCCCATCAATCGAAGGACGAGCGGGGGCTTACGAGCAATCCCGCGGTCTACCGCCCGCTCCTGGATGCCCCATGCTTCATCCCAGCTCAGCCTCAGGATCCTCGAGGCCCCCTTCGTGTCGGTCTCCCGGCTCACGTCGATGGCAAAGCGCTCAAAGAACTTCGTGAAACGACTGCCCGCTTCCGCCCAGGAGACTTCCACCTGCTTTACCCCGTGATCAGGACACTCGACCCGTGGGAGTCGAGCATGGACCCAGGTCTGGAACTGCATGGTGTCCAGGTGACGCCAGACCCTCTCTTCTTTGTGATCATAACCTGGGAACTTCTTCTGGCAAACCGGGCAGGGCCAGAGGAGACCCTCCCCGTGCTCGAGATAGACGTCCACCCTTTGCCCCTTGATGTCCAAGGTCACTCTGGCTACCTTCCATGGAGATTCCAGTCCCAACAACTGCCCGTAGAGATCTGCATCCTGCACCCAATCCACCCGGGTACCGGATACCTCACCCTGTTAAATAAACTACCCACCGGAAACCCGGAAGAACCTAAATTTTTAGTATAATAATCTACCCTAGAATAAAGGTAATCAAGAAAAGGCATAAAATAATTGGAACCAAATAGATGGAAGAGTTCATTTTCACGCCGATAATATACTTTGAAATGGCATTTCCTTTAATTTACTAAACTTTGGCAAAAATTGTTCGTGATTTGTTTCTTGATGAAAGGAACAAATATATTATCTCCTCTACACCCATTACCCACCTTTCAATATAAATAAATAATTAGGCGACATACCAAATTTTACGATATTTTATGGGTTTACAATGACGCCGGTATCAGGCCCGTTATCGCTCCCCCGAACGTGGTCAGCACGAATATAGTCAGCGCCGCCAGTTCCTTAGGCGACCCTCCGCTACCTTTTCGGCAGCGGTCGGACTGCAATCAATTGACCAGTATTCAATTCTAAAATGATTAAACTAATAAAATAATCAATTAGTAATAGATAACTATATATAGATTATCCATCGCCAACGGTCCATGGATATCTACAACGCCCTGTTGAGGTACAAGGGGTACGGTGCCGGGTTGAACATGGTGAAGAGGGAGATACCGCTTCCGGAGGGCAACTTCATCAATTCCATAATAGGCCCGAGGAGGGCCGGAAAGACCTTCCTCATGCTGCTCTACAAGGACATGATCGACCTGCCGGACAGCAACAAGGTCTTCATAAACGGCGAGGACATAGACTTTGAAGGCATAAGGCCGGGCGACTTCGACCAGATCGAAAGGGCGGTATTCGAGATATATGCGCCCGACCAGCGCAAGGACGTGTACCTCTTCATCGATGAAGTCCAGAACTTCCCCAGCTGGGGCAGGTGGGTGAGGACCCTGTCCGATGAGCATCGCTACAGGATGATGATATCGGGGTCCACCTCGGACCTGTCAACGGACAACCTCCCGAACGAGCTCAGGGGCAGGGCGATAAATACGCTGGTGCTGCCATTTTCGTTCAAGGAGTACTGTGCCGCCAGGAGGATCGACCATGCCGGGCACATTAAGATCGACGAGGCCGGTCGCCTGACATCGGCCTTCAGCGATTATCTGGAATACGGGGGCTATCCGATGGTCGTGGAGGCGGGCACCCCGGAGCTAAAGGCGCTCATACTGAGGGAGCTGTACGAAACGGTCCTGCAGAGGGACCTGATCGAAAAGTACAGGATAAGGAGGAGCCCGGTGCTGAGGGCCTTTATCAACTCCCTGCTGGGCTCGGCGTGCAGGGTGGTTTCCCCGGCAACGGTGTCGGGCTGGTTCGGTTCGCACGGTATAAAGCTGTCAGCGCAGACTGCCCTGAACTACCTCAACTACGCGCACAGCGTGTTCCTGTTCTTCTTTGTGTACCCCTATTCAAGGAAGCCAAAGCAGAGGAATACAAGGCCCAAGCTTTATCTGCCCGATTCCGGGCTGCTGAGCCTGACCGACGCCGATGTGTCAAAGAAGCTGGAAAATCAGGTCTTTGTGGAACTGACAAGGCGCGGCAAGCGCATCTCATACTTCAACGCCGGAAGTTCAGAGGTTGATTTTGTGGTCGGGAACGGCAGGAGCATAGAGGAGCTCATCCAGGTCAGCTACTCCATAGAGGACCCCTGGACCTACGCTAGGGAAACCAGGGCGCTGGTCGCTGCTTCGGGGGCTCTGGGGTGCAAAAGGCTGACTATACTGACCTTTAACGAAGAAAGGCAATTGAAGGTCGGGAGGGAAACGATAACGGTCACCCCGGCATGGAAATGGATGTTATCCTGATGCGGCACGACGGCACCGGGGGCTAGATCGACGCCGGCATCAGGCCCGTTATCGCTCCGCCGAACGTGGTCAGCACAAATATCGTCAGCGACGCCAGCAGCACGGCAAGGCCTACTTCATCTGAATATATTTTCTCCACCGTTTATATGAAATGTCTATGTCTTTCAATAATGAGAACACCACCAGTGTTCCGACAAATACTGATGGGTTGCTTTTCTTTTTAGCCGCTTTCCTTGTAAGCTTCCTAAAATATATACACCTACATATATTGACTAAAAGTCAATAAAAGTCTCTAGGCATCCATGAACCAAAAATGGTCAGTTGCAAAGTCAATATAGAGAATTTGATATTTAACATACTTATATTCTTTCATTGTTTAAAAAAAGTCGTTGATTTTTTTGGTTTAAAGTTATCCTACTTCCTTACTAAAAGATTTATGGGCTGTATATCAAATTTAAACATACAAATTTATATAATATTAGCAACAACTATCTGGCTATGGTCAAACAAACGGAGATGTTCTCTTCTTCCCCTAAGCCATACACAGTAACACTGCCAGCTATACGCGGAATACAATCTGGTAGAGAGTACTATGTTACAATGGTTCAAATGAGCATGCTTACGCGGCAATTCGTCTTTAATGAGTATGTGCTTCCGCCGGAAATGCGAGCTCAAAGAGTGATGAATAGGGCGCGAATACCTGAACTTACCCGTTACATCCTAAATAACCCCAATGATTATATTTTTTCAGCTATTACAGCATCTGTCGACAGACGAATAACTTTTGCCCCTCTTGATGAATATGACAAAATGGGTAGGATGGGCTTTCTATCTGTGCCAACTGATGCTCAATTTCTTATAAACGATGGGCAGCATAGGAAAGCTGCAATAGAAGCTGCAATAAAACAAAATCCAAATTTATCGAGGGAAACAATAGCCGTAGTCTTATTTGTAGACGCCGGATTAAAAAGAAGCCAACAGATGTTTGCAGATTTAAACAAGTATGCCGTCAAACCCACGCGTTCTCTCTCGGTTTTATACGACCATCGCGATCCATTAGCCGAGCTGGTTAGAAGTCTTATTCTGAAGATACCCATATTCAAAGATAAGATTGAAAAGGAGAGGACTTCTATATCTACACGTTCGCCCAATCTTTTTACTCTAAGCGCAATTTATCAAGCAACTAAAGCGTTTCTTGGTAAGAAGAAATATGATCTTGTCACCCCTGATGATACTTACTATGCTACGGAATTTTGGTTAGAACTACCAAATCACATCCCTGAATGGAAAACGCTACTTCAGGGCCAAACAACTTGTGCTGACCTCAGAAAAGATTATGTGCATGCACATGGTGTTCTACTTCATGCTTTTGGCATGGCTGGGAATGCACTACTTTCTCAGCATAAGGATGACTGGAAAGAAAGACTTAAACTGCTGGAAGTAGTAGACTGGGCCAAATCTAACCCCGAATGGAATGGGAGGGCAATAATTGGAGGTAGGCTAAGCAAGGCCTATATTAATGTAATTCTATCTTCAAATTTCATTAAAAAAACCTTGGGATTGACCCTGCTTAAAGAGGAAGAAAGGATAGAAGAGCAACATGCCAAAGTTCAACCTGCGAGGTCAGTATCATTATGAAAGAACAATCGATATTTGATACACATAGTTTAAGGGAAATCTACGATGAAATTCGACAAGTCTATCTACAGGATGACAGGCCTTGGATTATCGGTTACAGTGGAGGAAAGGATTCAACTACAGCCTTACAATTAATCTGGTACGCTTTGTCTGAACTACCAGCAAAGGAAAAAGCCAAACCGGTATATGTCATATCGTCTGATACCTTGGTTGAAACACCAGTAATCGTAAATCATATCGATGAGACCCTTACTAAAATAAATACTGTAGCACGGGAGAAGGGCTTGCCATTTTACGTTGAGAAAGTAAAACCAATAGTAACAGAAACCTTCTGGGTCAACCTAATAGGACGTGGATATCCAACCCCACAAAGAATGTTCCGTTGGTGCACTGACCGTATGAAGATTAGACCTGCTGACCGCTTTATATTAGAAAAGGTTTCCAAGCACGGTGAGGTTGTTATCGTCCTTGGGGTTAGGAAGTCGGAGAGCATGACCCGAGCTCAAGTCATTAGCCTCCATGAAATAAAAGGTAGCGTATTAAGTAGACATTCTAAATTTTCTGGCGCTTTTGTTTACACCCCAATTAAAGACTTTAGCCTAGATGATGTATGGTCGTATATCTTACAAACCCCTTCGCCGTGGGGAAGTAATAACCGAGACCTCTTAGCGCTTTACCAAAGCGCCAATGCCGGGGAATGTCCTCTTGTAGTCGATGAAAGTACGCCGTCCTGCGGGAATAGTAGGTTCGGATGTTGGGTTTGCACAGTCGTTAATCAGGATAAAACGATGGAAGGTCTTATTGACTCAGGGTACACATGGATGGAACCCTTACTCGAAGTCCGCAATTTTCTAGCCTCCACGCAAGATCCTAATACTAAACGTCTTTATCGGGAATACAAGAGACGTAATGGTTATATCGGTTTTAACAGGAATGGAAATGGCACGCTGGTTCCAGGGCCTTATAAGTTCGAATTTTGTGTAGAGGTTTTAAGAAGAGTGTTGGTTGCACAAATGAAAGTTAGGAAGAATGGGCCCGACCCAAATCTTACACTTATTAATCCCGAAGAACTATATGAAATAAGGAGACTGTGGCGAACTGAAAGGGGTGACTGGGCGGATACATTGCCCAAGATATACCAAGAAGTGACTGGAACTACACTGCCATGGATAAAGGACGACCTTGGTTGTTTTGGGGCGGGGGAAGCGACGCTCCTCGAAAAGATTTGTAATAAAAAAGGGATCCCTCCAATGTTATTAATTAAACTTCTGACAGCAGAAATTGCCGCGCAGGGAATGAGCCACCGCTCTTCGATCTACCCAAAGATTGATCAAATCTTACATGAAGAGTGGCGAACAGAAGAAGAAATTCTCAGAAAGGCCAATGCTATGGTTGGCAAAGAGGGATAAGCAATGCTATTTAAGACGCTTACTGTAGAAAATTTTGGTATTTTTAAGGGGAAACACACGTTTGACTTTTCCACTGGCAACACCGATTTAAAAGATAGGCCCTTGATTATCATAGGAGGGAGAAACGGTTCGGGTAAAACTACACTTTTTGAGGGTATCAAGCTCTGTCTATATGGGTCGTATTTCAGAGGGATGAGGATGACTCGTCAGCGTTATGAGTACTATCTAGAAAGCATGGTCCATAAACAGGGGGGTCTGGCAGAATCAGAAGGGTCTTCTGTCTCTATTGGAATAGAGCATTCGCATCTGGGTAACCTCTCAAGATATATTATTAGGCGCTCGTGGAATGCTTCTATGCCGGTTAGGGAAAAGCTAGAGATCATCAAAGATGGGAAGCCATTGGAGGGGATTGGCGATAATCAATTGCAGGATTTCCTTATAGAACTAATTCCCATTGGCCTTTCAAATCTATTTTTCTTTGATGGTGAACAAATTCAGAGGCTTGCTAATGATGAGCAGAACAATAAGCATCTAATAGAAGCCTTTGACTCATTACTCGGATTAGATATAGTTCAGCATCTAAAGACAGACCTTAAAATACACATGGGACGACAGACCAGAGTGAAATCTGATAGCATCGAGCAAGAACTAAACGTGCTGACCAAAGATAAGAAGGAACTAATTATGGAAATTGAAAAACTTTGGCAGCGCAAGGCCCAACTACAGACAGAGAATGACCGTATAAATTCAGAAATAGAGAGAGCAGAACGCCGAATTGCTATGGAAGGCGGTGGATACGCCATAAGAAGGGATGAGCTGAAGGCTAAAAGGGCGGTGCTTGAAGCCCAAATACCCCAACTTGAAGAGCGAATTAGAGAAATAGCGTCATCGTTACTACCATTTGCTATTGTTCCCTCATTATGTGATGATGTAAATAATAGGTTAAAAGTGGAGGAGGAGCTTCAACAGAAAGCAGCAGCGAGAGAATTACTTCACAAAGCTATTAGCGAATTCGGGGAGAAGTTAGGAAAAGCAGATTTCTGGGTTGACCTCCAAATTGATGCAGTATCCAAGGCCTTGATAACATCCAAAGCTATAGAAACAGTAAAACAAGTAACCCTTGTCCAAGATACAGATCAAGAGAAAGGAATTATACTCCACCAAATATCGGCTCTAGATCGTCAGAAAATAGAGAATTGGATAGATCAATCCATTAATTGGGTTCCGGCAGAACTTAAAGGTTTAACTGAACATCTCGAGGAAAATATTAGGGATCTCGCTGAAGTGGAATCAACACTCTCGCGTGTCCCTCCTGAGGAGGTAATAAGTCCTTTGGTTAGGGAGTTAAATAATTTGTATAAAGAACGAGAAGCAAACGCCAAGCAAATGGGCGCTATGGAGGAGAAAATAAGCCAAACTGATTATAAACTTAAGAATGTTGAAAGACAGCTTGAAAAAAGATTCGATGAACAAGAGCAGTTAGAAGCCATGAAAGCGAGAGTCGAGTTGGAAAAGAAAACCCAGGCAGCTCTTAGTGAATATGCGAGTACTCTCAGAAAGGAAAAAATAAAGGCCATTTCAGATCAATTTGTGATAACCTTTAATCAGCTATCTTCAAAGAAGAACCTATTGCACCACATGCATATAGATGACACTAATTTTAATATAACCTTATTCAGAATGAATGGGAGTACAATCTCAAAGGAAGAACTTTCAGCCGGAGAAAAACAAATATATGCTACTGCAATGCTAGTCACACTAGCCAAGATATCAGATAGGCCAATCCCTTTCATAATTGATACGCCATTAAGCAGATTGGATTCTGAGCATAGAGCAAAGCTAGCGCAAGCCTTTTTTCCCAATGTTAGCCATCAAGTTATCATATTTTCCACTGATACGGAGATTGATCGGCACTATATTGACGTACTTCGTCCGTTTGTATCAAGATCATATATTCTTAATTATGACGAATCTGGGGGATATACACAAATCACAGCGGGTTACTTTTGGGAAGAGAGGGGGGATAACATATGAGCTTTACTAGGATAAGACTATGCAAAGAAACTAGCTCCAAATTGAGCATCCTCAAAGGCAAAACAGGCCTGACTCCAAACATCTTATGCAGAATAGGATTTTGTATCTCATTGGGCGAGTCCGGCATACCTGACACGAGAAACTATGATGAAGGTGGGCAAGAATTCAACCGTTACACATTGACAGGCGAATGGGATATATTTTTTATGGCGCTGCTCAGAGAAAGGTTAGTAAAGGATGGGCTAAATCCCGAGGTTGAGTTGCTTCCACAGTTTCGAGCCCACATAAATCGAGGCATATCATCGCTATATGTAAGAGTACATTCTCTTTCTGACCTCTATAATCTTATTCCAGATGAACGGTCAATTAGGCCCCATGCACCAGCATATACGGAGGATCTAGATGTCGCTTAGATTACCTATCTATATGGATTATCACGCAACGACTCCTTTAGACCCTAGAGTCCTTAATGAGATGCTCCCTTTCTTAAAAGGAAAGTTTGGCAACGCATCAAGTATAGACCATCCGTATGGGGCTGTAGCTCATGATGCAGTAGAAAGAGCTAGGGAGAGGGTAGCCCGATTGATTCACGCTAAGCCAGAAGAAGTAATCTTTACTAGTGGTGCTACAGAAGCGGATAACCTAGCATTAATAGGGGCTGCGATTAACTATCGAGGGAAAGGGCGACATATAATTACTTGTACGACTGAACATAAAGCTATATTAGACACATGCAAATATCTGGAACAATTTGGCTGGAAAGTGTCATATATACCTGTTAATAAACTGGGAGAAATAGATCTGGAAAAGCTTAACGATGCCATTTGCCCGGAGACGGTGCTGATTTCTGTGATGTTTGCAAATAACGAAATTGGGACCATTGGGCCAATAAGAGAGATTGGGAATATTGCAAAGGCGAAGGGGGTCCTATTCCATACAGATGCAGCTCAAGCTGTGGGCCATATACCTGTGGACGTTGAAGAAATGCGCATAGATATCATGTCAATGTCTGCACATAAAATAAATGGACCAAAGGGTATAGGCGCGCTTTATGTTCGGCGGCACGACCCTAGAGTAGTGTTATCATCACTGATACATGGCGGAGGACAAGAACGGAATCTTAGGTCTGGAACACAAAATGTCCCCGGTATAGTGGGTATGGGCAGCGCTTTGGAAGTGGCAAGGAAGTCACTTGACCGGGAAGCTACGCTTTTTATGAGTTGGACATCTAGGATGAAATCTGCCTTCAACGCTATTAGCGGCGCCGAGCAAAATGGCCATCCTACAAACAAATTACCACACAATTTAAACATGTATTTTCCAAAGGTAGAAAGCAAAGCACTTATCCAAGCAGTAAACAAAGAAGTGGCCATCTCGGCCGGTTCGGCGTGTACTAGCCAAGAGGTCGAGCCTTCCCATGTTATATTAGCGCTTGGTTACCCAGCAGAAAGAGCTCATTCCTCAGTCAGGTTTGGGGTCGGCCGATTTAATACAGTCGATGAAGTAAAATTTGTGATCGAATGCATAAATAAGGCTATATCACATATTAGAAAGATCGGGGTCTGAGCGTAAATTTATTTATCGATTGGTAACCTAATACCTTTAGCCGTATATTGGCTTTACTGCGAATATATAGACAATACGATATCCTCCGGCTCCTTATTCATAATCCCAGCTAATTCCTTACGTAAATCTTCTTGATTAGAATTCAGTGGTCGCAAATCACCGCCTAATCCATAAACGATTAGCTTTAAGGCAGCCTTTTGGTTTATTGACATTGCATTGATCTTTCTACTACCGGGATTCCATAAAAGATTTTTCCATGGAGCGTCAGATAATTCCATTGGTAGCTTGGTCATTTTTACCATTGCATCGTCTAATGAAAGATTATGGTGTTCCATTAAGTAGCAAATAGCCTTTAACGAAATGAGTAAGCCTATTGGCCTAAATAGAAAGTGTCCTCCATTAGATGTTCTGTATTTTCCTGCAACACGATTTTTTGCATCACTTTCTGCAATTTCTCTAATTGGCTGGAAATATTTGACGTAATTGTCCCATAAAACGACCGCCTGGTCATATAGTTCATTGACTTGGCCGTCTGAGGGATAAAATCTCTTAAAATTTACCCAGCTTGATGGCTGCTTGGATTTTCTTGATGGCTGCTTGGATTTTAAATAAACATGCTTCAGGTAGATATCAAGTCCATCGTAGAGCGCCCTAATACTGGTAAAACTTTGTTCATCACTTATAGGAATACTCGCAGCTCCTCTAAGTGATACCTTCCCATCTGAGAATAGCCTATATTCTTCTACAAGTCGCCTGGTAATTATTGCGACGCTATCGTCTTCATCCAAAGCGATAATATCCTTCTTATTAACCGGTTTGGCGTACCGATTCAATGTCGTAAATAGGCGACGAGTTCTTTCAAACCCAGACGGGTCATCTTTCTTGCTTGCTCCTGTTATTCCCTTAACTAATATTACTCCAACTTCCTCATTTCCAAGATTTGGGTCTGTTTTAATCGCCTCCCGTATACCTTCCACCCTATGCTGGCCGTCTATAGCAAAAAGGCTTTCTGAACCATCTAATGATAAAAATCCAAGAACGCCTTGTAAGTCACTCGGAAAGGTAAAGTCTCCTAGGGGAATGTTCGGCTTAATCTCTACTTCCTGCCATTTGGGATATCCTCCATATGTTCCAATCACAAGTGTGTTGAAGAATCGCTGCTGTTCTGTCTTTAGATAATTTGCTATATCTTGGACTCGATTTGGGAGGAGCGCGCGCTGAAGTAAATCCTGTAACGTTTTGCTTTTATAGAATAGCTGGGCTTGGCTCACTCTACTTGCTATGTCTTTCATCTTCATAAAAGAAATATAATAAACCCAGTCGCCCATTGTTGCTCTTAATGAAGCAAGTATCAACGGGTTAGTAGATTCTTCTTTGGTTGTCATAACGCTCTTACCACCTTACCAACAATCCCCTTAATTTGGCTATTTAATGGGGGGATAAAAGCGCTAAGTAAGGCTTCCTCCATATCAGTCAAAGTGCCGCAGATATCAGTGGTATAGCAAAACCAGATATAGCGATTATACCTCTTTAAAAAATCAATTATCTTTGGACGCCCTAGCTCCTCTTTTTCCTTAGTTAGGTATTCATTAAATCTCCTCCTCAGAGAATTTGATTGCCCGATATACATGAGATATGAGCAAAAATCATGGTTAGCGATATTAGGTTGAATAATAAGACTGTAAATACCTTGAACATCTGGGATTTGCTCTTTTTTAGATTCTTCTAGCCTTTGGATCCTCCATTGATGCGATTTCGTGTATGTTTGCCACTGTTGCGGCCAAAGCACAAATCTCTGCTCATGAACTTTAGCTTGATTAATCATATCGACCAGGTCAGAAAACATCTTAGGCATATTTCAAGCTCCTATTTTCTATCTTGTGTATCGGGCGCTAAAGAGGTAGCAGATATTGGGCTCTCCGAGTCCTTTTGGGAGGCTAATAAAGTCTTTAATTCGTCTTCCATTCGCTTATACGCTTCTCCAGGCTCCTCCGTAAATATCAATTTATACAAGTATTCAATGCCGCCATTTGCGTATTCTTCTGCTATATTTGCTATATCACGCTTGTTAAAAAGAATTTTCAGATCGCCTGTTTCACTTACAGCTATTGCTCTTATTACCCATTCCATATCTTTAAGCACACTAAATGGCACTGAACTCATTCGCTTCTTTATAGGTAGGCGTAACTTTTTATGGAAGCCAATTACCATTGCATAAATAAAGACATCAGCGAAATTCTTCCCGTGAAAGGGGGATATTTTTTTACTGCCATCTGTCAGTTGTTCGTACCATTTATGCTTCTCTGCTTCTATATCCCAATCTCTTGGGAAATCTTCATTTGGCATATTTTACGACCTCTGTTACCTCGCGTTTCTCATCATATTCGAGCCGCCATTCCAACCCAACCCGATCATTCAGCCGCTTCCTTATTGAATCGGTATATTCCTGATCTGTCATCAATAAGGTGACTTGGACACCCGGTAGATAATTGGGTAAACATCCGGCTATATTTTCCTTAGTCTCACCTGATATTCTACCTAGTGGTGTGTCAATAATCACTGGCGCGTTAAATCCAGAAACTTCCTTTAGAGCCGCCATAAAAGATAGGGCTAGGATTTCTCGCTCACCAGCTGAGAGAGCGCCTGCTGCATTCCATCCATCCTTATTTATAACTGATAAGGAGTAATTTTCGTCTATCTTAACGTCATTATAGGTATCCTTCTTCCAAATCAATTCAAAGAAATATTTTTTTGTCTTCTCCTCAATGACTTTTCGGATTTCACCTATCAGTTCCTGTTTGGCTGTTTCTAGTATGTTTATGGCATTACCACAAAGATCTATCTGTGCTACTAGGGTCGCATATTTTTCCTCTTTATCTATTTCTTTTCTGTAATCTTTTTCATATTGCCTAATCCCACTATTATAACCTTCAATCTGAATTAAGAGGCCGCCTATTTCCTTATCAAGCTCCCCCTTTTCGCCATCAAGCTCGCGTCTTCGACTCTCCAGTTGGCTTACTCTTGGCGCATTATCCGTTTCAAGTTTTGTTGAAATTTCTTTTTTCCGTTCCGTCATGCTAGTCCAATTTTCCTTCAATCTTCTAAGGTCTTTGGTGGGCTCATCAATATCGTCGGCAAAGGAGTTTGCATTTTTAATAAGGCTTCCTAATTCATATCTGCCATTATTAATCTCATCCGCGATCGATGAGAAGCTCATGGGATGCAGATGTTTTTCTACATTAGTTCTTTGCGGGCCCGGTTTTGATATATCAGTTCCACATATACACTCGCCTTTCTCCAATAACTCCTTGATAAAAGTTTCTCTAATTTTTGGGGGCAATTCACCGCTCTTGTAAATGTCATTTATCTTACTTTGTGTGTTAGTTAGCGCAGGCAGTGCATAAATTTTAGGCCCAGTGTTTATTATCAAGTCTATAATTCTTTCTTCCTTCTCATTTATTTCATTCTCAGATTTTATGAGTTCTTCATCAATATCCTTCCTCTCTTTTTCAAGCTTCTGAATATCTTCCCTGGGTATCCCTTTCAGTTCATCATCTATGCTTTGGATATCTTTTATAATTCCTTTCTTTTTAATTTCTAAATTTTCGGATTGCTTTGTTGCGGCTTCTCTACCTATTTTATAGGATTCGATTCGTTGACTTATTACGTCTGCCTGTGGGATTTGGCCCCTAATTCCGTTACGTAACTTAGTCTTCACACTGTCTAGCCGACCTAATGCGCTATCTATTAGGTTAATCTGGGATACGTTAATCAGAGCTGTACGTACACCCTCGGCATTTTCTTCTCTAAAAAAATCGTCTAGACGTTCGCCATCAAAGAGGAAGAACCCGCTTATCTCCTCCGGTAACAATTTATTGATCAAATAATTGGGTTGAGGGTGGTCCTTCCAGTCGTGTCCCTCTAGGTACATCACCTTCGGGTTTTCTGGTAGTTCAGTGTATTTTACCTCTCCGCTGGTATCCTTGGATGCTACAAGCGACCTTGTAACAACATATTGCGGTTTCAAGTCTCCCAATGTTACACTAACAAACATATCAAGAGTTTTGCCATTCTCCAACTCATTAATCGCCTTGATATTTATTTTATCCATAGATTTTCCTTTACTAATTCTAGAGAGATATGGTTCCTTACCATAAAGGCACCAACTTATTGCATTTAGTAGATTCGTCTTTCCAGAGCCATTCGGTCCCTCAATGACGGTGAAGTTTTTATTACTAGTGCTTAACTCAACCTTTTGGGGCTTACCATTAGCGCCATATTGTCGATAGTTTTTCAACTCTATTGATAGAATTTTCAATCATTACACCTTTTTGGGTTCGGCATAACGCTCTATTAGTCCAAGATAGTAGTCAGTATATCGGGCTCGCTCGTTAGACTGTTCAAGATTTGCTGTGGCCGCCTCATATTCGAGAACCTCAAGCAAGAAGTCTTTGACATTTTGCTTTGTCGTCATATTTTTTATTTTAGATATAATTCTACTATTGATTTCTTGATTATTCATTCCCTTCTCTTTATTTCGTCAAAGGTAATATTATACTTTACTATGATCGGGCTTATGACATCAATTGTCTCCCTAATGTTCATCGAAGAACTAGCAAATTCATAGAGCCTTCTTAGCTCACGTATTAAGATTTTCCTTTCCATTTCAAGAAGTCCAGGCTCAATATTCCCGGTGATAGTTGGTACGACTAATATATCATATATAACGGCCCTCGTCTTTCCAGGGAATGGCCTTAGAATCCGGCCTCGACGTTGAATGAATTGTTTTGGATTTCCTGAGCTTGCTAAAAAGATGGCAGTCTTTGTCGGTGGGACATCTACACCTTCGTCCAGACATCTCATAGCAACCAGCGCTTGATATGTTCCATCGGAAAACTTTGACAACAATTCCTCTCGTTCATCCTTTGATTCTTTAAATGTAAACTTATGCTGAAAAATTCTGTTACCGTTTAATATATCTTGGACATTTTCCATCTGACCCGGCGAACAGTATATCAGGCAGTAGCTGAGGTGTTCCAATTTATTAAGAATTAGACTAAAGGTATTTAACTTATTGGCAGCATTTACCACAATCTGTTGCCGCTTTATTACCATGAGTTCAAGTATCTTTAAAACTGAGGCATCGTCCTTTGCGGCGTAATAAAGCTTTATAACTCGCCTAGAGTAGTTTATGTACTCTGCAAGCTCTTCAGGAGTCATTTCTACAAAGTGAGGATGGTATTCGTATGGTACTAGGAAGCCCGTATTTATTGCGTCCTTTAAGGAGAACTCAAAGACTGTGTCACCAAAGTACTTTTCAAGTATCAAAGTGCCCTCATCATCTAGCCACCTCCTCGGCGTTGCCGATAGTCCTAATCGATACTGATATTGGTCTTTCAAACCCTTTCTTCTTTGTTGCGAGCCCAGCGTGTGAACTTCATCAGCTATTAGCATTATAGGTGGCTTGACCTTTTCCATTATCTTAAAAAAACGAGGGCTACTGAATGTATCTGCTGTAGTAATAACAATTAGTAAATCTATATGGCCATTATTTAGATCATAAACTTCATTCATCAAACCTTCCGCCCATTCATTGGAGTTTCCACTTGCTTGAATTTCTTTAGGAAGCCCCCAATAATGCAATTCTTTGCTCCATTGAGTAATAAGGTGGATAAATGGCACGGTAATAATGACAGCCAGTTGTTTCTTAGTCTTCCTGATTTTATCTAAACAAGCCAAAGCCGTAAATGTCTTTCCAGTACCAGTAGCCATCTCTATGAAACCTCTACCCGCATTAAACCAGAGATCGGCAGCCGTTTTTTGATAAGGCCGAAGCTCTATTTTCTTGGGTTCATATTGTTCAATTCTTCCAAAGTCATACTTCTCTAGCTCAAGCTCCTGCAAACTATTTGGGGCTATTTGAATTAACTTATCTCTGACAGCCACCGGAACATCCATAACAGCAGTATTCTTTGCTTCCCCATTCCAATATTTATTAAACTTCATTAAATCACTATTAAGGTGTAGCTCCTCTCCGTTAGTCCAACTTCTAAACACCTTGAATTCTTCCACGTTCTGGAGCCATCCATTAGCCGTTTCATTTATCGAGCCGCTAAAGGAAATCATGTCGTTATTACTATCTAAAAGAACACCCACTTTCTGGTGAAAAATTCCCCTTTCTTGTGCAGTCACCTCATCCAATGGCCTACCCTCCTGGTCAAGAGGGATAGCTACCTTTATACTAAGCTTCTTTTGAGCAACCAGCCAAGCTAGAGCCCTTACGTGGTCTTTGATTAATCCCTCTTCTATGTTATCTAAATCATCAATGAACTTTTCAGCGATTACCTTATTTGGTTGGGTCATGCCTTCATTGATCGCATCCGTATCGGCTTTGCTGAGCCTAGCACCTACAATCAATTCCATTTCTCCACCATGTAAAATGAAATTTTGAATTCCCCGTGCTGTTGCAGCCAATACCGTGGATGAAAAAAACCCCGCTAACCTATTGTACCGAATGGCCTCCGAAAGAACGGGGATATAAAAATCATTCAATATATCGTCGTCATCCGAGTCATAAGCAGGTTTAAGATTCAGATTACGAAATCCCACAGGACCACCCTCAAGCTGACTCATGTCCTTAACTCGTACATCTGTTGCCATAGAAGTTTTTATATCTTCTGTTATACTGTTCATTCTGCGATAGTATTGGTGTCTTTAGGTAAATGGCTTTTACCGAGTATCTTCGTGAGCCGCCCTAAACGGTTTTTGGTTAACGTAAGATTAGGAGAGCGTATAGAAACAGCATTTTTGCCTCATACCGGTCGCCTAGAAGGAATCCTGGTTAAGGGGGCCCGTTTGCTTTTGAGAGAAGTACCCAATAGGGTTCGAGTGCCGTATGATATAGTTATAGCATTTGATGGCAAAGTGCCGGTAGTAGTTGACTCGCGAATTCCTAATGCCGTTATCAAGGAAGCGATAATGCAAAGGAAACTTCCCCAGCTTTCTCTTTATACACAAATAAAAGCAGAGATAAAGGTTTGTGATTCGCGTCTTGATTTCATGCTACAAAACACCGATGTATATTACCTGGAAGTCAAAGGTTGCACAATGGCAAGAAATTCTCTATCATTATATCCAGACGCCCCCACTGAACGTGGTGTTCGCCATCTTGAACTCCTTACCAAGCTTCATCTTAATGGTTACCGAACGGGGGTTTGGTTCGTCGCAATGAGATCTGATACGCTTGGACTTATGATCAATAGACAGATAGACCCTTTATTCTTTAACAAATTAAAGGAGGCTAATAAGCTTGGGGTTGAAGTATATGCCTATTCTATAAGCCTCAAAAACTATAACGTGTGCCACTTGGGCAAACAAATATCAATCAATATCGCCTAGCTCATCTATGGTTTATTCCTCAATTCTCTAATTCGTCCCTTGTTATTAACGCCCAGCAGGTTTATGACACCATATATGCTTTCGGCTTCAAACAATTATACAACCACTTCAATATATATTGTTAGGCGACATACCAAGTTTTACGGTATTTTATGGATTTATAATGACGCCGGCATCAGGCCCGTTATCGCTCCCCCGAACGTGGTCAGCACGAATATCGTCAGCGCCGCCAGTAGCACGGCAAGGGGCACCCGCCACGCGTTCTTCACCGTAAAGTCGGAGGCCACACCAGCGGAAAGGGACATGAACACCGCCGAGACGATGGCCATCATGTAGGCGGCTGAGAACAGGGAAGGTGGTATGGACGTGCTTATTATGCCGCCCAGGGCCGCGCCGCCCGAGCCAGAGCCCAGCATAATTTCATGATTTAAAGAACGGAAGGCACAGCTACCGCATCTTTATTTATATGATTCAGAAAAACACAAGCCAACGCAGGCCGGAAAGCCATTTCAGCAAATGGCAAATGTAGCACAGGTTTATCATCGTAGCAAATTAACCGGGGCACGGTTTTGTCTGTTTACATTTACAGGTTATTCCGGTTGTAACTTTTATGGCAATGTTCATGTCATCCCGCGAATCTCCTTTTTTTCTGCTTTTTAAAAACCGTATCACGAGTGTTTCACCAAACCGTTAAATCGATTTAATCCATTAGGTATTACGGTGATAAAAATGGCTCAAAGTCAATATCCGAAAACAGCATATACGGTGTCCCTGATAGCAGGCGCGTTAATGATAGCCAGCAGTACAATCATGATGATAATTTCCCTTTACCTGACGCTGCCTGCAAGATATTACTATGGTCCAATGATGTTCGGGGGCTACGGGGGTCCATTCTTCGTGTTTGGATTCATGGCGCTGTTTGGGTTGATATCCGGAATTGTGGTGACCGTTTCGGCATTAATGCTCAGAAAATCAGTTGATTACACGGTCTGGGGAATACTGATAATAGTCTTCTCAATATTCAGCTTCTTCGGCTTGGGGGGATTTGTTGTCGGAGCTGTGCTCGGGATAGTCGGCGGTGCCCTTGCACTTTCCTGGAAATCCAGCTGAAATTCTAGCCCTTATTTTTTTGTTTCCAAGAGCTTAACAAGGTTAGTGTTTCCATCCTTCTCTGTTATCACTATTCCCCTTTCTGCCAGCCTTGCTATCACGCGGTGTGTCTTGAGCCTAGTAAAGCCACTTTCCTTCGAAATGTATTTCTGCAAGTATGCACCATCATGCCCAAGTAAAATTTCAACAACCTTTCTCTCGTCAGGCAGCAAAAATCTGGTTAAATCCTGCACTTCAATGCTGTTTTCACTTTCCGGCAACTTTCTGTTTACAATTTCAGGCATTATCAGGAAATAAATGACGCCAACTGTGCTGGCTAGGGTTGTGCTGAAGAAAAGGATGAAGGTGAGTGGCACAAAAAACGGGATCCCTGACGGCGCATGTCCTTCGATCAGCTCCTCTATCAGCACCACCATGTTCTGCCCGTTTTCGCTTATTGCACCCAGGGCAAGTATCAATAGGCTTAAACCTACTGAAGCTGTAACCAGCATAAAAAAGAAAATCTTGACCCTGTTCAATGGTGTACCTCGTATGTTTGCTCTTTTAACTTTTTTATTGATGCCGTTTTAGGTTAAATCAATTGAATTCTTTCCTTTCAAACAGAACCAGCCCCAGGATGGCTGTCACTATAAAGTATATTGCCAGAATTGCAACCCCTTCAGGAACGGTAACCGCATATGATGTTATAGCTACATGCCCAAAGCGCGTTATTGCGGTATGTAAGGGGTACGGAACTGTCAATATGTTGCCTATTATGCCTGCGCCATAAGTGATCAGGAACCATGGTTCAGTGTGAACAAATGCGTTTACTAAATTCTGGATCAGGGAAAAGGCAAAAAGCATGAGCACAACTGTAGTAAGTATTGCTATAGAACTGCTCTTGAACAGTGAGCTGAAAAAGAAGGTGAGCCCCAGTACAGAAATCAGGTACAGCACTGTGAATAAAAATGATTCCACAAACTGGTACGGCATGTTTGGGCCGAAATAGTAAAAGTTGTTCAGCACGGTCATGGCTACAAATACAACAATTATCATGAACGATGCTATAAAGGCCGCAAGCCACTTGCCCATATAAATGCTGGACCTCCTTATTGGGTTACCAACGGTGAAATAGCCTGTCTTGTTCTGGAATTCCCCCGATATTGCATCGCCGCCAAAGAATATGCTGGAAAGTATGACGATGTAGGCTGCAGATGTGCCCCACCAGCTAGAATAGAAATCAATCGATGATGTAGTGAAGCTAGATGGCCGATAATAACCCACCAGTAACGTAAGCAGTGCGCCTATTATCACCCCTATTCCTAGCATTATAATAAACCTTCTTGACCTGAAGTAATTTAATAGCTCGAACTTCGTTACCGTAAAGGTCTGAGCTATGCTTGAAGGAACATCCTGTTTGGACATTTTCAATCACCTAAAGGGTCTCCTTTATCATGTTAAGGTAGGAGCTTTCAAGTGCTGATGTAGAAGGTTTGAAGCTTATCACGCCTATCTTCATACTTGCAAGTTCATAAAGCAGGCCTTCTCGCGCCTTGATGTCTCCGGATATTTCCACACGAAGGTTTGTTTCGTCTATCTTCGATGTGCCTTTGACATTACCCAGCTTTCCTATTTCTGCTATTATGCTGTCATCGACGGCCCTCGAGAATCCGACTTCGATTATGTTTGACCCGTTTTCTGAAAATTTCAAAATTATGTTTGATATCGTGTCATAGGCCAAAAGCTTGCCATGGTCTATCATTGCCACTTCGTCGCAAACGTCGGTAACCTCGTTCAGCAGGTGGGAACTCATGAAAATTAACCTGTTCCTACGCTTCAGGGACTTTACAATTTCCCTCACTTCGCTCATGCCTCTCGGGTCAAGCCCTGTGGTTGGCTCGTCCAGCATAATTATGCTTGGATCACTGATCAAAACGGATGCTATGTTCACTCTCTGCTTCATCCCCTTTGAAAACCTTCCAACCTTTTTATCCTTCCATTCGAGCATTTTCACCTCACTGAGCGAGTCTTCGATTCTTTTGCCGCGTTCCTCAGAAGGCACTCCCCTTATTTCGGCTATCATTGATAGCGCCTCTACCGGAGTCAGGGAAGGGTAAATTTCTGGCGTTTCTATAAGCGCGGCACATGAGGATAGCGCTTCCTTTTTATTTGAATGTACGTCGATACCGCCAACCAGCGCATGGCCCTCAGAAGGCCTTATCATGTCAGTGAAAAGTTTCAATGTTGTGGTTTTTCCGGCGCCATTCGGGCCAAGAAAACCGATGCACTTTGCCCCTTCAAGCTTCAGGTTCAGGTCAGAAAGGGCAATAAATGAACCGTAACTTTTTGTCAGATTTACAGCTTCAATAGATTGCCGCATACCTTTTAATCTCCATTTTTTCTCGCCTTTTTAATCACGTCGTACATGATTTAACGGTTTGGTGAAACACTCGTGATACGGTTTTTAAAAACAGTAAAAATGGAGATTCGCAGGATGGCATGAACATTGCAATAAAAGTTACAACCGAAGTCACAGGATCAGTTTAACCTGACAAAAACTGAGCCTCAGTTAATTTGATTTAATAACTAAACTTTGGCAAAAATTGTTCGTGATTTGTTTCTTGATGAAAGGAACAAATATGTTATCTCCTCTACACCCGTTACCCCCCCTTCAATATAAATGAATAATTAGGCGACATACCAAGTTTTACGGTATTTTATGGATTTATAATGACGCCGGCATCAGGCCCGTTATCGCTCCCCCGAACGTGGTCAGCACGAATATCGTCAGCGCCGCCATCA